>NZ_JPMX01000031.1 GCF_000761485.1 Modestobacter caceresii
GTCACCCTGCTGCTGGGCGGGCCGGGTCCGGGGTCGCTGGTCGTGGTCGCCGGGCGCGGCGACACGATCGAGGTCTCCGAGCGGCTGCTGGTCGGGCCGCGGGGCACGGTCGGCCGCAGGTACGCGCCGGTGGAGGCGGTCGAGGGCGTGGCCGTCGTCCCGGCCACCACCACCGAGGACGGCCCGGCGCTGAGCGTCCGGGTCACCCGGGAGGGCCGGCTGCTGCACCGGTCGGCCGTCGACTGGCCCGGCGACCGGCCCGGCCGCACCACCCCCCTCCCGGTGCTGGAGCCGATCCGCCCGGTGACCCAGGAGCCCGACGCGCGGGTGGTCGCGGCCGCGCTGGTCGGGCTGGCCGTGCCGCTGGGGGTCGAGCCGGCCGGGCTGCAGCCGGAGCTGCTGTGGTCGGGCACCCTGCCGCTGAGCCGGGGGCCGGGCACCGTCGCCGTCGTCGTCGGCCGCAGCCCCGGCGGTGCGCTGGTGGTCACCACCTGGGCCGGGGGCGGCGGCGGGGCCCTCGCCTGCGGCACCGTGACGCCGGCCGGCAGCACCCCGGTGTCGTCCCTGACCGTGGCCCGGACGTGCACGGTCGACCTGCCGGGGCTCGGTCAGTCCGGCGACGGCAGCTGGCTGGTCGTCACCGCACCACCGGACGCGACCGCCGTGGAGGTGCTGGGCGCCACCGACCGGGTGATCGCCCGGCTGCCGCTGACCGGGGGCGGCAACGTCGTCCCCCTCCCCGACGGCGCCCAGACCGTGCGCACCCTGGACGCCGCTGGGCAGCTCCTCAGGCAGGCACCGGTGGCCCCGATGACCGGCGAGCCGTTCGGCGACTTCGGCTCCGGTGCCCAGGGCTGAACGGCTCACGCCGGCGCCGGCGGCACTGTGCGCTCGACCTTGCCGCTCCGTAACGCGGCGCGACGCCGACGGAAACACCGCGTCCATAACTTCGCTCGGCAAGGGGCCGCCGTCCCGCAGCACCGCCGCCGTCGAAGGAGCACCCTGCGCATGAGCACCCCCGCCCCGAGCACCGCCGGACCCCGCCAGCTCGTCGTCGTGGGCGGCGGGATGGTCGCCCACCGGCTGGTCGAGGCGCTCGTCGACCGGGGTGGGGTCGCCGACGGCGGCTGGCAGGTGACCGTGCTGGCCGAGGAGCCGCGTGCGCCCTACGACCGGGTGGCCCTCACCTCCTACTTCTCCGGCCGGGACCCGCAGGACCTGGCGCTCGGCGACCCGGCCCTCTGGGACACCCCCGGCGTGCAGCTGCGTCGCGGTGAGCAGGTGACCGAGGTCGACCGGCGGGCCCGGCTGGTGCGGACGGCGGGTGGCCGGGAGCACCGCTACGACGCGCTTGTGCTGGCCACCGGCTCGGCGCCGTTCGTCCCCCCGGTCGAGGGCAAGGACCTCCCCGGCTGCTTCGTCTACCGCACGATCGACGACGTCGCCGCGCTCCGCCAGTACGTGACCGAGGTCGATACCCGACGGCAGGAGGACGGCAGCCCTCGCCCCGTCACCGGCGCCGTCGTCGGCGGTGGGCTGCTCGGGCTGGAGGCCGCCGGCGCGCTGACTGCCCTGGGCGTGCAGACCCACGTCGTCGAGTTCGCCCCCCGGCTGATGCCGCTGCAGGTCGACGAGGGCGGCGGCGAGGCGCTGCAGCGGCTGGTCGGCGCGCTCGGCGTGCAGGTGCACGCCGGCACCGCGACGGCCAAGCTCACCGCGGGCCGGGACGGCCGGGTCGCCCGGATGCACGCCGCCGAGGGGTCCGCGGCGGGGCTGACCCACCTGGACGTCGACGTCGTGGTGTTCGCCGCCGGCGTGCGGCCCCGCGACGAGCTGGCCCGGGCGTGCGAGCTCCCGGTCGGCCCGCGCGGCGGGGTGGCGGTCGACCCGACCTGCCGCACCGAGGACCCGGCCGTCTGGGCGATCGGCGAGGTCGCCGCGGTCGAGGGCCGTACCTACGGGCTGGTCGCGCCCGGGTACACGATGGCCGAGATCGTCGCCGACCAGCTGCTCGGCGGGGCGGCGGAGTTCCCGGGTGCGGACCTGTCCACCAAGCTGAAGCTGCTGGGGGTCGACGTCGCCAGCTTCGGCGACGCGTTCGGCACCTCCCCTGGCGCGCTGTCGGTCGTCTACGGCGACCCGGTGGCCGGGGTCTACAAGAAGCTGGTGCTCTCCGACGACGCGCGCACCCTGCTCGGCGGCATCCTGGTCGGCGACGCCGGCGCGTACGCCGGGCTGCGGCCGCTGGTCGGCCGCGAGCTGGGCGGCGACCCGGCCGCGTGGCTGCTGCCGGAGGGCGCCGAGGGCGGGCCGGCGTCGGCCGAGCTGCCCGACGACGCTGCCGTCTGCTCGTGCAACAACGTCAGCGCCGGGGCGATCCGGGACGCCGTCCGCTGCGACGGCTGCACCGACCTGGGCGCGGTCAAGGCCTGCACCAAGGCCGGCACGAGTTGCGGCTCCTGCCTGCCGCTGGTGAAGAAGCTGGTGACCACCGAGCTGGCGGCCGCCGGGGTCACCGTCAGCTCGGCGCTGTGCGAGCACTTCGACGTCAGCCGGGCGCAGCTGTTCGACGTCGTCCGGGTCACCGGGATCACCAGCTTCAGCGAGCTGGTCGACCGGCACGGCCGCGGCCGGGGCTGCGACATCTGCAAGCCGGTCGTCGCCTCCATCCTGGCCAGCCTGGACTCCGGGCACGTGCTCGACGGCGAGCGGGCCACGCTGCAGGACACCAACGACCACGTGATGGCCAACATCCAGAAGGACGGCACCTACTCGGTGGTGCCGCGGATCCCCGGCGGCGAGGTGACGCCGGAGGGGCTGATCGCGATCGGTGAGGTGGCCCGCGACTTCGGGCTCTACACCAAGATCACCGGCGGTCAGCGGATCGACCTCTTCGGCGCCCGGATGGAGCTGTTGCCGGCGATCTGGGAGCGGCTGGTCGCGGCCGGCTTCGAGTCCGGGCACGCGTACGGCAAGTCGCTGCGCACGGTGAAGTCCTGCGTGGGCTCGACCTGGTGCCGGTACGGCGTGCAGGACTCGGTCGCCCTGGCGATCGCCCTGGAGCTCCGCTATCGCGGGCTGCGCTCCCCACACAAGATCAAGCTCGGGGTCTCCGGCTGCGCGCGGGAGTGCGCCGAGGCGCGCGGCAAGGACGTCGGGGTCATCGCCACCGACAACGGCTGGAACCTCTACGTCGGCGGCAACGGCGGCTTCACCCCGCGGCACGCGAAGCTGCTGGCCGAGGACCTGGGCACCGAGACGCTGGTGCGCACCATCGACCGCTTCCTCGTCTACTACGTGCGCACCGCCGACCGGCTGCAGCGCACCGCGCCGTGGCTGGAGGAGATCGAGGGCGGGCTGGACCACGTGCGCGCCGTCGTCCTCGACGACAGCCTGGGCATCGCCGCCGACCTGGACGCGGCGATGGCCGACCACGTCGAGGGCTACACCGACGAGTGGCGCGCCACCCTGGAGGACCCGGAGAAGCTGCGCCGGTTCGCCTCCTTCGTCAACGCCCCCGACTCCCCCGACCCGTCGCTGTCCTACGTCGTGGAACGGGGGCAGCCCCGGCCGAGCACCGCGGCGGAACGGACGGCCGACGAGGCAGCCCGGCCCGGCGCCGTCCTGGTGGCCGGTCCCCGACTGGAGGTGTTCTCCCGATGACCGCGACCCTGCCCCCCGAGACCCAGCACCCCGAGCCCACGGCCCCGACCGGCTGGACGGCCGTCTGCCGGTACGCCGACCTGCAGCCCGAGCGCGGGGTGGCCGCGCTGGTCGGCGACCAGCAGGTCGCGGTGTTCCGGCTCTTCGACGGCGCACTGCACGCCGTGGGCCACCGCGACCCGGTGAGCGGGGCGCACGTGATCGCCCGGGGCATCGTGGGCACCCGCGGCGAGGCACCGACCGTCGCCTCCCCCATGTACAAGCAGGTGTTCGACCTGCGCACCGGGGTCTGCCTGGACGCACCGGACGACCCGGCGCTGCGGCTGCCGGTCCACCCGGTGCGGCTGCGCGACGACTGGGTGGAGATCGGCGCGGCCGAGGTGCAGGCGGGCGGCTGAGCCGCGGTCCGCCCGGGACCGATGAGTCCGGCGTTGCACGACGGTCTCGTCTCCGGCAGGACCAGGCGATCGGGACGGAGAACAGCATGCGCAGAGTCGTGGCCCAGATGGCGGTGTCGCTCGACGGGTACTTCGAGGGCCCGGACGGCGACATCAGCTGGCACCTCGTCGACGAGGAGCTGCACGACCACTTCAACCGGCAGCTGGCCACGATGAGCGCCTTCCTCTTCGGCCGGGTGACCTACGAGCTGATGGAGCAGTACTGGCCGGCGGCGGACCAGGACCCCGACAGCTCGCCCACCGAGGCGGAGTTCGCTGGCATCTGGCGAGGGATGCCCAAGGTGGTCTACTCGAGCAGCCTCGCCGCCCCGGGTCCGAACGCCACCCTGGTGCGCGAGGTCGTGCCCGACGAGGTGCGGGCACTGCAGGCGCAGCCCGGGGGCGACATGGTGCTGGGCGGGGCGCGCCTGGGCGCGGCCTTCCGGCGGCACGACCTCATCGACGAGTACCGGCTCTACGTGAACCCGGTCCTGCTGGGGGCCGGGCGCCTGCTCTTCGGTCCTGGCGAGAAGCCCACGGACCTGCGCCTGGTCGAGACCCGCACCTTCGGCAACGGCGTCGTCCTGCTGCGGCACGAACGGCCCCGCTGACCGCGGGCAGCGCGGGGTCGATCGCGCCGTAGGCTCCCCCGGTGCCGGAGCCGGTCCCCTCACCCCGGACGCCGCGGGGCGGGGTGCCCGCCGCCCGGCAGGCGCTGGCGCTGCTCCAGGCGCTGGCCCGCTCCCCCGGTGCCGTCCCCGCCGCCGCCCTCGCCCGCGACCTCGGGCTGCCGCGGTCGACGACGTACCACCTGCTCGCCGAACTGGTCGACGCCGGCTTCGTCGTCCACCTGCCCGAGGAACGCCGGTACGGGTTGGGGGTGAGCGCCTTCGAGATCGGCAGCGCCTACTCCCGCCAGGAGCCGCTGGCCCGGCTGGCCCGCCCGGTGCTGGCCCGGCTGGTCGACGCGGTCGGCCACTCCGCGCACCTGGCGGTGCTGCACGGCCGGGAGGTGCTCTACGTCGTCGAGCAGCGGGCGCCGGGCCGGCCGCCGCTGGTGACCGACGTCGGCGTCCGGCTGCCGGCCCAGCTGACCGCCAGTGGCCGGGCGCTGCTGTCCGGTCTGCCGCCGGCCCAGGTGCGAGCACTGTTCCCCGATGCGACCGCGTTCGTCGACCGGCACGACCTGGGTCCCCGCCGGCTCTCGGAGCTGCGCCGGCTGCTGGGCGAGGTGCGCCGGGCCGGGGACGCCGACGAGGACGGCGAGGTCACGCCAGGGTTCGCCTCGGTCGCCGCGGCGGTGCACGACCACGCCGGCCGGCCGGCGGCGGCGGTCGCGGTCACCTTCCCCACCGAGGACGTCGACGCCCCCGGGCGGACCGAGCTCGCGCAGCGGGTGGCCCGAGCGGCCGCCGAGCTGACCCGCCGGATCAACGGTCGCCGCCCCGACTGAAACGTCTGGGATACCGGACAGCACCCGGCTCGCGAACCTGGATCCGCTGCCGCGGGCCAGGTCAGATGGAGCCATGAGCACAGCGGTGGACACCCAGCAGGTCGTCGTCGGCAGCGAACCGGTCACCCCGGAGGACGTCGTCCGGGTGGCCCGGGACGGCTACGGCGTGCGGCTGTCCGAGGAGGCGCTGGCCGGGATCGCCGCCACCCGCGAGGTCGTCGAGCGGCTGGCCGACGACGACCGCCCGCACTACGGCGTCTCCACCGGGTTCGGCGCGCTGGCCACCCGGCACATCCCGGTCGCCCAGCGGGCCCAGCTGCAGCGCAGCCTGATCCGCTCGCACGCCGCCGGCTCCGGCCCGGAGGTGGAGCGCGAGGTGGTGCGCGCACTGATGTTGCTGCGGCTGTCGACGCTGGCGACCGGGCGCACCGGCGTCCGGCCCGAGACCGCCCGTGGTTACGCGGCGATGCTGGACGCCGGGATCACCCCGACGGTGCACGAGTACGGCTCCCTGGGCTGCTCCGGTGACCTGGCGCCGCTGTCGTCGATCGCGCTGGCGCTGATGGGCGAGGGCACAGTCCGGGGCGCCGCCGGGGAGCTGCGCCCTGCCGCCGAGGCGCTCGCTGACGCCGGGCTCACCCCGGTGCAGCTGGCGGAGAAGGAGGGCCTGGCGCTGGTCAACGGCACCGACGGGATGCTCGGCATGCTGCTGCTCGCGCTGGCCGACCTGCGCCGGCTGCTGAGCACCGCCGACGTCGCCGCGGCGATGAGCGTGGAGGCGCTGCTGGGCAGCGACGCGGTGTTCGCCGCCGACCTGCAGGGGCTTCGCCCGCACCCCGGGCAGGCGGACTCGGCGGCCAACCTGCGGGCGCTGCTGGCCGGCAGCGGGGTGATGGCGAGCCACCGCGGCCCGGAGTGCACCCGGGTGCAGGACGCCTACTCGCTGCGCTGCGCCCCGCAGGTGCACGGCGCCGCCCGGGACACCGCGGCACACGCCGCCACCGTGGCCGAGTGGGAGCTGGCCGCGGCGATCGACAACCCGGTGGTGACGGTCGACGGGCGGGTGGAGTCCAACGGCAACTTCCACGGCGCCCCGGTCGGCTACGTGCTGGACTTCCTGGCGATCGCGGTCGCCGACGTGGCCAGCATGAGCGAGCGCCGCACCGACCGGTTCCTGGACGCATCCCGCAGCCACGGGCTCCCGCCGTTCCTCGCCCATGACGCGGGTGTCGACTCCGGCCACATGATCGCCCAGTACACCGCCGCGGGGATCGTCAGCGAGCTCAAGCGGCTCGCGGTGCCGGCCAGCGTCGACTCGATCCCCTCCTCGGCGATGCAGGAGGACCACGTGTCCATGGGCTGGGCTGCCGCCCGCAAGCTGCGCCGGGCGCTGGACGGGCTGACCCGGGTGCTGGCCATCGAGGTGCTCACGGCGGCCCGGGCGCTGGACCTGCGCGCCCCGCTGCAGCCGGCGGCGGCCACCGGCGCGGCCCGGGACGCCGTCCGGGCCGCCGGGGTGCCGGGCCCCGGCCCCGACCGGCACCTGGCCCCGGAGATCGAGGCCGCCGTCCAGCTCGTCGCCAACGGCGACGTGCTCACCGCCACCGGGCTGTCCCTTCGCTGAGCCGGAGCCCATCGGTGAGGTGACGTGAGCAGGCTTCGATGACTTGGCGCCGCTCCGGCGAGTGCGCCCTGAAGGCGGCTTCAGGGACACCTACTGAGATGCGCCTTGGGATCTTGGTGCCCTACTGTCGGGAAGATGTCCAGTTCCTGGCTGCGTCCTCTCGGGACGTTCGACCTGGTGTTCTGGACAGTCGTCTGGTGCGTCTCCATGGTCGCTCTAGTCCGGGCGCTCGGCGATCACGATGGATGGAAGCTGTTCATCTCCGGCCTTCTGCTTCTGACGTCATCGGTTTGGCTTGTTCGGATCTTCTACGCCCGGCGAGAGCGCACACGACAGGCCGACCAACCGTTGCCCTAGAGGTGCCGTCAGGCGATGTCCCTGAGCGGGCCGCTCAGAGCGGCGCGCGCGGGCTTGGTGGAACGGAGTGGGCCCGATCAGTCTCCGGACGGACCCTCACCATCGGGTGGCGCCGGCCACGAGTCGACGAACCGCTGAAGTGCCGCAGCGAACGGCCCTGCGACGGTCAGCGGTAGGTACAGCGTCAGCTCGCGGTCCTGGGGGACACCCAGGTGCCCATGGGTCAGCTCCAAGCGGAGGACGTACTCGCGTTCGCCCTCAACCACCTCTGCCAGGGCGCCGCCGCCGATCCGGTAGCCGCGTAGAACGTTCGGCATGGTGAAGTCGGCGTCGCCCTCCAGAAGCAGGACCGCGTCGTCGCTGGTGTCCCTGGCCCAGAGAGCGCCGTCGCGAATCGCCTGCCGATGGCGGGCGCACACCCGGTAGTCGCGGGGCTCCGGACGGCTCACGTGCCAGACCTCGGCGGCGTCATTCTGACAGCGCAGGACGGCGCAGGTGCTCACGCTCATGTCCTGCATCCTGCCCGGAGACGCTGGAACAAGATGGGCCGCTTCGTCGCACTGCAGAACTACGGGAGAACGGTGTCCCTGCTCCTCGAGGGTCCGGGAGACAGCAGGTACGTGGAACAGAGGGCGGCCTCCGACGCACACACGATCCGGCGGTCGCTCCGTTGCGAGGGTGTCCCATTGTGGGCCGCTATGGGACAGGGACGCTGACCGCCCAGAGGCGGCCTCCAGGACTGCAAGCAAGACATCGGCCGAAGGCGGCCGGGTGTTCGACCGCCTCCTCGTAAGTCCGGCAGCCCACCGCTGCCGTCCGGAACCGAGACGGCAAGCTACCGTGCTCGCATGTCACCGGAGGTCCGCGGCCGGCGCTTTCGGGTGCTCTTGCTGCTGTTTAGCGCGCTAGGCGCCGTCCTCGGAACGGTTGCCGGCCAGCTGCTCGGACTCGCGGTCGGCCTCGGCTTCGTCGCCACGCTGCTGGGCGCGGCCGGCGTGTTCTTGGCCTTGCGCTCAAGTCGTGACCGGGCAAGCCGCCGAGACTGATCCCGCCGGTCGGGAGTTGAGGCACTCGCCTTACGGTCGGCTCCCTTGACGTGGAGGAGCGGTGTCCCAGAGTGGGCCGCTCAAGGACGCTCGTCGCCGGAGGCGAGACGTTCCCGCGGGAACGTGGTCAAGCCGCTCACCTTGACCGCGTTTCCGCGGGAACGTCCGGCGGCTCCACGGGGCGTGTCCCTGAATGGGCCGCTCAGGGACACCAGCACCGACTCGCTCGGAGGGCGGTTTCGGGAAGCCCACCGAACCACTCGGGGAGCAGCCGGCCCGAGCAGTCCCGCTAGTCGGCGAGCAGTTGGTCGCGGACCTCGCGGCGCAGGACCTTGCCGATCTGCGAGCGGGGCAGGTCGTCGACCGCCACGATCCGCCGCGGCACCTTGTAGGCGGCCAGCGACCCACGGATGGACTCCCGAACGGCGTCCAGGTCGAGTTCCCGCTCCAGCACGACCGCGGCGACGACGTCCTCGCCGTTCTTGCCGGGCAGGCCGACGACGGCGGCGTCGGTGATGCCGTCGACCGCCTTCAGCACGTCCTCGACCTCGGAGGGGTAGACGTTGAAGCCGCCGGTGATGATCAGTTCCTTGATCCGGTCGACGATCCGGACGAACCCGTCGTCGTCGACCTCGACCACGTCGCCGGTGCGCAGCCAGCCGCCGGGCAGCAGGACGGCAGCGGTCTCCTCCGGCCGGTTCCAGTAGCCGGAGAACACCTGGGGCCCCTGCACCAGCAGCTCGCCGCGCTCCCCCGGCGCCCGGTCGACGGTCGGGTCCTCCGGGTCGACCACCCGCATCCGGGTCGACGGGAACGGCAGCCCGACGGTGCCGGTCCGGCGGGTCGGCCCCACCGGGTTGCCGATCACGATGGGCGAGGCCTCGGTCATCCCGTAGCCCTCCACGACCAGCCCGCCGGTCACCCGCTCCCACAGCTGCGCGGTCTCCAGCGGCAGCGGCATCGCCCCGGAGATCGCCACCCGGGCGCCCGACAGGTCCACGCCGCGCTCCTCGGCCGCAGCGGCCAGCCGCTGGTACATCGGCGGCACCCCGGGGAAGAACGTCGGCGGCCGTTTCTTGGCCGCGGCCAGCACCTGGTCGACGTCGAAGCGCGGGAACAGCACCAGCACCGCACCCAGCCGCACCGCTGCAGCCAGGCACAGCAGCACGCCGTAGGCGTGGAACAGCGGGAGGACGCCGTAGAAGACCTCCTCGCCCGCCCGCAGCTGGGGCACCCAGGCGAGGGACTGGGTGACGTTGGCGATCAGGTTCCGGTGGGTGAGGACGGCGGCCTTGGGGCTGCCGGTGGTGCCGCCGGTGTACTGCAGCAGCGCCACGTCCTCGTGGGCCGGGCCCGGGTGGGCCTCCTCCAGCGGAGTGGCCCCGGCCACCACGGCGTCCCAGGACGTCGTCCCGGGGGCGGGCTTGGTCATCGCCGCCCGGGTGGCCCGGGCCTTGGGCACCGGCAGCCGCAGCGCCAGCCGCTTCACCAGCGGCAGCGCCCGGCTGAGGTCGACCGCGAGCACCTCGCGCAGCTCCGGTGCGTCCAGGCCCTGGACGACGGGGGCGACCACGTTCCAGACGATCGCGACGGCGGCCCCGTGGTCGCGGAACTGAGAGCCGAGCTCCTCGGGGGTGTACAGCGGGTTGTGCTCGACCACGATCGCACCCAGCCGCAGGACGGCGTTGAACGCGACCACGTGCTGCGGGCAGTTGGGCAGCACCAGGGCCACCCGGTCACCGGGCCGCACCCCCAGGTCGCGCAGCACCGTCGCGGCCCGGGCGACGGCGTCCCGCAGCTCGGCGTAGCTCGTCGTCGCGCCGACGAACTCCAGCGCCGGCCGGTCCGGGAACCGCTGCGCCGCCGCGGTCAGCAGGTCGGGGACGGTCTCCCGGGGGACATCCACCTCCGCAGGGACCCCGTCGGCGTAGCTCCGGGTCCAGGCCGGCGCCTCCGGCGTCCTGCGGTCTCGCTCGGTGACCATCTGTTCCCTCGTTCGCGACGGCGCACCCAGGGTCGGCGGCGGGCCGTCCGTCCCGCTGACCGCCGCGGGTGCCCGGCGGTCAGCGGGAGGGTGTCAGAGCGGCTGGACGGAGTCGGCCTGCATGCCGCGGTCGCCGGCGCTGGCGGTGTACTCGACCCGCTGCCCCTCGTCCAAGCTGCGGTAGCCACCGTCGTCGGCGATGGCGGAGAAGTGCACGAACACGTCGTCTCCGCCCTCGTCGGGCTCGATGAACCCGAAGCCCTTCTCGGCGTTGAAGAACCGCACGG
>NZ_JPMX01000032.1 GCF_000761485.1 Modestobacter caceresii
ACGGCCTGCGCGGCATGAGCACCGGGAACCACGCCGACGTCTTCCAGCCCTGGGGTGGCCTGCGCGAGTACCGCATCGACCGGCTGACCGGCTCGTCGAACTTCCAGGGCCTGCACGTCTTCGAGAACACCGGCCCGATCGGCCGCGGCACCATCCGCAACACCAACATCGTCGGCACGAACGACGGCACGGTCAGCAAGGGTGGCTACTACATCTGGACCGACTGCAACGACGACTACCCGCTGGCCCTGGACGGCGTCTACGTCGCCCCCCGGCCCGGCCGTCCCTTCGGCCAGAGCGTCTGGCCCTCGGTCACCCACAAGCAGTGCGCCGCGAAGGTCGCCAACGGCGTGGCGACCTGGCCGAAGGACAGCTCCATCACCGGCAGCGTGAAGCAGGGCCGCCCGTCGTCCGGTGACTTCGTCCCCGCCGGCTCGGTCGGCCGGAGCTACACCTCGCCCGGCTACCGCTGACCTGAGCTCGCAGTCGCAGTGAGCAGTCCAGTCGCGCCGGAGTCGGGTGGTCCACCCGGCCCCGGCGCGACTGCGTTCACCGGGGTACCTCGGGCAGGGCCTCGTCGCTGAACTCGGCGGCGTTCTGGCCCAGCGAGTCGGTCTGCAGGTAGCCCCACATGCGCTCGCCGGCCGTCTGATCCACGTAGACCACGCTGGCCGCCCCCTCGGTGCCGATGCCCAGCACCGGGGCGGTGAAGAACTCGACGTCGGCCGGGGTGAGGCCGCGCAGCGAATAGGCCAGCGACAGCAGGTCCCCGTTGTCGAGGGCATCGTCGACGGCGACCGCGTTCGTGACCGCCAGCAGCGTCGAGTCGAGCTTGCCCGGTGAGGTGAACACCTCCTGGCTGAACAGTTTGGTGAACATCGCGCGCAGGTAGTTCTGCTGCCGCTTCACCCGATCGAAGTCGCCACCGGGCAGGTCGTAACGCTGGCCCACGTACCAGCGGGCCTGGTCGCCGTCGAGGTGGTTGGGGCCGGCGGTGAAGGTGTACGGCCCGTTGCTCGTCGTCTCCGAGACGACGACGTCGACGCCACCGAGGTCGTCGGTCACCTGGATCAGCCCGGCGAAGTCGATCGCCGCGTAGTGGTCGATCCGCACGCCGGTCAGCTGTTCGATCGTCTCGATCAGCAGTGTGGGGCCGCCGAGCGCATAGGCAGCGTTGATCTTGTCCTTCCCGTACCCGGGGATGTCGACCCAGGAGTCGCGGGGGATGGAGACGACCTGAGCGTGCTCGCGGTCGCCGGCGAAGCGGGCCACCATGATCGCGTCGGCGCGGGCGTCGGGCAGCTCGCCCGGCTCGAGTTCGGCGCGGGTGTCCGAGCCCACCAGCAAGAAGGTGACCGGGTCGGCGGTCGCCTCAGGCTGGTCGACCGGCGACGCGGGGGCCGGGCGGGCGCCGTCGTCGAGTTCGGCGAAGACGTCGCCGACCCGCTCGATGTTGCCGCCGTACCGGTTGCTGACGAACCACAGGCCGGTACCGATGGCGAGCGCGAGCACCAGTGCCAGCGCGCTCAGGCTGATCAGCGTGCGCCGCACCCATCGCCGTCGGGGGGTGGTCTCGACCACCTCGGCATCGGAACCGGCCGACTCCGCGGCGGGTCCGTCGCCATCCGTCTGGACGCTGCTCATGCCCACCGCCTTTCCGTCACTCCATCGGACCCTAAGGACAGCGGGCCGCCGAGCAGCGGTCGCGGACGGCCGGGTCATCCCAGGGAGGGACGTCTCCCCGCGCGGGTGATGTCGGTGACGTCGGTCCCACCCGGTGAACAGTCGGCCACAGCTGGGTGACCGCGGCTGGCGCGCGGGCGGGTGCGTTGTCTACCGTGCGCGTGGAGTTGGGCGCGTCGGGTGTCCGCAGGTAGGGGAGTGGCACGCGCATGAAGATCTCGGTCATCGGTTGCGGCTACCTGGGCGCGGTGCACGCGGCCTCGATGGCCGAGCTCGGGCACGACGTCGTGGGCATCGACGTCGACCAGCCGAAGATCGACGCGCTGCAGCGGGCCAAGGCCCCGTTCTACGAGCCGGGTTTCGAGGAGCTGCTGGGCACGTCCCTGGCAACGGGGCGCCTGCGGTTCAGCACCGACATGGCCGACGCCGGCGACGCCGTCGTCCACTTCGTCTGCGTGGGCACCCCGCAGAAGCGCGGGGAGTACGCCGCGGACCTGCGGTTCGTCGAGTCGGCCGTTGAGAGCCTGCTGGCGGCGCTCAAGCCCGGTGACCTGGTGGCCGGGAAGTCGACGGTCCCGGTGGGCACGGCGGCCCGGCTGGCGGAGCTGGTCGAGAGCAAGGTGCCCGGGGCGATGCTGGCCTGGAACCCGGAGTTCCTCCGCGAGGGCTTCGCGGTCCAGGACACGCTGCACCCGGACCGGCTGGTCTACGGCCTCCCTGCCGGCCCCGACGGTGAGACGGCGCGGGCGATGCTGGACGAGGTCTACGCCTCGATCGTCGCGGTGGGCACCCCGCAGGTGGTCACCGACTACGCGACCGCGGAGATGGTGAAGACCGCGGCCAACTCATTCCTGGCCACGAAGATCTCCTTCATCAACGCGATGGCCGAGCTGTGCGAGGCGACCGGGGCCGACGTGAAGCAGCTGGCCGACGCGATCGGTCACGACGACCGGATCGGCCGCAAGTTCCTCAACGCCGGCCTCGGCTTCGGTGGCGGTTGCCTGCCCAAGGACATCCGGGCGTTCATGGCCCGTGCCGGGGAACTCGGCGCTGACCAGGCGCTGACGTTCCTGCGCGAGGTCGACAACATCAACATGCGCCGCCGGATCCGGATGGTCGAGCTGGCCCGCGAGGTCTGCGACGGCTCGCTGGTCGGCAAGCGGGTGGCGGTGCTGGGCGCGGCGTTCAAGCCCAACAGCGACGACATCCGCGACTCCCCGGCGCTGAACGTCGCCGCCCAGCTGCAATTGCAGGGCGCCGCGGTGCGGGTCACCGACCCCGCGGCCGGGGACAACATCCGCCGCAGCTGGCCGCAGCTCGACGCCGTGGACACCCCGGAGGAGGCTGCGGAACGGGCCGACGCAGTCCTGGTGCTCACCGAGTGGCAGCAGTACCGGGACCTGGACCCGGTGGCCTTCGGCAAGGTCGTGGGGCAGAAGCGGATGCTCGACGGGCGCAACGCGCTGGACCGCGACCGCTGGGTGGCCGCCGGCTGGACCTACCGCGCACTGGGCCGCCGCGCCGGCTGAGCCCGCGGTCTACCGGCGGGCGCCGTCCCGGCCGGTCGGCCGGCTCGGTGCCCGGTCCTGCTCCGCGCTCAGTCGGCGAGCGGATGACGGGTCGACGGCAGCCGGTCCGCGCGTTCGTGGACGGAGAGCCAGGGGCAGGTCGAACAGCCAGTTCGCCCACGGCCGCCCGGCCGTGAAGGTGGCGACGGCGAACGGGATGCCGACGCCGGCGACGACGGCCACCGCAGCGATGGCGTACGGCTGGTCGACCCCGAGCTGCACGAGCACGATCCGCACGCCGGCGACGACCAGCACGTGCGCCAGGTAGATCGGCAGGGTGCGGCGGCCGATCGCGGCCAGCAGGTCGCGCAGCGGCGGCACTCGGGCCAGCAGCACCGATACGGCGAGCAGCGCGATCGTGCCGGCGACCGCGGCGCCGAGGCTCAGTGCCCGCTCGACCAGGCCGACCTCGGCCGGCAGGGTCGACGGCGCGACGTCGGCCTGGAGCAGCAGCCCCAGCGAGGCGGCGGCGAGCAGCCCGACCGCCGTCCAGGCCCGGACCGGGCCCTGCATCCACGTGCCCAGCCGGGCCAGCCCGACCATGGACCCGGCCGCGGCGAACGCCAGCAGCGAGAGCCCGGTCAGCCCGAACAGGGTCGGGTTCCAGCCCCAGGTGAGCAGGCTGGCCAGCACCAGCCCGCCGCCGCCCAGCAGCCGGCGGGCCGGGCCCTGCCACGGTCGCAGCACGGCCAGCACCACCGACGTCACGATCAGGAACGGCAGGAACCACAGGTGGGCGAACGGCTCCCACACCCGCCAGATCGCCCCGGGCTCCCGCGGCACGTTCTTGACCTCGTTGGTCGCCAGCTCGGCGAGGCTCTGCACCAGGTACCAGAGCAGGTAGAGCCAGAGCATCAGCGTGGCCCGCTCGCGGACGTAGCCGGCCGCCCCACGCCTGGTCACCGCGCGGGGCACGAACAGCCCGAGCAGGAACGCCAGGGCCGGCATCCGGAACAGGTACAGCGCTGAGTTGACCGCCTCGAGGGGGTGGTCGGCCCCGATCAGGCCGGCGTTGAGCATGCCGTCGATGGAGTGGTTGGCCGCCACGCCGATGATCGCCACGGCCCGCGCGACGTCGATCGCCGCCACCCGCTGCGGGCGCGTGGGGGCCTCGGTCACGCGGCAGAGCCTAGGTGTCGATCTTCCTGTGTCCACCGGCGGTGTGAAGGCGTCTTCGCAGGTCAGCGCCCCGTTCCCTGCCGTCCACCCGGCGTTCACCCGGAGGGATGAGTGGCAAGAGCGCAGCCGGCCGAGCCCTATCATCTGGACGCTGTTGCGGGCGGACTCCGCCGATGGCACGAGGGAGGACGCACGCGCATGAGCAGCTCGACAGGCCGGCCGGCCGGCACCAACCCGGGAGGCGGGGCGCCCGACGACGCCACCCGGGCGGACACCTGGCCCGGGCCGGCCGCACCGCTGGCCTGGCTGGCCCGGCTGGCGCTCGTCGGCGCCCTGCTCGGCGGGCTGCTCGGCCTGCTGGTCGGGCTCGCCGCCGAGGAGGAGGTCACCGCCTCGGCCACCTTCGAGGTCGTCCCCGACGCCCAGGTGCTCAGCGGCCCGCTGCCGACCACCGCCCAGACCGGCACCGACGACTCCCTGGTCGCCGGCCAGCTCGAGGCGCTGGACGCGCTGCGGCTGACCCAGGACGAGCAGACGGATGACGCGGTCACCGTCTCCGTCGCACAGGTCGGCACCTCCGACGTCCTGCGGATCAGCGCCACCGCCCCCACCGCCGAGCAGGCCCTCCAGGCCATGACGACGCTGCTCGACGGCTACGTCACCGCCCGCCAAGAGGCCGCCGGGACGGCGGTGACCGCGGCGCTGGACGCGGTGCAGCAGCGGCTGGACGCCCTCGGCGAGCCGGGCGCGGTGAACAGCCCGGTGGCCCAGGAGGTCGAGCGGCTGCTCGCCGAGCAGAGCCAGCTGACCGGCGCCGCCACCCGGGTCCCCGACCTGGTGCCGGTGCTGCGCGCCCCGAGCCTGGACCAGGAGACCGGCGCACCGGCCGCGCTGCTGTCCACCGTGCTGGGCGCCGTGCTCGGTGCCGTGCTGCTGCTGGCCGCTGGCGCGGTGTGGCGGGCGACGTCGAACCGGCTGTTCGACGCCCGGCTGCTGGTGGCGGCCGGCGTGCCCGTGCTGCTGCCGCGGCTGCCGGCCGGGCGGGTCCGGGGCCGCAGCCCGCAGGTGCCCGTCCAGCTGCCCCGGGCCGATGCCCTCTCGGCGGCCCGGCTGCTCGTGCCGCAGGTGCTCGACGTCAGCGCCGGTGCCCGCCGCCTCGTCGTGGTCGGTGCCGACGAGCGCGCCGGCGCCGCCGAGGTCGCCTGGGAGCTGGCCTGGGCGATCTCCTCCACCGGCGCCCCTGTGGTGCTGGTGACCACCGCGGCGCACGCGCACGGCAGCCGCCCGCCCGGGTCGGCGGAGTTCCCCGGCGAGCAGGCGCACACGCCGCTGCTGACCGTCCTCGCCGTCCCGCCGCACGACGGCGACGCGGCGCTGGCCGCGACCGTCGCCCGGCACACCGCCGCCGGCCGGCACGTGCTGCTGCACGCCCCGGCGCTCACCTCCGGCGCCCGGTTCGGCGAGACCGCCCGGCACGCCGAGCAGGCGGTCGTCGTCGTGGGGGAGGGGGTCACCTCGCTGGAGGACGCGCTGGCCGCCGTCCGCGACGTGACGTCGTCCGGCCCGGCGTTGCGCGGCGTCGTCGTCACCACCACCGGGCGGCACCTGGGGCGCGACCGGCCCCAGCCGTCGCCCCCGCGGGCTGCGGAGGAGACGACGTCCCCTCGGCAGGAGCCCGTCGCCAGCGAGGCCTGACCGTGGCGGTCCAGGCGGGGGAGCAGAGCCAGGAGGTCCGCCGGAGCTTCGGCCTGCGGATGGTCGTGGCCGTGCTCGGGCTGGTCGCCACGTTCCTGACGTCGGTGCTGGCGGTCCGCACCCTCGACGACCGCGCGGCCACCGGCTTCCTGGCCGTGCTCGGCGCCCTGATGCTCGGGCCGATGGTCGGCCGGCTGGGCCTGGGTCAGCACGCCATCCGGGCGATCGCCGCGGCCTCCTCCCCGGTCGAGGTGGCCGCCCAGGTGCTCGCCCACCTGCGGGCGGTCGCGCTGTTGAGCGTGGTCACCGCACCGGCGGTCGCCTGGGTGGCCACCGCGGTCGTCCGCGACGACCGCGCGCTGGTGGTCGCGCTGGTCGCCGGGCTGATCGTGCTGGAGACGGTCCGGCTCACCATCAGCGACGTCTACGCCGCGGTCGGCCGGATCCGCTGGTCGGTCGCGGCCACCCACCACAGCCGGTCGGTGCTCGCCCTGCTCGCCATGGGCGTCGTCGTCTGGGCACAGGACGGCCGGACGTCGCTGGTCACCCTGCTCACCGTCTACGCCGCGACCTCCCTCGCGCTGCTGGCGGTGGTGCTGCTCCGGCTGCCGCTGCGGGCCCGGGTGCGGGGCGCCCGCTGGTGGTCGCCGATGGCCGCCGCCGTCGCGGGCGGGGCCTGGCTGTTCACCGTCGAGCTCGGCGCCTTCCTGGTCGGCCGCGGCGACGTCTGGCTGGCCGGCTGGGCCTTCCCCGGCGAGCAGGCGCTGCTCTACTCGACCGCCAGCGTGCTGGCCATGCAGGTCACGGTGCTCGAGGGGCTGGCCAACATCGCGATCACCCCGGTCGCCGCGCGGCTGGAGGCCGAGGGCCGCCGCGACCGGGTGCTCGGCCTGCTGTCGGCCGCGGCCACCGTCTCGACCGCGGTCACCGTGCTGCTGGTCGCCGCCACCTGGCTGCTCGCCCCGCAGGTCCTCACGCTCTACGGCGAGGGCCTGGACGACGCCGCCCCCTACCTCGCGGTGCTGGCCACCGGCGGCCTGGGCATGGCGGTCTGCGGCTCCTGCGCGGTGCTGCTCGTCGTCACCGGCCACGGCCGCACCGCCGCCCGCGCCGTCGGGCTGGCGCTCCTGGTGGTCGTGCCCGTCGCCGTCCTCGCCGCCCGGCTGGGCGGTCCGCTCGCGCTGGCCCTCACCAGCGCCACGGCGACCGTGGTGCTCTTCGGCTCCTACGCGGTCGTCTGCCGCCGGGCCTTCGGGACGGCGCCGCTGCCCGGGCTGCAGCTGCGGCGCAGCCTGCGGCTGCTGGCCGGCCGCGAACCGGACGGCGGAGGAGCCCGATGAGCACCCGGATCACCGCCGTCCGGCCGCGGACGGCGGACCTCGGCGGCCGGCCCGGGGGCGTGTGGTGGCTCTCGCCGGTCGCGCTGATCGGGCTGGTCGCGCTGCCCACCACCTGGCTGAGCCTGGCCATCGCCGACGAGCGCTACCGGGCGCTGTGGGGCACCCCGAAGGCGATCGACCTGGAGTGGACGCTGTGGTTCACCGCCGGCCTGCTGCTGTTCCTGGGCGGTGCGCTGCTGCCGGGGCTGCGCGGTGCCCGCCGGGTGCCGGGCTGGCCGGGGCTGTCGGCCGGCGACCTGCGCGTCCTGGAGCGCGCGGCCACGGTGCTGTTCTGGCTGACCATGGTCGGCTACCTCGCCTACGGCATCAACGCCGTCCGGGTGGGCCTGGACCCGGTCGTGCTGGTGACCGCGCTGATCGACCAGGAGCTCTACGGCCTGGGCATCCGCGACCAGCTGGGCACCGTGCCCGGGCTGACCACGATGACCCAGTTCGGCGTCGCGTTCGTCGTCCTGACCGGTGTGCTGCTGCTGGCGCAGGGGCGCCGGCCGCGGTACCTGCGCCGGCTGGCGGTGGTCGCCTTCCTCGCCCTGCTGCGTGCCTTCTTCGTCACCGAGCGCCTCGCCCTGCTCGAGCTGCTCGTGCCGCTGTTGGTGCTGGTGGTGGCCGGGATGTCCCGGACCGCCCGGGGCACCCGGCGCGCGGCGTTCCTGCCCGCGGTGCTGCTGCCGGTGGTGGTGGTGGTCTTCGCCGCCTTCGAGTACTCGCGCAGCTGGGTGTTCTACGCGGCGCAGGGCGGCCAGTCCTTCCCCGTCTTCGTGGTGGAGCGCTTCGCCGGCTACTACGTCACCGCCTACAACAACGGCGCCATCCGGCTGCTGCACCAGGAGCCGGCCGGGCTGCCCTACGACCTGTGGTCGGCGTTCTGGACGGCGCCGGGCATCGGCAGCCTGAACCTGTTCCGGTCGCTCACCGGCGTCGACCCGGAGCCCGCCTACACGCTGGCGCTCGCCCAGTTCGGCAACCCGGAGTTCAACAACTACGGCGGCGTGGCCAGCCCGTTCGTCGACCTGGGGATCGCCGGCGGGCTGCTGTTCTTCCTCGGTGCCGGGCTGCTGACCGGCACCCTGCACCGCGCCCTGCGCGAGGGCCGGATCTGGGGCCTGCTGCTCTATCCGCTGTTCGTGCTGACCATGCTCGAGCTGCCGCGCTACTTCTACCTCGGCCAGGGCCGGGCCACCCCCGGGCTGGTCGCCCTGGTCGTGGTGGCGCTGCTGGTCAACCGTGCCCGACGACGCCGTACCGGAGCCGTGCTGTGACGCCCCGCCCGCTGCGCTACCTGCTGATCGGCACGCACGTCCCGCCGTCGGGCGAGGGCGGGGGGATGGTCCGCTACGTCGTGCAGCTGGCCCGCGGGCTGGCCGCCCGCGACGACGTGGAGCTGCACGTGCTGGCCGGCGCCGGTGCGCAGGGGGCCTTCACCCACCTGGTCGACGCCGACCGGGTGCACACCCTGCCCGGCCGCGGCCCGCTGGTCTCCGCCGTCGAGCGGCTGGCCGGCGCGCGGGTCGGCGGCCCGATGGACGTCGTGCACGGCACCAAGCACCTGCTGCCCCGCGGGGTGCCCGGCGTCGGCGTGCTGACCGTGCACGACATGCTCGCGCTGGACCGGCCACACGACTTCGGCCGGGCCAAGCGCTGGCTGGTGCGCCCGCCGTACCTCGCCTCGCTGCGGGCCGCCGACGCGCTGGTGTGCGTCAGCGCCGCCACCCGGGAGCGGCTGGTCAGCTACCTGCCGTCCACGGCCCCCCGCACCTCCGTGGTGCACCACCCCGACGGCTCCTCGCTCACCGACGTCGTCCCGGAGGTCGTGCCCGAGCTGGTCGGCCGGCCGTTCGCGCTGGTCGTGGGCGACCCCTCACCGCGGAAGAACGTCGGCCTGGTCGTCGACGCCTGGGCGCAGGTGCGCGCCGCCGTCCCCGACGCGGTGCTCGTGGTGGTCGGCCCGGACAGCTGGGGGCCCACCGACCGCGGCCGGGCGTTCGCCGGGCTGGCCGCCGACGGCGCGGTCCTCGCGATGGGCCACGTCCCCGACGGCCGGCTGCGCTGGCTCTACGAGCACGCCCGGGTGGTGCTGTGCCCCAGCCTCGCCGAGGGCTTCGGCCTGCCCGCCGCGGAGGGGCTGGCGCTGGGCGCACCGGTGCTGACCTCGGAGGACCCGGCGCTGGCCGAGGCCTCCCCGGTCGGGGCGCAGCGGCTGCCCGGCCGCCGTCCCGAGGTGTGGGCCGCCGCGCTGGTGGAGCACCTCGGCCGGACCCGGCCACCGGTGCTGCTCCGGCCGGCCCGCCGCGGCTGGGACGACGTCGTCGAGGAGACCCTGGAGGCGGTCCGCCGTGCCCGCTGACGTCCGCGCCATCCTCTCCACCCCGGTGTTCGGCGAGGTGCTGGGCGTGCTGCACGTCGCCGGCCCCGCCGAGCTGGCCACGGCCCGGGCGACCGCCGCCGCGCAGACCGCCGCCGGCTGGCGCACCGGTGTGCTCGAGCCCGCCGCACTGCCCGACGCGGCGCTGGACGACGTCGACGTGGTGGTGCTCTGGGGCCGGCGCGCCGCCGCCGGTCGGGACGTCGTCGCCGGCCGGCGGGCGACCGTCGTCGTCCTCGGGGCCCGGGACGTGCGCGCGGTGCTGACCTCGCCGCTGCGCTGGGCCCGGGAGCTGCGCCGGACGCCGCGCACCAACCTGCTGCTGGTGCCCGCCGGGCTGGCCGAGCGCTACACCCGCTGGGGTCCGCCGGTGCCGCTGGCGCACCGCCCCGAGGGGCTGCCGGAGCCGGACGCCGTCACCGTGCTGTCGGCCTGGACGGCGCGGGCCCACGCGTTCGGCGCGCGGCCGGCCGGCTGAGCCGGCCGTTCACCAGCCGCGGCGGTCGGGGACGGGGGAGCCGTCGTCCCGGACGCCGAGCAGCCGCACCGCCGGGGGCACGTTCGTGTAGAACGGCCGCGGCGGGCCACCGGTGAGCGAGATCCCGGAGAGGGTGACCCGCTGGACGCCCGCGCCCGGGTCGGCCAGCACCCCGAGGTCCCAGCTGGCGCCGGCCCGGGTGCCGCTGACCGCCAGGTCCCGGATCGTGACGTCGGCGGTCGTGGTGCCGCTGTTGCCGGCGTAGACGAGCACCGCGCCGTGGTCCTTGGCCGGGTTGGCGTTGGCTCCGGTCACCGTGCCGCGAGTGACCCGCACCCGGCGCGAGGGGAACGTGTAGTACGGGTCGCCCTCGCTGCCCACGTAGACCGCGGCGGCGTCGGTGTCCCGGATCGCCACGTCGGTGTAGGTGATGTCGTCCCCGCCGACGACGGAGATGCCCCGGCCCCACGTCGTCCCGTTCACCGTCGGCGAGGTGATCTGCACCCGCGCGCACGGCACCCCGTCGGCCCGGTAGGAGACGACGGCGACCCCGTCGTCCCCGGTGCCGGTGGTGACGGGGGAGACGACCCGGCCGTCGTGCGCGCCGCCGGTGACGTGCACGCCGTCGGCGCGGCTGCCGACGACCGTCACCCGGTCCAGCAGGAACCCGCCGGAGCCGTTGCCGACGTAGAAGCCGGCCGCCGCCGCGCCCCGGACGTGCACGTCGCGCAGCACCACCCCGTCGGCGGAGACCCGGACCTTCATCTGCTCGTAGGCGTGGAAGCGCTGGGTGGAGGTGCGGAGGGCGAAGGTGACCCCCTCGACCACCACCCGGTCGGCGTCGACGTGGAAGGCCGACCGGGTCTCCTGGGTGGCGGTGACGGTCGCGCCCGCGCCGGTGACCGTGAGGCCGGGGGTGCGCACCCGGAGGACGTCGGAGTGCAGGTAGGTCGCGCCCGCGCGGAGCCGCAGGGTGCTCCCCGCCGGCACGCTGTCCAGCGCCCGCTGCAGCGCCGCGGTGTCGTCGCGGACGCCGTCGCCCACGGCGCCGAACCGCTCGACCGGGACCACCTGGCGCGCCGCGCCGGCCGGCACGACGGCCCCCGTGGCGCCGGGACCGGTGGCGGCTGCCGTGGGCGTGGCGCCGGGCGGCACCGTCGACCCCGTGGGCCCGACGGCACACAGCGCCAGCAGCGCGCTCGCCAGCACCGCCCGGGACACCAGGCGCCGGGCGCGCCCGCTGGAGCCCGCGCCCACGCGCGGGCTCATCGGGCGCCGGCCAGGCGGAGC
>NZ_JPMX01000033.1 GCF_000761485.1 Modestobacter caceresii
ACGGCCTGCGCGGCATGAGCACCGGGAACCACGCCGACGTCTTCCAGCCCTGGGGTGGGCTGCGGGAGTTCCGCATCGACCGGCTGACCGGGTCGTCGAACTTCCAGGGCCTGCACATCTTCGAGAACACCGGGCCGATCGGCAGCGGCGTCATCCGGAACACCAACATCTCCGGGCACAACGACGCCCCGGTGGACAAGGGTGGCTACTACATCTGGACCGACTGCAACGACGACTACCCGCTGGCCCTGGACGGCGTCTACGTCGCACCGCGGCCCGGCCGGCCCTTCGGTCAGAGCGTCTGGCCGTCGGTGACCCACAAGCAGTGCGCGGCGAACGTCTCCAACGGTGTGGCGACCTGGCCCAAGGACAGCTCGATCACCGGCAGCGTGCGGGAGGGTCGCCCGTCCTCGGGTGACTTCGTCCCGGCCGGCTCGGTCGGCCGGAGCTACACCTCGCCCGGCTACCGCTGACCCCTGGTCAGACTCCCCAGTCGCGCTCAGCGACCGATCTGATGCCGCCGAGAGGCGGCGCCGAGTGCCTCGTCCCCGGACTCCCGGGGACGAGGCACTCGGCTTTGGTGGTCCGCACGCCTCTCACGCAGCACCATCCCGGCGAGAAGAGCGGAGCACACCGCGGCCTCGATGATGAGCATGGAATCCAGTGGCTGCCGGAATCGCGTCCTGGTGAAGGTCAGCGCCATGAAGGCGGCGCTGGACATGAAGACAGTGAGCAGCAGCAGCTCCGGCGGCTTCGGCGGGAACTTGCGCCACAGCGCCAGCCGTACGAGCGCCAACGCGACCAGCGGCACGAACGTCAGGTACGACACCAGCCGCTCCAATGTGCCGCCGCCGGTCGCGGACGCGGGCTCGTTGTACGGCGCGAAGTAGTTCACCACCTTGCCCAGGTACAGCTGCGCTGCCTCATCAGGGTGCTCGCTCACCCACGTGAATGCGGCATCGGTGTAGAAGGCGCTCTTCTCGCTCTCCGTCATGGCCCCGCGCTCGGCGGCTTCTCGGTAGCTGTCGATGTCGGCCGTGACCCCGGAGGTCGGCGTCGCCTCCGCGGAGTTCCCCAGCAGCAGGTTCACGCCGGTGGCGGTGCTCACCGGGACGAACGCGTCGAAGGCGACAGCGTTGCGCGCCGTCCAGAGCGCCACCGGTAGCAACCCGGCCAGCACCGCTGGGACCACGAAGCGAAGGGTCTGCTGACGGAACCGCCACAACGCCCAGAGGACGACGATGAGGGCTGCGAAGGCCAGGGTCGGAGCTGAGTACAGGACGACGACGGCCAGCAGTCCGACGGCGGCTCCGCGCCACGGCCGCGCCGCCCGGGGGTCGTCGAGGCTCAATGCGACCGCGCCGAGCAATGCGGCCATCGCCAGCGTCTGCGGGTACAGGGTGGCCGCGGTGTAGACGTTCAGCGGGTAGAGCAGGAGCAGGAACGCCGCGATCCAGCCCGCCGACGGCCCTGCGATGTGTGTCGCTATCCGGCGGGCCAACAGCGCAGACACGACGAGCAGTGCCGCCGACACGGCTACGAGCAGCTCGATCGGTGTGCCGAGGAGCCGGAACACCGCGAGCAGCAGGGGCCAGGCCGGCGGCCGGTAGGCGGTGGTCTCCCCGTCCAGTTGGTAGCCATCACCGCGCAGCACCGAGTCGGCAATGGTGACGTAGCCCCGTTCGTCGCGGTAGGACAGGTCACCTGTTGCCAGTGCGAAGGCCATGACCATTGCAGAGGCGCACCAGAATGCCGCCCAGGTGAGCCGGTCTCGGTTCGCCCGAACCGCTTTGAACGAATGTGTCACTGTTCTTGACCCCCGTGGTCGGTAGTTCGGGGGACCGTAGCCGAGCCATTGGCACTCCGGGGGCTCGATGTGTCCGGTAGTTGGCCATGCGAACTGTGGGCGATAAGACCGTCACACGCCGCTCAGAAAGTGCATGTTCTGCGTGCGCGCTGGCCCATCACGCTGAGCGCCGGAAGTGGAACTGATTGCAATGTTGGATATTCGAGCGCGCAATGGGTCGATCGTCAGGGCATCAGCCTTGTCTGGGGCGCCCCTCAGCGTGGAACCGCTGCGAGCTCGTGGATCTGTTGCCGGGGGTTCCCGCTCGCCGGATGAACTGCGTGTGACGTTGTCGGGGCCGTTGACCCACCGCATGCGGCAGGCCGGTTCGTTCGGTGGGTGCCGGGTCACTTGGAGTGGCGCCTGTATCACCGGACCAGGCGGTTCCACAAGTACTGCGCTGTGACGTAATCGCACTGCTACCTTCCCCCGCGTGCCTCCCTCCCGTTTCGTCTCCTCACGAAAGTCCGCCTCGGCCAGGTGCCGCGCGATCGCAGGCGGCCGCAGCCGTTGGCTCGCGCTCGCCATCGCCTTCGGCTGCCTCGTGCCGGTGGCGACCACTGTCATCGATGCCGCCGAACCGGAGGCGCCCGCAACCGGTCTGGCCCTCGCATCCACACAGATGGACGTGGTCGCCGCGTCGACCAGCCGCCCCGCGCTCAGCTGGAGGCCGCCCGCCGGCTACGCCAACTATCCCGTGACCAAGGTGACGGCGACGACGTCGCTGACGACGGTGAGCGGCCGCGGCGGTGACGTGCTGATCAAGCTGCCCACCGACCGCGCGGTCGGCCCGATCACCATCGCGGACTGCCGCAACGCCGTCATCATCGGCGGCAGCATCAAGGCACTGCCGTCGGCCAAGGTCGCCGGCCACGACCAGCGCGCCATCTACGTGCGCAACTGCACCGGCACGGTGCACATCGAGGGCGTCCACATCAACGGCGCCGTGACCGGCGCCCAGACCGACGGCATCGCCGCCAACGCCCCGAGGGCGATCCTGCAGATCCAGAACGTGCGGGTCGACGGCCTGCGCGGCATGAGCACCGGGAACC
>NZ_JPMX01000034.1:0-5917 GCF_000761485.1 Modestobacter caceresii
GCGGCACGCGCGGCCGGGCCGGCGGCCCGCCAGCCGGGCGCCGCAGGACGCTCGGCCCACCGCCCGGGCTCCGCTCCCCGGGCGACGGCCCACCTCGTCACCGGCCGGGCGGCCCGCTCCCCGGTCGGACCGGTGCGGGCACCCCGGTTCCGCAGCGCGAGCCAGCTCACCAGCACGGCCCCGCCGAGCAGCAGCAGGTGCCCGACCGCCCGGCCGGGGTGCACGTGGCCGGTCCCCAGGTCGCCGACGGTGACCCAGGCGAGCACGGCGGTGAAGGGCAGCAGGAAGGGCAGGGCACCGGCCGCCAGCCGTGGCAGCAAGGCGACGCCGAGGAAGCAGGCAGCCAGCCCCAGGTTCCAGGCACCCGTCTCGTGCGCCAGGTGCACCGGGGCGGCCGCCGCACCGCCGGCCCCCAGGAGCGCCGGCAGGCTGACCGCCAGCTGACCGGCGCCGACGGCCAGCAGGGCCAGCCGCAGACCGGCGTCCAGCCACGCCCGGGGGCGGGCCGCCGGCTGCACCGCCGGCAACCGGCCCAGCACCGCGGCGGTCACGTCGGGCATCGCCGCGACTGGGGTCAGCCGGGCCCGGCGGGTCACCTCTGCCGCGGCCTCGGCCCACCCGCGGCAGGCCGGGCACCGGCCCAGGTGCTCGTCGACCCAGGTCTGCGGGGCGCCCGGGGACTCGCCGTCCAGGCCGGCGGAGACCGCCTCACGACAGGCTGCACAGCTCACGGTGGCATAGTCGCCGCCGACGACCGCAGAGTTCCCGGAGGGTCCACGTGGGGCAGCTGGAACGTCTCGCTGCCCGTGCAGCCGAGGGCGACAGCCTGGCGCAGGCCGCGCTGATCCGGGAGACGCAGACCGACGTGTGGCGGCTGTGCGCGCACCTGGCCGACCGCCAGGCCGCCGAGGACCTCACCCAGGAGACCTACCTGCGGGCCCTGCCGGCGTTGCGGGGCTTCGAGGGCCGCTCGTCGCTGCGCACCTGGCTGCTGTCCATCGCCCGCCGGGTCTGCGCCGACCACCTGCGGGCCCGCACGCGGCGCGGCCTGGTGCTGGTCTCCGACGACACCGACCTGGCCGACCTGGTCCGCGACGTGCCGGACGACGAGGTGGGCGGGTCGGTCGCCGCGCAGGACGTGCTGGACCGGCTGGAGCCCGAGCGCCGGGAGGCCTTCGTGCTCACCCAGCTGATCGGGCTGCCCTACGCCGAGGCCGCCGAGGTGGTGGGCTGCCCGATCGGCACGATCCGCTCCCGCGTGGCCCGGGCCCGCGCCGACCTGGTCGAGGCGCTGGTCGCCGCCGACCACCCCCGCACCCGCCGCCCCTCCTAGGGCCAAGGGCGCGATCTCGGCCCCTGACGGTCAGGGGTGCTGGGCCGCCAGGCGGCGGAGCCGCTCGTTGTAGGCGGTCAGCTCCGGGTCCTCGCCGCTCTCGCCGCGGGCGATCGCCCGGTCGCGCGCCCGGTCGGCGGACCGGTTGGCCCGGTCCTCCGAGCGGGTCCACTGGAAGAACACCACCGCCAGCACCAGCACCGTGGGGAACTCCCCGAACGACCAGGCGATGCCGCCGGCCGCCCCCTGGTCGTACAGCGGGTCGATGCCCCAGGACTCGGGCGGGGTGGTGTAGCTGGTGAGCAGCAGCGTGTTGCTCATCATCACGATCACGCCGAAGAACGCGTGGAAGGGCGCCGGCAGCAGCAGCTCGAGCATCCGCGCGCCGTGCCCGGAGCGCCGGGGCCACGGGTCGATGGCCATGATCGGGCCGAAGAACAGCAGCCCGGTGACCAGGAAGTGCAGCAGCATGAACGTGTGCCCGGGCACCGTCGACATCAGCTCGTCGAACAGCGGGGTGAAGTAGACGCCGTAGAGGCTGGCGATGAACAGCGGGATGGTGAACAGCGGGGAGGAGACCAGCTGACCCAGCCGGCTGTGCAGGGCCCCGAGCAGCGCCCGCCGCGGCATCCCAGCAGGCCCCTGGGCCGCGGGGAGTGCGCGCAGCATCAGGGTGACCGGGGCGCCGAGCAGCAACAGCAGCGGCGTGATCATGCTCAGCACCATGTGCTGCACCATGTGCAGGCTGAACAGCGCCATCCCGTAGCTCTGCAGGCCACTGGCGGTGACGTGGAACAGGGTGGCGCAGCCGATCAGCCACGCGGCCGTCCGGGACGGCGCCCAGCGCACGCCCCGGCGGTGCAGCCGCCACAGCCCGACCAGGTAGCCGAGGGCCAGCAGCACGGCGAGCCAGGCCACCGGTGAGGCGGCGGCCAGGTCCAGACCCAGCACCCGGCCAGCGGTCGGCGGCAGCTCCGGGACGTGCATCGAACCCATGCCGCCGTGCTCGTGGCCCACGTTCGTCCTTCCTCAGCTCTGCTGTGCGGCCCCCACGGTAGGCCTGGCCCGGCCCTCTCGCCGCAGTCGCCGAGGGGGCCGGGTCCTCCGGCTCAGCGGAGCGTGACCTGCCGGGACAGCAGCCCGGCGCGGGCCCGTCGCTCGTCGGCGTCCAGCGGCTCGGTGACCGCCAGCGCGGCCTCCAGCCGGGAGTGCAGCTCGGCCGAGGGGCCGGCCCACTCGGCACCGGGCACGGCTCCGGGCACGTCCCACACCGGGACCACGAGCCCGAGGGCGCGGAAGGCGCCGGCGTACCGGGTCCCCTCCCCCAGGCTGAGCTGCTCGGCCGCACCGAGCCGGGCCAGGGCGTCCAGCAGCGCCTCCTCCGGCTCGGGGCGCACCCAGCGCACGTGGCCACGCTCGGTGGTGGGCCGGCACCAGTAGGCGGCCTCCAGCCCGTCCAGCCGGACCGTGGGCATCACCATCTCGTTGGCCTGCTGCAGGCTCGCGCGGGCGGTCGCGTCGACGTCGGCGCCCTCCAGCCAGAACTCGAAGTCGTCGTGCACGGTGACCTCGAACGGAGCCGAGAGGTCCAGCAGCTCCTGAAGCCGCGGCCCGGCCGAACCGGCGGCACCGATGGGGCCCGGGTCGACGGGCGCGCCGGCCGGGGCCTCGAGCGCGGCGGCGAGCGCGGTGCCGAGGTCGCGGCTGACGTCGTCGGAGGAGGTCTGCAGCTGGACGCCGAGCAGGATCTCGCCGTTGGCCCGCACCAGGGCGGGGGTGCCACCGGGGAGCACGCTGGCCAGCGTGACCGACCGGCCCTCCGTCGTGGTCAGCCGGGCGGTGGCGGCCGGCACGAGCTCGCGCAGCGCCACCCAGTCGACCTCGCCGGGCAGGCCCTCGAACGGGCGGAGCACCGGCTGGCCGTAGCCGGAGCCGTGGCAGTGCTTGTAGCGGCGGCCGGAGCCACAGGGGCAGGGCGCCTTCGGGTTGGTCTCGCCGTCGGTCGCGGCAGGGGCGGCGGGGCGACGGCGGGTCGTGGAGCGGGCCATGCATGCGAGCGTAGGAGGCGCCGTCGGCGACCGGGGGACGGCGTCCCGTCCGGCCGGCGCCCTAGGCTCTGCCGGTGACAGTGGCTCCCGTCCCGTTCGACCTGACCGACCCTGCGCTCGTCGCCGATCCCTATCCGGCGTTCGCCGTGGCCCGCGCCGCCGCGCCGGTGCAGTGGGACGAGCGGCAGGGCCTGTGGCTGACCTTCGGCCACGCCGAGGCCAACGCCGTCCTGCGGGACCGGCGGCTGGGCCGGATCTGGTCGGACCGGACCCCCACCGAGCGGTTCGAGAGCTTCAACCTGATCCACCGCAACGCCATCCTGGAGATGGAGCCGCCCACGCACACCCGGCTGCGCCGGCTGATCAGCGCGGCGTTCGCCCGCGGCCACGTCGAGCGGCTGCGGCCCTGGGTGCAGGAGCTGGCCGACTCCCTCGTCGACTCCCTCGTCGAGCGCTCCGCCGGCGAGACCGACGTCGACGTGCTGTCCGGCATGGCCGAGGAGCTGCCGGTCGCGGTCATCGCCGAGCTGCTCGGGGTGCCGGCGGCCGACCGGCCGCTGCTGCGCCCGTGGTCGAACGCGATCGTGAAGATGTACGAGTACGGCCGGACGACGGAGATCGAGGCCGACGCCGAGCGGGCCGCCGCCGAGTTCGTCGCCTACCTGCGCGAGCTGGCCGCCGAGCGGCGGACCACCCCGGGCGAGGACCTGCTCACCCACCTGGTCACGGTGCGCGACGCCGAGGGCGACCGGCTCACCGAGGACGAGCTGGTGACCACCTGCATCCTGCTGCTCAACGCCGGCCACGAGGCGACGGTCAACGTCAGCGGCAACGGCCTGCTGGCACTGCTGGAGCACCCCGACCAGCTCGCCCGGCTGCGCGCGGACCCGGGCCTGCTGCCGACGGCGATCGAGGAGCTGATGCGCTACGACTCACCGCTGCAGCTGTTCGAGCGCACCGCCACCGAGGACGTCGAGATCAGCGGGGTCACCGTCGCGCGCGGACAGAAGATCGCCGCCCTGCTGGGCAGCGCCAACCGCGACCCGGCCGTCTTCGTCGACCCGGACACCCTCGACGTCGGGCGCGCGGACAACCCGCACATCTCCTTCGGCGCCGGCGTGCACTTCTGCATCGGCGCCCCGCTGGCCCGGGTGGAGCTGCAGGCCTCCTTCGGCGCACTGCTGAGCCGCACCTCCCGGCTGGAGCTGGCCCGCCCGGCTCCGCGCCGCCCGGAGTTCGTCATCCGCGGTCTCCAGGAGCTACCGGTCGTCCTCACCGGCCGCTGAGCCGCCGCCTCATCTCGTTGCCCCGCGGGACGACCTCGGCGGACCGGTCCACACGGTGTCCATGATCGGTCACAGCTCGTGCGGACCGCGTCGTGGAACCGGCAAAAGGTCGCCGCCGACCGGTTTCTCCGGCCGACGGGCTGCCTACCGTGGGTCGTCCGCCACACGGCGGGCTCCGGACGACGGCACCGCCGAACCTGCCCACCGTCGCCCGGACGTCACGAGACCACGGGCAGGCGCGGGGGACCCACCTCGCAGGACCAGGCCTCCGGGCCTTGGGGTGAAGCCGCAGCACGCGGCCGGGCATCTCTCGCCCGAACCCGACAGCTAACTCCGCAGGCGGCGAGAGGCACACACCCATGCTCAATCGCTTCACGGCACGGCGCGACCGCTCCACCGGGCGCTCCGCCCTCGCTTCGGCGGCACGTCCCGCCATGGTCGTCGCGGCAGCCGCGGCGATGTCCTTCGGGGTCATCGCACCGGCCCAGGCCCACACCGGCAGCCACACCGTCAGCCCCGGTGACACGCTCAACGAGCTCGCTGCCAGCCACGGCACCACCTGGCAGGACATCCACGCCGCCAACCGCGACACCATCGGCAGCAACCCGAACGTGCTGCGCGTCGGCCAGGTGCTGACCATCGGCGGCGGCTCGGCCCCGGCGGCTGCACCGGCGGCCGCACCCGCGGCGGCGACCGGCACCTACGTCGTGCGCCCCGGCGACACCCTCGGCAAGATCGCCGCCCAGCACGGCACCACCTGGCAGGCCCTCCACGCCGCCAACCGCGGCACCATCGGCGGCGACCCGAACGTGCTGCGCGTCGGCCAGACCCTCACCCTCGGCGGCGGGGCGGCCCCGGCAGCGCCGGCGGCCCCGGCACCTCGCCCGGTCGAGCAGGCCGCCAGCCGCAGCGCCGACCGGACCGCCACCGGTGACCCCCGCAGCATCGGCCGGACCATGGTCGCCGAGCGCGGCTGGGGGACCGGCGAGTTCACCTGCCTGGACAACCTGTGGACCAAGGAGAGCAACTGGGAGACCACGGCCGACAACCCGAACTCCAGCGCCTACGGCATCCCGCAGGCGCTGCCCGGTTCGAAGATGGCCTCGGCCGGCCCGGACTGGCGCACCAACCCGGCCACTCAGATCACCTGGGGCCTGGACTACATCACCGACCGCTACGGCACCCCGTGTGGCGCGTGGGCGCACTTCCAGGCCAACAACTGGTACTGATCGACAAGCGGCGGGGGGGGG
>NZ_JPMX01000034.1:6024-14058 GCF_000761485.1 Modestobacter caceresii
CCTGACGACGTCGCCCCGGCCGGGCAACCGGCCGGGGCGTCGTCGCGCGTCAGAGGCGCTGGTTGAGCCGGTGGTAGGCCGCGCTCCAGCGCAGCTCCTTGGCCAGGCTGCGCCGGGTGGTGCCGGCGTCGATGAGCACCAGCTCGGTGTCGAACACCTCGGCCAGGTCGGTCAGCTCGTCGGCCCCCAGCTGGGTGGACAGCACCGTGTGGTGCGGCCCGCCGGCGGTCAGCCAGCCCTCGGTCGCCGTCTCGAAGTCCGGCCGGGGCTCCCAGACCGCCCGGGCGACCGGGAGGTTCGGCAGCGGCTCGGACGGCTCGACGACGTCGATCTCGTTGGCCACCCAGCGGAACCGGTCGCCCAGGTCGCACCAGCCCACCGTGATGCCGGCGGCGGGGGCGGCGGTGAACACCAGCCGCGCCGGGTCCTCGCGGCCGCCGATGCCGAGCGGGTGCACCTCCAGCCGCGGCTTGTCCCCGGCGATCGTCGGGCACACCTCGAGCATGTGGGCACCGAGGATCTTCGGGGTCTCCGAGGCGAGGTCGTAGGTGTAGTCCTCCATGAAGGACGTACCGCCGGGCAGCCCCTGGGCGGCGACCTTGAGCACCCGCAGCAGGGCGGAGGTCTTCCAGTCGCCCTCGCCGCCGAAGCCGTAGCCGTCGGCCATCAGCCGCTGCACGGCCAGGCCGGGGAGCTGGCGCAGGCCGCCGAGGTCCTCGAAGTTGGTGGTGAACGCACCGAAGCCGCCCTCGGTGAGGAACTGGCGCAGCGCCACCTCGATCCGGGCCTGGTAGCGGACGCTGTCGTGCCGCTCGCCACCCGGGCGCAGGTCGGCGTCCATCTCGTACAGGTCGCCGTACTCGGCGATGACCGTGTCGACGGCGGAGTCGCCCACGCGCTCGACCACCTCGACCAGGTCGTTGACGCCCCAGGTGTTCACCGACATGCCGAAGCGGATCTCCGCCTCGACCTTGTCGCCCTCGGTGACCGCGACGTTCCGCATGTTGTCACCGAACCGGGCCAGCTTGAGGCCGCGGGCGGCGGCCGCACCGGCGGCGGCACGGGCCCAGGAACCGACCCGGGCCTGCACCCGCGGGTTGCTCGCGTGGCCGGAGACGGTGGTGCGCGGCGTGCGCAGCCGGGTGAGCATGAAGCCGTACTCGCGGTCGCCGTGGGCGGCCTGGTTCAGGTTCATGAAGTCCATGTCGATCGTCGCCCACGGGAGGGCGGCGTCGGCCTGGGTGTGCAGGTGCAGCAGCGGCTTGCGCAGCGCGTCCAGCCCAGTGATCCACATCTTCGCCGGGGAGAAGGTGTGCATCCAGGTGATGACGCCGAGGCAGTTCGGGTCCTCGTTCGCCTCGCCCATCATCTTCCGGATCGCACCGGCGTCGGTGAGCACCGGCTTCCAGACCACCCGGACCGGGACGGCGTCGGCGCCGTCCAGCGTCGCGGCGACCCGCTGCGACTGCTCGGCGACCTGCTGGAGGGTCTCCTCGCCGTACAGCCCCTGGCTGCCGGTGAGGAACCAGATCTCCGAACCCTCGAATGCCACCTGCTGCTCCTTCGTGCTCATCGTTGTCCGTAGACGTTCTGGTAGCGCGCGTACAGCGAGTCGATGTCCGCCCGCGCGATCGGCTTGGGCTCACCCAGCTGGCGGGAGAGGTGCACGGTGCGGGCGACGTCCTCCGTCATGACGGCGGCCTTGACGGCGGCCTTGGCCGAGGGGCCGATGGTGAAGACGCCGTGGTTCTTCATCAGCACCGCCGGCGAGCGGTGCCCCTGCAGGGTCTCCACGATGCCCTGGCCGATGGAGTCGTCGCCGATCAGCGCGAACGGCCCGACCGGGATGGGCCCGCCGAACTCGTCGGCCATCGCCGTGAGCACGCAGGGGATCTCCTCGTGCCGGGCCGCCCAGGCCGCGGCGTAGGTGCTGTGCGTGTGCACCTGGCCGTTGACCTCGGGCATGTTCCGGTAGACGTAGGCGTGCGCCGCCGTGTCGCTGGAGGGGGCCCGGACGCCGTCGACGGCGTTGCCGTCGAGGTCGCAGACGGTGATGCCCTCCCAGGTCAGCTGGTCGTACTCGACGCCGCTGCCCTTGATGACGAACAGGTCCTCGCCGGGCACCCGCTCGGACACGTTGCCCGAGGTCCAGGTGACCAGCTCGTAGCGGGTCAGGTAGGTGTGCAGGTGGGCGACGTGCTCGCGCTGGGCGCGCAGCGTCCCCTGCTCGGTGCGGGTCGGGGTGGTGGTCATGCCGGCTGCTCCTCGGTCTCGGCGGCAGAGGTGGTCTCGGTCTGCGGTGCGGCCGGCCGATGGCCGACGTCCACGTGGTCCACGGCGGCCCGCTGCACCGGGAGTGCGGCGACGTACCGCTGCATGAACGCCTCGAAGCCCGCGACGTCCGTGGGGTCGGGGTCGGCGGTCGTCAGGCTCGCGTCGGTGAAGACCTCGGCGTCCAGGTAGTCCGCCAGCTCCTGCTCCGGCGAGCGCCCGGCGGCGAAGGCGGCCAGGACGGCGATCCCCCAGGCGCCGCCCTCCGCGGCGACGTCACCGACGGAGACCGGGGTGTCGATGGCGGCAGCGAGGAAGCGCTGCGCCACACCCTCGGTCTTGAACAGGCCGCCGTGCGCGAACATCCGGTCGAGCCGCACGCCCTCGGTCTTCTGCAGGACGTCCATGCCGATCTTCAGCGTGGCCAGGGAGGCGAACAGGTGCGTCCGCATGAAGGTGCCGAGGTCGAACCGGCTGTCCGGGGACCGCAGGAAGAGCGGGCGGCCCTCCTCGAAGTCGGTGATCGGCTCACCGGAGAGGTAGTTGTAGGCGAGCATCCCGCCGCAGTCGCTCGCGCCGCCCAGGGCGGCGGTGAAGAGGGTCTGGAAGACCGTCGAGGAGTCGACGTCGACACCCAGCGCGCGAGCGAACTCGGCGAACAGCCCGGCCCAGGCGTCCAGCTCACTGGCGCCGTTGTTGCAGTGCACCATCGCCACCGGGTCACCGGCCGGCGTGGTGACCAGGTCCAGTTCGCGGTGCACCTGGGCGAGCTCCCGCTCGAGCACGACCATCGCGAAGATCGACGTGCCGGCGGAGACGTTGCCGGTCCGCGGGGCGACCGAGTTGGTGGCGACCATCCCGGTGCCCGCGTCACCCTCCGGCGGACAGACGGGGGCGCCGGGGCGCAGCCGCCCGCTCGGGTCGAGCAGCCGCGCGCCCGCCTCGGTGAGCGTGCCGGCCGGCTGGCCGGCGCGGGCGATGCCGGGCAGCAGCCCGGCGAGGCTCAGCTCGACCCCGGCCTCGGCGGCCAGCTGGTCGAACCGGGTCAGCATCGTGGTGTCGTAGCCCCCGGCGGAGTCGATCGGGAACATGCCGCTGGCGTCCCCGATGCCGAGCACCTTCTCGCCGGTGAGCTGCCAGTGCACGTACCCGGCCAGGGTGGTCAGGTGGTCGAGCCGGCCGACGTGCTGCTCGTGGTCCAGGATCGCCTGGTAGAGGTGCGCGACGCTCCACCGGTGCGGGATGTTGCACCCGAACTCCGCGCTGAGCCGCTCGGCTGCCCGGCCGGTGTTCGTGTTGCGCCAGGTGCGGAACGGCGTGAGCAGCTCGCCCTCGGCGTCGAACGCCAGGTAGCCGTGCATCATCGCGGAGACGCCGAGCGCGCCGACCCCGGAGAGCTCGACCCCGTGGCGCCGCCGTACGTCCTCGGCGAGGGCCGAGACGCTCTGCTGCACCCCGGCCCAGACGGCGTCCAGCGAGTACGTCCAGAGCCGGTCCACGAACTGGTTCTCCCAGTCGTGACTGCCGACGGCGAGGGGGGCGTGGTCCGGCCCGATCAGCACCGCCTTGATCCGGGTCGATCCGAACTCGATCCCCAAGGCTGTGCGACCCGAGGTGATCGCCGTGCCGGCGTCCATCGTCATGTCAGGAGCCCCTTCCGCCCACCGTGACGGGCCTGGTCCCAGCGAACCGGTTCGCCGCGGGACGCGGCACCGGATGGATTGTTAGCGCTAACAACAAGCTCCGTCAAACCGTCTGCCGGGCCGGTCCGGTGGACCGCCGCACGACCAGCTGGGGCAGGACCGGTTGGGACTCCAGCGGCTCCCCGCGCAGCCGGGCGAGCACGAGCTCGACCCCGCGGCGGCCCAGCTCGGCGAAGTCCTGCCGCACCGTGGTGAGCGGCGGGGTGAAGTACGCGCACTCGGGCACGTCGTCGAAGCCGACGACGCTGACGTCGCCCGGTACCGACAGCCCCTCGTCGGCCAGGGCGCTGAGCAGGCCCAGCGCCATCTGGTCGTTGGCGACGAAGACGGCGGTGACGTCGTCCTGCCCGGCGCGCACCCGGGCGGCCAGCTCGCGGCCGGCCGCGTGCCCCGAGCAGGGCCACCAGTCACCGTGCAGGGGCTCCGGGACCGGTGCGCCGGCGTCCTCCAGTGCGCGGCGCCAGCCGACCATCCGCCCGCGGGCCTCCAGCGAGTCCGGCGGCCCGGTGACGTGGTGCACGGTGCGGTGCCCGAGCTCGAGCAGGTGACGGGTGGCCAGCTCAGCCCCGACCTCCTGGGCGACCCACACGGTGGGCCGGGACTCGTCCCGGCCCACCTGCACCGCGATCAGCGGTACCGGCGCCTCGAACCGCCGCAGCGCCTCGACCGCCTGGCCGTAGGTGGACAGCGCGACCACCGCATCGACGGACTGCGCCACGAAGCGGTCGACCGCCTCGCGCATCGCCGCCTCGCTGTCGTCGTCGAGGATGGCCACCCCGAGGGAGTAGCCGGCCGCCCGGGCGGCCTTCTCCAGCCCGAGCAGCGTCTGCGCCGGTCCGTACTGGTTGATGTGCGAGGTCACCAGGCCGAACGAGCGGGTGGACCCGGTGACCAGGGCGCGGGCCGCCGTGTTCGGCCGGTAGCCGAGCTCGGTGATCGCCCGCTGCACCCGTTCCCGGGTCGCCGGGGCCACGTTCGGGTGCCCGTTGACGACCCGGGACACCGTCTGGTGCGAGACACCGGCGTGCACGGCGACATCGGACAGTGCCGATGCGCGCGGCGCTCCATCGGGCAGCACGGTTCCTCCTTCAGCAGAGGGCGGCGCCGATGCCGTCCTCGAGGTGAGGACGGCGCCGGTGCCGCCCTCGACTTGGTGGCTCCGCGACCTACGTCAGCGGGACGCTCCGGCGCGCCGCTTGTTGTAGACGTCGAAGGCGACGGCCAGCAGCAGCACGAGGCCCTTGACCACCGACTGGATCGACTGGTCGACGCCCAGGAGCGACATGCCGTTGCTCATGACCGCCATGATCAGGCCACCGACCATCGCACCGACCACGGTGCCGACACCGCCGGTGACCGCCGCACCGCCGATGAAGGCGGCGGCGATGGCGTCCAGCTCGAACATCTCCCCCGCCGCGGGCTGGGCGCCGTTCGAGCGGGAGGAGTAGATGATCCCGGCCACCGCGGACAGAAAGCCCATGTTGACGAAGATCCAGAAGTTGACGGCCCGCACCTTGACGCCGGACAGCGTCGCCGCCGAGAGGTTGCCGCCGATCGCGTAGACCTGACGCCCGAACACGGTGTTCTTGGTGATCAGGCCGTAGGCGATGGCCAGCACACCCAGGATGATCAGCACGATGGGCAGGCCGCGGGCGTTGGCCAGCTGCCAGGCGAAGGCCATCACGACCACGCCGACAGCGATGACCTTGGCGATGAACAGCGCCAACGACTCGACCGGCTGCCCGTAGCGGACCCGGGCGGCGCGGGAGCGCCAGCCGCTGATCGCGTAGCCGGCCACCGCCACCCCGCCGATCAGCAGGGTGAAGGCGTCGTAGCCGTAGCCGCCGAGCAGGCCGTTGAGGAACCCGCTGGCCACCTCGCGGTACTCCGCCGGGAACGGGGACAGCGAGACGTTGTCCAGCACCTGGAGCGTCAGCCCGCGGAACAGCAGCATGCCGGCGAGGGTGACGATGAACGCCGGGATGCCGACGTAGGCGACCCAGAACCCGTGCCAGGCGCCGACGGCCAGGCCGACGGCGATCGCGGCCAGGGCACCGCCCCACCACGGCCACCCCTGCTGGATGACCAGCACGGCGGAGACGGCACCGGTGAGCGCGACCACCGACCCCACGGAGAGGTCGATGTGCCCGGCGATGATCACGATGACCATGCCGATGGCCAGCACCAGGATGTAGGAGTACTGCAGGACCAGGTTGGTGATGTTGCCGGCGCTGAGCAGGGTGCCGTCGGTCAGGAACGCGAAGAGGGCGACGATCGCCACGAAGGCGACGTAGATGCCACTGGTCCGCAGGTTGCTGCGGAGGAGCTCGCGCATGCTGCCCGAACCGCTCTGCCCGGCCGGCGTGGGCGTGAAGTCCGCGTTCGGCGGGGTCTGACCCTCCTGCGGAGGAACGGTCTTGGTCATGCTGCGAGCTCCCTCTCCTTGGTCATGAGTGCCATCAGGCTCTCCTGGGTGGCCTCACGCACCGGCACCTCACCGGTGATCCGGCCGGCGGACAGCGTGTACACGCGGTCGCAGGTGCCGAGCAGCTCGGGCAGCTCGGACGAGATGACCACGACGGCCTTCCCGGCCGCCACGAGGTCGTTGATGATCGTGTAGATCTCGTACTTGGCGCCCACGTCGATGCCACGGGTGGGCTCGTCGAGGATGAGCACGTCCGGGTCCGTGTAGAGCCACTTGGACAGGACGACCTTCTGCTGGTTGCCGCCGGAGAGCTTGCCCACGATCGACGAGACGCTGGGCGCCTTGATGTTCATGCTCTTCCGGCTGGCCTCGGCGACCTTGGTCTCCTCGTTGCTGTTCACCCAGCCACGGCGGGAGAGCTTGCCGAGGCCGGCGGCGGAGATGTTCCGCCGGATGTCCTCGATCAGGTTGAGGCCGTACTTCTTGCGGTCCTCGGTCGCGTACGCGATGCCGTTGTCGATCGCCTCGGTGACGTTGCGGGTCTTCACCTCCTTGCCGTGCATGAAGACCTTGCCGGAGACCAGCCGGCCGTAGGAGCGGCCGAAGATGCTCATCGCGAGCTCGGTGCGCCCGGCGCCCATCAGCCCGGCGATCCCGACGACCTCACCGGCGCGCACCGAGAAGTCGGCGTGGTCGACCACCAGACGCTCCTGGGTCGGGTGCTTGACCGTCCAGTCCTCGACGCGGAGGACCTCCTCGCCCGGGTGCGACTCGCGCTCGGGGTAGTAGGACTCCAGGTCGCGGCCGACCATGCCGCGGATGATCCGGTCCTGGGTGACCTCGCCGGCGTGCAGGCTCAGCGTCTCGACGGTCTTCCCGTCCCGGATGATCGTCACGTTGTCGGCGATCGCGGTGATCTCGTTCAGCTTGTGCGAGATGATGATCGAGGTGATCCCGCGATCCTGGAGCTTGCGGATCAGACCGAGCAGGTGCGCGGAGTCGGTGTCGTTCAACGCTGCAGTGGGCTCGTCCAGGATGAGCAGCTTCACGTCCTTGGAGAGCGCCTTCGCGATCTCCACGAGCTGCTGCTTGCCGACGCCGAGCTGCCCGACGGGGGTGATCGCGTTCTCGTGCAGGCCCACGGACTCGAGCAGCTCGCTGGCCTCGGCGTTGACCTTGTGCCAGTTGATCAGGCCGCCACGGCCGCGGCGCTCGTTGCCCAGGAAGATGTTCTCCGCGATCGACAGGTAGGGCACCAGCGCGAGCTCCTGGTGGATGATCGCGATCCCCACGTGCTCGCTGTCGCGGATGCCGGAGAACCGGCAGACGTCGCCGTCGAAGACGATCTCACCGTCGTAGCTGCCGGCCGGGTAGACGCCGGAGAGCACCTTCATCAGCGTGGACTTGCCCGCGCCGTTCTCACCACAGATCGCGTGGACCTCACCGCGTCGCACGGTCAGCGAGACGTCCTCCAGCGCCTTGACGCCGGGGAAGGTCTTGGTGATGGAGCGCATCTCCAGGATGTTGTCGTCCATGGACTCCGTCGTCCTCGTCGTTCACAAGGGATGGGTGGGCTGAGTGTCGACCACTCGGGGTGTGCGCCTGCGGGCACCCCGTCCGCCGGCGTCCGGCCGG
>NZ_JPMX01000035.1 GCF_000761485.1 Modestobacter caceresii
ACCACGTGCATTCGCACGGCGGTGACCACGTGCATTCGCACGGCGGTGACCACGTGCACGGTGACGGGAGCTGGTGGGCCGGCGGGCACAGCCACGGGCCGGGCGGGCACAGCCATGCGCCGGGCGGGCACAGCCACGGATCCGGTCCGGGGCGCGGCGGCTTGGTCGGCATGGGGATCGCCGGTGGCCTGGTGCCCAGCCCGTCGGCACTCATCGTGCTCATCGCCTCGGTCGGCCTGGGCCGGACCGCCTTCGGCATCCTCCTCGTGCTCGCCTACGGAGTGGGCATGGCCGGGACGCTGACCGCGGTCGGGCTGGCCCTGGTGAGGCTGCGTGGCCGCCTGGCGCGCAGGGTCGCCGACCTGCGCGGCGACCAGCTGCTCGCCCGGGTCGCGCTGGCGGTACCCGTGGTCACCGCGGGGCTCGTCCTCGTCGTGGGCCTGGCGCTCGTCACCCGCGGCGTCGTCCTCGGCGCCTGACCGGCACTGGGGTCAGCCGTTGACCGCACCCGGTGGTCGGCAAGGCCGGCCGCCCGCTCTCCGTCGTTCGACGATCTTGCCCCCGGCGGATCCGCCTGCGGGGTCAGCGGCCCTGCGGCTCCCCCTCGGGGAAGACCCAGCGGCGGTAGCCCGGGTAGCGGATGATGGTGCCCAGCGAGATCGAGAAGACGTTGGCCGCCTGGAGGACCAGGGGGCTCTCCTGCCCCAGGGGTAGCGGTCCGTGGCCACCACCAGCAGTCCCAGCAGCAAGGTCGCGCCGTTTGCAGCTGCCGGGTCCGCTCAGGAAGTAGTCGATCGGTACCTCTGATCACTGATCAGTCCCGGAAGGCTGCGCCGTCGGCCGTCGTCGTGCTCATCGCCTCGATGGGCCTTGGGCGCACTTCTCCCGGCGTCCTCCTGGTGTTCGCCTACGGGCTGGCATCGCCGGCACGTTGACCGCCCCCGGGGCAAGCTCCGCGACCGCCGGGAGCGCCGGATCGCTGGCCTGCGCCAGGCCAGGCTGCTCAGCCACCTCGTACTCATCGCGCCGGTGTTCGCCACCGCAGCGGGAGACCGCGAGCGTGGAGCCACGATGGCCGTCGTGATCCCACGCTCGGAGATCAGCCCGTGACCGGGTACTCGGCGAAGCGGGCGCGTAGGTCCTTCTTGGAGAACTTGCCGACGCTGGTCTTGGGCACCTCGTCGATGAACTCGACCGCCTCGGGCAGCCACCACTTGGCCACCAGCGGGGTGATGTGGTCGATGATCTCCTGGCCGGTCACTGTCTCGCCCTCCCTGAGGACGACGCAGGCGAGCGGCCGCTCGTCCCACTTCGGGTGCGGGATGCCGACGACGGCGGCCTCCTTCACCGCCGGGTGGCTCATGATCGCGTTCTCCAGGTCGACCGAGGAGATCCACTCACCCCCGGACTTGATCAGGTCCTTGGTGCGGTCGGCGATCCGGATGTTGCCGTCCTCGTCGAGCGCGGCGACGTCGCCGGTCTTCATCCAGCCGTCCGGGGTGGTCAGCTCCACCCCGGCGTCGGGCCGGTAGTAGTCCTTCGCGCACCACGGGCCGCGGACCTGGAGCTCACCGGTGGCCTTGTCGTCCCAGGGCTGCTCCTCCAGGGTGTCCGCGTCGACGATCCGGGCCTGCACGCCGAACAGCGGCAGGCCGGCCCGGGCTCGCCGTTCGGCCTTGGTGCGCTCGTCGGCGTCCGCCCAGCGAGCCGACAGCGTGCCGCCGGAGGCGACCGGGTGCGTCTCCGTCATGCCCCACGCCTGGTACAGCGGGAGGCCGACCTGCTCGCGGTAGGCCTCCGACAGCGCCTTGGGCACGGCGGAGCCGCCGCAGCCGATCTTCCGCAGCCGGTGGGTGCGGCCGGCCAGGTGCGGCAGCGCGCCCTGGAAGATCGTCGGCACCCCCGCGGTGAAGGTGACGCCCTCGTCGATGATCAGGTCGGCCAGCGCCTGCGGCTGCATCATCGCGCCGGGGAAGACCATCGCCGCACCGGACGCGGGGGCGGCGTGCGCGATCCCCCAGGCGTTGGCGTGGAACATCGGCACGATCGGCATCGCGACGTCCTCGACGCCGATGCCGAAGCCGTTGGGGGAGACCACGGCCATCGTGTGCAGCACCGTCGACCGGTGGCTGTAGACGACGCCCTTCGGGTTGCCCGTCGTGCCGCTGGTGTAGCACATGGAGGCGGCTGCGTTCTCGTCCGTGGTGGTGAACTCGACCGGCTGCGCGTCGGCCAGGAGCGTCTCGTAGTCGAGCACCCGCGGGTCGTCGGGCACCTCGTTGTCGCCGCCGTCGTCCATCACCACCACGTGCCGGACGGTCGTCATCGTGTCGATCAGCGGCCACAGCAGGGGCAGCACGGTGCGGTCGACGAAGACGACCTCGTCCTCGGCGTGGTTGGCGATGTAGGTCAGCTGCTCGGGGAACAGGCGCACGTTGAGCGTGTGCAGCACCCGCCCGGTGCAGGGGGCGGCGAAGTACAGCTCCAGGTGGCGGGCCGAGTTCCAGGCGAACGTGCCGACCCGGCCGTCGGCGCTGATCCCCAGGGTGTCCAGCACCCCGCCCAGCCGACGGGTGCGGTCGGCCCACTCGGCGTAGGTGGTGCGCACCTTGCCGCTGGGGTTGTTCGTGACGATCGGGACGTCGCCGTGGTGCTGCTCGGCGTGCCGGAAGATCGTGTCGATGGTCAGGGGGACGTCCTGCATCAGCCCACGCATGGCCGCATGGTGCCAGTGACCGAGCTCACGTTCTACCCGTGGACGCCGCCCGCCGACGACGCGCCGGCCCACCCCCCGGACAGGGGGGTCCGCCATCGCCTCGGAGCAGGCCGGATGCGGGGTGAACGGCCCGTTACGCGACCGTGACGATCCAGTTCGGGTGACGGGCTTGACGGACCGGGGTTGTTAGCGCTCACACTGTCTCAGCCCGCAGCGGCGGGCCTGCGCCAATCAGGGGGCAGATGTCTCGAAGGAGAGATGTGGCAGTGAACAAGAAGCTCGGACTGACCGCCCTGGGCGCCTCGCTGGCGCTCACCCTCAGCGCATGTGGCGGCGAGGGTGCCGGCAGCACCAACGACACCGAGAACGCAGCTCCTGAGGACCTCACGATCGGCGTCTCGATGCCGACCGAGACCTCCGAGCGCTGGATCGCCGACGGCGCCAACGTCGAGGACCAGCTCGAGGGGGCCGGGTACCAGGTCGAGCTGCTGTACGCCGGTGACGACATCCCGACCCAGTCACAGCAGATCGACCAGATGATCGCCCAGGGCGTCGACGCACTGATCGTCGCGGCGATCGACGGCACCGCGCTCAGCGCACAGCTGCAGAACGCGGCCGACCAGGACATCCCGGTGATCAGCTACGACCGGCTGATCCGGGAGACCGAGAACGTCGACTTCTACGTCAGCTTCGACAACTTCAAGGTCGGCGTCGCGCAGGGCACCGCCCTGCTGACCGGCCTCGGCATCACCGACGAAGAGGGCAACCCGACCGGGGCCACCGGGCCGTTCAACGTCGAGTTGTTCGCCGGCTCGCTGGACGACAACAACGCCGGCTTCTTCTTCGACGGTGCCATGTCGGTCCTGCAGCCCTTCATCGACAGCGGCACGCTCGTCGTCAAGTCCGGCCAGACGAGCATCGAGCAGGCCGCCACGCTGCGCTGGTCGCAGGAGACCGCCCAGCGGCGGATGGAGGACCTGCTCACCTCCAGCTACAACGACGGCTCGGTCGTCAACGGCGTCCTGTCCCCCTACGACGGCATCTCCCGCGGCATCATCACCGCGCTGCAGAACGCCGGGTACGGCCCGACGCAGGACGCGCAGCCCAAGCCGATGCCGGTGATCACCGGTCAGGACGCCGAGATCGCGTCGGTCAAGCTGATCGCCGACAACGTCCAGGACTCCACGGTCTTCAAGGACACCCGGCTGCTGGCCGAGCAGGCCGTCGCCGCCGCCACGGCCTACCTCGAGGGCGAGGAGCCGGAGGCCAACGACACCGAGACCTACGACAACGGTGTCAAGGTCGTCCCGTCCTACCTGCTCCCGATCGAGACGGTCTACCAGGACGACATCCAGTCGGTCCTGATCGACTCCGGCTACTACACCGCCGAAGAGGTCGCCGCAGGTCAGACGGACTGACGTCCGTCCCCCAGTCCCGGCCGG
>NZ_JPMX01000036.1 GCF_000761485.1 Modestobacter caceresii
TGGACGCCGCCCACCGCGACCGGCTGGCCTACATCCGGATCTGCTCCGGCGTCTTCGAACGCGGCATGGTCGTCACCCACGCGACCACCGGCCGGCCGTTCGCCACGAAGTACGCCCAGCACGTCTTCGGCCGGGAGCGGGAGAGCGTCGACACCGCCTACCCCGGCGACGTGGTCGGCCTGGTCAACGCCAACGCGCTGCACGTCGGCAACACCCTGTACGCCGGCACGAAGGTCACCTTCCCGCCGCTGACCACCTTCGCGCCCGAGCACTTCGCGGTGATGCGCGGCAAGGACACCGCCAAGTTCAAGCAGTTCCGCCGCGGGGTCGGCCAGCTGGGCTCCGAGGGCGTGGCCCAGGTGCTGCGCTCGGACCGCCGGGGCGACCAGGCACCCGTGCTCGCCGTCGTCGGCCCCATGCAGTTCGAGGTGGCCGCCCACCGGATGGCGCAGGAGTTCGGCGCACCGGTCGAGCTGGACCACCTGCCCTACCAGGTCGCGGTGCGCACCGACGCCGCCTCCGCCCCCGCGGTCGCCGCGGCGCGCGGGGTCGAGGTCTTCGAGCGCGAGGACGGCGAGCTGCTGGCGCTGTTCATGGACAAGTGGGACCTGCGCTCGCTCCAGCAGCGCAGCCCGGAGCTGACGCTGGAGCCGATGGTGGCCGCACAGCTGAGTTGATCGACGGCAGGGCCGAGGCGACACACTGTCGCGATGACCACGCGCCAGTCCCCCAGCCACCCGGCTCCGCTGGACGCCGGCACCCGGGCGGCCCGGGCCGCCGGCAACGCCGGCGAGCCCACCGTCGAGTTCGCCGAGGCGACCCCGTACGAGCAGTACGTGGGCGTCCGCCAGCTGCAGGCGCTGGTGCGGCCGGTGACCGAGCACCCGGCCGAGCCGGCGTTCCTGGTGGTCACCCAGGTGATGGAGCTGTGGTTCACGCTGCTGCGCCGGGAGTGGGAGCTCGCCCAGCGGCAGCTGCGGGCCGACGACCTGGACGCCGCGATCGGCTCGATCCGCCGGTCGGTGCACCACCTCCGGTCCCTGGACGCCAGCTGGGGCTCGCTGCTCTGGCTCACCCCGGCGGAGTTCAACGGCTTCCGTGACCAGCTGGGGGAGGCGTCGGGCTTCCAGTCCTACGAGTACCGGCACGTGGAGTTCCTGCTCGGGCTCAAGGCGGAGTCCGTCGTCCGACCGCACCGCGGGCTGCCGGTGGTGCACGCGGACCTGCAGCGGGCGCTGGCCGCGCCGTCCCTGGAGGACGACGTCCTGGCGTACCTGGCCCGCCGCGGCCTGCCGGTGCCGGCCACCGTGCTCGAGCGCGACCGCACGGTCACGCACGAGCCCGATCCCGCCGTCACGGCGCTGTGGGCCGAGGTCTACACCGACCCGCGGCCGGGCAACGAGCTGTTCACGCTCGGCGAGGCGCTCACCGACGTCGCCGAGGTGTTCACCACCTGGCGGCAGCGGCACGTCACCGCCGTCCGCCGGGCGATGGGCGCCAAGCCCGGCAGCGGCGGTTCGGCCGGCCTCGCCTGGCTGGAGCGCAGCGCCGCCCGGATGGTGTTCCCGGACCTGTGGGCCGCCCGCACCGTGGTCTGAGCCGCATTCCCGGTCCATCGGTGAGATCAGTCGCGGGTAGCGACCGTGAGCCCGGGTAGGGGTGTGACAGGCCGGTCGTGCCCCATGAGGTCGCGCGCCGCCACCCATACCGTCCGACGCTTGGAGGACCCCCCATGGCCACCGTGCCCACGATCACCCTGAACAACGGCGTGCAGATCCCGCAGCTGGGCTTCGGCGTCTTCCAGATCAAGCCCGAGGAGACCGTCGAGGCCACCCGCACGGCCCTCGAGGTCGGCTACCGGCACATCGACACCGCCGAGATGTACGGCAACGAGGCCGAGGTCGGCGAGGCCGTGCGTCAGTCCGGCGTGCCGCGCGAGGAGGTCTTCGTGACCTCCAAGCTCAACAACGGCTTCCACGCCCGCGACGACGCCCTGAAGGCCTTCGACGGCACCATGGACGCGCTGGGGTTCGACTACCTCGACCTGTTCCTCGTCCACTGGCCGCTGCCGGGCATCGACGTCGACTACGTCGAGACCTGGAAGGCCATGGAGGAGATCTACCGCTCCGGCCGGGTCAAGGCCATCGGCGTCTCCAACTTCAACGCCCACCACCTGCGCCGGATGTTCGGTGAGACCGAGATCCGCCCGGTGGTGAACCAGATCGAGGTGCACCCGTACTTCGCGCAGAACGACCTGCGGGCGTTCAACGCCGACCACGAGATCCGCACCGAGGCCTGGGCACCGATCGCGCAGGGCAAGGTCCTCGACGACGCGACCCTCATCCGCGTCGGTGAGCGGCACGGCAAGAGCCCGGCCCAGGCCGCGCTCCGCTGGGCGATCCAGCGCGGCGACATCATCTTCCCGAAGTCGGTCACCCGCGCCCGGGTCGAGCAGAACTTCGACCTGTTCGACTTCGAGCTCACCGACGACGACATGCGCGAGATCGACGGACTCGACCGCGCCGACGGCCGCAACGGCCCGAACCCCGACGAGTTCAACTACATCCCCAGCTGATCGAAGGACCCCGCTGCCCCCCACCGCTCGCAGGCTCGCGGCGGGCCCCTGCAGCGGGGCCGCTCCGGCACGTCACCACGCTCGGGGTGAGCCTCTGGACGGGGCCAGGCGCTCCAGCGGGTAGTCAGCGGCCGTCGTCCTCTCGGGGACGGCGGCCGCTGGCCTGTCCGGGGCACTGCACGCCGTTCGGTCGCGGTGCACGTGCCGCAGCCCGTGCGATGCGTGCAGAACGCGTGCAGATTGCCGCGACGACGCTCAGCGGGGTGCAGCGGTGAGCAGTGCGGCCCGGACGACGGCGAGCACGGTGTCCCGGTCCACGCCGTCCTCCTGCGCGGTCCGGGCCAGCTCGGCCGCCAGTGCGCGCACCCGCTGCTCCCCCGGCGCCGGCGCGGCGGCCCCGCCGGTGACCACGGTGCCGGTGCGGCGGCGGCTGGCCACCAGCCCGGCGGCCTCAAGCTCGGCGTACGCCCGGGCCACCGTGCCCGTGGCCACGCCCAGGTCGGCGGCGAGAGCACGCATGGTGGGCAACCGGGCGCCGTCGGGGAGCACCCCGCTCTGCACGTACGTCGCGATCTGGCTGCGGATCTGCTCGTAGGGCGGCGTCGGACTGACGACGTCCACCGTGATGTCCAGCCCCATGGACGTCAGACGGACGCCGGCTGGTCCGCCGGCACCCCGGGCGCGCGGACGAAGCCGACGACGAGGCCGGCGAGCGCGGTCAGCAGGCCCGGCAGGGCGCCGGCCCACCCGGGCAGGGGCAGTGCGCCCACGTTGGACGCCGCCATCCCGCCGACGAGCAGGAGGCCACCGGCCACCACCAGGGTCGCGGCGACGGCCGCCCGGAGCACCCGGTGCGCCGAGGCGCGGCGGAGTGCGCCCTCGATCCGGTCGTCCTCGGTGGCGACGGCGGGCCGGTTGGCGACCACCCACAGCGCGCCGGCGGTGACCACGGCGAGCACGAGCAGGCCGATCGCCGCCAGCCGGCCGTAGAAGAGACCGGGGAACGGGCTGGCCGTCGACCAGGCCGGGTTGCCGTAGGCCGTGGAGCCGTGGGTCACCCGCCGTCCGGTCTCGTCGGCCAGGAGGGCGCCGCCGGTGAGGACCGCTGCGGCGAGCCCGGCTGCGATGGCGGCCGTCCGCACCAGCCAGCGGGGCGCCGCGTCGAGCGCACCTCGCCGCACCAGTCGCGCCCGCCGTACCTCGCCCTGCGGCCGGGGCCAGGTCAGCTCCCCGGCGGCCAGGACCAGGGTGTGCACGATGCCGAAGACGATCGGGACCAGCAGGGCCGTGACCCCCAGGCCGCCGGGGGAGGTGTTCCCCACCTCGCGAGCCGCGGTGGCCAGGGCGGCGACGGCCCCCAGTGCCACGGCCGCGACGGAGGCCGAGCGGGCGTGCCGGCGGGCGGCCGCGACCGAGGCCTCCCGGCTGGGCGGTGACCGGCGGACGATGCCCACGCCGAGCGCGACGGCGCCGGCCAGCACCAGCACGGTGAGCAGCGGTACCAGCGCCACGACGGCCTCCATGAGTCATTGAATCAAGTGATTGACACAATGACGCACGGTGGCGCCGTGCACAAGCCTGCCGCCGGAGGCGTTCCGGCTACTCGGTGGTGACGAAGTCGATGAGCTCCTCGACCCGGCCGATCAGCGTGGGCTCCAGGTCGGTCCAGACGCTCACCCGGGCCAGGATGCGCTGCGCCCAGACGTAGCCTGTGTCGTCCTCCCAGCCCAGCCGCTTGCAGACGCCGGTCTTCCAGTCCTCGCCCTTGGGGACCGTCGGCCAGGCCTTGATGCCGACCACCGAGGGCTTGACGGCCTGCCAGATGTCGATGAAGGGGTGCCCGACGACCAGGGCGTGGGCGCCGGTGATCTGGGCGGCGATCCGCGACTCCTTGGAGCCGGTCACCAGGTGGTCGACGAGCACGCCCAGGCGCCGTCCCGACGACGGGCGGAACTCCTTGACGATCCCCGGCAGGTCGTCGACGCCGTGCAGCGGCTCGACGACGACCCCCTCGATCCGCAGGTCGTGGCCCCAGACCTTCTCCACCAGCTCGGCGTCGTGCTTGCCCTCCACGTAGATCCGTCCCTCGCGGGCGACCCGTGCACGCGCGCCGACCACGTAGGTCGAGCCGGAGGCGCTGCGCTGCGGCCCCGAGGGCGCGTTCTGCTTCGGCCGCACCAGCACGACCGGTCGCCCGTCCACCCAGAAGCCGGGGCCCAGGGGGTAGGCCCGCACGCGGCCGTGGCGGTCCTCGAGGTGGACGACGTCCTTCTCGCACCGCACGACGGCGCCGACGAACCCGCTGCTGGGGTCCTCGACGACGACGTCCTTGAGCGCCTCCACCTGGGGTGAGGGCTTCTTCTGGGTGCGCGGGTGGACCAGGTTGTCGTAGGGCGAACGCGGAGGCACCCGTCCATGCTCGGCGCGCTCCCCGCCCGATCCGGTCGCGACACGCCCGATGCGACAGGTTCCCCCAGCTCGACGGTGTGTCAGCACGGGTGGTGCGTCGCCTGCCGGGCCCCGCGTCGACCTGCGCGGACGGGGCTCGTGGTCGGTGTCGGCCCGGCGACACGCACTACCACGGCGCTGGATCGATCTCGCGATCGCCGTTTTGCACCGGACCGTGGCGGGCAGTGCAGGGAGCGAGACAGCATCACACGAACAGAGGAGCGGAACACATGATCGGCACCGAGACCCTCGACCGCGTGATCGGCGCAGACGTCATCGACGCCGACGGCAACAAGATCGGTACGGCCTCCGAGGTGTTCCTCGACGACCAGTCGGGCGCCCCCGAGTGGGTCACCGTGAAGACCGGCATGTTCGGCACCAAGGAGTCGTTCGTCCCGATCCGGGACGCTGACCTGACCGGCGACGGCCTGCGTGTCCCCGTGAGCAAGAGCGCGGTGAAGGACGCCCCGCGCATCGACTCCGACGGCCATCTCTCCCCGGCCGAGGAGACCGAGCTGTACCGCCACTACAACATGACGGAGACGGCTGCCTCCGCGCCGGCCGCCGGTGCCCCCGCCGTCGACACGACGACGACCACCGACACGACGACGACCACGGCCGACACCAACCAGCACGGCACCGTGGGCCACGACACCTCCGGTCCCACGACCGACGACGCCATGACCCTCTCCGAGGAGCGCGTCAACGTCGGCACCCAGCACGTCGAGACCGGCCGCGCACGGCTGCGCAAGTACGTCGTGACCGAGAACGTCACCGAGACCGTCCCCGTGTCGCACGAGGAGGTCCGGGTCGAGCGTGAGCCCATCACCGACGCCAACCGCGGCAACGCCCTGGACGGCCCGGCGATCTCCGAGGAGGAGCACGAGGTGACGCTGCACGCCGAGCGTCCCGTCGTGGAGAAGGAGGCCGTCCCGGTCGAGCGCGTGCGCCTGGACACCGAGACGGTCACCGAGCAGCAGCAGGTGAGCGAGACCGTCCGCAAGGAGCAGGTCGACACCGACGAGGTCACCGACACCAACCGTCGCTGATCTCCCCAGCACACCGAGCGCCCGTCCCGGTCCACCCGGGGCGGGCGCTGTGCTGTCCGGCCACGGATGACCCCGGGGCGGCCGGGGTCCTCCGTCAGTCGGCCGTCGGCGGCAGGGGGTCGCCGGGGCGGGGCATGACCGGCGCGCCGACCTCCTCCTCGAGCACCTCGGCCGCCGAGCCCACGATCAGCGGGTCGGGCGTGCCGACGGCGGCCGGGTCCTTGCCGGTGTAGTCGAAGCGGGCCAGCACGTGCCGCATCGCCTCCAGCCGGGCGCGCTTCTTGTCGTTGCTCTTGATCACCGTCCACGGGGCGTGGCCGGTGTCGGTGTGCAGGAACATCGCCTCCTTGGCCTCGGTGTAGGCCTCCCACTTGTCCAGCGAGGCGAGGTCGGTGGGGGAGAGCTTCCACTGCCGGACCGGGTCGATCTGGCGCACGATGAACCGGCTGCGCTGCTCCCCGCGGGTGACCGAGAACCAGAACTTGACCAGGTGGATGCCGCTCTCGACGAGCATCCGCTCGAACTCCGGCGCCTGGCGCATGAAGAGCAGGTAGTCCTCGGCCGTCGTGTAGCCCATCACCCGCTCGACGCCGGCGCGGTTGTACCAGGATCGGTCGAACATGACCATCTCGCCGGCGGCCGGCAGGTGCTGCACGTAGCGCTGGAAGTACCACTGGGTCTTCTCCCGCTCCGACGGCTTGTCCAGCGCGATCACCGTCGACCCGCGCGGGTTGAGGTGCTCGGTGAACCGCTTGATCGTGCCGCCCTTGCCGGCGGCGTCGCGGCCCTCGAACACCAGCACCAGCTTCTGGCCGGTGCCCTTCACCCAGCCCTGCAGCTTCAGCAGCTCGATCTGCAGCCGGCGCTTCTCGATCTCGTACTCGCGCCGCTCCATCCGCTCGCTGTACGGGTAGCCCTCGCGCCAGGTGTCGACCCGGTTGCCGTCGGGGTCGAAGAGCTCTCGGTCGTCGTCCCAGTCCTCGTCGGAGTGCGTGTCCGGCAGGGCGTTGAGCCGCCACCGGGACAGGTCGAGGACGGGCGACGGCGTGCCCTCCGGGGCGCGGTCGCGCATCTGCTGGGTCACGTCGTCGTCTCCGGTCTCCGGGTGCCAGGTGCTCGCCCCGATCCTGCCCGGACGCGGCTCGTCCTGCCCAACCCGGTGGTCAGGGGGCGCTGACTCGTGCGCGCACGTGCTGGAGGTGGCCGATCAGCTCGTCCCCGATCCGGCCCCAGGTGCGCTCCTCCACCGAGGGCCGGGCCCGGTCGGCGGCGGCGCGGAGTGCGGCCGGGTCGTCGCGCAGTCCGGCGACCATGGCGGCCAGCAGATGGGGGTCGTCCCCGGCCCAGAGCCAGCCGTTCTGCCTGTGCCGGACCAGGTCCAGTGGGCCGCCCGAGGCGGCCACGACCGCCGGGACACCCGCGGCCAGTGCCTCCTGCACCGCCTGGCAGAAGGTCTCGTCGGCCCCGGGGTGGACGAAGAGGTCCAGCGAGGCGACGACGGCGCCGAGTTCTGCCCCGCCGAGCTGGCCGAGGAAGTGGGCGCGCGGCATCCGGCGGGCCAGCTGTCGGCGCTGGGGCCCGTCGCCGACGACGACCAGCCGGACCCCGGGCAGCTCGCTGAGCGGGGCCAGCAGCTCCAGCCGCTTCTCCACCGCCAGCCGGGCGACCACGCCCACCAGCAGCTCCCCGGCCGGCGCCAGCTCGCGGTGGAGGCCGGGGTCGCTGTGCCACGGGGCGAACTGGTCGAGGTCGACGCCCCGCCGCCACAGCGTGACCGGGCCGATCCCGTGCCGGGCCAGCATCGCCAGGCTCGCCGTGGAGGGAGCCAAGGTCAGGTCGGCGGTCTCGTGCACGGAGCGCAGGTACCGCCAGGCCGCCGCCGGGCCGCCGGGCAGGCGATAGCGCTCGGCGTAGGCGGCCAGGTCCGTCTGGAACACCGCGACCGACGGCACCCCGAGCGTGCGTGCCGCCCGGGCCGCCGCCAGGCCGAGGACGACGGGGGAGGCCAGGTGGACGACGTCGGGTGCCAGCCGGCCGAGCACCTCGGTCAGGTCGCCGACCGGGCGCGCCACGGAGAGCTGCCGGTAGCCGGGCAGGCGCATCGACGGCACGGTGGCGACGACCACCCAGGCGCCGCAGCGGGACTCGTAGCTGGCGCCGGACGGGGCCACCACCACCGGGTCGTGGCCGCGGACGGCGAGGTGGTCGACCAGCCGCAGCACCGAGTTGACCACCCCGTTGACGGCGGGGAGGAAGGTCTCGGAGACGACCGCGACCCGCATGCCCACGCCGCCGGACGGCGTCGGGGCCACGACCGGCGCCGACACGGTGACGCCCGCACCCAGCAGGGCGGTGTCCTCACGCAACACGCGCTGTTCCGGGGTCGGTCGGGATGACGGTGGGCCGGCGGACCGGCATCCGGCGGGCGGGCACCCGGGGCCGGCGCGGGTGGGCCGCGACGACGGGCCGCCGGGCCTCGGTGACCGCCGCGACTGCGTACTCGGCGAGCGCGGCCAGCTCCCGGCGGTCGGCGCCGGCCGGGTCGAGCGCCGGCAGCAGGTGCACCTCCACCACCAGGCCGCGGACGGCGACCACCCGGGCGATGCTGCGCCACAGCGGCTCGTCGGCCAGGTAGCCGGCGACCGCGGTGGGGGCGCCGCCGTCGACCCGGTACCGGACGACGACCGGGCAGACCGGTGCCGCGGCGTCCACGGCGGCCTGGAAGAACGCCGGGCGGAAGCGGCCGAGTTCCACCCCGCACGCCGTCGTCCCCTCCGGGTGGACGGTCACCGCCGTGCCGGACCGCAGCAGGCCCGCGGCCTGGGCGACCGCGGCCGGGAGGGTCCGGATGCGTGCCCGGTCGAGGAGGACGACGCCGGTACGGCGGGCCAGGCCACCGAGGACCGGCCAGTCGCCCACCTCGCGCTTGGCGACGGGCACCCCCGGCACCACGGTGAGCATCGCGAGGTCGTCGACCCAGGAGACGTGGTTGCTGACCACCAGGTGGCCCGGGCCGCGCCCGGCACCTGCCCGCGGCCAGGCCGCGGACGGCGCGGTGACCTCGACCCGCACCCCGGCGGCGGTGAGCACCCTGGCCGCGGCGCACACGACCAGCCGCCGGCGGCCCCGTGCGCCGGTCCACGGCGCCCGCAGCGCAGCCACGCCGGTGCCGGCGAGCGCGACACCCAGGCGGAGCCAGCGGCGCCGTCGCGTCGCGGCGTCCACGGTCGGGACGGGGTCGGCCGTGCAGGCGGTGGTGCAGGCGGAGACCGGCAGCCAGCTCATCGGTCGCCGCCGAGCAGCCGGGCGAGCACCCGGTCGGGGATGTCGGCGACGGTCAGGAGCACGTACAGGTCGGCGGTGCCGAACGCCGGGTCGTAGGCGGGCCGGCCGCACACCCGGGCGCCCAGCTTCAGGTACGCCCGGATCAGTGGGGGCACCACCAGGCGCTCCGGCTGCGGTCGCGCCATGACGTCGAAGGGCAGGTGCGGCACCACCCGGAGGGCTGCGGGGGCGAGGTGTACGGTGCGCACCGTCTCCCAGACCCCGGCGACGGTGGCCCCGCCGTCGGTCAGTGGGACGGAGGCGCAGCCGGCCAGGTGGGTGGCGTCGCGCTCGAGCACGTAGCGGAGGACGCCGGCCCAGAGCGCGGTGACCACGGTGCCGGTGCGGTGGTCGGGGTGCACGCAGCTGCGGCCCGCCTCGACCAGCCCGGGGCGCAGGGCGGCGTGGCGGGAGAGGTCGAACTCACCGTCGCCGTAACTGCGGCCGACGGCCGCGGCCCGCTCGGGCGGGAGCAGCCGGTAGGTGCCGACGACCTCGCCGGTCGCCTCCTCGCGCACCAGCAGGTGGTCGCAGAGCTCGTCCCACTCGTCGACGTCCCGTTCGAGGGCGGCGGCCGCGGGGTCCAGCAGGGCGCCGCCCTCCTGGGCGAACACGGTCCAGCGGAGCCGCTGGGCGGCGGCGACGTCGTCGGCGTGGGTGGCCAGGGCGGTGGTGTAGCTGCGGCGGGGGGCCGGCAGGGCTGTGGTCACAGCTGCGGTCACGACGACACCTCGGGTGTCGGGAGGCCCCTGGACGAGGCCCGGACGCCGTCAGCGTCAGCGGCCGAGGTGTCCGGCGGGTGGCCGCGGACTGGCGTGCCCCCGGCGGACGGGCGAATCCCGCCCCGGGTGTCCGCCGATCGGGTGACCGGTCAGGGGACGATGCGCTCGGCGAGCTCCTCGGCGAAGTTGCGGGCGGCGTCGGCCTCGGCGGCGGCGCGCTCGCGCAGGTCGGCCATCGCCGGGACCCGGTCGGCCAGCGTCAGCTGCAGCGTGATGACCGAGACCGTCATGCCGAAGGAGCGCCCGAGCACCAGCTCCAGCGGCGGCACGGTGTGGTCCCAGCTGGCCTGCTCGCCGCCGGCGTCGTAGCTCGCCCCCCGACTGGAGACGATGACGGCGTGCCGCCCGGCCAGCGGCCGGGCCTCGTAGTCGCCGAAGGGCACCGTCGCGCCCAGCACGTGCACGTGGTCGAGCCAGGCCTTCAGCGTGGAGGGCAGCGACCAGTTGTACATCGGGGCGCCGACCAGCAGGACGTCGGCGGCCAGCAGCTCGTCGAGGTAGACGTGCTGCTGCGCATCGGCGGCCGGGTCGACGACCTCGTCGGGCGTGCGCAGGCGGGGGGTCCAGTGCAGGGCGGCGTCGGGCAGGTGCGGCGGCGGGTCGGCCTGCAGGTCCCGGGAGGCCACGGTGAACTCCGCGCCACGGTCCCGCCAACCCCGGACGAAGGCGGCGGTGACCTCGCGGGAGGCGGAGGTGCGCGGATCGGCAGACGAGTCGAGGTGCAGCAGGTGCGGCATCGGGGGCTCCCGGGGCTGGGGGTGGGCGGGGTCGCCGGGACCCACCCAAGCAGTGCCGGGCCCCGGGACGTCGGTCGGGGCGGATGTTCCACGTGGAGCATCCGGCGCTCAGTCCAGCGAGACCCCGTCCACGTAGCGCCACTGGCCGTCCTCGCGGGCGAACCGGCTCTGCTCGTGCTGGGCTCCGCGCACCCCGCCGGCGCGGTGGTGGGCCCGGAACTCCACCGTGCCCCCCGGTGCCAGCAGGGTCCCCCCGGTGGTGGCCAGCACCTCCAGCCCCGTCCAGCGGACCGCCGGGTCGAGGTCGAGGGTGCGGGGCCGGGTGCTGGAGTGCCAGGTGCTCAGCAGGTACCCGGCGTCCCCGACCGCGAAGGCGCTGTACCGCGAGCGCATCAGCTGCTCGGCCGTCCCCGCGGTCGCCGTCCCCGCGTGCAGCCGGCCGCAGCACTCGGCGTAGGGCAGGCCGGTGCCGCACGGGCAGCGGGGGGAGGGCACCTCCCGAGTCTCCCAGGGCCGGGTCAGTCGGTGCCGGCCTCCATCGCCGCGCGGTCCAGCAGCTCGTCGTGCTCGGAGACCTGGCCGCGCGAGGCGATCGCCTCGGCGCCGCCCTGCTGGGTGGCGTCGATCAGGCCGGTCGAGGCGGCCTGGGCTGCACCGATGGACGTCGGGGTGGCGCCACCGACCATGCCCATCCGGGCGTACTGCTCCAGCTTGGCCCGCGAGTCGGCGATGTCCAGGTTGCGCATGGTCAGCTGGCCGATCCGGTCGACCGGCCCGAAGGCGGAGTCCTGGGTGCGCTCCATGGACAGCTTGTCCGGGTGGTAGCTGAAGGCCGGGCCCGAGGTGTCCAGCACCGAGTAGTCCTCGCCGCGCCGCAGCCGCAGGGTGACCTCACCGCTGACCGCCATGCCGACCCAGCGCTGCAGCGACTCGCGCAGCATCATCGCCTGCGGGTCCAGCCAGCGGCCCTCGTACATCAGCCGGCCCAGCCGACGGCCCTCGCTGTGGTACGTGGCCAGGGTGTCCTCGTTGTGGATGGCGTTGACCAGCCGCTCGTAGGCCGCGTGCAGCAGGGCCATCCCCGGTGCCTCGTAGATGCCCCGGCTCTTCGCCTCGATGATCCGGTTCTCGATCTGGTCGGACATGCCCAGGCCGTGCCGCCCGCCGATCGCGTTGGCCTCCAGCACCAGGTCGACCGGGGTGGCGAACTCCTTGCCGTTGAGCGTCACCGGCCGGCCGTACTCGAAGCCGACCGTGACGTCCTCGGCGGCGATCTCCACCGTCGGGTCCCAGAACTTCACGCCCATGATCGGCTCGACCGTCTCGATGCCGGTGTCGAGGTGCTCGAGGGTCTTGGCCTCGTGCGTCGCGCCCCAGATGTTGGCGTCGGTGGAGTAGGCCTTCTCCGCACTGTCCCGGTAGGGCAGGCCGTGGGCGACCAGCCACTCCGACATCTCCTTGCGGCCGCCGAGCTCGGTGACGAAGTCGGCGTCCAGCCACGGCTTGTAGATCCGCAGCGCGGGGTTGGCCAGGAGGCCGTAGCGGTAGAACCGCTCGATGTCGTTGCCCTTGTAGGTCGACCCGTCGCCCCAGATCTGGACGCCGTCGGCCAGCATCGCCCGCACCAGCAGGGTGCCGGTGACGGCGCGGCCGAGCGGGGTGGTGTTGAAGTAGCTGCGGCCGCCGGAGCGGATGTGGAACGCGCCGCAGGTCAGCGCCGCGAGCCCTTCCTCGACCAGGGCGGCCCGGCAGTCGACCAGCCGGGCGAGCTCGGCGCCGTAGGCGCTGGCGCGGCCGGGCACCGAGCCGATGTCGGGCTCGTCGGCCTGGCCGATGTCCGCGGTGTAGGTGCAGGGCACGGCGCCCTTCTCGCGCATCCAGGCCACCGCGACCGACGTGTCGAGACCGCCGGAGAAGGCGATGCCGACGCGTTCGCCGACGGGCAGGGACGTGAGCACCTTGGACATGGACACAAGTATGCATTGCTCTGTATGACCATGCAAAGCCGGGGTCGTGCGGCTGGTCCCACGTGGATCATCCGGCGGCGCGTGCCGCCCGGGCCGCGCTCGCCCAGTGTGCCGCGCCGGCCCGCTCGGCGACGGCCAGTGCCTGCCGGTGGTGTGCCGCGGCGTCCGCTGCGCGACCGAGTCCGGCGGCCAGCCCCGCCAGGTGCAGCGCCGCGGGCCCGACCGTCAGGGGGCCGCTGCCGGCGCCGGCCAGCTCGTCGGCGGCCGGGAGCAGCTGGTCGTACAGCTGTGCCATCCGCGCCCGGTCGCCCAGCTCGACCGCCGCCCGGGCGGCCAGGCAGCAGCGCACCTCCAGCAGCAGGTCCCGCGGCGACTCCGGGACGCCGTCCAGCGCGGCCGCTGCACCGGCCCGGTCGCCCCGGCGGAGCAGGGCCAACGGCCGTGCCCACGGCTCGTGCGGCCCCCAGTCGAGCCCGCCCACGGCGGTCGGGTCGAGCCCCGGGTCCAGGCTGAGCAGGGCCAGCGGGAGCAGCCCGTGCTCCAGGCCGGTCATGCCGGTGCCGGCCAGCCCGACGGCCGCCGTCCGGTAGGCCGCCCGGGCCTCGTCTGTTCGCCCGGACACCGCCAGCCGCAGGGCGGCGTACCAGTCGGTGAAGACCCCGACGACGGGCAGGCCGTGCCGATCGGCCAGCGCGTCGGCTGCTCCGGCGTGCCGATCGGCCGCGGTCAGGTCACCGAGCGCGCACCGGGACTGCAGCAGGACCAGGTGGCCCAGCACCGCGAACGTGGTCAGGGAGTCGTCGCCGCGGGTGAGCGCCACCAGCTCCTCGCCGATCCGGGCGCGCTCGGGGGCGAGTCCGGCCCGCTGGGTGCTCTGCAGGAACCGGGCGTCCAGGGCGAGGGCCAGCAGGCCCGGGTCCCCCAGGCCGCGGGCGATCCGCTCTGCCTCGCGCGCGGCCTGGTCCCCGCGGGGGCCGGCGTCGGCCCGCCGTTCCAGCGCGATCGTGACCAGCAGCCGGGCCCGTTCGGCCCGCCGGTCGGCCGGCAGCGCGGTCAGGGTCCGTTCGGCCACCTCGACCAGCTGGGCCGACAGCGCCTCGTCGTCGTTGGTGGTCCAGATCGCCGGGACGTCGGAGGAACCGACCACCGCGGCGGTCAGCGCCGGGTCGCCCAGCTGATCGGCCGCCTGGACGGCGACCGCTCGCTCCTGCCGGGCCCGGCGCAGGTCGCCGGTGACCGCGAGCGCCCGCACCAGCCCGGTACGCGCCTCCAGCCGTTCCCGCGGGTCGGTGTCCGGCAGGCGGTCCAGCGCACCGAGCACGCCCCGCCACAGCGTGGCGGCCTCGTGCAGCGCCGCCCGCCGCTCCGCCCGGCGGGCGGCTTCCCGCGCGTGGTGCGCCGTGCGTCCCGGCGGGGCCTGGTCCTCGGCGCGCAGCAGGTGGTGGGCGATCGTCGGTGCGTCGTCCGGCCGGAGTTGCTCGACGAGCGTGGCGACCGTGGCGTGCCAGCGGGTGCGCCGGACCCGCGGGACGTCGGCGTAGAGCGCCTCCTGCACCAGCGCGTGCTCGAACCGCAGCCCGTGCCGGCCGTCCTCCACCAGCAGCCCGGCGAGCAGGGCCGACTCCACGGTGGCCAGCACGGCCTCCTCGTCCCCGACCTGGCCGGCCAGCACCTCCAGGTCGACGTCCTGCCCCTGTACGGCGGCCTGGCGCAGCTGGGTGCGGGCCACCTCGGGCAGCTGGCCGACCCGCTGCCGGACGACGTCCCGGACGCCGGCCGGGACGGTGCGCAGCGCGGCGGGCCCGCCGGAGTCGTACAGCCGCACCAGCTCTCGGGCCAGGAACGGGTTGCCCGCGCTGCGGGCGTGCACCAGTCGGACGTCGGCGTCGGACAGGCCCCGGTCGGTCAGGCCGGCCACCAGCTCCGCGGTCTGCCGCTCGGTCAGTCCGCCCAGGTACAGCCGGAGAGGCTCGGCGCGGGCCAGCCGGCCCAGCGTCTCGGTGAGACCGGGGGAGACGTCGGTCGCGCGGTACGTGCCCACGACCAGCACCCGCCCGCCGGTCAGGTCGGGCAGGAGCGTGCCCAGCAGCGCCAGGGTGTCCTCGTCGGCCCAGTGCAGGTCGTCGAGCACCACCAGCACCGGCGCCCGCTGCGACGCGGCGACCAGGGCGTCGGCCAGGGCACGGTGCCGCCGGAACCGGGCGGTGGCCGGGTCGGCCGGCGCCGCGGGGTCGTTCGCGACGCCCAGCTGGGCGCCGAGCTGCGTCCACGGCCAGGCCGGCGGCGCGCCGGGCACCTCCGGGCCGGCACCCCAGGCGACCGTCCAGGCTCCGGTGCGGAGCCGGTCGGCCAGCGCGGTGACCAGCGCGGTCTTGCCGGCTCCGGCGGCGCCGGACACCAGCGCCAGCTGCGGCCGGCCACCCGCGGCGGTGGCTGCTGCGGCGGTCAGCGCGGTCAGCTCGTCGTCCCGGCCGACCAATCCGGGCGCCCAGCGCGGCGCCGGCTCCACCGGGGACGGCGGACGGGGTGAGGACCGGGAGAGGTGCGCCGCCTGGGCCAGGACGTCGGCCTCCAGCTGTCGCAGCCCCGGGCCGGGGTCGACGCCGAGCTCGCGGAGCAGGACGGTGCGGGCGTGGCGCAGCGTCGCCAGCGCGTCGCCCTGCCGCCCCGCCCGGTAGCGGGCCAGCGCCAGCAGTGCCCAGGTGTCCTCACGCAGCGGGTGCTCGGCGAGCAGCGCCTCCAGCTCGGGCACCACGGCGGCCGGGTCCCCGCCGGCGAGCCCGGCCTCGGCGCGGCGGTGCAGGACGAGCAGTCGCGTCTCCTCCAGCCGGCCGGCCTCCGCCCGGGCCCAGGGCTGGTCGGCGACGTCGGCGTACGCGGGGCCGCGCCACAGCGCCAGTGCCTCGTCCAGCTCGGCCCGGGCGTCGTCCGGCCGGCCGTCGTCCAGCAGGTCCGTCGCCCGTGCGACGGCGGCCTCGAACCGATCGGCGTCCACCGCGCCGGGGTCGGTCCGCAGCGCGTAGCCCCCGGCCACGGTCACCAGCAGCCGGGGCGGGGTGCGGGGGAGGCGGTCGGGTTCCAGCGCCTTGCGGAGAGCGCCGACGAAGGTCTGCACCGCCCCGGCCGCACCGTCCGGGGCGTCGTCCCACAGGTCGTCGACCAGCCGGTGCAGCGGCACCGCGCGGCCGCGGGCCACCAGCAGCCGGGCCAGGACGGCGCGGTGCCGTGGGCCCTTGAGGTCGAGCGGGCCGGCGTCGTCCTCGGCGGTGACCGGGCCCAGCACGCGCAACCGCACGGACCGCCCAGGCACGGCGCCACGCTATCCGCCGCTGAGTGCGTGCTGATCCGGTGCTGATCGGGCGCCTGCACGGTGGTCGCACACCCGACCACCACCAGAGGAGATCCCCATGGCACCGACGATCCCCGGCTTCCGCTCCCACCAGGTCCCCGTCGCCGACGGGGTGGCGCTGCACGTCGCCGTCGGCGGCTCCGGCTCACCCGTCGTGCTGCTGCACGGCTTCCCGCAGACCCACCTGATGTGGCGGCACGTCGCCGCCGACCTGGCCGCCGACCACACGGTCATCTGCCCGGACCTGCGCGGCTACGGCGCCAGCGACAAGCCGGCCGACGACGGGCAGGCCTACGCCAAGCGCACCATGGCCGCCGACGTCGTCGCGGCCGCCCGGGCGCTCGGCCACGACCGGTTCGCCCTCGTCGGCCACGACCGGGGCGCCCTGGTCGCGATCCGGGCCGGGCTGGACCACCCGGACGTCGTCACGCACCTGGCCTCGCTGGACGTGCTGCCCAACCTGGACACCTGGGAGGTGCTCAGCGGGCTGTCGGCCGCGCTCGCCTGGCACCTCTACCTGATGGCGCAGCCGGCCGGCCTGCCGGAGGCGATGATCAGCGGGGCCGCCGACGCGTTCTTCGGCTCGTTCCTGGACGCCTGGGCGCACGACCCGCAGGCCGTCCCGGCCGACGTCCGGGCCGAGTACCTGCGGGCCTCCCGGGAGGCGGTGCCCTCGATCGTCGCCGACTACCGGGCCTCGGCGACCGTGGACGTGGAGCACGACCGGGCCGACCGGGCCGCCGGCAACCGGCTGAGGATGCCGGTCACCGTGCTGCAGCAGGACTGGGGCGCCGAGCTCAGCGCGGGCGCGGCCGCGACCTGGGCCCGCTGGGCGCCCGACCTGGACCACCGGACGGTGACCAGCGGCCACTTCATGGCCGAGGAGGCCCCGGCGGAGGTGGTCGGGGCGGTGCGCGACCTGCTGACCCGGTGAGCCCGGCCGGCCCTGTGGGCTGGCTAGGTTGTCCGCGTGATCGCACCCGACGTCGACCTGGAGAGCGCTGCCGACACCCTCCGCGCCTGGGCGCTGGACGAAGACCTGAAGCAGCGGGTGATGGCCAGTCCGACGCTCTGCGCACTGGCGGCGACGGTCGCGCGGCGTTACACGGCGGGGGAGACGGTGGCCGACGCGATCGCCGCCGCTCGGGCGGTGGTCGGGCGCGGGCACCGGGTGAGCATCGAGTACGCCGGGGAGAGCGTCCGGGACGCCGACCTCGCCCGCACCGAGACCCGGGTGTTCCTCGAGCTCATCGCCGCGGTGCGCGCGGCCGGGCTGGCCAGCACGGTCTCCTTCGACCTCTCCCACGTCGGCTCGGTCGTCGACCCGGGGCTGGCCGCAGCGCACGTGCGGGAGATGGCTGCGGCGCTGGAGCCGGTGGGCACCGAGCTGATGATCTCGGCCGAGGGCTCCGACCGCACCGACCTCGTGCTCGACCTCTACGACGAGCTGGCCGGCGACGGTGTCCGGGTGGGGGTCACCCTGCAGGCGCGGCTGCATCGCACCCCGGCCGACCTGGACCGGGTGCTGCGGCACCCCGGCACCGTCCGCCTCGTCAAGGGGGCGTTCCTCGAGCCGGACGGCGTGGCGCACCGCCGTGGCAGCGCCGAGCTGACCGCCGCCTACCTCACCCTCGCCCGACGCCTGGTGGCAGCCGGGCACTCCGCCAGCATCGCCACCCACGACGAGGCGCTCGTCCGGGCGCTGATCGCCGAGCACGGGACGGCGCTGACCAGCGGGCCGGTCGAGTTCGAGATGCTACTGGGCCTGGGGCCCGAGCTGCTGGACGCGCTGCGGCAGGAGGGCTTCCGGACGCGGGAGTACGTCGTCTTCGGGGGCGAGTGGTGGCTCTACGTGCTGAACCGGATGGCCGAGCACCCGCACCGGGTGCTGACCGCGCTCGCCGACCTCTCCCCGCGCTGAACGGGACGGTCGGGCCGCCGCGCTAGCGGTGGGTCTCCAGGTGGACGGCCAGCGTGCCGGCGAACCCCTCCGCGACGGCCAGCTGGTCGCGCAGCGTGGCGACCCGGGCCGTGGCGGCCTCATGGAACTCGCGCAGCCGGGTCAGCAGCTGCTCGCGGTCGCCCGTGCCGTGCTCGAGGTCGTGCAGCAGGGTGAGCAGCTCCTGCATCTCCTCCAGCGAGAAGCCCAGCGGCTTCATCCGCTTGATCACCTCGAAGCGGGCGACGTCGGCCTCGCTGTAGAGCCGGAAGCCCCCCTCGGTGCGGCTGGTGGGGACGACGAGCCCGTTCTCCTCGTAGAAGCGGATGGTCCGCAGGCTCAGCCCGATCCGCTCGGCCACTTGGCCGATCTGCATGAGCTCGCCGTGCCCGGCCACCTCAGTGCCCCCCGGCGAGCTGGCCGGTGTGCCGCTCGTAGCGGTCGGCCGAGTGCTCGCTCAGGCCCACGATCTGCACGGTCTTGCCGCGCGTCTCGTACTTGTGGGTGATCGCGTCCAGGGTGGCGACGGTGGAGGCATCCCAGACCTGGGCGCCGGACAGGTCGATGACGACGTCGGCGGGGTCGTCGGCGTAGTCGAACTGCTGGTAGAGGTCGTTGCTGGAGGCGAAGAACAGCGCGCCGTGGACGGCGTAGAAGCGCGTCGTCCCGTCCGGGCTGGTGGTGCTGGTGACCTCGACGAGGTGGGCCACCCGGCGGGCGAAGAGCACGCAGGCGACCAGC
>NZ_JPMX01000037.1 GCF_000761485.1 Modestobacter caceresii
TATTGATACTTGGCACTGACTTTCGGCACGCTGTTGAGTTCTCAAGGAGCGGACGCGCACGAAACCCGACCAATTTCTTGGCCGTTCTTCGTGGCGGTGATTTCCACTCTACACCAAGTTCCGCAGCAGTCGAACCTCGGGGGTTCTTCCGGCGGTTTCCCAGGCCTTGCGGCCCGGTCCGTTCTCGCTTGGTGCATGGAGAACGATACACGCCCTCGGAGGGGTTCTGCAGGGGGGTCCCCGGGGACCCCCCTCGAATGGTCCTCGTGCGCTGCTGAGCAGGGAGAACGCGCCTCAGGCCACGCCGCGGGGGCGGAACTGGACGCTGACGCGTGGGCCGACCGTCCTGGTCGTCTTCGGGATGCAGTGCTCCCAGGTGCGCTGGCAGGAGCCGCCCATCACGACCAGGTCACCGTGGCCGAGGTTGAAGCGCTGGCTGTCGCCGCCGCCCACCGGCCGGAGGAGGAGCGGCCGGGGCGAACCGAACGAGACGATGGCGACCATCGTGTCCTCGGTGCGGCTGCGCCCGATGCGGTCGCCGTGCCAGGCGACGCTGTCCCGGCCGTCGCGGTACAGGCACATGCCGGCCGTCACGAACGGCTCCCCCAGCTCTGGCCGGTAGTGGTCGTCGAGGGCGGTGCGGGCCTCGGTGAGCACGGGATGCGGCAGCACCTCGTCTCCCCCGTACCAGCGCAGCAGGCGGGGGACGGCCACGTCGCGGTCGTACATCTGCCGGCGGTCCTCCCGCCAGCCGATGTCACCCAGCAGGACGTCGAGCACGCTGCCGGAGCCCTCGATCCAGCCGGGGAGGTGGTCGACCCAGGCGCCGCGGGTCAGTTGGTGCCGGGAGATCCGCCCTGCAAGGGGGGTCAGCGCGGCCTCGTCGGCGACGTCCCAGATGGACGGCTGGTGCGCGAGCGACATGCAGGAAGGCTACCCGCGGTTTCGCACAGGTGTTCGAAACCCTGTGGACAAGCTCTCGGCCTCCCTGCAGGTCCCGCCACGAGGTCGCGAGTGGTGGGGCAGGGAGGCCCTTCTTCAGGCGCTGAGTGCGAGCACGAACGGCAGCACCGCACCGGCACCCGCCAGCCGCAGCTCCCGACCGGCGACGGTCATGGTCCAGCGCGAGTCGGCCAGGTCGTCGACGAGGAGCACCGGGGCGTCGCCGAGCTCGGCCAACCGGTCGCGGAGCTCCGTCCCGACCACGATGCGCTGCCAGACGCCCGCCAGCCGGAAGGCGCTGTTGCCGCCCGGCCCGCCGGTGGGGCCGCCGTGCGCCAGGTCGAGCGCCCCCAGGTAGGGCAGGCGCCCGAGCTGCGCCAGCCCCTGCGCCACGCCCGTCACCAGCGCCGGCCGCCGCCGGGACGGCATCGCGACCACGCCGGCTGGTCGCTGCGACCAGTCCCAGGCGCCCAGCACCCGCGCGCAGGCCTTGAGCAGCTCCTCGTCCGGCGGTGCGTCGTTGGGCAGGCCGGGCCGCATGACCCGGTGGCTCACGTCGTAGGCGGCGTCCGGGTCCTCCTCGATCGAGGGCGCCTCGATGTCCTCCGCCAGGCTCGCCACGCCACCGACGCCGTCGTCCCCCAGGAGGGTGCGCAGGCGCTGACCCCAGCCCAGGTCGGTCAGCCGGGCCACGGCGCGACCGGTGGCGATCTGCTCGCCGGCCGCGATCTTGCCCTTCACCTCGACGCCCAGCCGGTCGGCGCCTGTGGGCCACTGGGCCCGCGGCGCGAGCTCCACGCCAGGACGGTCCAGCCGCGCGGAGGCAGCCTCGGCCGCCCCGGCCGGCACGTCGGTGGGGTACCAGGGGCCGGCGCAGACGTCACAACGCCCGCAGGGGGCGGCGGTCGGGTCGTCGAGCGCCGTCTGGAGGAAGGCCATCCGGCACTCGGCGGTGTCCACGGGTCGGGCGTAGGTGAGCATCGACCGCTGCTCGGCCTCCCGGGTCGCGGTGACCCGCGAGTACCGGTCGGCGTCGTAGACCCAGGGGACGCCGGTGGAACGCCAGCCGCCCTGCACCCGCTCCACCGCTCCGTCGACGGCGAGCACCTTGAGCAGCAGTTCGAGCCGGGAGCGGCGCACGTCGGCCACCGTCTCCAGGCGCGCGACCGACCACGCCTTGCCGTCGGCCATCGCGGTGAGGACGGCGGCGGCGTGGTCCTCCCGGGGCATGGAGGAGGTGGCGAACCACTGCCAGATCGCGATGTCCTCGGGGCCGGGCAGCAGCAGTACGTCGGCGTTGGCCACGGCGCGGCCGGCACGACCCACCTGCTGGTAGTAGCTCACCGGGGACGACGGTGCGCCCAGGTGGACGACGAAGCCCAGGTCGGGCTTGTCGAAGCCCATCCCGAGCGCCGACGTGGCGACCAGGGCCTTCACCCGGTTCTCCCGCAGCGCCTCCTCGGCGTCCTTGCGGTCGGCGTCGTCGAGTCGCCCGGTGTAGGCGCGGACCTCGTGACCGGCGTCGCGCAGCAGCGCCGCCGTCTCCTCGGCCGCGGCGACGGTGAGCGTGTAGACGATGCCGCTGCCCGGCAGGTCGCCGATGTGCGCCGACAGCCAGGCCAGCCGGGCGCGGTCGGTGTCCAGCCGCAGGACGCCCAGCCGCAGCGAGTCGCGGGCCAGCGGGCCCCGGACCGTGGTGACCTCGACCCCGCCGGCGCCGAGCTGCTCGGCGACGTCGGCGACCACCCGCTCGTTGGCCGTGGCGGTCGTCGCGAGCACCGGGGTGCCGGCGGGCAGCTGACCGAGCAGGTCGCGGATGCGGCGGTAGTCGGGGCGGAAGTCGTGCCCCCAGTCGGAGACGCAGTGCGCCTCGTCGACCACGAGGAGCCCGCAGCGCTCGACCAGGCTGGGCAGCTGCTCGTCCCGGAAACGCGGGTTGGTCAGCCGCTCCGGGGACACCAGCAGGACGTCGACGTCGTCGGCGGCGAGCCGGGCGTTGATGTCGTCCCACTCGGTCACGTTGGAGCTGGAGATCTCCACGGCCTTGATGCCCGCGCGGGCGGCCGCGGCCACCTGGTCGCGCATCAGCGCGAGCAACGGGCTGACCAGCAGCGTGGGGCCGGCACCGCGGCGGCGCAGCAGGGCGGTGGAGACGAAGTAGACCGCGGACTTCCCCCAGCCGGTGCGCTGCACGACCAGGGCACGCTGGTGCCGTTCGACGAGCGCGGTGACGGCGGCGTCCTGCCCCTCGCGGAAGACGGCGTCGGCTCGGCCGGTGAGCTCGCGCAGGACGCCGAGCGCCTCATCGGCCAGATCGGTCTCGACAGCGGTGCTCATGCCCCCGACCGTAGGCGGCGGCACCGACAACGGGCACCTGGGCGTGCGGTGGTTGTGGACGACCGGTTGGATGGACCTCGATGCTGCCCCCGGACAACCACGTGCACTCCGAGTTCTCGTGGGACACCGGCCCACGAGCCTCGCTCCTGCGCGCCTGCGAGCGCGCCGTGGAGATCGGCCTCCCGGCCATCGCCTTCACCGAGCACCTGGACTTCACCGTCTGGGACGCCGCCGACCGCGCCACCGCGCAGGGGCTGACCGACCGCCACCCCGCCAACCAGCTGCCGATCGACGTCGACCTCTACGCCGAGACGATCTGGGAGGCCCGCCAGCGGTTCCCGACGCTGCGGGTCTGGTCCGGCGTCGAGGCGGGCGAGCCGCACCTGTTCGGGGCCAGCGTCGCCGCGCACCTGGGCGCCTCCCCGGTCGACCGGGTGCTCGGCTCCCTGCACTCGCTGCCGGTCGACGGCCGGCTGATGGGCGTCAACCGGCTGCTCCACGCCCCGGGCGTCGACGTCGTCGCCACGATGCGCCGCTACCTCACCGAGATGGTGGCGATGATCGAGAGCAGCGACGTCTTCCAGGTGCTGGCCCACTGCGACTACCCCCGGCGCTACTGGCCCGGCGGCCGGGAGCAGTACCCGGAAGCCGTGTTCGAGGAGGAGTACCGGGCGGTCTTCCGGGCGCTGGCCGGCAGCGGCCGGGCCCTCGAGGTGAACACCACCAGCCCGCTGTGGTCGGTCGGGCTGCTCCGCTGGTACCGCGAGGAGGGCGGCGACGCCGTCAGCTTCGGCAGCGACGGCCACCAGCCGCACCTGGTCGGGCAGCGGTTCGACCTGGCGGTCGACGTCGTCGAGCAGGCCGGCTTCCGCCCCGGCCGGGACCGCTTCGACTTCTGGCGCCGCTGAACCAGCTCGGGGACGACGATCCGAGAACGGTGGGTCCCGATCCGGTGGTGGACTGCCGATGAGGGGAGGGTGACCACTCCGGCTGCCCTCGAGGACCCGACCGACGCGGACGACGCCGTCCCCTTCGGCCCGCAGACCGTCGTCCAGGAGGCGACCACCGCCGGCCTGGCCGCCATCGCCCGGCTGCACGAAGAGGCCCTCGCGGCGATCGCCGCGCTGGCCGAGAGCTGGGAACAGCCTGCCGACCCCGTCCGGGTGCTCCGCACGGCCGAGCGGCCGGCCGTCGTCCTCCGGCCCGGGAGCGCGGCCGCCGCCTGATTCTCGCGGAGGTACTTCACCGCTAAGGCACTTCACCGCTAGGGTCACGCAATGGCCCTCCCCCTTCGTGTCGTCATCGCCCTGGGCGGCAACGCGATGACCGGTGCCGACGGCTCCGCCACCCCACGCGCTCAGCGAGACGCCATCGCGGTGGCAGCCCGGCACGTGGCCGCCGTCGTCGCCACCGGGGCCGAGGTGGTGCTCACCCACGGCAACGGCCCCCAGGTCGGCAACCTGCTGGTCAAGAACGAGCTGGCCGCGCACGTGGTGCCACCGGTCCCGCTGGACTGGAACGTCGCCCAGACCCAGGCGACCATCGGCTTCACCTTCGCCGACGAGCTGGACGCCGCACTGGCCGCCCTCGGCTCGCCGCAACGCACCGCGGCCCTGGTCACCCGCACCCTGGTCGACCCCGCCGACCCGGGCTTCGCGACGCCGTCCAAGCCGGTCGGCCGACACCTGCCCCGCGACGAGGCCCAGCGCTTCATCGACCTCGGGCAGAACTGGGAGGACCGCGGCGAGCGCGGCTGGCGGCGGGTGGTCGCCTCGCCCGAGCCGTTGTCGGTGGTCGACGTCCCGGCCATCTCGGCGCTCAGCGGCGCCGGGTTCGTGGTCGTCTGCGCCGGCGGAGGCGGCGTGCCCGTGGTCCCGGGCGCCGCGGACGGCGATGCGCTGATCGGCGTGGAGGCCGTCATCGACAAGGACCTCACCGCCGCCCTGCTCGCCCGGGAACTGGGCGCGGACACGCTGGTCATCGCCACCGACGTCCCGCACGTGATGGTCGACTTCGGCACCCCCTCGGCCCGGCCGCTCACCCGGGTCACCGTCGCCGAGATGCGTGCCCACGCCGACGCCGGCCAGTTCGCCCGCGGCAGCATGGGCCCCAAGGTCGAGGCCGCACTCCGGTTCGTCGCCGACCCCGAGACCGGCCGCCGGGGCGCACGCGCCGTCATCACCTCACTGACCTCCATCTCCGACGCCGTCGCCCGTGACGACGTCGGCACCGTCCTCACCGCACAGAAGGAGTAGCCATGCCCGCACCGATCGAGGTCCGCAAGGTCCCGCTGCACAACGTCAGCGACGCCTCCGAGCTCGCCAAGCTCATCGACGACGGCGTCATGGAGGCCGACCGGGTCATCGCCGTCATCGGCAAGACCGAGGGCAACGGCGGCGTCAACGACTACACCCGGATCATCGCCGACCGCGCCTTCCGCGAGGTGCTGATGGAGAAGGGCTCGCGGAGCAAGGAGGAGGTCGGGGAGATCCCGATCGTGTGGTCCGGCGGCACGGACGGCGTGATCAGCCCGCACGCCACCATCTTCGCCACGCTGCCCGAGGACTCGGTGGAGAAGACCGACGAGCCGCGGCTGACCGTCGGGTTCGCCATGAGCGAGGTGCTGCTGCCCGAGGACATCGGCCGGCTCACCATGGTGGAGAAGGTCGCCGAGGGCGTGCGCCGGGCCATGGCCGAGGCGGGCATCACCGACCCGGCCGACGTCCACTACGTGCAGACCAAGACGCCGCTGCTGACCATCGAGACGATCCGCGAGGCCAAGTCCCGCGGGCAGGAGACGTACTACGACGAGCCGCACGGCTCGATGGACCTCTCCAACGGGACGACGGCGCTGGGCATCGCGCTGGCGCTGGGCGAGATCGAGATGCCGGAGCAGAAGCAGGTCATGCGCGACTTCGACCTGTTCAGCGCGGTCGCCTCCTGCTCCTCGGGCGTCGAGCTGGACCGGGCGCAGATCATCGTCGTCGGCAACGCCCGCGGGCACGGCGGCGACTACCGGATCGGCCACTCGGTGATGACCGACGCCCTCGACCAGGACGGCATCTGGAACGCCATCCGGGACGCCGGCCTCGAGCTGCCGGAGCGCCCGCACACCTCCGACCTGGACGGCAACCTGGTCAACGTCTTCCTCAAGTGCGAGGCCGACCCGACCGGCTACGTCCGCGGCCGGCGCAACGCGATGCTCGACGACTCCGACGTCTTCTGGCACCGGCAGATCAAGGCCACCGTCGGCGGCGTCGCCGCGTCGGTGACCGGCGACCCGGCGGTGTTCGTGTCGGTGGCCGCGGTGCACCAGGGCCCGTCCGGCGGCGGCCCGGTCGCCGCCATCGTCAAGGCCTGACCCGTCCACGGGCTCGCCGCTCCGCGCTCGTGCGGGGCGGCGGGCCTCGGCCGGCGTCCGCCGTCAGGCGACGGTGGTCTCGAGGGTGACCGAGACGTTGCCGCGGGTGGCGTTGGAGTAGGGGCAGACCTGGTGGGCGGCCTCGACCAGCTGCTCCGCGGTCGCCTGGTCGACGCCGCCGAGCCCACCCGCCCGGGGTGCGTGAGCCTGACCAGCCGGTTCGCTACCTTGGGCGCTGCACCGGGCCCGCGGGGGGAGACCGGACGGACGAGGAGCTGTTCCGGTGACGAGGTTGCAACGCCTGCAGCGGGCGCTGCCCGCGGCGGTGCTGGCCGTCGTCACCGCGACCGACCTCCTCAGTGGGCCCGGGCAGGTCATCCTGGGCCTGGTCGTCATGGCCCCGCTGCTGGCGGCGACGACGCTCGGCCGGCGAGCCACGATCGGCTACGCCGTCCTGGCGCTCGTCCTGGCGGCGCTGTTGGGCGTCTACGACGAGCAGTACACCGCCAGCACGCTGCTCCCCCAGGTGGTCCGGTTGCTCGCGGTGGTGGTCGGCGGCGTCCTTGCCGTGGGCGCCTGCACCCTGCGGCTGCGCCGCGAGGCCCAGCTGGCCCGGCTGAGCGCGCAGGCGGCCACCACCGAGGCCGCGCTGCAGATGGCCGAGGCGCTGCAGCTGAACCTGCTCGGGACGCCGCCACAGGTGGCCGGCCTGGAGTCGGCCGTGCGCTACCTGCCGGCCAGCCGGCACACCCAGGTGGGCGGCGACTGGTACGACGCCTTCTCGCTCCCGGACGGGAGCACCATGCTCGTCATCGGGGACGTCGCCGGGCACGACGCACCGGTGGCGGCGAGCATGGCCCAGACCCGGGCGATGCTCCAGGCCATCGCCCAGCGCTCGACGGGCTCGCCGGCCGAGGTGCTGCGCACCCTGGACGAGGTGCTCGCCGGTCTGGGGCTGCACACGCTTGTCACGGTGTGCGTGGCGCGGATCGACGCGCGGGCGCCCGATGCCGCTGACGGCACGCGGCTGCTCCGGTGGTCCAACGCCGGTCACCCGCCACCGGTGCTGGCGCAGGCCGACGGCGGGGTCACGATGCTCGATCGCCCCCCGGAGAGCCTGCTCGGCATCGCACCCGGCGCCCCGCGGACCGACCACACCCTGCGGCTGTGCCCGGGCGACACGCTGCTCTTCTACACCGACGGACTCGTCGAGCGGCGGGGCGCACCGCTCGACGACGGGTTGGCCTGGCTGGTCGACGAGCTGACCCGGACCGGCCGCGAACCCCTCGACCGGCTCTGCGACGGCCTGCTGGGCGAGCTCGGTGGGCGGGTCGACGACGACGTGGCCCTGCTCGCCGTCCGTCTCCCCGGCTGAGCGCGGGCGTCGGCGGTTCAGGCCGCGCGGTCGCGCCCCTCGGCCTTGACATCGGCGGCGTACCGGTCGACGTACTCGGCACCGGACAACCGCTGCAGCTCGGCCATGACCTCGTCGGTCACACTGCGCAGCGCCGCTCCGTCGTCCGCCGGCCCCGGGTGGTCGGAGAAGTCCAGCGGTGCACCGATCCGGACGACCACCCGGCCGGGGCGGGGCAGCCGGGCGCCCGGGGGCATCAGGGCGCGGCTGCCGATCACGGCGATCGGCACGACCGGGGCCCCGGTGGTCAGCGCCAGCCGCGCCACCCCGGTCTTGCCGCGGTGCAGCCGGCCGTCGGGTGACCGGGTGCCCTCGGGGTAGATGCCGAGCACCCCGCCACCGGCGAGCACCTCCCGACCGCGCCGCAGCGCGGCCTCGGCGGCCGTGGCCCCGCCACGGTCCAGCGGGACCATGCCGATGCTCTCCAGGAGCAGGCGCATCCCCCGGCCCAGCAGCCCAGGGCGGGTGAAGTACTCGCTCTTGGCCAGGTAGGTCACCCGCCGGCGGGTGAGCACCGGGGGGAAGAACTGGTCGAGGGTGGAGGGGTGGTTGCCGGCCAGGATCACCGGCCCGGTCGCCGGGAAGTGCTCCGCCCCCTCGACCCGCGGTCGGAACAGGCCCCAGATCAGCGGCCGCACGAGGCCGCGCACGATCGGGTAGGCGTCCACGGTCAACGCTCGTCCGGGGCCCGGCCGGCATGGTCGACCAACTGCTCGGCACTCTCCAGCTGCCCGTGCGTCCGGGCGCAGGACGCGCAGCAGAAGAAGACGCCGTCGGCCTCGACGCCGTGCCCGACCACCTTCACCCCGCAGTGCTCGCACACCGGCGCGAGCGCGTGGATCGCGCACTCGAAGCTGTCGAAGGTGTGCACCGCCCCGGCGGCGTGCACCTCGAAGCTCAGCCGGTAGTCGTTCCCGCAGACCTCGCAGCTGGCCATGGCCCCACCCTCCGTCGGCGTCGCGGCCGGTACCGACCGTCGTCGGCGACTACCCGCTGCCCCGGGGAGGTAACGAGCACCGTCCTCCGGCGGCCAGGGCGCGGTGCCGTCGTCAGCACATGGGACCGAGGTCCAGGCCCGTCAGGCCGCGCGGGACTCCTCGGCCAGTGCCGCCAGCGCCTGCTCGAAGCAGGCCTGGGGCGGCTGCACGAGCCCGGCACCGACCTGACCGGTGCCGGCGACCCGGCCGGCCATGCCGGTGTTGATCTGCGGCAACCAACCGGTGCGGGCGACCTGGAGGACGTCGATGCCGGTCGGGGAGCCGCGGAAGCCCATGATCGGGATCTGCATCGCCGGGTTCTCGGCCAGGGTGAGCTGGTACATCCGCTCGGTGGTCGCCAGGGCGTCGGGCACGGTGCCGCCGACGAACCGGACGATCGCCGGCGCCGCGGCCATGGAGAAGCCGCCGACGCCGTAGGCCTCCATGATCGCGGAGTCGCCGATGTCGGGGTTGGCGTCCTCGGGGCCGTAGTCGCCGAGGTAGAGCCCCACCGGGGTGTTGGCCGGGGCGGTGAACCAGCGGTCGCCGGTGCCGGCGGTCTGGATGCCGAACTCGGTGCCGTTGCGGGACAGCACGGTGACCATCGACGACCCGGGGACGTCGCGGGCGGCGTCCATCGCGAGCTTCGCCGTGGGCATGCCGAGGTTCAGGTAGAAGTGCTCGTTGCCGCCGATGAAGCGCAGCACGTCGGCGATGTCCTGGGCCGGCGCGTCGACGCCGACGATGGACGGCGACAGCTCGCGCAGCGCCATCAGCGAGCCCGCGCGGTTGCGGTTGTGCCCCTCGTCGCCCATCTGCAGCATCTGGGCGAGGATCGCCTTGACGTCCAGCGGCTCGGGGCGGCTGCGGACGGCGCGCTGGAGCACCGGGCCGAGCACGTCGCGCATCCAGGCCAGCCGGGTGAGCACCTCGTCGTTGTAGGCGCCCATCCGCAGGACCTTGCCCAGGCCCTCGTTGAGGTTGCACCAGGCCTGCCCGCCGTTGGCCGGGTCTTCCAGGCACCACATCCACATCGACGGGCTGGTCACCCCGGCCATCGGGCCGACGGTGCGGTGGTGGTGGCAGGGGTCCAGGGCGATCTCGCCGGCGGCCAGGATGCGCTCGGCGTCGGCGACGTCGGCGGCCCAGCCCTCGAAGACACAGGCGCCGATGAGCGCGCCGCGCATCGGGCCGGAGGCGGTCTCCCAGGTGAGCGGCGGGCCGGAGTGCAGCAGCATCCGGTCAGGCAGGTCCAGCACCTCGCGGGCCGGCCGGACGTCGACCAGCAGCGAGCCCGCGGCGAGCACCCGCTCGACGGCGACCCGGTTGGCGGCCGCGCGGCGCGGGTCCAGCGCGAGCTGGGTGAGGTCCTCGGCGCTGCCGAAGCCCGGCGGGCGCCAGTCGACGTCGGTGACGCTCGCACCCTGCTGCCGGAGCGCGGTGGAGAACACCTCGACGCCGGCGGCGACGATGGACGGCGGGGCGGACAGCAGTCCGCCGAGGGGCTCGGTCATGCCTGGTCTCCCAACAGCGCGAGTGCGTAGCGGACAGCGGCCGCGTTGGAGGCGAAGACCGCGGCGCCGGCCTCGGCGAGGGCGTCGGCCTGCCGCGACCAGCCCTGCGGGTCGCCCTCCGTGCCGACCAGCGCCACCACGGTGGGCAGGCCGGCCGACTGCAGCGCGGGGACCAGGGTCGCGGCCGGGTCGGCGTCGGCCCCGTGGCCGAGGACGACGTCGAGCAACAGGACGGCGGGCTCCCCGCCGGCGGCGAGGCCGGCGATCGCCTCCAGCCGCAGCGTCGGGTCGATCATCGGGTGCGCCCGGCCGACGGTGAGCGCGTCGTCGCCGAAGTCGACGACCACGTGGCCGCGGGCGGCCAGGTCGGTGCCGAGGTCGAGGTCGGGGCGCAGCGGGGTGTTGGACCGGATGTCGCCCAGGGTCGGGGCGGCGATCAGCATCGTCTCGTCGGCGAGGGTGCCGCCGGAGTAGAAGCCCTTGAGGACGGCGCCGTCCGGCACCGCGTCCGCGGTCCCGGGCCGGGAGGGCCACTCGGGGACGGCGATGCCCAGGTCACCGAGCAGTGCCTCGACCGCGGCGGTGAGGTCGGGCTGCTCCGGGCTGAGCGCGGCGGAGCGGACCGGGACCGACAACCCCTGGGCAACCTCGGCGACCCGGGCGGCGACCGAGGGCGCCGGGGGCTTGGAGACCAGCAGCACCCGCTCGGTGGCCGGGTCGGCGTCCAGCGCGGCCAGGGCGTCCAAGGTGGCCAGCCCGCCGACGGCCTCGGAGAGGTCGCGGCCGCCGACGCCGAGCACGTGCGAGACGCCGACCCCGGCCGCGTCGAGCAGGCAGCTGACCTGCTGGGCGCCGGTGCCCGAGGCCGCGACCAGGCCGACCGGGCCACGGCGGACGACGTTGGCGAAGCCGAGGGCGAGGCCGGAGACGATCGCCGTCCCGCAGTCGGGGCCCATCACCAGCACACCGGCGTCGTGCGCGGCCCGCTTGAGCGCGACCTCGTGCTCGACCGGCACCCCGTCGCTGAAGATCAGCACCGACCGGCCGGCGGCGATGGCGTCGGCGGCCTCGGCGACCGCGTACGGCCCGGGCACGCTGATGATCGCCAGCGCCGGGTCGGCGGCGCCGTCCAGGCCGGCGCCGATCGTGCGGGCCGGGATGGTCTGCGTCTCGCCCCGGTCGGCGCGGGCGGTGAGCGCGGCGTCGACGGCGGCGACCGCGGCGGCCAGCTCCGCGTCGTCCGTGGCGGTCAAGGCGATGAGCAACTGGTCGGGCTTCGCCTCGCCGTCGGGCGCCAGGCCCATGCCGGCGGCGAGCTCGAGGTTCAGCGGCGTGGCCATCGCGACGACGACGGTGTGCACGCCGGGGCGGTCACCGATCTCGCGACTGACCTGCATGAGCCGGACGGAGTCGGCGTAGACGCCGCTCCGCAGGGAGACGTGCCGAACTGGACTGTCGCTCACCTGGCGGGACGCTACCGGAGAAAATGTCTCAGCGGTGAGGTAATTCTACGGCCGGATCGAGGCGACGAAGTTTTAGCGCTGAGGTACTTCCGTGTCCCAGGATCCGGTGACACAGTTGCGCCTTCCCCGATCCGTAGACCCGCACTCGGAGGTGACCCGCACCCGGTGAAGCCCGCTCCGTTCGGCTATGCCGACCCGACCTCGGTCGACGAGGCGCTCGACGTCCTGACCAGCGAGGGCGAGGGCGCGAAGGTGCTCGCCGGCGGGCAGTCACTGCTGCCGCTGCTGTCGATGCGACTGGCCGCGCCCAGCACCCTCGTCGACATCAACCGGGTGCCCGGCCTCGACCAGATCTCCGCCGGCCCCGACGGGGTGCGGGTCGGGGCGCTGGTCCGGCACGCCCAGCTGCTCGCCTCGTCCGAGGCGGCCGGCGTGCAGCCGCTGCTCGGCCGGGCCACGGCCAACGTCGCCCACCCGGCCATCCGCAACCGCGGGACGACGGTCGGCTCCATCGCGCACGCCGACCCCTCGGGCGAGATGACCGCGGTGCTGGCACTGACGGACGGTTCCGTCACGGTCGCGACGCCGGAGGGGCGCGAGACGATCGGCTGGGGCGACTTCTTCCTGGGGCCGCTGGAGACCTCGGTGCACGGGCCGGCCGTCGTCCTCGACGCCTTCTTCCCGGCGCTGCCGGAGCGGTCGGGCACCGCGTTCGCCGAGATCGCCCGACGCAAGGGCGACTACGCGGTCTGCGGGGCGGGCGTCGTCGTCACGCTCGACGCCGACCGGCGGGTCAGCTCCGCCCGGGCCGCCTACCTCTCCGTCGGGCTGGTGCCCGAGGTGCATGACCTGACCGACGCCGTCGTCGGCCAGCCGGTCGACACCGCCGACTGGACGGCGGCGGGCGAGCTGGCCCGCGGCCTGGTCGACCCGGACGGCGACCTGCACGCCAGCGCCGACTACCGGCGGCTGCTGGTCGCGACCCTCACCGCCCGCACGCTGGCCGACGCCGGCGCCGAAGCAGCCAGGAGGACCGCGTGACCGAGGTTCGTACCGAGCGGGCGATCTCCGTCGTCGTCAACGGTGTTCCACGTGAAGCGACCGTGCCGGTCCGCTGGCTGCTGTCGGACGCGCTCCGGCACGAGTTCGGGCTGACCGGCACGCACGTGGGCTGCGAGCACGGCGTCTGCGGTTCGTGCACGGTGCTGGTCGACGGACAGCCCACCCGCTCCTGCCTGGTGCTCGCGGTGCAGGTCGACGGCCGCGAGGTCACCACCGTCGAGGGGCTGTCCCGCTCGGACCACCAGGGCGGGCAGGTGCTGCACCCGATCCAGGAGGCGTTCCGGGAGTGCCACGCGCTGCAGTGCGGCTTCTGCACGCCGGGCTTCCTGACCACGATCGCGGCCGGCCTGGACGCCCGCGACCCGTCGGTGGAGATCACCGACGAGGAGGTCGAGGAGCTGGTCGGCGGCAACCTGTGCCGCTGCACCGGCTACGCCAACATCAAGAAGGCCTGCCGGCACGCAGCAGCGACCATGCGCGACGAGGCCGCCCGATGACCACCAAAATGGCCATTTTGGTGGTCGTGGGGAGGACGGTCCGGTGACGACCAAGTTCTTCGGGGAGCCGGTGCGCCGGCGCGAGGACGCCCGGCTGATCATCGGCCAGGGGCGCTACCTCGACGACATCGGCTCCGGCGCCTACGCGGCCGCTTTCGTCCGCAGCCCGTACGCGCACGCCCGGGTGCTCGACATCGACGTCAGCGCGGCGATGGACGTCGAGGGCCTGCTGGCGATCTACACCTACGAGGACCTCACCGGCCCGCTGGCCGAGCCGCTGCCGGTGCTCATCCCGCACCCGCAGCTCACCGCCCCGCGCACCGGCTACCCGCTGGTGAAGGACGTCGCCCAGCACGTGGGCGAGCCGATCGTGATGGTGGTGGCCACCGACCGGTACATCGCCGAGGACGCCGCCGGGCTGATCGAGGTCAGCTACGAGGAGCTGCCGGTCGTGGTGGGCGTCGACGCGGCCGAGGCCGCCGAGCACACCGTGCACGACGACGTACCGGACAACATCGCGGCGCGGCACCACCAGGAGACCGGCGACGTGGAGGCGGCGCTGGCCGCCAGCGCGCACACGCTCTCCTTCACCCAGTACTTCGAGCGCAGCGCCTCCATGCCGATGGAGGGCAAGGGCGTGCACGCCCGCTGGGACGACGCCGACTCCTCGCTGCGGGTCTACTCCTCCACCCAGGCGTCGACGTCGGTGCGCGCGGCGATCGCGGCCAAGCTCGAGCTGTCGATGGAGAAGGTCGAGGTCATCGCGCCGGACGTCGGCGGTGGGTTCGGCGTGAAGATCGTGCACCCGTGGCCGGAGGAGCTGCTCGTGCCGATGGCCGCGCGGCGGCTCGGGCACGAGGTGAAGTGGACCGAGGACCGGCGCGAGCACTTCATCTCCAGTGCCCACGAGCGTCAGCAGCGGCAGGAGATCACCGTCGGGTACGACGACGACGGGCGGATCACGGCCCTCGACGTCCTCGTCTGGCACGACAACGGCGCGTACACGCCCTACGGGATCATCGTGCCGATCAACACGGCCACCCAGCTGTGCGGCCCCTACGACATCCCGGTCTACCGGGCCCGCGTGAACAGCGTCTACACGAACACCGTCATCGTCACGCCGTACCGCGGGGCCGGGCGGCCGCAGGGCACGTTCGCGATGGAACGCACGATGGACCGGATCGCCCAGGCGCTCGGGATCGACCGTGCACTGGTCCGGGAGCGGAACCTGATCCAGCCCGACCAGTTCCCCTACGACTGGGGCCTGACGTTCCAGGACGGCCGGCCGCTGATCTACGACTCCGGCGACTACCCGGCGATGATGGCCAAGCTCAAGGTGCTGGTCGACTGGGACGGGTTCGCCGAGCGGCGGGCCGCGGCCGAGGCGCGCGGGAAGCTGCTGGGCATCGGGATGGCGCCCTACGTCGAGGGCACCGGGCCAGGGCCGTACGAGGGCGCCCACGTCCAGGTCCTGGGCAGCGGCAAGGTGCTGGTCTCGACCGGGCTGACCTCGCAGGGCCAGGGGCACGAGACGGTGTTCGCCCAGCTGGCGGCCGCGGAGCTCGGCGTTCCGATGGAGGACGTCGTGGTCACCACCGGCGACACCCGGCGCTTCGGGTACGCGGTCGGCACGTTCGCCTCGCGGGCCGCGGTGGTGAGCGGCAACGCCGTCGCTCTGGCGGCTCGCGGGGTGAAGGAGAAGGCGCTGCGGATCGCCGCCGAGGTGCTGGAGGCCGATCCGGCCGACCTGGAGATCGACGAGGGCCTGGTCCAGGTGAAGGGGACGCCGGGCGCCTCCATCCCGCTGCGCACGGTCGCCGTCCTGTCCAACCCGCTGCGCTACGCCTTCGACGAGGCGGCGCGGCAGGCGACCCAGTTCTCCGGGCCGGGCGACGACTCCAAGCCGCCGGTGGCGGTCGGGGACGCGCCGGGGCTGGAGCACACCGACTACTACTCCCCGTTGCGCTCGACCTTCGCCTCCGGCGCGCACGCCGTGGTCGTGGAGATCGACCCGGCGACCTGGGAGATCCAGATCGAGCAGTACGCGGTGGTGCACGACTGCGGCACGATCATCAACCCGATGATCGTCGAGGGGCAGGTGCACGGCGGCGTCGCGCAGGGCGTGGGCGGGGCGCTGTACGAGCGGATGGCCTACGACCGCGACGGCCAGCTGACCAACGCCTCGTTCATGGACTTCCTGATGCCGTACGCCTCCGAGGTGCCCGACGTCGACATCGACCACCAGTCGACGCCGTCGCCGCTGAACGAGCTGGGCATCAAGGGCGCCGGCGAGGCCGGCGTCATCCCCGGCTCGGCGGCGATCGCCTCGGCGATCGAGGACGCGGTGGGACGACGGATCGCGGCGATGCCGATCTCCCCCACCGAGCTGTACGACCTGGTGCGCTCGGACGCCGAGCGCGTGACCAACTCTTCCCCCCACGACTCTGGAGCGATGGCGTGAACCTCGACGGCAGTGCGGTCCTCTCGGCGGCCCCGGAGCAGGTCTGGGCGGTGATCACCGACCCGGCGGTGCTGGCGCGGACCATCCCGGGCTGCGAGTCGCTGCAGCAGGTCGGCGAGGACAGCTACACGATCGTCGTCTCGGCCGGGGTGGGCGCGATCCGCGGGAAGTACGCGGGCGAGGTGCGGCTCTCCGACCTGTCGTTCCCGAAGTCGTACGTCATGCACGCGTCCGGCTCGGGTGGGCCGGGATCGGTGCGGGCCACCGTGCAGATCAACCTGGCGCCCTCGGGTGACGGGACGGAGCTGACGTACTCGGCGGACGCCGTGGTCGGTGGCGCGGTCGCAGGTGTGGGCCAGCGGATGATCACCGGCGTCGCCAAGAAGATGGCCGGGCAGTTCTTCTCGGCAGTGGACAAGGAACTGGTGGAGCCGAACGTGGTGGCCGACGTCATCCCGATCGCCGCCGACGTTCCCGCGGGAACGTCCGCCGACGCGGCCCCCGCCCCGGTCGCCTACGCCAAGGCCCCGGCTGCTGCGGGTGGCTGGGTGCCCGCCGAGGCGCGGCCCCTGCTGGTCGGCGCCGCCGGCGGCGGCCTGCTCACACTGCTCGGCGTGTGGGTCGGCTACCTCCTCGGCCGCCGGGGCTGAGCGTCGGCCAGCCGCTCGATCGCGGTGCGGAGGCGGTCGGGGGCGTTGGCGGCGTAGCCGAGGACGAGGCCGGGGTCGCCGGGGGTCATCCGGTGCCAGCACAGCGGGTGGACGACGACGCCTGCGTTCCGGACGGAACTGGCCAGCTCGACGTCGTCGGCGTCCGAGCCGGGGAACGTGATCAGCACGTGCAGTCCGGCCGCCACCCCGGAGACGACCGCACCTGGCAGGTGCTGAGCCAGCGCCGTCACCAGTGCATCCCGCCGGGCCCGCTGCCGCCCGCGCACCAGCCGCAGGTGCCGGTCGTGCTCGCCTGACCGCAGGAGCTCTGCCAGCACGAGCTGCGGGAGCGCCGGGCTGCCGAGGTCGCTCGCGTGCTTCGCCGCCACCAGGTCGGCGTCCAGGGACGACGGCGCGACCAGCCAGCCCAGCCGCATCCCCGGCGCCAGCGTCTTGGACGTGCTCCCGGTGTGCGCCACGTGCTCCGGTGCCGACGGCTGCAGCGCCGGCACGGGTGCCCGGTCGTACCGGTGCTCGGCGTCGTAGTCGTCCTCGATCACCAGCCCGCCGCCGTCCCGCGCCCACGCGAGCAGCTCCCGCCGCCGCCCCGGCGACAGCACCACCCCGGTCGGGAACTGGTGCGCCGGCGTCACCATCACCGCCGGCACGGCCGGCATCCCCTCGACGACCAGGCCGTCGGCGTCCACCGGCACCCCGACCGGCCGCAGCCCCCAGTGGGCGAACTCCTCCCGCGCGCCCCGCGACCCCGGGTCCTCCACACCGACCGAGTCCGCGCCCCGCGACCGCAGCGTCTGGGCCAGCAGCGCCAGCGCCTGCGCCACCCCGGACACCACCAGGACCTGCTCCGGCGCGACCCGCAGGCCTCGGGTCCGGCCGAGCCAGCCGGCCAGCTCGCCCCGCAGCCGGGCGCTCCCCCGCGGGTCGCCGTAGCCCAGGTCCGCCGCCGACGCGTCCCGCAGCACCGCCCGTTCCGCCCGCAGCCAGGCCGCCCGCGGGAACGCCGCCAGGTCGGGCACCCCCGGCGACAGGTCGATCTCGCCCTCCGCCGCCGGCCGGTTGGTCGGCAGCGGCAGGCGCACGGGGCCGGCGGGTGTGTCGACGGCGGGGCGGGCAGGCGCCGCGACCGACCGGGGCAGGACGACGGTCCCCGACCCGGTCCGGGCCGCGACCAGCCCCTCGTCCACCAGCCGCTGGTACGCCTCGACCACCACACCGCGGGCGATGCCCAGGTCACCGGCCAGTGCGCGGGTGGCCGGCAGCCGGTCGCCCGCCGCCAGGCGGCCGTCCAGCACCGCCGCCCGCACCTCGGCGGTCAGCCAGTCGGTCAGTCCGCGCGCCGGTGCGGCCGCCGGGTCGAGCTGGGGGAAGTCAGCGCCGCGCATTGGTCCACTCCCGACGACGGTGATTGGCCCTCCACGGTGGACCAGCAGGCCAGCAGCATGGCAGCCATGACGACCACCGTGGAAGCACCCCAGCAGCAGTCGGCGGCGGCCGCCGTCCTCACCGGGGCGACCGCGATGGGCTTCGTCGGCAGCAGCGTGGCGATCTCCGCCGTCCTCTCCGATGCCCCCCTGTTCACCGCCCAGTCGCTCCGGTACGCGGCGGCCTGCCTCATCCTGCTCGGCTTCGTCCGACTGGCCGGACGGTCGGTGACCAGGCCGCGCGGGGCGGAGTGGGCCTGGCTGCTCGGCATCGTCGGCACGGGGATGGTGCTGTTCAACGTGGCGCTGGTGCGCGGGTCCGAGCACGCCGAGCCGGCCGTGCTCGGGGTGGCCGTGGCCAGCGTGCCGATCGCGCTCGCGGCGGTGGGGCCGCTGATGACCGGACGGCGTCCCGAGGCCCGGGTGCTGCTGGCGGCCGCGGTGGTCACCGTCGGCGCCGGGCTGGTGCAGGGCCTGGGCCGCAGTGACGCGATCGGGCTGGCCTGGGCGGTCGTCGTCCTGGCCTGCGAGGCCGGGTTCACGCTGCTCGCCGTCCCGCTGCTGGCCAGACACGGCGCGTGGGGCGTCTCGGTGCACACCACCTGGCTCGCGGCGGTGGTGTTCGGCGCGCTCGGGCTCGCCACCGAGGGACCGACGGCGGCCGCCGAGCTGACCGGCGGCGAGCTCGCCGCGGTCGGCTACCTGGCGGTCGGGATGACCGCGGTCGCCTTCGTGCTCTGGTACTCCGCCGTCGGCCGGCTGGGCACCGCGCGCGCCGGCCTGCTGACCGGTGTCGCCCCCGTCGCCGCCGCCGGGGTCGGCGTGGCGATGGGCGGTGCGGCGCCCGGGCCGCTGGTGTGGCTGGGCATCGCGGTGGTCGGCGTCGGGCTGTCCGTCGGCCTCACCGCGTCGAGCAGGGAGCGGTGACGCAGCTCGGCACCTCGCGCAGACCATGAGGCCCGGTCGCGGGTGGCGCGCCACCGGCCCAGGTGCGTCGCGTACCCCAGGCGAGCGCGAGGCACAGCGGGGAGTAGAGGGCCAGGTCGAGTGCCCGGAAGACCGCCGTGGCGTTGCCGAGTCCCGACGCGGAGACGACCAGGCCCGCGCCGCCGCGCAACGCCAGCACCCCCGCGACCGTGCGCACGCCCAGGTCCGCGACCGGGAACGGGACGACCGCGACGCGGCGGCCCGGGCGGACGCGTGACTGCACGACCACGGCGGCGGCCCCGAGCAGGCCGGCGACCGACCAGGTCGCGGTGGCCGACGGGAAGGTGCTGCTGCCGACGACGGTCTGCGCGAGCGACCTCTCATCGCGGGCCGGCCACGGGATGCCGAGCGCCCACACCGCGTGCAGCGCACCGACGCCGACCAGCGCCGCGGTGGTGGCGTCGGCCGCGACGCGCCGGGACCGGAGGGCCGCCTCGGGCTCCGGCCGGGCGCCGGCAGGGCGGGCCGCACTGCGCATCGCCCGCACCCAGGGGGACAGCCTGCGCCGCTGGACCGGTTCACCCGCGAGCACCGCCTCGGCACCATCGAACGCGTCCTCGATGAGGGCGTCGTGCAGCCACCGCACCACCAGCGGCCAGCCGATCCGCATCCACCGGATCGGCTGTGCGTCGATGACGTGGCGCAGCTGCACCCGTCCGTCGCCCAGGTCCTCGACGGCGAACCAGTGCGTGCCGACGAGCTCCGTCTGCGGCGCGAAGCGGAACGCCACCGAGCGGACGGGTCCGCTCAGTTCCGCCGTCTCCACCGAGTAGCGCACCCGGTCGTGCCCCCCTGCGCTGCCGGGTTCCGGTCCGCGGTCGAGGACCATCGGCGGCCACCGGTCACCGGGCCACAGCCGGTCGCCGTCGGCGCCGAGGCCGTCGAGCAGCTCGGCGACCTGCGCGAACGGTGCCGTGACGATCCGTTCATGGGCATTCCGCACCACGACCTCCGACCATTCGGTTGCGTACGGTCTCTGTCCATACGGGACCGTACGGTAGGGTCTTCCGCGTGGTCAAGAAGACGACGGGTGGCCGCCTCACCCGTCACGACTGGGTCCACGCCGGCTTCGCAGCGGTGATCGACAGCGGGATCGAAGCACTCGCCGTGGAGCCACTGGCGGCGCGGATGGGCACCACCAAGGGGAGCTTCTACTGGCACTTCGCCGACCGGGCCGAGCTGGTGACGGCGGTGCTCGACGTGTGGGAGCAGCTCGCCACCGGAGCCGTCGTCGATGAGCTGGGCCAGGTCGCCGATCCCCGCGAGCGACTCCGCATGCTCCTCGGGGTCGTCTTCCGGGACGCGGACGAGGACCGCTTCGAGCACGCGGTCCACTCCGCCGCGACCCACCCCCAGGTCGTCCCGGCACTGGCCCGCGTCACCGCCTCCCGCGTCGGCTTCCTCACCGACCTGTTCCTGGAGCTCGGCCTCCCCCGGGCTCGCGCTCACGACCGCGCCCGCATCGCCTATGCCGCGTACCTCGGCCACCTGCAACTCCGCCGGCTCGACCCCGTGGGCGAGCCCTCACCCGACGCGGTGCGCCGATACGCCGACGAGCTCCTGGCCGTCCTCGCAACGCCCTGACCCAGCCGGACGTCGGAGGTCGGTCCGCGTCGGGCCCCACCTCCCGGGCACGTCGATCGCACGCCGGAGCGGGCCCAATCCCGACAGGCGAGGCCCATGGGCACGACAGCGAGCGCACAGCCGCTCGGCCGACGCTCACGACATCGGTCGGATCGCCCGACCGGAGTTGGAGGAGACCATCGTGCGCACGAAGCTGATCACCCTCACCGCAGCCGGGCTGCTCGCCGCGGGTGGCGTCGCCGTCGCCGTCCCGGCCCTGGCCGACACGGACTCGGCCGACCCCGCCGCCACGGGCTCTTCGCGGGTCGACCGGATCACCGAGGCGCTGGCCGGGCTGGTCTCGGACGGTTCCCTCACCCAGGAGCAGGTCGACGAGGTGGCCGCCACCCTCGACGCGGCCGACCTCCGTGGCGGGCACGGCGGATGGCACGGCGGCGGACCCGGCGGCGGTCGTGGCCTCGGGACCGCGGCGTCGGCCCTGGGCATGACCGAGGAGGAGCTGCGCACGGCCCTGGAGGCCGACGGCGCCACGCTCGCCTCGGTGGCCGAGGAGCAGGGCGTGGCCGTGGACCCCCTGGTCGACGCCCTGGTCGCGGCCGCGCAGGAGCGCGTCACCCAGGCCGTCACCGACGGCGACCTGACCCAGGAGCAGGCCGACGAGCGCCTGGCCGACCTGGAGGCGTGGATCACCGAGCGGGTGAAGAGCACCTGGGGCGATGAGTGGCGGCGTCCGACCGACAGCGGGGACTGACCCGGCGACACGTCCGCGGGGTCCGCCGGCACCGACACCTGCCGGGTGCCGGCGGACCGCCGGACCGGGCCGGACGTCGGGACCGGGCCGGTCCCCGGTGCTCAGAGCTTCGCGGTCAGGCCCCCGATCGGCGCCTGACCGGAGTTCAGGCCGCGGCAGCGCCGGCGAGCCGCCGGCCGAGGAAGTCGCGGAGCAGCCCGGCGACCTGGTCACCGGCGCTCTCCAGCAGGAAGTGACCGCCGTCCAGCAGGTGGACCTCCGCGTCGACGGCGTCGCTGGCGAAGCCGCGCGCCCCCTCCGGACCGAAGATCTCATCGCTCCTCCCCCACGCGGCGAGCACGGGCACCCGGCTGTCGTGGAGGTACTGGTGCAGCGCCGGGTACATCGGCGGGTTGGTGCGGTAGTCGCGGAACAGCGCCAGCTGGACGAGGTCGTTGCCGGGGCGCGACACCAGCGCGTGGTCGTGGTGCCAGGCGTCCGGGCTGACCACGGTCTCGTCCGCGACCCCGTGCAGGTACTGCCAGCGGATGGCATCGAGGCTCAGCGCGGTCCGGATCGCCGCCTCGGTCTCCGCGTTCGGGTCCCGCGCGTAGTCCCAGACCGGGGCCCAGAAGCTCTCGACGAAGCCGGCCTCGTAGCCGTTGCCGTTCTGGGTGACGATCGCGGTGATCGCCGCCGGGTCGCGCAGCGCGAGTCGCCAGCCGACCGGGGCGCCGTAGTCCTGTACGTAGATCGCGTACCGCGTCACGCTGAGCTCGTGCAGCAGGCCAGCGGTCAGGCCGGCCAGCGCGTCGAAGGTGTACTCGAACTCCGTGACCGGCGGTGCGTCGGACAGCCCGAACCCCAGCATGTCCGGCGCGATCACCCGGTACCGGTCGGCCAGCTGCGGGATCAGCCCACGGAACATGAACGAGCTGGTCGGATACCCGTGCAGCAGGACGACGACCGACGCGTCGGCCGGCCCCGCCTCTCGGTAGAACAGCTGCCGCCCGTCGACGACGGCGGTCCGGTGGTGGACGTGCGTCATGATGCCTAACCCCTCTGGCCGCGATTGGTGGTCAGGAAGATGGCAGGCGTCGGTGTAACCTGTCAACTACGCCAAGGGGGTTAGATGCACCAGATGGACCACTCGCCCGCCGACGAGACGTTCCTGCTCGAGCTGCTGAACACGACGCCGGTCGTCGACGGCGTCCAGCAGGACCTGCTGGACGGCGACCCCGGCCGGGCGTGGCTGCGCGACCGCGGTGGCGACGGCTCGGCGGCCGAGCAGCAGGCGACCCGCGCCGCCCGGGATGCGCTCCAGGCCGTCGCCCGCGGGGACGAGCCGGCCCGGTCGCTGACGCCACTGCTGTCCGACGTCCGCCTGGCGCCCGCGATCGGGGACGAGGGCATCCGCTGGAGCCCCACCGACGTGGCGCCGGCCCGGGGTCTCGCGGTGCGCGCCGTCCTGGCCTGGGACGCGGTGCAGCGCACCACCCCCGGGCGGCTCCGGCCGTGTGCCAACGACGAGTGCGCCCTGTTCCTCCTCGACCGCAGCAAGCCCAACCGGGCCCGCTGGTGCTCGATGGCCACCTGCGGCAACCGGATGAAGGCCCGCCGGCACCATGAGCGCACCCGCTCGGACGCCGCCGTCCCCGGCGCCTGACGGTTCGAGCCACAGCGACCGCCCCGGCCCTGGTGTCCGGCGCTCGGCCGCAGTGGTGCGACGCACACCCGGCCCACGTGCAGGGGAGGTGGCGGCCGGTCGTCAACTGATGCGCAGCCCGTCGAGCGCGGTCTGCAGGATCGGCCGCGAGTAGTCGAGGTCGCCGTGGATGGCACAGACGGCGATGACCATGTCCAGCACCTGCTCGATCGACAGGTCCGCGCGCACCTCACCGGCGTCCTGGGCTGCCGCGAGCAGCGGTCGGCCGGCGGCGATGACCCGCTCCCGACTGCGGTCCAGCACCGGACCGGGGCCCTCGTCCTGGGCCAGCAGCTCGACGGCGAGGTGGTGCTTGCTGGCGAAGAAGGCGGCGAACCGGTGCAGCCACCCGATCAGCGCGGCACCGGGCGCGCCACCACCGGCCGCCGCGGCGGCCGCGACCACGTCGTCAACCTGGTCCCGGTAGAGCGCCTCGAGGAGGTCCCGCCTCGCCGGGAAGTTGCGGTACAGCGTGGCCATCCCGACACCGGCGCGGCGGGCGATCTCGGCCATCGACAGCGGGGCACCCTTCTCGGCGAATCCGGCGCGGGCCGCCTCGAGGACCTTGTCGCGGTTGCGCTCGGCATCGGCCCGCCGGACGGGCGGGCGCGGCTTCTCGTCGGACATGGCTCCCCAAGTGGACAGGTTCTCCGGTACGGTAGTGGAGAGGCTGTCCACTACGGGCGGTCATCGTAACCAGCCACGAGGAGCCCGCCATGGAACAGCGACCCCTGGGACGGACCGGCATGTCCGTCAGCCAGCTCTGCCTCGGCGCGATGATGTTCGGCGCCGTCGGCAACCCCGACCCCGACGAGGGCGTGCGGATCGTCCACCGCGCGCTCGACGCCGGCATCACCTTCATCGACACCGCGGACGTCTACTCCGGCGGCGAGTCCGAGGAGGTGGTCGGCAAGGCGCTGGCCGGACGGCGCGACGGCGTCGTCCTCGCCACCAAGGTCGGCCTGCCGTTCGGACAGGACTCCAACCAGCGCGGCATGTCCCGGCGGTGGATCACCGAGGCCGTGGAGAACTCACTGCGCCGCCTCGGCACCGACTGGATCGACCTCTACCAGGTGCACCGCCTCGACCCGGACACCGACGTCGACGAGGCCCTCGGCGCGCTGTCCGACCTGGTGCACGCCGGCAAGATCCGCGCGTTCGGCGCCTCGACGGTGCCGGCCTCGGAGATCGTCGAGGCGCAGTGGACCGCCGAGCGCCGGGGCCGCGAGCGGTTCCGCACCGAGCAGCCGCCGTACTCGGTGCTCACCCGCGCCGTCGAGGTCGACGTCCTGCCCACCTGCCAGCGGTACGGGATGGGCGTGCTCAGCTACAGCCCGCTGGCCGGCGGCTGGCTGTCGGGCAAGTACCGGAAGGGCCAGGACGTCAGTGGCCCCGGTTCGGTGGGCCGGGCGCAGCGGTTCCCGGGCGTCTACGAAGCCGCGAACCCGGCCAACGCCGCCAAGCTCGACGCCGCCGACGCGCTGGGCGCGCTCGCCGACGAGGCCGGGCTGTCGCTGGTACAGCTGGCGGTGGCGTTCGTCGTCCGGCACCCGGCGGTCACCTCGGCGATCGTCGGACCGCGCACGATGGAGCACCTGGAGTCCTACCTGGCCGCCGACGGGGTCGAGCTCTCGGCCGACGTGCTCGACCGCATCGACGCGATCGTCCCGCCCGGGCACACGGTCAACGTCGGCGACAACATGTGGTCGACGCCCGCGCTGAGCCCCACCGCCCGCCGCCGGTAGCCAGTGGCCGGGGTCAGTCCAGGACGGCGGTGACCTCCACCTCGACGAGGAAGTCGGGGTCGAAGAGCACCGACACGCCGATCAGCGACGCCGGCGCGGCCGGGGTGACGCCCAGCTCCGCCGATGCCCGGGCCACCCCGTCGAGGAAGGCGGGCATCCTGTCCAGCGTCCAGTCGACGACGTAGACGGTCATCTTCGCGACGTCGGCGAAGGAGGCGCCGACCTCGGCCAGCGCGGTCCCGGCGTTGCGGTAGGCCTGCGCGACCTGGGCGGCGAAGTCGCCGACGCCGACCTTCTCCCCCGCGGCGTCGACGGCGACCTGTCCGGCGACGAAGACCATCCGCGAGCCGGTCGCCACCGAGACCTGGTGGTAGACGTCGGGGGCCGGCAGTCCGCTCGGGTTGACCAGGGTGATCGCCATGCTGACTCCTCATCCGCGCGGCCCGGCGGATCCGGGCTCGCGCTGAACATAGCAGCGTTATGGCATGTAGTGTCCAGCTCGTGGCCCGCCCGAAGGACCCGGCGGTCCGCACCCTGCTCATCGAGCGGGCAGCCGCGATGCTGCGGGCGCGCGAGCCGATCACCCTGCGCTCCCTGGTCGCCGGCACCGGGGTCTCGACGATGGCCGTCTACACGCACTTCGAGGGCATGGACGGTCTCTGGCAGGCGCTGCGCCAGGAGGGCTTCACCCGACTGGGCACCCGGCTCACGACCGTGCCGGTGTCCGACGACCCGGTCCGCGACCTCGCCGCCCTGGCCGCGGCCTACCTGGACAACGCCCTCACCCACCCCGACCTCTACCGGGTGATGTTCGACGCCAGCGTCGACCTGGAGGACCTGCCGGCCGCCGACGCCACCCTGGAGCACCTGGTCCAGGCCGCTCGCCGAGGCCGGGACGCCGGGCGGTTCCGTGCCGACGTCGTCCCGCTGGAGCTGGCCATCCAGAGCTGGACGATCGGCCACGGGCTGGTCTCGCTGGTCGCCACCGGACCGCTCCCGCGGGAGACCCTCGATCACGGCCCGTTCATGCTCCGCGCGCTGTTCACCGCCTGCGGCGACGACCCCGACCGCTGCCGCGCCTCGGTCGAGCAGGGTTGGCACCGGCCGGCCCCGGACGACGAGCGGTCACGCCCGGCCTGACGCCACCCCGCGCGCGGAGGTCCACCCCTGCACACGGAGCCGGTCGAAGCCGTCGAGCAGCAGGTCGAGGGCGAACTCGAACTCGAACTGCTCGTCGCAGCCGGTGCCCACGCCGGACAGGTCACCGCCGGCCGCCGCCACGGCGATCTCCAGGATGTGCGGGTACTCCTCGGCGAACCGCGCCGCCAGCGCCTGCTGCTCCTCGGCCGACGGCGGCGTGGTGGCGGCAACCGGCGGCTCGTCGAACAGCTCGGGGCTGAACCCCCAGATCCGGTTGCCCAGTGCGTGCATCACGTGGTGCGTCAGGTCGGCGGAGAACCCGCCGCGGCGGAACGTGCCGGCCAGCGAGTCCATGTAGCCGAGCACCGCCGGCGTCCGGTGCGTGCGCGACTCGATCGCCTGCCGGGCCCACGGGTGCCGCAGCACCGCCCGCCGTGCCGACAGCACCCGGGCGCGGACGCCGACCTGCCAGTCCAGCGCCGGGTCCGCCGGCTCGATCTCCCCGAGGACGACGTCGACCATCCCGTCGAGCAGCTGGTCCTTGTTCGCCACGTGCTTGTACAGCGCCATCGGGACGACCCCGAGCTCCTGGGCCAGCCGCCGCATGCTCACCGCGTCGATGCCCACCGCGTCGGCGAGCTCCACCGCGGCGCGCAGCACGCGATCGGTGCTCAGCGGCGCTCGCCGCCCCGGAGGAGCCATGCGCGGAACCTACCTCGTTGACAGGTGTACGGCGTACACCTAGCGTCCCGGTCATGAGGTGTACGCCGTACACCCATCGGTGAGAGGAGAGCGCCATGGCAACCAGCAGCGCGAGCAGGCGCCAGTGGTGGGTCGCCGCAGGGCTCGTCCTGCTCAGCCTGGTCCCGGTGCTCGCCGGGGCGGTCCGGGTCGCCGAGCTGGCCGGCGACCCGGCCGTGACCGCCGCCAACGCCCGGTTCGTCGCCTCACCGGGACCCGTCGTGGCGCACATCGTGAGCGCGACCCTGTACTCGCTGCTGGGGGCGTTCCAGTTCGTCCCCCACATCCGCCGCCGCCGGCCCGGGTGGCACCGAGCCGCGGGACGTGTCCTCGTCCCCGCCGGGCTCGTGGCGGCACTGTCCGGCCTGTGGATGACGCTGGTCTATGCACGACCACCGGCGGACGACGTGCTGCTGACCCCGATCCGGCTGTTCTTCGGCGTCGCGATGGCCGGCTGCATCGTGCTCGGCGTCCTCGCCATCCTGCGGCGGGACGTCCTGGCCCACCGCGCCTGGATGGCCCGCGGCTACGCGATCGGCCTCGGGGCCGGCACGCAGGTGCTCACCCACCTGCCCTGGGTGCTGCTGGGCGGCGAGCCCGGCGGCACCGGCCGGGTCGTGGCGATGCTGGCCGGCTGGGTGATCAACCTGGCCGTGGTCGAATGGGCGCTGCGACGCCGGGCGGCCGCGCCGCCCCGCGCGCCCCGCGCGCCCCGCGCGCCCCGC
>NZ_JPMX01000038.1:0-20661 GCF_000761485.1 Modestobacter caceresii
GACACGCTCACCGTCGCCCCCGACGCCGACAACCCGTCCCAGCTCCCGACCGGCAACGTCTGCTGCGTGGTGATCGACCGGCAGCCCAGCAAGGTGTTCTGCCCGGGATCGTCCACGTCGATGGCGAAGACGCACACCCGGTGCGCTCCCGGGGCCACCGTCGTGCTCGTGGAGAAGCCGTGCGCATCCCCCACCCCCGGGTACGCCTTCCCCACGTCCGGCCGGGCACCGTCAGCGGTCAGCGACCTCCCCTGGCCGTCCACGTAGACGTGCACCTGCCCGGACACCGTCGGCTGATCCGGGTCGAAGGCCCACCCACTCACCGACAACGTCGAACCCGACGCCGACAGCCCGTCCCAACTGGCCACCGGGAGGGTGTTCGCCGGCCGCACCTCCACCGACGCGGTGGCACCGATGCCGGTGACCTTCACCCTGAACTGGCCACCGGCCAGCAGGACCTCCGCGCCGACCGGCAGCACCGCGACCGTGTCCTTGGTCCACGACGACGCGCTGGACGGTGTTGCGTCCAGCAGCAGCGAGGAGTCACCGGCACCTGCATGGGCCCGGCGCACGAGCACACCCGGCTGGACGCCGACCACGTTGGCCGACGTGGTGAGCCAGCTGTCCTGCCCGCTGCCCGGCCGGAACTCCAGCCAGTAGGCGACCTTGCTGGAGGCGGTCAGCTTCACCGCTCGCGTGCCGCTGGACCCGGAGATGGGTGAGAGCGTGTGGACCCCCGCCCCGCTGGCCGGGGTCACCTCCACCTGCTGCGCGGCCGGCAGGACGCCCAGGGCGCTCGCGTGGAGAGCGCTCAGGCTCCCCACCTGGCCCCAGGAGATCCCCATGACGTCGTAGTAGTCACGGTAGGAGCTGACCTGACACGTCGAGGACGCCGACTCCTCCACCGTCGCCGAGCACTGGAGCTGCGACGAGTGGTTCAGCCCCATGTTGTGCCCGAACTCGTGTGCCACCACCGAGGTGGCCGGGGCCTGGACGTAGGCGAGCCCGCCGCTGTCGATGCTCGTGCCCAGGGTGCCCAGGCCGTAGCTGCAGCCCGGCGCCCCGGAGGGCACGTAGACGAGGAGGTGCTTGCGTGCGCCCGCGGTCCAGCCCGCCCGATCGGCGGCAGCCTGCCACAGGGCGAACGGGTCGCTGCAGGTGGCGGTCGTCGTCGCCCAGTCGAACCCGGCCACCACGCCGAAGCGCGCTGCGCCGGCGGACTGCTGCTCCCAGAAGTCGCCCACCGCGCCGTTCACCACGTTCGTCAGGGTCGCGAGGGTGGTGGAATCGCGGGCGAAGCCCCCGGGCTGCATCAGCACGACGGTGACCTCGTGGTTGACCGCGGCCACCGTGGGGGCCGTCACCGGCTCCTCGGATGCGGCGAGGACCTCAGCGGCGACGAGTTCGTGTGCCGGCTCCAGCCCCTCCACCGCGGCGGTGTCCTGGACCTCGGCACCCAGGGTCACCTGGACGGTGGCACCCGTCTCCACGTCCGTCACGTCACCGGTGGAGACCCGGACCGTGTCGCCGGACTCGGTCTGCACCCAGCTGAGCAGTGTGTCGTCGTGTCCGGCCTCGTCGTGCTCGGCCGCATCGTGCTCGGCTTCCGCCTCGTGGCCCGAGTCGGACGGAGCCGGGTCCGCGTAGGCCTGCACCAGCTCACCCAGCACGATGTCACCGGGCTCGGGCGCGGCCGCGTCGTCCGCCGCTTCCACGGTGGTCGTCGCCGGCACCTCGGTCGTGACCGGTGCCTCGGTCGTCGCCGGTGCCTCGGTCGTCGTCGGCGCCTCGGTCGTGACCGGCGCCTCGGAGGTCAGCGGCGCCGCAGAGGTCGCCGGTGCCTCGGTCGCCGTGGGTGCCTCGGTCGCGTCGGCGGTGACGGTCGGGGTGGCCGATGACACGTCGTCCGCGCGGGCGTGGCCCGGGCCGGTCGCGAGCATCCCAGCCAGCACGACTGAGACCGTGACCAGTCCTCCGGAACGGAGGCGCAGTCGGTGGTGGAAGTGCACGGGGAGCTCCTGACCGAGAAGGGATCTCGATCAGGATCGGCACGATCACCGCAGAACTGGAGTGGACGATCCCAGGCCGCCCACGGGCTCCCGGCCGGGACGCTCGGGGGCAGCGCCCCGGGGGTCAGCTGTGCTCGTCCTCGATCCCCATCAGCCGGCGGCCGGCCTCGGTGATCGACCCGGACAGCGACGGGTAGATCGCGAAGGTCTGCGCCAGGTCCCCGGCGGTCAGGCCCTTCGTGACCGCGAGCGCGATCGGCAGGATCAGCTCCGACGCGCCCGGCGCGACCACGACACCGCCAACGACGACGTCGGTGGAGCGGCGGGTGAACAGCTTGACGAACCCGCTGTGCAGGTCGCCCATCTTGGCCCGGGCGTTGGTGGCCAGCGGCAACCGGACGACCTCGACGTCGGCGTCCTCGGTCAGCGTCTTCTCCTGCACGCCGACGGTGGCGATCTCCGGGTGGGTGAAGACGTTGGCCGAGACGGTCTTCAGCCGGATCGGCGCGACCGCCTCGCCGAGGGCGTGCCACATGGCGATCCGGCCCTGCATGGCCGCGACGGAGGCCAGCTGGAAGACCCCGGTCACGTCGCCGGCGGCGTAGACGCCGGCAACGGTGGTGCGGGACACCCGGTCGACGACGACGTGCCCGGCCGGCGTGAGCTCGACCCCACAGGCCTCCAGGTTCATCCCGCCGCTGTTGGGGACGGTGCCCACGGTCATCAGCGCGTGCGACCCCTCGACGACGCGGCCGTCGGTCAGCTCCACCCGGACGCCCTTCTCGGTGCGCACGACCTTCTCCGCGCGGCTGCGCTCGGCGATCCGGCCACCTCGGGACTGGAAGACCTCCTCGACGACGGCCGCAGCGTCCGCGTCCTCCCCGGGGAGCACCTGGTCGCGCGAGGACACCAGGGTGACCGGCACGCCGGCCTCCAGGTAGCCGGAGGCGAACTCCGCCCCGGTGACGCCGGAGCCGATCACGATCAGGTGCTCGGGCATCTCGTCGAGCTCGTAGACGTCGCGCCAGGACAGGATCCGCTCACCGTCCGGCTCGGCGCCCGGCAGCACCCGCGGGTCGGCGCCGGTGGCGATGAGCACCACGTCGCCCTCGATCGTCTCGGCGACCTGCCCGTCGGCGTCCACGACCTCGACCCGGTGCACGGTCAGCCCGCGCGCCTCGTCGGCGAGCCGGGCCGAGGCACGGATGATCCGCACCCCCTCGGACTCCAGGCGGTGGTGGATGTCCGAGGACTGGGCGACCGCCAGCCCCTTGATCCGGCTGTTCACCGTCGCCAGGTCGAGAGCCGCACGGCCCAGCTCGGTACCGGTGACCCCCAGGGCGACGGAGTCGCGCACCCAGGTCATCGCACCGGCGGAGGCGATGAAGGTCTTGGACGGCACACAGTCGGTCAGCACGCTGGCACCGCCGATGCCGTCGCGCTCGACGACGGTGACGTCCGCGCCGAGCTGGACGGCGACGAGCGCGGCCTCGTACCCGGCCGGGCCGCCGCCGATGATCACGATGCGGGTCATGGGTGCTGCTCCCAGTGCTGGACCGATGTGTGCACCCGCCATTGTCCCTGTTGCCGTGTCCGCCGTCGCCCACCCACGCGGGCGGGCACCGTACGGCGTGCTCGTTACGCTCGTGCCGATGGGCGTCCATGCGGTGGACGGGTCGAACGCGAACTGAGGACGACGTGACCACCGAGCAGCAGAGGCCGGGCGACCTGTGGGGACAGCTGGTCCGCTTCGTCGTCGTCGGCCTGTTGAGCGCCGTCGTCGACCTCGCCGTCTACACCCTCGCCCTGCACCTCGGCCTGTGGGTGCACGCCGCCCGGGCACTGAGCTTCATCTGCGGCACGACCACCGCCTATGCACTGAACCGGCGGTGGGCGTTCCGGGTGGCAGGCGGCCGCAACCGGGCGCTCGGCTTCACGCTGCTCTACAGCACGACCTTCTTCGTCATCCTCGGTGTGAACGCGCTCGCGCTCGCCGTCTTCCCCGAGCGCTCGTGGACCATCACGCTGGCCTGGGCGATCTCCCAGGGGTTCGGCACGGCGGTCAACTTCGTGATGCTGCGGACCGTCGTCTTCCGGAGCTGAGGGTCACGCCGGGGAGGTCCCGAAGGCGTCCAGCAGCCGGCGGGCGGCCAGCGCCGGGGTGAGCTCGCCGGCCAGCACCGCCGTCTCCAGCTCCGGCGCCGCCGACCGCACCGCGGGGTGCTCGCGCAGCTGGTGCTCCAGCCCGTCGCGGACCAGCTGCCAGGTCCAGCGCACCTGCTGCGTCCGGCGCCGCTCGTCGAGCTGCCCCGCGGCCCGCATCCGGTCCTGGTGCTGGACCACCGCGGTCCAGACCTCGGCCAGCCCCGCGCCGCTGAGCCCCGCACAGGTGAGCACGGGGACGGCTTCGCCGCGCAGCATCCGCATGGCCCCGGCCAGCTCGCGGGCGGCGCGGCGGGCGTCGACCTCCCCCGGACCGTCGGCCTTGTTGACCGCGATGACGTCGGCGATCTCCAGGATGCCGCGCTTGATCCCCTGCAGCTGGTCGCCGGTGCGGGCCAGGGTGAGGAAGAGAAAGGAGTCGACCATCTCCGCGACGGCGACCTCCGACTGGCCGACGCCGACGGTCTCCACGAGGACGACGTCGTGACCGGCCGCCTCGACCACGACCATCGACTCCCGGGTCGCCTGGGCCACCCCGCCCAGCGTGCCGGCGGTCGGGGCGGGGCGGATGAACGCGTTCGGGTCGACGGCGAGGCGGGCCATCCGGGTCTTGTCGCCCAGGATCGAGCCACCGGACCGGGCCGACGACGGGTCGACGGCGAGCACCGCCACCTTCGACCCGGCCGCGGTGAGGTCGACGCCGAGGGAGTCGATGAACGTCGACTTCCCGACCCCGGGGACCCCGCTGATCCCCACCCGCCGGGCGTTCCCGGCGTGCGGCAGCAGCTGCACCAGCAGCTCCTGGGCGGCCTCCCTGTGGTCGGCGCGGCGCGACTCGACCAGCGTGATCGCCCGCGCCATCGCCCGCCGGTCCCCGGCGAGCACCCCCTCGGTCAACCCGGGGACGTCGACGGACCGGCCGACCGAGGGGCCAAAGTCGCGACTTTGGCCCTCCGTCACGAGTGGCCGAGCCGGGTGGAGAGGGTGCGGAGCAGGTCCTGTGCAGCGTCGGCGATCACCGTGCCGGGCGGGAAGACGGCGGCCGCGCCCATCTCCTTCAGGGTCGGGACGTCGTCCGGCGGGATCACCCCGCCCACCACGACCAGGACGTCGTCGGCCCCGAGCTCGGCGAGGGCGTCGCGCAGCGCGGGCACCAGCGTGAGGTGGCCGGCGGCGAGCGAGGAGACGCCGACCACGTGCACGTCGGCCTCGACGGCCTGCCGGGCGACCTCCTCCGGCGTCTGGAACAGCGGGCCGACGTCGACGTCGAACCCGAGGTCGGCGAAGGCGGTGGCGATCACCTTCTGCCCGCGGTCGTGCCCGTCCTGGCCCATCTTGGCCACCAGAATCCGGGGACGACGGCCCTCGGCCTCGGCGAACGCCGACGCCAGCGCACGGGTCTCGTCCACCGGGCCCGCTCCCCCTGCCTCGTCTCGGTACACGCCGGAGATGGTGCGCACCTGGCCGGAGTGCCGCCCGTAGACCGCCTCCAGCGCGTCGGAGATCTCCCCCACCGTCGCCTTCGCCCGTGCGGCGTCGACGGCGAGCGCGAGCAGGTTCGCCGACAACTCGTCCCCGCGCCGTCCCTCCGCCGCAGCGCGGGCCGCGTCGGTCAGCCGGCCCAGCGCCTCGGTGACCGCGGCCCCGTCCCGCGAGGCGCGCAGCTCGGCCAGCTTGGCCTTCTGCTGCGCCAGCACGTCGGCGTTGTCGACCCGGAGCACGTCCACCGCCTCGTCGGCCTCGACCCGGTACTTGTTCACCCCGATCACCGGCTGGCGGCCGGAGTCGATCCGGGCCTGGGTGCGGGCCGCGGCCTCCTCGATCCGCAGCTTCGGGATGCCGTCGTCGATCGCCTGCGCCATGCCCCCGTGCTCGGCGACCTCCTGGATGTGCGCCCAGGCGCGGCGGGCCAGGTCGTAGGTCAGCTTCTCCACGTACGCCGACCCACCCCACGGGTCGATGACCTGCGTCGTCCCGGACTCCTGCTGGAGCAGCAGCTGGGTGTTGCGGGCGATCCGGGCGGAGAAGTCCGTCGGCAGCGCGAGCGCCTCGTCCAGGGCGTTGGTGTGCAGCGACTGGGTGTGCCCTTGGGTGGCGGCCATCGCCTCCAGGCAGGTGCGGACGACGTTGTTGTAGACGTCCTGCGCGGTCAGCGACCAGCCCGAGGTCTGGCAGTGGGTGCGCAGCGACATGGACTTGTCCTTGGTCGCCCCCGCCTCCTTCACCAGCTTCGCCCACAGCAGCCGGCCGGCCCGCAGCTTGGCGACCTCCATGAAGAAGTTCATGCCGATGCCCCAGAAGAAGCTCAGCCGGGGCGCGAAGGCGTCGACGTCCAGCCCCGCCGCCTTGCCGGCCTGCAGGTACTCCACCCCGTCGGCGAGGGTGTAGGCCAGCTCCAGGTCGGCCGTCGCCCCGGCCTCCTGGATGTGGTAGCCGGAGATGGAGATCGAGTTGAACCGCGGCATCTGCGTGGAGGTGAACCGGAAGATGTCGCTGATGATCTGCATCGAGGGCTTCGGCGGGTAGATGTAGGTGTTGCGGACCATGAACTCCTTGAGGATGTCGTTCTGGATCGTCCCCGTGAGCTGGTCCGGGCTCACCCCCTGCTCCTCCGCGGCGACGACGTAGAGCGCCAGCACCGGCAGGACGGCGCCGTTCATGGTCATCGAGACGCTCATCTTGTCCAGCGGGATGCCGTCGAAGAGCTGCCGCATGTCCAGGATCGAGTCGATCGCCACCCCGGCCATCCCGACGTCGCCGACCACGCGCGGGTGGTCGGAGTCGTAGCCGCGGTGGGTGGGCAGGTCGAAGGCGACCGACAGGCCCTTCTGCCCGGCGGCCAGGTTGCGCCGGTAGAAGGCGTTGGACTCCGACGCAGTGGAGAACCCGGCGTACTGCCGCACCGTCCACGGCTGGGTCGTGTACATCGTCGGGTAGGGCCCGCGCAGGTAGGGCGCGATGCCCGGGAGGGTGTCCAGGAAGTCGACGTCGGCCAGGTCGGCGGCGGTGAACAGCGGCGGGACGGCGATCCCCTCCGGCGTCTGCCAGGTCGCCTCGCCGACGTCCCGGCCGGTGGCGTCGGCGTAGGCCTTCGCCCAGTCCTCCGGCGTCGCCGTCGGCTGCGGGCGGCCCAGCTCCAGGTCGCCGAAGTCGGGGATCGCGCTCATGCCGACACCTCCTGGTCAGGACCACCGAAATGGCCATTCTGGTGGTCGGGGAGGAGGTCGGCGAGGACCGTCGTCAGGACCTCCAGGGCGTCGCACCCGGCGTGCACGTAGCCGTCGACCCCGTCCACGCCCAGGGACGGCGGCCCGGCCAGCCAGACCTGGGTGGCGCCGGCGGCCCGCAGCTCTGCGGCGAGCGGGGCGGCGGAGTCGGCGTAGTCCCGGTCGGTGCCGCAGATGCAGGCCACCGTCGTCCCGGCGAGGCCGTCCACCCCGTCCCCGGTCGGCGCCGCCAGCCCCCCGGCACCGAACAGGTTGGCCGCGAACGTGGCCCGGGCGGTGTGCCGGGCGACCGGCCCGATCGTGGCCAGGTGCACCCGCGGGCGGGCATCGACGGACTCGACCCGGTCGCGCAGCTGCTCGAACGCCTGCGCGGCCCGCACCCGCGGCAGCCCGCCCGGGGCGGGCGGCAGCGCCTCGGCGGCCGGACGGCGGCTGGGCAGCACCTCGGTCGGGTTCGGGAACTCGGTGACGCCGGTGATCGCGTCGGTGCGGTGCGCCACCCGCTCCTGCCGCTCCGCCCAGGCAGCGCCGATGCGGTCGGCGACCAGCCCGGAGGAGAGCGCTGCGGCCAGCCCGCCGGCCCGCTCGACCTCGGTGAACCAGGACCAGGCGGCCTGGGCGAGGGACTCGGTGAGCGACTCGACGTACCAGGAGCCGCCGGCCGGGTCGAGCACCCGGGCGAGGTGCGCCTCCTCCACCAGCAGGCTCTGGGTGTTGCGGGCGATCCGCCGGGCGAAGGCGTCGGGCAGCCCGAGCGCGGCATCGAAGGGCTGCACCGTCACCACGTCGGCACCGCCGACGCCCGCGGCGAAGCAGGCGACCGTGGTGCGCAGCATGTTCACCCACGGGTCGTGCCGGGTGACCATCACGTTCGAGGTGACCGCGTGCTGGCGCATCGCCCGCGCCTCGGCCGGCACGCCGCTGGCCTCGCCGACCCGGTCCCACAGCCGGCGCGCCGCCCGCAGCGCGGCGATGGTGGTGAACTGGTCGGCGCTGGCAGAGAGCCGGAACTCCAGCTGGCCGAAGGCATCGGCGACGTCCAGCCCGCCGTCGGTGAGCGCCCGCAGGTAGGCCACCGCGGCGGCGACCGCACACCCGAGCTCCTCCACCACCGAGCCCCCGGCGTCGGCGAACACCGTGCCGTCGACGACGACGGTGCGCCAGCCCGCGGGGGCGCGGCGGGCCAGGTCGGCCAGGCCGGTGAGGTCCTGCGGCTCCCCCGTCGCGGCCTGCACGCCCAGCGGGTCCAGCCCCAGGCAGCCGCCGGGCGCCAGGTCGGTGCGCCCCTCGACCAGCGCGAGGAACGCCTCCGCCGCCGGCACCCCGCCCTGCAGCGTCACCGGTGCCAGGTCCAGCAGGACGTCGGCCAGCACCTCGCCCAGCGCGTCGGCCGGCACCGCACCGTCGCCGACCACCAACCACAGCGAGGAGACGCCGTTCTCCAGGTCGGCGGCGATCGCTTCCCGGGTGCGCGCCACGTCGGGGTCGGCGTGCCGCTGCCGCACGTCCCAGCCGGCCGGGACGTCGAGGTCGGCGCCCCCGGCCGCGGTCACCCCGGCGGCACCGGCCCGGGACCCGCGGACGAACGGCGGGAGCCCCGGTACGCCGGCCAGCGCTGGCAGGTCCCCGGCGTCCTCGGCGGTGTAGAGCGGGGCGACGGTCACCCCGGTGGCGACGGTGCGCGCCAGCGCGTCCTCCACCGGCTCGGGCAGCTCGTCCCGGCCGGCCTTGCGCAGCACCCCGGCCACCAAGTCACGCCACTGGTCCCGGCTGGCCGCGGGGAACTCCCCGGCCAGGGTCAGCAGCTCGGGCGCGGCCGGCTCGGCCGGCGGGCCCGTGGGGCGCTGGTCGGTGGAGCTCATCATCGGGTCCCCGCCTCTCAGGTGCCTGAGGGAAGTGCGTCGGAAGAGGTCTACAGGGCCGGGCCGACGGGAGTACCAGCGGGTACGGCATCGGCCGCCAGCGCGTGCAGCGCCGTGCGGGCCAGCAACCGCACCCCCACCCTGATCGCCCGCTCGTCGACGTCGAAGGTGCCGCGGTGCAGGTCCAACGTCTCGCCGCTGCCGTGCGTGCCCAGCCGGGCGAGCGCGATCGGCAGCACCTCGGCGAACCAGCCGAAGTCCTCCCCGCCCATGCTCTGCGGGGACAGCGCCACGCCCTCGCTGCCCACCGTCTCCAGCGCGGCGGAGCGGAGCAGGGCCACGCTGCGCGGGTCGTTGACCACCGGCGGCACCCCGCGCACGTAGTCGATCGACACCCGGGCTCCCGAGGCGGTCGCGACGTCGGTGACCAGCCGGCGCACGAGCTCCTCGGCCTCGCTCCACACCGCGCGGTCGAGCACCCGCAGCGTGCCGCGCAGCTGCCCGGTCTCCGGGATGGTGTTGGCCGCCACCCCCGCGCTGATCGCACCCCACACCAACGACACGCCGGCCCGCGGGTCGACCAGCCGGGACAGCAGCCCGGGCACCTCGGTGACCACCTGGCCCATCGCGTGCACCAGGTCGACGGTCAGCTGCGGCCGGGCGGTGTGCCCACCGGGGCCGGTGAGCGTCACCTCCACCCGGTCACAGGCCGCGGTGATGGCCCCGGTGCGCAGCCCGACCGACCCTGCCGTCAGCGAGGGGTCGCAGTGCAGTGCGAACGCGCGGGTCGCACCGGCCAGCACGCCTTCGTCGAGGACCTCCAGCCCCCCACCGGGCACCTGCTCCTCGGCGGGCTGGAAGACGCACCGGACGGTGCCGGGCAGCTCGTCCAGCGAGGCCAGCGCCAGCGCGACCCCGAGCAGCACGGTGGTGTGCACGTCGTGGCCGCAGGCGTGGCAGAGCCCCTCGCGGGTGGAGGCGTACGGGACGTCCTTGAGGTCGGCCAGCGGCAGCGCGTCGATGTCGGCGCGCAGCACGACGACCGGCCCGGCGTCCGGGTCGCCCCCGACGTCACAGACCAGCCCGGTGCCGGACTTCAGCCGGCGGGGCGCGAGGCCCGCCGCGGTGAGCCGCTGCTCCAGGAAGGCGGTGGTCTCGTGCTCGACGAAGCCCAGCTCGGGGTGGGCGTGCAGGTGCCGGCGGACGGCGACCAGCTCGTCCTGGTGTGCCTCCGACCAGGCGTCGACGGTCTGGCCATGGAGCTCCACCGCGCTGGTCGTCTCCCCGCCGCTCACGCCGTCCCCGTCGTCGGCAGCCCGTCACGGAGCTCGGCGAGCAGGCTGTCGACCACCGGCGGGAGCTCACCGTCGTGCGCGGCGGCCACGGCGCGCTGGCGCTGGTACGAGGCGCCGGCGTCCAGCACCCGCCGGACGTCGAGGAGCTGGTCCTCGCAGCCGAGCTTGCGGGCGGTCGGCAGCAGCTCCTCGACCACGTCGGCGATCGCCTCGCGCACCGGGCGCACGGTGGCCTTCTCGTCGACGACGATCTCGGCGTCCAGCCCGTAGCGCACCGCCCGCCACTTGTTCTCCCGCACGACCCAGTCCGCCGGCGAGGGCAGGGTGTAGCCACGGTCGAGCTGGGTGTCGAACTGCTCGACCAGGCACTGGGCGAGCGCGGCGACGGCACCGATCTCGTCGAGGGTGGGCAGGCCGTCGCAGATCCGCAGCTCGACGGTGCCGAAGTCCGGGTGCGGGCGGATGTCCCACCACACCTCGCGGACGCTCTCGATCGCGCCGGCGTCGATCAGCGTGCCCATGTACTCCTCGAACTCACCCCAGTCGGCCAGCTGGTAGGGCAGCCCGGCGGTCGGCATCGCCTCGAACACCTTGGTGCGGGCCGACGCCAGCCCGGTGTCGCAGCCGGACCAGTAGGGCGAGGACGCCGACAGCGCCAGGAAGTGCGGCACGTACTGGGTGAGCGCGTTCACGATCGGGATGATCTTGTCGGGCGAGCGGACGCCGACGTGCACGTGCACCCCGAAGATCTGCAGGCGCCGGGCCGGCCACTGCATCCGCTCGACGAGCTCCGCGTAGCGCTCCTTCGGCGAGATCTCCTGGCTGTCCCACCGGGTGAAGGGGTGGCTGCCGGCGCACATGACGCCCAGACCGCGCCGCTCGGCGGCGGCGACCACCTCGGCCAGGGTGCCGGCCAGGTCGGCCTTCGCCTCGGCGACGGTGGTGCAGACCCCGGTGATGATCTCGATCGTCGACTGCAGCAGCTCGTGCTTGGCCTTGGGGTGCTCGTCGAGGCCCTCGGGGGTCAGCTCGGCGAGGATCTCGGTGGCGCCGGAGGTCAGCTCGCGGGTCTGGGGGTCGATGAGCTGCAGCTCCCACTCCACTCCCAGGCTGGCGCGCTCGGACGAGTGGAAGGGGATCTGCACCCCGCGAGTCTAGAGAGGGCAGCGGCCCCCCGCCGGACGATGAGCAACCCGCCCGCCCTTCCTATGCTCACGGGGTGAGCCAGCCGACCCCCGCGCACCCTGCCGATCCCGCCGCCCTCGCCGCCCAGGCGGCCGAGCAGCTGACCACCACCCTGGGCGAGGGCCACGACGTCGCCGTGGTGATGGGCTCGGGCTGGGCCCCGGCCGCCGACGCCTTCGGCGAGACGCTGGCCAGCGTGGCCATCGGCGACCTGCCCGGGTTCGCCGCCCCGACCGTCACCGGGCACGGCGGGGAGATCCGCTCGGTGCAGGTCGGCGCGCGCAAGGTGCTGCTCTTCCTCGGCCGCACGCACCTCTACGAGGGCCGCGGGGTCGAGCCGGTGGTGCACGGCATCCGCACCGCCGCCGCGGCCGGGGTGCGCACCGTCGTCCTCACCAACGCCGCCGGCGGTCTGGCCCCCGACCACCGGGTCGGGCAGGCGGTGCTGATCAGCGACCACCTGAACATGACCGCCCGCTCGCCGCTGGTGGGCGCCACCTTCGTCGACCTCACCGACCTGTACTCCGCCCGGCTGCGCACGCTCGCCAAGGAGATCGACCCGTCGCTGACCGAGGGCGTCTACGCGGCGCTGCCCGGCCCGCACTTCGAGACCCCGGCCGAGATCCGGATGCTCACCACGCTGGGTGCGGACCTGGTCGGCATGTCCACCGCGCTGGAGGCGATCGCCGCCCGGGCGGCCGGGATGGAGGTGTTCGGCCTGTCGATGGTCACCAACGCCGCCGCCGGCATCACCGGCGAGGCGCTGGACCACCTCGAGGTGCTGGAGGCGGGCAAGGCCGCGGCCGGCCGGCTCGGGGCCTTTCTCGTGGACCTGATCGGGCGGATGCCGTGACCGGGCCGGTCCTGGTCACCGGCGCCGCCGGCGGGCTCGGGACGGCGCTGCGCGGCGGGCTGCCGGAGCGCGGCTGGGCGGTGCGCAGCCTGGACGTGGTGCCGATCGAGGACCCCCGCCCGGGCGAGGAGCACCTGGTGGCCGACGCCGCCGACCTGCCCGCGGTGACCGGGGCGGCGCAGGGCGCCGCCGCCGTGGTCCACCTGGCCGGCATCCTCGGCGAGGCGACCTGGCCGGCGATCGTCCGCTCGCACATCGAGACCACCCGCACCGCGCTGGAGGCCGCCCGGAAGGCCGGCGTCCCCCGCGTGGTGCTGGCCAGCAGCAACCACGCCAGCGGCTTCACCCCCCGGCCGGCGTCTGGCCTGCTCACCGAGGCCGACGCTCCCCCGCGCCCGGACACCTACTACGGGGTGGCCAAGGTGACCATGGAGGCGCTCGGCTCGCTGTACGCCGACCGGTACGGCCTGGACGTCGTCTGCCTGCGGATCGGCAGCGCCTTCCCGCGGCCGACCACGGTCCGCCAGCTGGCCACCTGGCTCTCCCCCGGCGACACCGTGCGGCTGGTCGACGCGGCGCTGCGCGCGCCCTCCCCCGGCTTCCGGGTGGTCTGGGGCGTCTCGGCGAACACCCGCGGCTGGTGGGACCTCACCGCCGCCCGTGCGCTGGGCTACGAGCCGGCCGACGACGCGGAGGCCTACGCCGCCGAGCTGATCGCCGCCCAGGGCGAGGCGGACCCGGCCGACCCGGTGCACGCCCGGGTCGGCGGGGAGTACACGCTGCCCGGTGTGGACGTCGACGTGGTCGAGGCAGCGCAGGGGCCGGTCCAGCCGAGCGGGGGACCGCGATGACCGACCTGCAGGCCACCGCCCGCGCCTGGGCCGCCGCCGATCCGCACGCCGGTGACCGCGCGGAGATCGAGGCCCTGGTCGACGCAGGTGACGCGACCGAGCTGCAGCGCCGGTTCACCGGCCCGCTGACCTTCGGCACCGCCGGGCTCCGCGGCCCGCTGCGCGCCGGCCCGGCCGGGATGAACGCCGCCGTGGTCAGCCGCGCGGCCGCCGGGCTGGCCCGGTACCTCACCGACACCGGCCAGGGCGGGCGCGGCGTGGTCATCGGCTACGACGCCCGGCACCGGTCCGACGAGTTCGCGCACGTCTCTGCCGCCGTCCTCACCGGCGCCGGGTTCGCCGTCTCGGTACTGCCCCGCCCGCTGCCCACGCCGGTGCTGTCCTACGCCGTCCGGCACCTGGGCTCGGTCGCCGGGGTGATGGTCACCGCCAGCCACAACCCGCCGCAGGACAACGGCTACAAGGTCTACCTCGCCGACGGTGCCCAGCTGGTGCCGCCGGCCGACCGGGAGATCGAGGCCGCGATCGCGGCCACCGGCCCGGCCCGCGACATCCCGCTCGGGGACGACTGGACCACCCTCGGCGACGACGTCGAGGCCGACTACGTCGCCGCGGTGGTGCGTGCCCTGGAGCCCGGCCGGGTGGACGCCGCGGCCCGCCGACGTCTCGTGGTGGCCTACACCGCGATGCACGGCGTGGGTTCGGCGACCACCCAGCGGGTGTTCGAGGCCGCCGGCTTCGCCGCGCTGCACTGCGTCCCGGAGCAGGACCGGCCCGACCCGGCGTTCCCGACGGTCGCCTTCCCCAACCCGGAGGAGCCGGGCGCGGTCGACCTGCTGACCGCGCTGGCCGACCGCACCGGCGCCGACGTCGCGATCGCCGAGGACCCGGACGCCGACCGCTGCTCGGTGGTGGTCGGTGGGCGGCAGCTGACCGGCGACGAGGTGGGGGTGCTGCTGGGCGACTGGCTGCTCCGCCGGGGCGTGCGCGGCACCTACGCGAACTCGCTGGTCAGCGGCTCGCTGCTGGGCACGATCGCCGGAGCGCACGGCGTGCCGTTCGAGCAGACGCCGACCGGCTTCAAGTGGATCATCCGGGCCGGGTCGGCGGCGGCGCCGCTGGTCTTCGGCTACGAGGAGGCGCTGGGCTACGCGGTGTCACCGTCGGTCGCGCACGACAAGGACGGCGTCTCCGCCGCCCTGGCGGTGGCGCTGCTGGCCGCCGAGCTCGCCGTCGACGGCCGCACGCTGACCGACCGGCTCGACGAGCTGGCGGTCGAGCACGGCCTGTACGCCACCGGCCAGTACTCGGTGCGGGTCGAGGACCTGACGCTGATCTCCGCCGCGATGACCCGGCTGCGCGCCCAGCCGCCGGCCCAGCTGCTCGGCCGGCAGGTCGAGGTGGTGGACCTGCAGCACGCCGATCCCCCGCTGGACGCGGTCCGGCTGACCGGCGAGGGAGTGCGGGTGATCGTGCGCCCCAGCGGCACCGAGCCGAAGCTCAAGGCCTACCTGGAGACCGTCGTCTCGGTGCCCGACGCCGCCGGACTGCCGGCGGCCCGCAGCCAGGGCACGGACCAGCTGGACCGGCTGCGCGCGGAGATGGCCACCGCCCTCGGGCTGTGACCGCTCGGCGTCAGCCCCAGTAGGGCGGCCGTTCCGGCTCGGGTGCCGGCTCCGGCAGCGGCTGCTGGCCGACGGTCGGAGCCGCGGACGGCGGCGGGCCGTACCGGTTGGGGCCGCCGTCGCCGCGAAGGAAGCCGGTGATCACCAGCAGCGCCACCTGGCCGAACAGCGGCACCAACCCGATCAGCAGCCACCACGCGGACATGCCGCGGTCGTGCAGCCGGGTGGCGCCACTGGAGATCGACGCCGGCGCCGCCAGCAGCCCGATCGTCGTCACGATCGGCCCGTAGCCGGTCTCGCCCATGGCGATGCTCTCCAGCGAGCTGTTGCCGAGGGCCACGTCGGCCATCAGGGCCAGCACGCTGAGCACCCCGATGGGCAGGGCGTACTGCAACCACCAGGTGCGCCGGTCGATGCGCCCCCGGCGCACGTACCACTGCCAGAAGTCCACGGGTCCAGTCTGCCTCGCCGAGCGCCGGTCAGCGAGGAGGTGACCCGTACCGGTTCGGCTGCGGCTGCGTGCCGAGGAAGCCACAGGTGATGAGGAGGACCAGCCAGCCGAACACGGGGAACAGGCCCCACAGCAGCCACCAGGCCGAGTGGTCGCGGTCGTGCAGCCGGGTCACCATCGCGGCGATGTTCGGCACGGTCAGCACCAACGCGACGATCGCGGTGACCGGCCCGCCCTCGGTGGGGAAGAACCAGAGGACGTCGGCGAGATCGGCAGAGCCCGGCCGGTCCTCGAACCGTGGGGAGCTGTCCGGGAACCACTGTGCGTCCACCACCGAGGCCATCAGCCCGAGCAGGGCGATGAGCAGGACGTACCGGACCCACCAGTCGCTCCGCCGGATCCGCCCGGTGGGCACGTACCAGCCGAGCAGGCCGCCGCGGCCGTCGTTCCCGCTCATCCCCCGACGGTCTCCCGGCAGCCGGTCGCCAACGACCGTTGCGCCGCCTCCAGCACCCGGACGACGTCCCGCCCGAAGGTGACGTCGCACGGGTGCGCCCCGCCGGTCAGCGCAGCGGCCTGCAGCTCGTCGACGGCCACCGCGTGGGCCTCGACCGCGGTACCGGACTCGGGCAGCAGCACCAGCCGGCCGGCGTCCCCGTGCACCCAGATGTCGATGCCGGTGGCCAGCTCGGCCACGGTCGCCGAGACGGTCACCGTGCTCGCGCGGCCCTCGGGGTGGGTGAGCACCAGGTGGACCGTGTCGCCCTGCCCGGCGCCGGCCTGCACCGCGCTCACCGGCCCGAGCGCCGGGACCAGGAGGGAGAGCGCGTGCGGTCCGACGTCCCACAGCGCGCCGTGCTCCAGCCGCCACGGCGTCTCGAACGGCGAACCCGCCAGCCGGCCCAGCCAGGTGACCGCCCCGCCGGCCAGGGCGATGCGCGATGCCTGCTCGAGCCAGGTGGAGGTCGCCGTCCGGAAACGGTTGGTGAAGAAGACCACCGAGGCGACCCCGGCGTCCTCGACCGCGGCGACCACCCGGTCGGCTGCAGCGACCGACAGCGCCACCGGCTTCTCCAGCAGCAGGTGCTTGCCCGCCGCCGCCGCGCGCTCGGCGAGCGGCGCCTGCACGTCCGGCGGCAGCGCGAAGCTGACCGCGTCGACGTCGGCGAGCAGGGCGTCGAGGTCGTCGGTGCCGGGGACCTCGAACTGCGCCCCGGCCGCCTTCGCCTTGGCCAGGTCCCGGCCCCACACGCCGACCAGCTCGGCGCCCGGGTGCCCGGCCAGCGAGGTGGCGTGCACCTCGGTCGCCCAGAAACCGGTGCCGAGCACGCCGAACCGCATGCTCAGACCGCGCCGAACTGGCGGTCCCCGGCGTCACCCAGGCCGGGGACGATGTAGGCGTTCTCGTTGAGCCGCTCGTCGACGCTGGCGGTGAAGACGCGCAGCGGCAGGCCGCTGGCCTCCAGCCGCTCCAGCCCCTCGGGGGCGGCCAGCGCGCAGAGCACGGTGATGTCGGAGCAGCCGCGGTCGGTGAGCAGCGAGCAGCAGTGCACCAGCGAGCCGCCGGTGGCCAGCATGGGGTCGAGCACGAAGACCTGGCGGCCGACGAGCGACTCGGGCAGCGAGGCCATGTAGGCCTCCGGCTGGAAGGTCACCTCGTTGCGGGCCAGCCCGACGAAGCCCATCTGCGACTCCGGCAGCATCCCGTGCGCGGTGTCGGCCATGCCGAGGCCCGCGCGCAGCACCGGCACGATCAGCGGCGGTGCGGCCAGCCGGTAGCCGGTGGTGTCGGTGACCGGGGTGGTGATCGGCTCCTCGGCGACGGCGAGGTCGCGGCTGGCCTCGTAGACCAGGATCTGGGTGAGCTCCCGCAGCGCGGCCCGGAAGGCGGCGTTGTCGGTGCGCTCGTCGCGCATCCGCGACAGTCGGGCGCGGGCGATCGGGTGGTCGACGACGGTCAGCTGCACGGCGCACACCGTATCGGCCTGCGGCTGCAGGTCAGGAGCGGAGCCGGGCAGCGGCCGGCCTCCCCGACCCCCGGCCCGGTGACCCCGGACGCCGAGACCGGTCGCCCGGTGGCCAGCAGCAGGAGGTCGCCGGCGGTGCCGCACACCTCGGGTCCGTCGCCTCCCACCCAGGCGGTGTCGGTGGCCACGAGGCGGAGCCCGCTCATCCGCCGGGCCGGGCGGCCGTAGAAGACGTTGGACCAGACGTGCTCCAGCGCCGGGACGGCGAGGTCGGGTGGTGTCGGCAGCCGGCGGCCGAGTGGGCGGGCGATGTCCTGGCTGTGCACGAGGACGTCGACCAGCGGGTCCCATCGGCTGGACATCCCGACCCGGCGGTCGAGCGCCGCGGTCTCGCGCAACTGCGCGGTGAGCACGGTCGGCGGGTGTGCAGCGGCGCGTTCCCGGGCGGCGCGGGCCTCGGCCCGGTCGAAGTCGCCGCGGGCCCGCAGGATGCGCAGCACCATGCCGGCGGTGGACTGCCGGGTGGAGAGGGTCAGGTGGGCCAGCACGTCGTGCACCGTCCAGCCGACGCAGAGCGAGGCCGTCGTCCACTCGTGGTCCTGGAGGGTGTCGAGCAGGTCGGCGAGCACCCGCCGCTGAGCAGCGACCTCGGGGAGCATGGCGACGCGGGGTTCGGGCACGGGTTCCTCACACGGGACGGTGGACATCGGTCGGGTCGAGGACTCCCGTGCCACCACGAACTCATCGCACCCGGACGTCGTGCTCATCGAGTCCGACCCGGTCCCGCCGAGCGGGCAGGCTGAGGGGCATGGCTCGCGGACCACGCACCCCCACCGGCCGTGCACTGGCGGCATTCGGCCTGGTCGCCTTGTCCGCCTGGGTCGTCTTCATCGTGATCGAGTTGGCCACCGTGCCCGAGCCCGGTGCACCGACCGTGGACGCACTGGCCATCCAGGCAGCGTCGTCGCTCACCCAGGGGGACGCCGAGGCGCTGCAGGCTCTCCTGGTGGACGACGCCCCCGCTGACTACGCCGAGGAGCTCCTCGCCGGACTCCCCGCCACCGAAGGCGATCTAGAGGCCGCGGTCCGGGACTCCGGCCGAGGTGACGTCATCGTGGTGCGCGGGCCGGCAGGCAGCGACAGCTGTCTCGCATGGCAGGTGGTCCCCGAGGACGACCGCTACCTCCTCGGCGTCATCCCACCTGTCGACGGCTGCTGACCGGGGACATCTCCGCCACTGGCCAACGCAGGCAGGGACAGACGCCGGGCACCACAGTCGGCGAACGCGCAAGGCCGGTCGCCCCCCGGAAGAGGCGTGCACGACTCCGTGCCGATGCGTCGGGAGGTGGAGCCGGCCGACGCGGTCAGTGCTGGGCGTCGACGCGTCCGGTGTGGACCAGCACGGCGGCGGCCAGGGGCTCCACCACCGCGGATGGCAGTGCGTGCCCCATCCCCGGCACGGTCGCGACGGTGGCGCCGGAGATGGCCTCAGCGACGCGATGGGCCGCCGGCGGTGGGTTGATCGGGTCGTTCGGCGCCTCGATGACCAACGTCGGGACGGTCACCCGGGCGAGTTCCGCGCCGCGGGCCAGGCCGGCCTGGTCGGCTCGCGCGTGCGCCGCCGTGTTGTCGTGCCGACCGGCGTGGTCGATGACCTGTTCCTCCATGAGGCGGAACTCCTCGGCGTCGAAGGGGATGCCTGCACCGTTCAGCAGCCGCCAGTGGCCCACCCGCCAGGCGACCTCGGTGTCCCGGTCGCGTGGGTCCGCGAGGTGCTGCCACAGCTCCAGCAGCCGAGGGTCGGTGTCGGTGAAGGCTGCGGGAGCGGCGCCGTCCTGGCCTGCGCCCTCCAACGCTGCCGTTGCGAAGAGGGTGGCCGAGAGCAGGCGGTCCGGGTGGTCGAGCAACAGCAGTTGGACGAGCGTGCCGCCCATCGACATCCCAACCACGTGGGCACGTCCGATGCCGAGCGCGTCCAGGACGGCGACCGCATCATCGGCGAGGTCCCGGACCGCGTACGGCTGGACGTCGAAGGTCCAGGTGGACCGTCCCGTGTCGCGGTGGTCGTAGCGGATGACGCGGTGCCGCTCACCGAGAGCGCGCACGAGGTCGGCCGGCCACGTGAGGCCCGAGGCATTGGCGCCCATGATCAGCAGCAGCGGCGACCCGTCCGGGCAGCCCGTCTCCTCGACCCAGAGCCGGACGTCCGGCGCGACGTCGACGATCCTCTCCACCGGGGCATCCGACCACGGCGCGGAGACCCACCGCGACGGATTTGCCGACCGAGCCGACTCGCACCGCCGCAGGCAGAGCGCACACGTCGTCGACCGCCCCGGAGTCGTGGGACGCCCGACCAGGCCGTCAGGTCAGCGGTGGACCGATGAGGATCTCGGTGTCGTCGGGGCGCCAGGTGCGCCATCGTCCGCCGGGATCTCGTTCCACCCGGAAGCCGTGGTGGACCTTGGTGTGGTGCCGTTCGCACAACAGGGCTGAGTTCTGCAGCGAGGTCTCTCCGCCGTGGAGCCAGTGGATCAGGTGGTGGACGTCGCACCACCAGCTCGGGGCGCCGCAGCCGGCGAACACACAAACCTTGTCCCGCCGCTCCACGGCCTTCCGCAGCCCGGGGGTCACCACCCGGTGGTCCCGTCCCAGGTCCAGCGGCACCCCGTCGGGGCCCATCACGATCCGGGAGATGCTGCCGTCACAGGCCAGGTAACGGGCCCGCGCGGCGGAGATCGTCGCCCCGAACCCGGTGCTCGCCGCCCCGGCACCCGTGGCCGGGTCCACGAGGTGGTCGAGGTCGATGCCCACGACCACGTGCGGCCTGACGGTCCGCAGGATCGGCAGGTCCCCGGAGGCGAGCTGGTTGTCACACAACTGCACGAGGGCGTCGGCGTTCTGCTGCGCGCGGGTCCGCTCATCACCTCTTGGGCGGTCGGCCTGCACGATCGACTCGATCGCGGCCTGCACCTTCTCCCCACCCACGGCGTCCAGGTCGAACCGGCCGGTGATGCTGCCGTCGGCGTGCTTGGCGATCGTGAGCCGGCGACCCTCCGTCGGGTCGGGCTCGGAGCCGTCGGGGTCGAGTGCGTCCTCGAAGGCCTGCACCGCGGCCACCAGCGACTGGTGCGGCGACTCGGCCGCCACGCGCGCCCACACCTGGTCGAACGCGG
>NZ_JPMX01000038.1:20671-37120 GCF_000761485.1 Modestobacter caceresii
CCCCTGCTCGGCAGCCTGCGCCCGCTCCCGCTCCCCCACGGCACCGGCGACCACGTCCATCTGCGCCGCGGTGATCTGCCCGTCGGCGAAGCCGGCGGCCAGGGCCGGGAAGTGCTCCAACGCCCGCCCGGAACGCAGGATCCGAGAGGCGTCGCTCGCCGACAGCCGGGTATGCCCGGTCAGCCACGACCGCATGCTCTTCAACCCGTCGTGCTCGGCGGCCTGCGTGGCGTCGGCGCGGCGCACCGTGCGGGTCAGCTCCGCGGCGATCCGGTTCTGCACAGCCACCAACTCGGCGACCCGCTCCAGCACACCGCCGTCCGTCAGCCCGTGCAGCTCCTCGGCCGCCAAGGCGTCGAGAGCCGACATCAACTCGCTCACGACACCTCCCGCAGCATTCGAACGTCTGTACGAATACTATCGCCGACGAGAGACCCGAGCAACACGAATTCCCAGGTCAGAAGCCTGCCCACAGATGCGAGACGCCCCTTGACAGACCGCCCAGCAGAGCCGGAAGAAGGGCGATGGGCGCCGCACCGTGTCCGATCCGTCGGAGCCGCAGTGGAGAATGCGCGCATGACCCACGTGCTGGACCCGAACGCGCTGGCCGACACCAGCGGCGGAGCGGGCACCCCGCCCGACCCGTTCGCCGACGTCACCCGCTCGAACGACGCCTTCCGCGCGTTCCTGCACGGCCTGCCCGGCGTCGACCAGGTCGGCGCCGAGGCGCGGGCGAAGGTGCTGGGCACGCGGTCGATCAAGACGACCGCCAAGGCGTGGGCGATCGACACGGCGATCTCGATGGTCGACCTGACCACGCTGGAGGGCGCGGACACCCCCGGGAAGGTCCGCAGCCTGGCCGCCAAGGCCCGCCGCCCCGACCCGACGGACCCGACCTGCCCGGCCGTCGCCGCTGTCTGCGTCTACGGCGACCTGGCCGGCGTGGCCAAGGAGGCCCTGGCCGGCACCGGCATCAACGTCGCCGCGGTCGCCACCGCCTTCCCCAGCGGCCGGGCCAGCCGGGAGGTCAAGCTCGCCGACGTCCGGGACGCCGTGGCGAACGGTGCCGACGAGATCGACATGGTCATCGACCGCGGCGCGTTCCTGACCGGCCGCTACCTCGACGTCTTCGAGGAGATCGTTGCGGTCAAGGAGGCCTGCGGGCCGGCGCACCTCAAGGTGATCTTGGAGACCGGCGAGCTGGTCACCCTGGACGCCGTCCGCCGCGCCTCCTGGCTGGCGATGCTGGCCGGCGGCGACTTCATCAAGACCTCCACCGGCAAGGTCTCCCCCGCCGCAACCCTGCCGGTCTGCCTGGTGATGCTGGAGGCCGTCCGCGACTTCCGGGCCGCCACCGGCCGCCAGATCGGGGTCAAGCCCGCCGGCGGGATCCGGACGACGAAGGACGCCGTCAAGCACCTGGTCCTGATCAACGAGACCGTCGGCGCGGACTGGCTGTCCCCCGACTGGTTCCGCTTCGGCGCCTCCAGCCTGCTCAACGACCTGCTCCTGCAGCGCCAGAAGCTCCGCACCGGCCACTACTCCGGCCCCGACCACGTGAGCGTCGACTGATGAGCATCTTCGAGTACGCCCCCGCGCCCGAGTCGCGGTCGATCGTCGACATCCGGCCCAGCTACGGGCTGTTCGTCGACGGCGAGTTCGCCGACGGCACCGGCACGCCCTTCAAGACCGTCAACCCGGCCACCGAGGAGGTGCTGAGCGAGGTCGCCACCGGCAGCGACGCCGACGTCGACCGCGCCGTGCGCGCCGCCCGCCGCGCCTTCACCCGGGTGTGGGGCCCGATGCGCCCGGCCGACCGCGGCAAGTACCTGTTCCGCATCGCCCGACTGCTGCAGGAGCGGGCCCGGGAGTTCGCCGTCCTGGAGACGCTGGACAACGGCAAGCCGATCCGGGAGAGCCGGGACGTCGACGTCCCGCTGGCCGCGGCGCACTTCTTCTACCACGCAGGCTGGGCCGACAAGCTCGAGCACGCGGGCCTCGGCCCGGCCCCGCGCCCGCTGGGCGTGGCCGGGCAGGTCATCCCCTGGAACTTCCCGCTGCTGATGCTGGCGTGGAAGGTCGCCCCGGCGCTGGCCACCGGCAACACCGTCGTCCTCAAGCCGGCCGAGACCACCCCGCTGACCGCGCTGCTCTTCGCCGAGATCTGCCAGCAGGCCGACCTGCCCCCGGGCGTGGTCAACATCGTGACCGGCGCCGGGGAGACCGGGCGCGCGGTGATCAGCCACCCGGACGTCGACAAGGTCGCCTTCACCGGCTCCACCGAGGTGGGCCGCGCCATCGCCCGCGCGGTCGCCGGCACCGAGAAGCGGCTGACCCTGGAGCTGGGCGGCAAGGCGGCGAACATCGTCTTCGACGACGCCCCGATCGACGAGGCCGTCGAGGGCATCGTCCGCGGCATCTTCTTCAACCAGGGCCACGTGTGCTGCGCCGGCTCCCGGCTGCTGGTGCAGGAGTCGGTGCACGACGACGTCGTCGCCTCGCTGCAGCGGCGGATCGGCACGCTGCGGGTCGGTGACCCGATGGACAAGAACACCGACCTGGGCGCGATCAACTCGGCCGAGCAACTGGCCCGCATCCGCGACCTGACCGCGTACGGGGAGACCGAGGGCGCGACCTGCTGGCAGCCCGAGGGTGACCTGCCCGACCGCGGCTTCTGGTTCAAGCCGACCGTCTTCACCGACGTCTCCCCCGCCCACCGGATCGCCCGCGACGAGGTGTTCGGCCCGGTCCTCTCGGTGATGACCTTCCGCACCCCCGACGAGGCGGTCGCGAAGGCGAACAACAGCACCTACGGGCTCTCCGCCGGCGTCTGGTCGGAGAAGGGCTCCCGGATCCTGAAGATCACCGACCAGCTGCGCGCCGGCGTCGTGTGGGCCAACACGTTCAACGAGCTCGACCCCACCTCGCCGTTCGGCGGCTACAAGCAGTCCGGCTACGGCCGCGAGGGCGGCCGGCAGGGGCTCTCCGCCTACCTGAGGAGCGACTTCTGATGAGCGACCGGCTCACCGTGCGCAAGACCTACAAGCTCTACCTGGGCGGGGCCTTCCCCCGGTCGGAGTCCGGCCGCACCTACGAGGTGCACGACACCAAGGGGCACTTCCTGGCCAACGCCGCCTGGGCCTCCCGCAAGGACGGCCGGGACGCCGTGGTCGCCGCCCGCGGCGCGTTCGGCACGTGGTCCGGGGCCACCGCCTACAACCGCGGCCAGGTGCTCTACCGGGTCGCCGAGGTGATGGAGGGCCGCGCCGCCCAGTTCACCGAGGAGGTCGCCGCCGGCGAGGGGCTCTCCCCCGCCAAGGCCCGCGCCGCGGTGGACGCCGCGATCGACCGCTGGGTCTGGTACGCCGGGTGGACCGACAAGCTCGCCGCCGTGCTGGGCAGCACCAACCCGGTCGCCGGGCCGTACTTCGGCTTCTCGGTGCCCGAGCCCACCGGCGTCGTCGCGGTGCTCGCCCCGCAGCGCAGCTCGCTGCTCGGCCTGGTCAGCGTGCTCGCCCCGGTGCTGGCCGCGGGCAACACCGCCGTGGTGGTCAGCTCCAAGGAGCGCCCGCTGCCCGCGATCACCCTCGGCGAGGTGCTGGCCACCTCCGACGTCCCCGGCGGCGTGGTCAACCTGCTCACCGGTGACGCCGCGGAGATCGGACCGTGGCTGGCCGAGCACGCCGACGTCGACGCGATCGACCTGGCCGGGGCCCCCGCGCCGCTGGCGATGGAGCTGGAGCGCTCCGCCGCGGGGACGATCAAGCGTGTGCTGCGGGCCCCGGCCGAGGAGCCGGACTGGTCGGCCGACCCGGGACTCTCCCGGCTGCGGCCCTTCCTCGAAACCAAATCAGTCTGGCATCCGATCGGCGTGTGAGGCCCCGTCCCGGGTCCCGCCCTGAGCGTGCGAAGGGTGGGGAGGACGGAGTCCTTCTCCTGGCACCCGATCGGCGTCTGACGAAGTCGAAGGACCCCGTCCTCCTCACCCCTCGCGAGCTCGGGGCGAGCCTGTGGACGGGGCCGGGGGGCTTGAGCACTCGGGGCGGGAGGGACCCGGGTACCGCAGTGCGCGAGCACAGGTGCACCGGGCAGGATGAGCGGGTGTCCAGGCCCAGCATCGTCCCCATCGCCCTGACCCTCGACGACCGCACGGGCTACACGCTCTGGGCGCCGCCGTGGGAAGAGGACGGCGAGGAGTGGCAGGCGTTCCTCGGCAGCACCGTCGACGTGCCGGCCGACATCAACGACGACGACCCCGAGGCCCCCGGCCCCACCGCGGTCGTCCACCTGTTCCCCTCGCCGGCCGCACTGGCCGCGTTCTGCCGGGTGAGCACCGACCACGACCTGGTCGACCACCCCGTCTGGCCCGTGGTGTCGACGCTGGGCGCCGCCGACCTCACCCCTGACGAGGACCACCGCTACGACCTGGACGGCGTCTACGACATCGTCGCGGAGAACCCCGACCGCTGGGCCGTCGAGGAGCTCGCCGCCGACGTGGACATCGTCGGCCGGCTCGCCGAGTGCTGCGACACCACCGGCGACGAGGACGACGAGGACCTCGACGACGACGAGACCAGCTTCGAGGCCGTCGCCGAGCTGGTCTCCCGCCCCGAGGTCGCGGCACTCGGCCTGGGCGTCGGGGCGTTCCTCGGCCGCTCCGGCGAGGAGAGCTGGGCACGGCTGGGCACCGCCGTCGACGAGCTGTGGGAGGACGTCCTCGAGGAGCTCGACGAGCACCTGGACTGGACCGGCGCCGGCACCGTGTCTGCGAACGACTACCCCTCCGCCGCCGAGGAGGCCGAGGCCCGCGCCGCCGACCCGGACGACGACGAGGACGACGACGAGGTCGACGTCGCCCCGGCGGACCGCCCCGCCGCCGGTTCCACCGCTGCCAGCCCGGCGCAGGCGTCCACTGCCGGGGTCCGGACCGTCCGCAGCGGCAGCGGGCTGACCGCGACCCCCGCGGCCGTCGCCGCCGCCCAGGAGTTCTGGGAGGCGGTCGGCATCCTCCCGGTGGAGCTGGTCGTCCCGGAGGGCGCCGGGGTCACCCTGCGCTGCTACGTCGACGACCGGGCGCGCTTCCTCGGCCGGGACGGTCAGGTTTTCGTCTTCCCCACCCCGGTCGAGCTGGCGCGGTACTGCGCCGGCGACGAGGCGCACGACCTCACCGAGATCGCCTCCTGGCCCGAGGTGGCCGACACCGACACGATGCCGCTGCCGGCCGACGAGGACCGTTACGACCTGTCCGCGCTGGCCGAGGTGCTGGCCGAGGTGGCCGGGGGCGCCGGCGGGCTGGTGACCCACCAGGCACTGGCCCAGCCGGCCGAGGGCGCGTTGGACCTGGCCGAGTACGCCGGGCTCCCGCGGGTGCAGCAGCAGTTCGGCCCGGGAGCCGCGCTCGGCCAGGCCGTGGCCCGCAGCGAGACCGAGCCGACCGCCCCGCTGTCGGGCGAGGACGCTGCGGTGCTGGCCGCGGCGTGGTCCGACGTCCTCGCCGACATCGGCACCGCTCTGGTCTTCCGCAGCGACGTCGAGCGCTAGGGAGACCCGCTCCTCAGTTGATCATCGGCGGGTGGCTGCGCCCACCGGCGCGTCGGGCGACCACATGCCGATGATCAACTGAGCGAGACCCCGGAGACGGCAACGGCCGGCCCCCGCGATGCGGGAGCCGGCCGTTGCCGTTCAGGCCCCGTCACCACGGACGGGGCCCCTGCTCAGTACGAGCGGGCCGGGCGCGCGGGCCGACCGCCTGCGCGGTGCCCCTCGCTCGAGCCACGGTAGCCACCGGTGCGACGCTCGCCGCCACCGGAACGATCCCGATCGCCGTAGGAGCGCTCGCCCGAGGGACGGTCTCCGTACGAGCGGTCGCGGTCGCCGGAGGGACGGCCAGCCGCACTGCGATCCCGATCGCCGTAGGAGCGCTCGCCCGTGGGGCGGTCTCCGTACGTGCGATCGCGGTCGCCGGAGGGACGGCGCGGGCCGGCGCGGTAGCCACCGGGGCGCTCGCCGGTGGGGCGACGCCCGCCGGAACCGCCGGCCGGACGGCGCGACTCGCGCACCGGACGGACGATCGGCTCGACGAACGTGCCACCGGCGACGAGGTCCGCGATCGGGGCGTCGCCCGGGCGGATCCGCGACACCTGCGGGTCGAGCTTGGCCTGGCGGAACCGGCGCTTGGCCTGCCCCACCTGGTCCGGCAGGAGCAGCGAGACCACGACGCCTGCGGCACCGGCGCGCGCGGTGCGGCCGGAACGGTGCAGGTAGGTCTTGTGATCTGCCGGCGGGTCGTAGTGCAGGACCAGCGACACGTCGTCAACGTGGATGCCACGCGCGGCGACGTCGGTGGCCACCAGCACCGGGCTGCGGGCGTCGGTGAACGCCTCCAGCGCGCGACGCCGTGCCGCCTGCGGGAGCCCACCGTGGATGGGCTCGGCCGCGATGCCGACCTGCTGCAGGTTGCCGGCCAGCCGGTCGGCGCCGTGCTGGGTGCGCACGAAGATGATGATCCGGCCCGGACGGGCGGCCATCGCCTCGGTGATCTTCAGCTTGTCCGGGAAGGACACGCTGTAGGCCAGGTGCTCGGCCTGCGGACCGGTGTCCTCGGCCTTGGCGACCTCGTGGCGGGCCGGGTCCTTGAGGTAGCGACGCACCAGGGTGTCGACCTCGCCGTCCAGCGTGGCCGAGAACAGCAGCCGCTGGCCGTCGTTCCGGGTCTGGTCGAGCAGCTCCTTGACCACCGGCAGGAAGCCGAGGTCGGACATGAAGTCGGCCTCGTCGATGACCGAGACGACGACCTCGGAGAGGGTCGCCTCGCCCTGGTTGATCAGGTCCTGCAGCCGCCCGGGGGTGGCGATGAGCACGTCGACGCCGCGACGCAGCTGCTGGATCTGGCGGTACATCGAGGCACCGCCGTAGACGGCGGCCAGCTGGACGCCGTTGGACTGCCCCAGCGGGGCCAGGTTGTCGTGCACCTGCTGGGCCAGCTCACGGGTCGGCACCAGGATCAGGCCACGCGGCGCGCGGCGACCCTGCTGGGCGTCGGCACCGAGCCGGGCCAGCAGCGGGAGGCCGAAGGCCAGCGTCTTGCCCGAGCCGGTGGCGGCCTTGCCGAGCACGTCGCGCCCGGCGAGGGCGTCCGGCAGGGCGGAGGTCTGGATGGCGAAGGGGTGACGGATGCCCTTGCGCTCGAGCGCGGTGACCAGCGACTGGGGCAGGCCCAGCTGGGCGAAGGTCGGGCCGGTGGGCTCGGGCGCCGCCTCGGCCACGAGGGCCTCGGTGACGGGCGCGTCGAGGACGGCGGCCGTGGCCGGCGCGTCCTGCAGAGCGGGGGTGTTCTGGGTGTCGACAGAGTCGAACGAGGACAAGCGGGGACTCCGATACAGATCGGCGCGCGTCCCGTGGTGATGGTGTCCGCCGGATGCCCGGTGGCCACGCTGATGATCGGGGGCGTCTGCTGTGACGCGTGATCTGCACGGATGCGCTGTGCCCGGGCAGGACCGCCCGGGAGGATGACCGGCGTTCACCGGCACGATCAGGTTAGCAGCGACGGCCCTCGGATGATTCCCGCGCCCGGGGTGACCCTGCTCGCTCCGCTTCAGGGACGCAGCGCCTCGAAGCCCGGGCGGAGCACGTCGGTGAACACCCGGGCACGCACCGCGTCGTCGGCGAAACCGCCGCGCAGCGCCCGCTCGGCGACCGCCTGCACGTCGTCCCAGCCCCACCCGAAGGTGTCCACGACGGCGGCCAGCTCGCTGGTCGCCGACACCCCGCTCATCAGCCGGTTGTCGGTGTTGAGGGTCACGGCGAAGCCGGCCCGGTGCAGCCGGTCGACCGGGTGGTCCGCCAGCGTCGGGTAGGCGCCGGTCTGCACGTTGGACGACGGCGCGACCTCCAGCGGCACCTGCTCGTCGCGCACCCGCTCGGCCAGCTCGCCCAGGGGCCCGTCGACCGGCACCTCGTCGGCGATCCGCACCCCGTGGCCGAGCCGCTCGGCACCCGCGCCGTCCAGCGCGGCCCGGATGGACTCGATGCCGGCGGCCTCCCCGGCGTGGATCGTGCGGTGGGCGCCGGCGCGGTCCAGCAGCTCGATCGCCGCGGGGATGCGGTCCGGCGGGAAGCCGTCCTCCGGCCCGGCCAGGTCGAAGCCGACCACCCCGGCGTCCCGGTGCCGCACCACCTGCTCGGCGACCTCCACCCAGCGGTCGGCCTGGCGCATCGCGCACAGCAGCGTGCCGACGACGATCGGGCGCCCGGCGGCCGCGGCCTCCCGGCTGCCCTGGGCGTAGCCGTCGAGCATCGCCTCGACCGCGGCGTCCAGCGACATGCCGCCCGCGGTCAGCAGCTCGGGCGCCATCCGCACCTCGGCGTAGACGACCCCGTCGGCGGCCAGGTCCAGCGCGCACTCGCGGGCCACCCGCTGCACCGCCTCGGGGCGCTGCATCACCGCGACGGTGTGCGCGAAGGTCAGCAGGTAGCGCTCCAGCGACCCGGAGTCGGCGGCCTCGCGGAACCACCGGCCCAGCGCCTCGGGCTCGTCGGCGGGCAGCTCGCGGTAGCCCACCTCGTCGGCCAGCTCGAGCACCGTCTGCGGCCGCAGCCCGCCGTCCAGGTGGTCGTGCAGCAGCACCTTCGGCGCGCGGGTGAGGGTCTCGACGTCCAGGGGCGCGGCGGGCATCCCCGCACGTTACCCAGGCGTTCCCGGGACCCTGCGCTGCGTCACCGGTCGACGCGGTCCTGCCAGCGGAAGGTGCGTACGCAGAGCACCAGGCCGACGACGCACCAGATGGCCAGCACCAGGGCGACCCGGCCCAGCTCCCAGCTGCCGGCCGGCTCCTGGGCGGCCAGCGCATCCGGGAGGAACACCGACCGCAGCCCCTGCGCCATCCACTTCAGCGGGAAGACCGCAGCCACCGTCTGCAGCCAGGTGGGCACCTCGCTGAACTGGAAGAACACCCCGGAGATGAACTGCAGGACCAGCGCCACCGGGGTGACCGTGGCCGAGGCGGAGCGCCCGTTGCGAGCGAGGCTGGAGACGGCGATGCCCAGCAGCGTGCAGGCCGCCGAGCCCAGCGCGGCGACCCAGGCGAAGGTCAGCCAGTCGGCTCCGGACGGCAGGTCGACGTCGTAGAACACCACCCCGATGACCAGCAGGATCGCCACGATCGCCACGGTGACGACCAGGACCTGGACGACCTTCCCGACGAAGTAGGCGCTCTTGGGCATCGGGGTGCCGGCCAGGCCCTTGAGGGTGCCGTCGCTGCGCTCGGTGGCGATGCCGATGGCCATGTTCTGCAGGCTGGCGCCGAGGATCCCGGCGGCGATCACCCCGGCCATGAAGTACTGGGTGAAGCTCACCCCGGAGCCGAGCTCGTAGTCCAGGACCGCGCCGAACACCAGCAGCAGGATCACCGGGAACATCAGCGTGAAGACGACTGACTCCCGCTGCCGGAAGAACTCCTTGAGCTCGACCCCCGCCCGGGTGCGGCAGACGCTGCCGATCGACGGCAGCGAGCGGTCCTCGGTCGTGGTCATGCTGGCTCACCGATCATCTTCAGGTAGACGTCCTCCAGAGTCGGGCGCGCGACCGCCAGGTCGGGCACCTCGCCCGGGAAGCGGGTGGCCAGCTCTGCGACGAGGGCCGTCGGGCTGGCGGTCTCCGCGGTGCGCCGGGCGCCGTCCTCGGTCCAGGTGACGACGGCGGGCGCCGTCCCCCGCCCGCCCAGCGCGGACGGGACGGCCACCTCGACCAACCGGCCCCGCGTGATGACGCCGACCCGGTCGGCCAGCTCCTCGGCCTCGTCCAGGTAGTGCGTGGTCAGCAGCATCGTGGTGCCCAGGTCGCGCAGCGAGCGGATCAGCGACCAGAACTGCCGGCGGGCCTCCGGGTCGAAACCGGTGGTGGGCTCGTCGAGGAAGAGCAGCCGCGGCCGGCCGACGATGCCCAGCGCGACGTCCAGCCGGCGGCGCTGCCCGCCGGAGAGCGTCCGCCCGCGGGCACCGGCCTTCTCGGTGAGCCCGACCAGCTCCAGCACCTCGGCCGGGTCCCGCGGGTCGGGGTAGTAGGCGGCCTGCGCGCGCAGCAGCTCCAGGCAGCTCAGCTGGCTGTCCCCCGCGCCGGACTGCAGCACGATGCCGAGCTCGGCCTTCCAGCCTCGCCCACCGGCCGCCGGGTCCACGCCGAGCACCCGGACGTCGCCGCCGTCGCGCGCGCGGTAGCCCTCCAGCACCTCGACGGTGGTCGTCTTCCCCGCACCGTTGGGTCCGAGCAGGGCGAAGATCTCCCCGCGCCGGATGTCCAGGTCCACGCCGTCGACGGCGTTGCGGTCGCCGTAGCGCTTCACCAGCCCGCGGATGCTGATCGCCGCATCAGGATCGAGCGGGGTGGACGGCTGGACCGCTCCGGGCGCGGGTGCGGCGGGCGTTCGGGTCACGAGCGGTCAGTGTCCTCTCCCCGGCTGTGCTGCCGCGCCACCCCTCCCCCGACGATCATGGAGCCGGCGTGACGACCCGCCGGTGCACGACGGTGTGTCGCGACGCCAGCTCCATGATCACGACCGTCAGGCGGTGATGCGGTCGAGGACCAGCGGGAGCGGCTGCTGGTCCGTGTCGACGCCGATCGCGCCTTCCAGGGCCTCCAGGGCGCGGGGGATGCGGGCGGCGTCGTCGGTCTGCAGCTCCAGGAGCGGCTGCCCGGCGGTCACCTGCTCCCCCACCCCGGCGGTCCAGACGACGCCGGCCGCGGCCGACACCGGGTCCTCCTTGCGGGCCCGGCCGGCACCGAGCCGCCAGGCAGCCACCCCGAGGGCGTAGGCGTCCAGCCGGGTCAGCGTGCCGGTGGCCGGCGCGGTGACCACGTGCCGCTCGGCCGGCTGCGGCAGCGCGGCGTCCGGGTCACCGCCCTGGGCGGTGATCATCCGGCGCCACACGTCCATCGCCCGGCCGTCGGCGAGGGCGTCGGCGGGGTCGACGTCGTCCCGGCCCACGCCGGCGAGCATCTCCCGCGCCAGGGCGAGGGTCAGCTCGACCACGTCGGCCGGCCCACCCCCGGCCAGCACCTCCACCGACTCGGCGACCTCGACCGCGTTGCCGGCGGCCCGGCCCAGCGGCCGGTCCATCGCGGTCACCAGGGCCACCGTGCGCACCCCGGCCGCCTCGCCCAGCCCGACCATCGTGCGGGCCAGGGTGCGGGCGTCGGCCGGGTCGCGCATGAACGCACCGGACCCGGTCTTCACGTCCAGCACCAGCGCGTCGGCGCCCTCGGCGATCTTCTTGCTCATGATCGAGCTGGCGATCAGCGGGATCGACTCGACGGTGCCGGTGACGTCCCGGAGGGCGTAGAGCACCTTGTCCGCCGGCGCCAGGTCCGAGCCCGCGGCGCAGATGACCGCGCCGACGTCCCGGAGCTGGGCCAGGTACGCCTCCTCGTGGACGTCGGCACGCCACCCGGGGATCGACTCGAGCTTGTCCAGGGTGCCGCCGGTGTGCCCGAGCCCGCGGCCGGACAGCTGCGGCACGGCGACCCCGCAGGCGGCGACCAGCGGGGCCAGCGGCAGGGTGATCTTGTCGCCCACGCCGCCGGTGGAGTGCTTGTCGGCGGTCGGGCGGCCCAGCGAGGAGAGGTCCTTGCGGACGCCGGAGTCGATCATCGCCTGGGTCCAGGCCGCGAGCTCGTCGCCGGACATCCCGCGGAAGAAAACCGCCATGAGCAGTGCGCTCATCTGCTCGTCGGGCACGACCCGGTCGGTGTAGGCACCGACAACCCAGCGGATCTGCTCCGGGGTCAGCGGCCGGCCGTCGCGCTTGGCCCGGATGACGTCGATGGCGTCGAACGGCTGCGTCATCGGGACGCCGCCTTGACCAGGTCGTCGGGGCCGAACGCGTCGGGCAGGACCTCGCGCATCGGCACGATCCCCAGCGACACCGTCTCGATCATCATCTCGGCTCCCCCGTGCTCCCAGAGCAGTTGCCGGCAACGGCCGCACGGCATCAGTGGCTGCCCGTCCCCGCCCACGCAGGCCACCGCGACCAGCCGGCCACCGCCGGAGCGGGCCAGGTCGCTGACCATCCCGCACTCGGCGCAGAGCCCGAGCCCGTAGGAGGCGTTCTCCACGTTGCACCCGGTGACCACCCGGCCGTCGTCGACCAGGCCGGCCACCCCCACCGGGAACCGTGAGTAGGGGGCGTAGGCGTGGCTCATCGCCTCCCGGGCGGCGCTCCGCAGGGCGTCCCAGTCGATCTCGGGCACTAGTGCTCTCCTCGTCGGTAGACCAGCCCGTCGGCCTTCGGCGGCCGCAGCCGTTGCGAGGCCAGCGACAGGACCAGCAGCGTGGTCAGGTGCGGGGTGAAGGAGACGATCCCGTCGGGCAGCTCGTCGGTGGTCCAGAAGGCGGCCAGCGCCGCGGCCGCGAAGGCGGCGGCGATGACGGCCTGGGTCCGCTTGCCACGGACGACCTGCCAGACGGCCACCGCAGCGAGCAGGAACGCCACCAGCAGGAGCAGTGCCACCACCGCGGTCTGGCTGCGCAGCTGGAGCGCATCGGCGAAGCCGAACAGGCCGGCACCGGCGGCCAGGCCACCCGGGCGCCAGTTGCCGAAGATCAGGGCGGCCAGACCGATGAACCCGCGCCCGTTGGTCTGCCCCTCCCGGTAGATGTTGGCGATGAAGACCAGGAAGACACCGCCCAGGCCGGCGAGCATGCCGGAGATGATCACCGCGATGTACTTGAGCCGGTAGACCGGGACGCCGAGGGAGTCCGCGGCCGCCGGGTTCTCCCCGCAGGACCGCAGCCGCAGGCCGAACGCCGTCCGCCAGAGCACCAGGTAGGCCGCCGGGACCATCAGGACGGCCAGCACGGTCAGCACGCCGACACCGCTGCTCACGCCGCGGAGCAGCCCGGCCAGGTCGCTGATCAGGAACCAGCCCTGGGACTCCAGGTCACCGAGCAGGTCGGGGCCGGAGGAGAGCACCGGCAGCGAGAAGCTCGGTGGGCGGCTGGACAGCGTCGGTGACTGGGTGACCCCACCACCCGCGGCGTTGTCGGTGTAGAGCAGCTCGGAGAGGAAGCGGACGACGCCGGCGGCCAGGATGTTGATGGCCACACCGGAGACGACGTGGTCGACGCCGAAGGTGACGGTGGCGATGGCGTGCAGCAGGCCGCCGAGCGCCCCGAAGAGCGCGCCACCAGCCAGGGCACCGACCCAGCCCCACTGGTAGCCGGCCCAGCCGGCTCCCCAGGTGCCCAGGATCATCATGCCCTCGAGCCCGATGTTCACCACGCCCGCGCGCTCGGCGAACAGGCCGCCGAGAGCGACCAGCAGGAGCGGCACGGCGAGCAGCAGTGCGGCGCCGAAGGTCGACGACGACGTCAGCGCCTGCTGCCCGGAGATCACCCGGACGGCGGAGAACAGCACCAGCAGCCCGACCAGCAGCCAGGTCACCCTCCTCGCCCGGCCACCGCCGAGGAAGAGCTCGGCCAACGGGCCACGGCCGGTGCCGGCACCGGGTACGGCGGTCGCGGTGCTCATGCTCCTGCTCCCTGACGGCTGTCGGTGCGGCCGGCGTCACCGGCCGCGTTGCGGACCCCGACGCCGGTCCCCGTGCCGGTCGTGGGGCCGACGTCCGGTGGCGGCCCGTCGCCGGGCCCCTGCCCGTCACCGGTGCTGCCGTCCCCGGTGGTGGGCGGTGCGACGGCGCTGCCGCGCTCGGCCTGCTGCCGGGTCACCCGACGGGCGATCTCGTTGGCGATGACGACGGCGAGCACGATCGTGCCCTGGATGATCGTGACGACGGAGGCCGGGATGTCGGCGAACTGCAGCGGGATCGCGGCCCGGTCCAGGAACGCGAACAGCAGCGCGCCGAACGCGATCCCCAGCGGGGAGTTCCGGCCCAGCAGCGCCACGGCGATGCCCAGGAAGCCCAGGCCGGCGGTGAACTCGGTGTTGTAGCTGCGCGCGTCGCCGAGCAGGTCGGGCATGCCGATCAGGCCGGCGATGGCGCCGGAGATCAGCATCGTCTTGAGCACCATCCCGCGGGCGTCCACGCCGCTGGCGGTCGCCGCGGACGCCGACATCCCGGTGGCCCGCAGGTCGAAGCCGAACCGGGTGCGCTTGATCAGCACGGCCACGACGATGCCGACCACCACGGCCACGACCAGGAACCCGTAGAGATCCGAGCGCGGCTCGGCCAGGCCCAGCCCGGTGAGCACGCCGTTGAGCCCGGGGAACCAGCCGGACTCGGGGATCGGGCTGGTGGTGATGATCGAGGCGCCCTCGGGCGACCCCCGCAGCGGCCCGGTGAGCAGGTAAGACGCCAACCCCAGGGCGATGAAGTTGAGCATGATCGAGCTGATCACCTCGCTCACGCCCCGGGTCACCTTCAGCACGGCGACGATGCCGGCCCAGAACGCCCCGACCGCCATCGCGACGACGACGATGAACAGCAGGTGCAGCGGGCCGGGCAGGACCACCGCCGCACCGGCGCCGGCGGCCAGCACCGTCGCGATCCGGTACTGGCCCTCGACGCCGATGTTGAACAGCCCCATCCGGAAGGCCACCGAGACCGCCAGCCCGGCCAGGAAGAGCGGCACCGCCCGGTTGAGCACGACCACGATCGCCTGGGTCTGCTGGGCGGGCGAGTCGCCGAAGTCGAACATCACCCGGACCGCGGTGGCCGGGTTCTGGCCGATGAGTGCGATGACGGCCGCGGACAGGGCGAGCGCCACGACCAGGGCGATGGCGGGGGCCATCAGCGACAGGCCCAGCCGGCGGAGGGCGGTCACGCGGCACCGGCCGAGTCGTCGCCGCGCGCAGCGCCGGTCATGTGCCCACCGAGCTCCTCCGGGGTGACCTCCCTGGGGTCCAGCGTCGCGACCAGCGCCCCGCGGAGCATCACGTGCAGCGTGTCGGACAAGCCGATCAGCTCGTCCAGGTCGGCCGAGACCAGCAGGATCCCCATCCCCTCCGCTCTCGCGTCCTTGAGCAGTTCCCAGATCCCCGACTGGGCGCCGACGTCGACACCGCGGGTCGGGTGGGCGGCGACCAGCAGCCGCGGCTGTGCGCTCATCTCCCGCCCGACGATCAGCTTCTGCTGGTTCCCCCCGGACAGCGCGATCGCCGCGGTGTCCGGCCCGGGCGCCCTGACGTCGTACTCCTGCATGATCCGGGCGGTGTCCGCCCGGGCGGCCCGCCGGTCGATGAACGCGCCCTTGACCGCCGGTGGCCGGGTCTGGTGCCCGAGGATCCGGTTCTCCCACAGCGGCGCGTCCAGCAGCATCCCCTGCCGGTGCCGGTCCTCGGGGACGAAGCCGATGCCGCCCTCGCGACGCCGGCGGGTGCTCCAGTGCGCGACGTCCTCGTCGCCGAGGCGGAGCTCACCGGCGGCCAGCGGCCGCAGGCCCATGATCGCGTCGACGAGCTCCGCCTGGCCGTTGCCCTCGACCCCGGCGATGCCGACGACCTCCCCCTCACGGACGGTGAGGGAGACGTCGTCGACGACCGCCCGGCCACCGGCCACCGCGGTGACGGTGACCCCGCGCATCCGGAGGACGGGGACGTCCCGCACCGTGGACTCGCGCTTCGCCACGACGGGCAGCTCGGCACCGACCATCATCTCCGCCAGCTCCTTGGCCGACGTCGTCCGCGGGTCGGCGGTGCCGACGGTCGTGCCCCGGCGGATGACGGTGATCGAGTCGGCGACCTTGCGCACCTCGTCCAGCTTGTGCGAGATGAAGATGACGGTGAGGCCCTCGCGCTTGAGCTCGGCGAGGTTGCCGAACAGCTCGTCGACCTCCTGCGGGACCAGGACGGCGGTCGGCTCGTCGAGGATCAGGGTGGTGGCGCCCCGGTAGAGCACCTTCGCGATCTCCACACGCTGCCGGTCGCCGACGCCGAGGTCCTCGACCAGGGTGTCGGGGTCCAGGCCCAGCGCGTAGCTGTCGGAGATCTCCTGGATCCGGCGGCGGGCCGCGCTGCGGTCCAGCCGGCCGCCCTTGGTCGGCTCGCTGCCGAGCACGACGTTCTCCAGCACGGTGAAGTTGTCGGCCAGCATGAAGTGCTGGTGGACCATCCCGATGCCCGCGGCGATCGCGTCCGCCGGGCTCCGGAAGGTCACCGGCTCCCCGTCGAGAAGGATCTGCCCCTCGTCGGGGCGGTGCATGCCGTACAGCGTCTTCATCAGCGTCGACTTGCCCGCGCCGTTCTCGCCCACGATGGCGTGCACCTCACCGCGCTGGACGCGCAGTTCGATGTCCTTGTTGGCCACGACGCCGGGGAAGCGCTTGGTGATGCCGCGCAGCTCGACCGCCAGTGGTGCCGACTCGTTCAACGGGGTCTCCAGGTGGGCGCAGGACCGGGGCTGGTGACCGGAGGTCTTCCGGTCGTGAGCGCGTCGGACGACGTCCGGTCCGACGCGGAGACGGTACACACGGAAAACGGCGGGGCCCGGGGGGGGGG
>NZ_JPMX01000038.1:37224-46717 GCF_000761485.1 Modestobacter caceresii
ACGGGATCGTCGGGACCTCGATCTCGCCGTCGATGATCTGCTGGCGGTACTCGTCGATCTGGGTCTGGATGTCGTCGATCTGCCCACCGGAGGTGGACAGGCCCACGCCGTCGGTCGACAGGTCGTTGATGATGTCCTGGCCGCCCTCGACCGCGCCCTCGGAGTAGTCGGTGATGAACGACTCCACCGCGTTGTCGACCCGCTTCAGCATCGACGTCATGATCACCGCCTGCAGGGCCGGGTCACCGACCGTCTCGTACTGGTCGGAGTCGACGCCGATCGCCCGGCCGCCGGAGGCGGCAGCCGCCTCGAAGACGCCCTGACCGGAGCCGCCGGCCGCGTGGTAGACGATGTCGGCGCCGGCGTCGAACATGCCCTGGGCGACGATCTGCCCGCGGGCCGGGTCGCCGAAGCCGGAGAAGTCACCGGCCGGGGAGATGTACTGGGTGTCGATGATGATGTCCGGCTTGACCGCCTGGGCACCCGCGACGTAGCCGGCCTCGAACTTCTGGATCAGCGGGTTCTCCACACCGCCGACGAAGCCGATGTGGCCGGTCTCGGACTTCAGCGCGGCGGCCGCACCGGCGAGGAAGGACCCCTCCTCCTCGGCGAAGAGCAGGCCGGTCAGGTTGTCGGCCCCCATCTCGGCCACCGACGAGTCGACGACGGCGAAGGTGGTCTCGGGGTACTCGGCGGCGATGTCGCCGATGATCTCGCCGTAGGCGAAGCCCACCCCGATCACCGGGTCGTAGCCCTGCTCGGCCAGCTGGGTGAGCAGCTCGGCGCGGTCGGAACCGTCGTCGTTGGGCGAGAGCTCCTGGACCTCGCCGCCCATCTCCTCGATGGCGGCCTCGACCCCGGCGTAGGCCGAGTCGTTGAACGACTTGTCGCCGCGACCGCCGGTGTCGTAGGCGAGCCCGACCATCAGCTCCTCGCCGGAGGCGCTGCCGCCGCCGCCGTCGCCGGAACCGGTGTCGGTCTCGTCACTCGCGCAGGCCGCCAGGGCCATGCTGCCGGCCAGCAGCAGAGCTGCGGCCTTCATCCCACGCACTCGGCGCAAGACGGTCTCCTCTCTGAGAGGGCTCCTCCGGCCAGTGGTCGGACGGAGCCCCGGTGCGGTGTGTTCCAGGCCTGCTCCGCCGTCCGGCTCACACGTACCGGCTCACGGGTACGAGGCGCTTCCGACGGCGACGTGCGCACGCTAACCGCGGCTCGGGCGCCGGAGACCCCCAGGCGAACGGATAGAGACCCGATCGTTGCCAAGGGGCAACACCCGGCACACACGACGGGCCCTCCGGGAGACCTCCGGCACACCGTCGACCGCCACTGTTCGATCGGGCAGGCCACCGCGGGTTAGCGTCGGGCATGCGCCGACCCCTGCCGCTGCGCCGGCTGACCGCCGTGCTGCTCGTGGCCGGGCTGTGGGTGATCGGGTTCCTGCTGGCCCCCACCGGCCCGGCCCTGGCCGAGAGCTCCCGGCCCACCGTCGACCCCTCGGCGCCGACCCCGACCAGCCCGCACCCGGACGGGCCGCCACAGGGCAGCGCCCCCGACGGCAGCACCGTCGGCGGCGAGCGCCTGGACACCCGCGGCCTGGTGACGGTCGCCGGTGCACCGCCCCTCCCCGAGGGCATCGACGCCCGCGGCTGGCTGGTCGCCGACGCCGGCACCGGTGCGGTGCTGGGCGCGCGGGACCCACACGGCCGGTACTACCCGGCCAGCACCCTCAAGGCCCTGACGTTGCTCACCCTGGTGCCCGTCCTGGACCCCGCGCTGGTCGTCGAGGGCACCGTCGAGGACGAGGCGATCGAGGGCAGCCGGGTGGGTCTGGTGCGTGGTGGCCAGTACCCGGTCGACCTGCTCTTCCGCGCCCTGGTCATGCAGTCGGGCAACGACGTGGCCAACGCCCTCGCCCGGGCCGCCGGCGGGGTGGGGGCGACCCTGGCCGCGATGAACGAGACGGCGGCCCATCTCGGCGCCCACGACACCGTGGCCGGGACGCCCTCCGGGCTCGACGTGGCCGGGCAGTCGTCCTCGCCCTACGACCTCGCGCTGATCCTGCGTCAGCTCGTCACCGACCCGTACGGCCTGGACCTGCTGCAGACCCGCACCGCACAGATGCCGACCGTCGGGACCTACGAGGGCTACCAGATCCAGAACCAGAACACCCTGCTCAGCAGCTACCCGGGCACCCTCGCCGGGAAGACGGGGTTCACCGACGCGGCCCGGCACACCTTCGTGGTGGCCGCCGAGCGCGACGGCCGGCGCCTGGTGGTCAGCGTCATGCAGGCCGAGCGACGCCCGGTGCACGAGCTGGAGCAGGCCCGGCGGCTGCTGGACTGGGGCTTCGCCGTCCCGGCCGACGCCGAGCCCGTCGGCCGGCTGGTCGAGCCGGGTGAGGTCGCCGCCGCGATGGAGGCCGCGGAGGCCGCCGAGCAGATGGCGGCCGAGAAGACGGCGGCGATGGCGGCGGTCCCTGCCGGGACGGCGGCCGCCACCCCGGACACCCGAGCCGGCACGGGCTCCGTGGCAGCTCCCGGCTCCGCGACGAGCACCGCACCCCTCGTGCCCGCCGGGCTGGCGGCCGGCGCACTGGTCATCGTGGCGGCCACGGTCATCGGCCGGCGTCGGGCGGTGCGTCGGGTCGCAGCGCCCGAGTCCGCCCCCGCTCTGCACGACGGGCGATGAGCCGCGGCAGCACCCGGCCCGCGGTCACGCCGACGACCGCGCCGGCCCCCAGGAGCGCGACGGCGAGCCGACCCGGGGACGGGCTCGCCGCCCGCTCGTCGACCCGCGCGATGTCCGGCAGCGGCGTCGGCCCCGGTGGTCCGTGCGGGACGCGCGTGTCGGCGTGCTCGATGGCGGGGAGCGTCGCCGTCCAGCACGCGGTGAAGAACGCGAACCGGCAGACCACGTTGATCCAGACGATCAGGCCGACCAGACCGCCGAACGTCGAGGCGGTCACGTTGCCCCCGATGGCCGTCAGGTAGAGACCGCCGACCAGCTTCAGCGCCTCGAAGCCCACGGCGCCGAAGAACGCGCCGGGCATCAACTGCCGGTAGCCGAACGGGGTGCCCGGCACCCCCCTGAGCAGCCACAGGAACAGCAGGACGTCCCCGGCCACGGCCAGCACGATCGGCAGCGCACGGGCGAGCAGGAAGAAGCCGGGCGCCTCGTTGACATCGGTCAGGCCGAACACCCGGCCGGCGATGTTCGACGCACCGGTGGTGAGCGCGATGCTGAGCGCTCCCGCGACGCCGAACCAGAACAGCGACAGCAGGTCCCTGGCCCGGTCGGCCAGGAACTGCGGCGGGTCCGCCCGACCCCGCCAGACGATGTCCATGCCGATGCGCAGCTTGTCCATGGCGGCCAACCCGATGAAGACCACGCCGAACAGGCCGACCACACCGAAGGTGGTGGCGCTGTCGACGGCCGTGGTGACGGTGTCCGCCAGGCTGTCCCCCGTCTCCCCGGGCACCGCGTCCCGGAGGGCCTCGAGGAGCTGGTCCTGCAGCAGCGGGTTGCCCCGCAGGACCAGCCCGGCGACCGCCACGAGCAGCAGGGTCACCGGCGCCAGGGCGAGGAAGACGTAGTACGTCACCCCGGAGGCCATCAACGTGGCGTGCACCCGGATGTAGCGCCGGCCGGCGCGGACCAGGTGGTCCAGCCAGGAGCGCCGGGCCCGCTGGCGCCGCAGGGACCGCTTCGCCGCACCGGCCGCACGGCTGACGGGGTTGGTCACCGGAGCCAGTCTGGGTGTCGCCCAGTGACTCCGCGCGGCAGCGGGCAGGGCCCGCCGCTGCCGCTGGTCAGTGCGGCGGACCGGACAGCGGGTACTCGCGAGAGACGGCCCACGCCCCACCGGGCAGCTGCTCGAACTCGGTGAAGCTGCCGACCCGGAACTCCGCGTGCACGTCGGCCAGGCCGGCGTAGGCCATGTCCAGCATGTCGGCGGGCACGTCGTGAGCCACGGTGACGTGCGGGTGGTACGGGAAGCTCAACGGCCGGGCCAGCGGCCCGGTCCGGACGTCGGTCGCGATCAGCTCGCAGTCGGCGATGCCCAGCGCGACCGCCACGAACACCACCTCCGAGATCGGGCGGAAGGTGCCCGTGCCCGACAGGTGCATGTCGAACGGGGGGTGCTGGGCGGCCACCCGGGAGAGGTGCTCGGTGATCGCCGGGCGGGTGCCGGTCGGCACCTCGGTGGGCGGCAGCAGCGTCACGTGCGGAGGCACCAGGGTGGCCTGCGGGTCACCGCACTTGCCCCGCCACTCGACCAGCAGCTGCGCCCAGGGCTCGGGGACCGACACCACGACGCCGAGGACGGCGGTGTCCGGCGACGACTCCGAACCGGCGTCGAGCCGGTGCACGAAGGTGTCGTCGGCGCGGAGCGGCCGGTCCCTCACGTCGGTGCCCCGACGGCGGGCAGGAAGCCGACCCGCTCGTAGACCGTCGCCAGCGTGCGGGCCGCGACCTCACGGGCCCCGGCGGCCCCGGCGGCGAGCACCCGCTCCAGCTCGGCGGGGTCGGCCAGGAGCTCGGCGGTGCGCTGCTGGATCGGGGTCAGCGCGTCGGTGACGACCTCGGCGAGCTCCTTCTTCAGGTCGCCGTAGCCACGACCGGCGAAGTGCTCCTCCAGCTCGGCGGTGCTCTGCCCGGACAGCGCCGAGTGGATGGCCAGCAGGTTGGTCACCCCGGGCTTGGCCACCGGGTCGGCGACCACCTCGCGGCCGGTGTCGGTGACCGCCGAGCGGATCCGCTTCGCGGTCACCTTCGGGTCGTCCAGCAGGTTCACACACCCCGCCGGCGGGAGGCTCTTGCTCATCTTCTTGTCCGGCGACTGCAGGTCCAGCACCTTGGCCGCACCCGGCGGCACGTAGGCCTCCGGGAGGACGAAGGTGTCGCCGTACCGGCCGTTGAACCGGGTCGCCAGGTCACGGGTGAGCTCGAGGTGCTGACGCTGGTCCTCGCCCACCGGCACCCGGGCGGCCTGGTAGAGCAGGATGTCGGCGGCCTGCAGCACCGGGTAGGTGAACAGCCCGACCGACGTCGTCCCGGCGCCCTCGCGGCTGCTCTTGTCCTTGAACTGGGTCATCCGGCCGGCCTCGCCGAACCCGGTGAGGCACTGCAGCACCCAGGCCAGCTGAGCGTGCTCGGGGACGTGGCTCTGCACGAACAGCGTGCTGCGCGACGGGTCGACGCCCAACGCCAGCAACTGCGCCGCCGACACCAGCGTGCGCCGGCGCAGGACCGCCGGGTCGGGCTGCTCCGCCGTGATCGCGTGCAGGTCGACGACGCAGTAGAACGCGTCGTGGTCGTCCTGGAGGGCGACCCACTGCCGCAGTGCACCCAGGAAGTTGCCGAGGTGGAAGGAGTCCGCCGTCGGCTGGATGCCGGACAGCACGCGGGGAGCAGGCACGCCCTCCATCGAACCACGCGGCCCGGGAGCGCTCGCTCAGGCTCCGGCAGCACCCACCGGTGCGCTGGTCAGGACGTCGTCCAGCGCGGCGAGGAAGACGTCGTCCTCCTCGGGGATGCCGACGGTCACGCGGACCCCCTCACCGGCGAACGGCCGGGTGATCACCGCGCGGGCCTCGAGCGCAGCGGCGATTTCGGCGGCCCGCTCCCCCAGCGGCAGCCACACGAAGTTGGCCTGGCTGTCGGCCACCGGCAGCCCGCGCTCGCGCAGCGCACCGGTGAGCCGGGCGCGCTCGGTGGCGACGGCGGCGCAGCGCTCGCGCACCTCGGGCTCACTGGCCAGCGCCGCGACCGCCGCGGCCTGGGCGAGGGAGGAGACGCTGAACGGCACCTGGGTGCGGCGGACGGCGTCGGCCACGGCCGGGTCCTCGGCGAGCAGGTAGCCCACCCGCAGGCCGGCCAGGCCCCAGGCCTTGGAGAACGTCCGCAGCACGGCGACGTTGGGCCGACCGCGCATCAGCTCGACCCCGTCGGGGACGTCGGGGTCGGTGACGAACTCCCGGTAGGCCTCGTCCAGCACGACCAGCGTCTGCGCCGGGACGGCGTCCAGGAAGCGCTCGAGCTCCGGGCGCCGCACCGCCGTCCCGGTCGGGTTGTTCGGGTTGCAGACGAAGACCACCCGGGTCGTGTCGTCGATCGCCGCGGCCAGCCCGTCCAGGTCGTGGGTGTCCGCGGCCCCGCCGGGCGTGCCCGGGACGAGCGGCACCTGCTGGGCTCGGGCCCCGGCGACCTGGGCGAGCAGCGGGTACATCTCGAAGGAGCGCCAGGCGAACGCGATGCTCGAGCCCGGGTCGTTGTAGGCCTGGGCCAGCTGCTGGCAGACGGTGACCGCGCCGCAGCCGGTGGCCACCTGCGCCGGTTCGACGCCGTACCGCTCGGCCAGGGCCCGGGTGAGGACGACGGCGCCGTTGTCCGGGTACCGGTTCGTCTCCCCCGCGGTCGCGGCGATCGCCTGGACGACGGCCGGCAGCGGCGGGAAGGCCACCTCGTTGCTGGCGAGCTTCACGGCGCGGTCGACGCCGATCTCGCGGGCCAGGTCGGCGGGGTTGCGGCCGGGTCGGTAGACCGGCATGGCGGCCACGGCAGGGCGGGCGCTGACCACGGGCTGCTCCTCCTCGGTCGGACCGGAGGTCGTCCGGGCCACTCACTAGGGTTGCGGCATGCGCGTACTCGTCACCGGTGGGGCCGGCTACATCGGCAGCGTAGTCACGGCGGCCCTGCTCGAGGGCGGCCACGAGGTCACGGTGCTCGACGACCTGTCGACCGGCCACGAGGACGCCGTCCCCGCCGGCGCCCGCTTCGTGCAGGCCTCGCTGCACGACTCCGCGCCCGTGCTGGCCGACGTCCGGCCCGAGGCGGTGCTGCACTTCGCGGCCAAGAGCCTGGTCGCGCAGAGCCAGGTCGAGCCGGAGGTCTACTGGCACTCCAACGTCGGCGGCTCCCTGGCGCTGCTCGAGGCCATGCGCGCGGTCGACTGCCGGCGGATCGTCTTCTCCTCGACCGCGGCCACCTACGGCGAGCCCGACCAGGTGCCGATCCCCGAGGACGCCCCGACCCGGCCGACCAACACCTACGGGGCCAGCAAGCTCGCCGTCGACACGATGCTGACCTCCTACGCGGTGGCCCACTCGTTCGCCGCGGTCAGCCTGCGGTACTTCAACGTCGGCGGCGCGGCGTACGGCGTCGGCGAGCGGCACGCCACCGAGACCCACCTGATCCCGATCGCGCTGCAGGTGGCCGCGGGCACCCGGGAGGCGCTCACCGTCTTCGGCACGGACTACCCGACCCCCGACGGCACCTGCATCCGCGACTACGTCCACGTCAAGGACCTGGCCGCGGCCCACCTGCTGGCGCTGCCCGCCCCCGCACCGGGTGAGCACCGCATCTACAACCTGGGCAGCGGCACCGGCTTCTCGGTGCAGGAGATGGTCGACGCCGTCCGCAGCGTCACCGGGCACCCGCTGCCGGTCGTCGTCGGCGACCGGCGGCCCGGGGACCCGGCGCGGCTGGTGGCCAGCTCGGCCCGGATCCAGGACGAGCTCGGCTGGGCACCGCAGCACACCGACCTGCGCGAGATCGTCTCCGACGCCTGGGCGTTCGCGCAGGCACGCAGCGCCTGAGCCCCGTCGTCAGCCGGCCGTGGCTTCCGCGGCGGCGTCGCTGCCGTCGTCCTGCTGCGGTGCGGCGCTGACGCTGATCCGGGCGATCCGGCGGCCGTCGAGCTCGAGCACCGTCAGGGTGCGCTCCTCGACCGTCACGGTGTCCCCCAGGACCGGGAGACGCCCCAGCTCGGCGAGGACGTACCCGGCGACCGTCTCGTACGGGCCCTCGGGGAGGTGCAACCCCGTCGCGCCGGCGAAGTCGTCGAGGTTGAGCAGCCCGTCGACCTCGTGCGGCCCCTCGGCCGGCTCCTCGGAGTCCGGCGTGACGTCCTCGTCGTACTCGTCGTAGATGTCGCCGATGACCTCCTCGATGAGGTCCTCCAGGGTGACGATCCCGTCGGTGCCGCCGTACTCGTCGACCACGATCGCGAAGTGCCGGTTCTCCTTGCGCATCCCCGACAGGGCGGTCAGCACGCCGGCGGTCCCCGGCAGCTGCTTCACCTCGCGGGCGAGGTCGCCCACGGTCGCCGCCCGCCCGGCCGGGTGCGTGGGCAGGAAGAGGTCGCGCACGTGCACGAAGCCCACGACGTCGTCCTCGTTGCGGCCCACGACCGGGTAGCGGGACCAACTGGAGTCCGCGACCTGCTTGGCCGCGCGACTGGCGGTCATGCTGGACTCCAGGAAGTGGACCTCGGTCCGGGGGGTCATCACCTCGCGCACCTCGCGGTCGCCGGCCCGGAAGACCTCGTCGATCAGCCGGCGCTCGTCGCTGGACAGCGACTCGTGCGCGGCGACCAGGTCACGCAGCTCCTCCTGGCTGATCGACTCCCCGCTCGCCCGCGGGTCACCGCCCAGCAGGCGGACCAGCACGTTCGTGGACTTCGACAGCAGCCAGATGATCGGCCGGAACAGCTTGGCGATGGCGTTGAGCGGGGCGGCCACCACCAGCGAGAAGCCCTCGGCCCGCTGCAGGGCCAGCCGCTTGGGGGTCAGTTCGCCGACGACCAGGGACAGGTAGCTGATCGCGATGGTGACGGCGACGAAGGACAGCGGGTCGGCCACACCGGGCCGCACCCCCCAACCGATGAGGACGTCGCCGAGCGGCCCGGACAGGGTGCTGGCGCCGAACGCGGCGGAGAAGAAGCCGGCCAGCGTGACGCCGACCTGGACGGAGGCGAGGAACTGGTTGGGGTCGGCGAGCAGCTTGTTGAGCGCCTGCCCGCGCCGGCCGGTCTCGGCCAGGGCGCGGACCTGGGACTCGCGGAGGGACACCAGCGCGATCTCGGCGCCGGAGAACGCGCCGCCGACCAGCACGAAGGCGAAGACCATGACGATGTTGAGCCAGACGTCGCTCACGGGCGGCGCGTTCCTCCAGAGATGGTCTCGACGGGACTGTCCCGCGACCGACCACGGTAGTGGCTGCGCCGGCCCGCCGATCCGTGACGACCGCCGCTGCTCCCCGCCCGGGGGCCTCTTCGCCCGAGGGGCCCGGTGACCGTCCGCATGCGTCTACCCTCGCTCGGGTGACGACCTGTGCCCGGTGAGGACGGCCCCGTGCCGCGCCGCGCCTCCCCGCCGTCCCGGCTGCTGCGGGTGGTCCTGCTGCTGACCGTCGTCGCCGCGGTGGCGCTCACCGTCGCGCTGAACGGCGGCTCCCTGCCCGGGCTCGGCGACACGGCCGGCTCGTCGGACGTCGACCGCGGCGCCGCACCCCCGGCTGCCGCGACCGGCGACGCCACGACCACCAGCCGCGCGCCGGTCCCCTCCCCGGGCACCCCGGCCGAGGCGCCGGCGACGACCACCGCGGCGCCGCCCGAGTCCCCTGCGCCCTCCCCGGCAGCGGCCGGGCAGACCAGTCCGCCCGCGCCGTCGGTCCAGCCCGAGTCCGGGCGCGGGTCCCCCGTTCCGCCACC
>NZ_JPMX01000039.1 GCF_000761485.1 Modestobacter caceresii
GACACGCTCACCGTCGCCCCCGACGCCGACAACCCGTCCCAGCTCCCGACCGGCAACGCCTGCTGAGTGGTGATCGACCGACACCCCAGCTCCGAGTTCCGGGACGGCGCGTCCACGTCGATCGCGAACACGCACACCCGGTGCGCCCCCGGCGCCACCGTCGTCGACCACGCGAACCCGTGCGCGGACCCCGCACCGGAGAACG
>NZ_JPMX01000040.1:0-51432 GCF_000761485.1 Modestobacter caceresii
CCCGGCTCCGGCTCCCGCCCCCGCGCCGGCTCCCGCCCCCGCGCCGGCACCGGCCCCCGCGCCGGCAGTGGCCCCGGCGGTGGCGGTGACCGCTGCCTCCCCGTCCACGGTCGCCCAGATCAGCAACAGCTCCGGTCCCGTGCAGCCGCGCGCGCAGGCCGCCGCGAACGCCGTCGTGACCGACGTGCCGGGCGCCACGGGCATCACCATCGGTGGGACGCGGGCCAGCGCCACCGACCCCAACGGCCACCCCTCCGGGCTCGCCCTGGACTACATGGTCATGTCCGACACCGCGCTCGGGGATGCGATCGTCGAGTACCACATCGCCAACTGGGACGCCCTCGGCGTGGACTACATCATCTGGCAGCAGCGCATCCTCATGTCGCCGACCGGCTCGTGGAGCCCCATGGCCGACCGCGGGAGCGCCACGGCCAACCACATGGACCACCCGCACGTGAACTACCTGGCGGGCTGACCCGCCCGGTCCGCTCCACCCGGACACAGTGCCCCCCTGCCCGTACCGCGGGCAGGGGGGCACTGTCCGTCTCCGCCTCGGAGGGTCGCCGGCGGTGTCCGGCCGTCCGCATGGGATGGTCGGGGCAGAGCCCACCGCCACGGACGGCCCGCCACGGCGCGGGCACCGTCGACGGCGACCGTGCGACGCCCGTGATCCGATCGAGGTCCCACGACGTCGTCGCACGGCGGACGTCGCACGATCAGCACCCGACGCCGGTCGGGTGCTGGTCCCCCGGTGGGCTCGGCGTGGCTCGCCGTCGCGCCGGTGCCCGGACGACGACGAGGGATCATGTCCACGACCGACTTCTCAGCACCACGCAGGTCCAGGCGTCGCCGCGTGCGGCGGACCGCCGCCCTGGCCGCCCGACCGGTGACGCGGAGGTCGCGCGGGTGGTCGCGGCGTCAGCGCAGCGCACGGGCCGTGGCCCAGGCATGGCTGGGCCGCATCGTGGAGCGACGGATCCGCAAGAAGGGCATCGACCTCACCGAGCTGACCTTCTTCCCGGAGAGCGCTCGGCTGCCCCTGCTGCGGCGCGGGGTGGACCCGGTGCCGGAGCTCGCCGAACTGCGCGCCCGCTGTCCGGTGGAGCGACTCGACCTGCCCATGGGTCTCGCGGCGCACCTCGTCACCGGGTACGAGCAGGCCCGCGCCGTCCTGGCCGACCGCGACTCCTACAGCAACGACATCCGGCACCTGTTCGGCGACGCCGGGCCGGGGTCGACAGCCGACGTCGGCGGCCTGGGGTTCACCGACCCGCCGCTGCACACCCGGCTGCGCAAGCTCGTGGCCCCGGAGTTCACCCGGCGCCGGCTGGACCGGCTGGAGCCCACGGTCGAGGCGATCGTCACCCGCCGGCTGGACGAGCTCGCCGCGGCCGGATCGCCTGCCGACCTCGCCGAGCACGTCTCCTGGCGGGTCCCGATGGACGTGATCTGTGGGCTGCTGGGGCTGGACGACGCCGACCACGAGGCCTTCGTCCGGCTGGGCACCAAGCGCTTCGACGCCACGGGGGGCGCAGCCGCGGCGCTCGGTGCGGTGTCGGAGCAGAAGCGGATCCTCCTCGACGTGGTGGCGCGGCAGCGGACGGCGCCCGGGCACGGCCTGATCGGGCGGGTCCTCCAGGCCGAGGGCGACGCCCTCTCCGACGACGACCTCGCGGGCCTCGTCGACGGGATCGTCACCGGCGGCTACGAGACCACCGCCAGCTCCCTCTCCCTGGGCACCATGGTGCTGCTGCGCGACCCCGCTCATGCCGCCCTCGTCCGAGAGGGCTCACCGGCCGAGATCGACGGCCTGGTGGAGGAGCTGCTGCGGTATCTGTCGGTGGTCCAGGTGGCCTTCCCGCGGTTCGCCAAGCAGGACCTGGAGCTGTCCGGCTGCCCGGTCCGGCGGGGCGACCTCGTCGCCGTCTCCCTCAGCGGGGCCGACCGCGACCCGGCCTGGGCCGGCCCGCAGCCCGACCGGTTCCAACCGGACCGGTCCCCCGCCGGCGGCCACCTGGCGTTCGGCCACGGGATGCACCGCTGCGTCGGCGCCGAGCTCGCGCGCATGGAGCTCCGCATCACGCTCCCGGCGCTGTTCCGCCGCTTCCCTGACCTCGCTCTCGCCGTTCCCGAGGAGACGCTCCCCTGGCGGGGGCTGTCGTTCGTCCACGGCGTCGAGGAGCTCCCGGTCTCCTTCTGACCGCAGCCGCTCGGCCGGGCAGGTCGTCCCGGCCCGGCGGTCGGGTCAGCGCTGTTGCCGTCGCGCGACGACGACCAGACCGGCCAGCACCACCGCGATGGGCGCCCAGGCCGGCAGCCCGAACGGCCCCAGCAGCAGCGCCGCCACGAACAGCAGCAGCTGGAAGGCCACGAAGAAGCCCGCCAGCACGACGACCCAGAAGACCACGGGCCGCTCGATCTGCAGTCGGCGCAAGTGCTCCACGTCCACATCCCCTCATCGGTGTGCGTCCCGCAGGGGACACCAGCCACATCGGCACGCGAGGCCGCAACTCCAGTCGACCACACCCGGCCCCCGGCGCGACGGCCCGGGACGCACGGGTCGCGGGCTCAGGCCGGCTCGACGACGACCTTGCCCTCGAGGCGACCGGCGGCGGCCTCGACGTGCAGCGCGGGCAGCTCGGTCAGCAGGATGCGGCGGGTGACCTCGACCTGCAGGTCCCCGCTGTCGACCAGGGACACCAGCTCGGTGAGGCGGTCCCGGTCGGGCAGCACGAACACGGTCGCTGCGCTGACGCCGCGGGTCTCGTCACCGGGGGTGGCCATGAACGCGGTCGTGCTGACGACCTTGCCACCGTCGCGGACCAGGGCCACCAACGCGGCGAACCGGTCGGGGTCGACGGGGGCGAGGTTGACCAGCACGTCGACCTGCTCGTCGACCGCGTCCAGCACGTCCGTGGTGGTGTGGTCGATGACCTGGTCGGCGCCGGCTGCGCGGACGGCGGCGCTGCTGCGCGGACTGGCGGTCGCCACGACGTGCACCCCGGCTCGTGCGGCCAGCGCGACGGCGTACTTGCCGACCACTCCCCCGGCACCGTTGACCAGGACCCGCTGCCCGGCGGTCAGCTCCCCGAGGTCGAACAACGCCTGCCAGGCCGCCAGCGCCACCGACGGCAGACCTGCCGCGTCGGGCAGGGGGATCTTCGTGGGGGCCGGGACGAGCGCCTCCACCGGGGCGATCACGTACTCCGCCGCGCCGCCGTCCCGTTCCATCGGCAGGAAGCCGATCACCGCGTCCCCCACCTGCAGGCCGCCCTCGCCGGTGGTGCCGCCGACGCCGTCCCCGAGCGCGTCGACCGTGCCGGAGACGTCGTATCCGGGCACGTGCGGCAGCACGACCGGGATCGGCAGGAAGCCGCCGCGCATGCCGGCGTCGGCGGCGTTGAACGCCGAGGCCGCCACCCGCACCCGTACCTCGCCTGCCCCCAGGGGTGGGCCGGTCGACGTCCTCGTAGCGCAGGACCTCCGGACCGCCGACCTCGTGGAAACGCACTGCCTTCATCGCTGGACCCGCTCTCGTGGTGGTGACGTCGTTGAGACGTCACCCAACGTCGCAGGTCCCGGCGCGGTCAGCCTGGGCCGGTTTGGCCCACTTTGACGACCGCCCGTTCGTCGGCTGCGCCGACCACCTCCACCAGCCGCGCCGCATCGCGCGAACCCGGCTCCGCGGTCAGCATGACGGCCGCCAGGTCGTCACCGGGGATGGCGATCAGGTTCTCGACGAGGGTGAGGGAGTCCCCGTCGGACTGGGTGAAGGTCGCGCTGCTCTCGTAGGCCGCCACCGGTCGCGGTGCCCGCCAGAGCGTGTCGAACCGCCGGCTCCGGGTCCGCATCTCGTCGACCATCGCGGCGAGCGACGCATCGCCGGGGTACCGCAACAGCGCGGCTCTCAGCTGAGCCACCTGGATCGTCTCGTGATCGGCGGCGTCGGCGTCGGACTGCTGGAAGGCAGCGAACGGGTGGCAGAAGATGCGCCAGGCCACGTTCCACTCCCAGCGCTCCCCGGTGAGGTCCCAGTGCTCCAGGGCCAGGAACCCGCTGTTGACCGCGACGACGTTCATCGCCGCATCGGTGACGATCATCGGGGTGTCGGAGAACCGCTCCAGCAGCCGCGTCGCGCCCGGCCCCAGGTCGGTCGGCACCTGCCCGTCCGCGGCGGCGTACCCGGCGAGCGCAGAGAGCCGTTCGTAGTCCGCCCGTCCGACGCGCATGGCCCGGGCGATGGCCTTGACCACGCCGGCCGAGGGATGGCTCCGTCCCTGTTCCAGTCGGCGGACGTAGTCGGCGGACATGCCGGCGAGCTCACCGAGCTCCTCCCGCCGCAGGCCGGGGACCCGCCGCCCGCCGACTGGCAGCCCGACACCCGAGGGGTCCGTGCTCTCCCGCAGGTGGCGCACTGCTGCGCCGAACTCATGACGCTCCACAGCGCGAGTGTGCCCTGGAGACCCGCACCGATGGTGTCCGTCGGCCGCCTCCAGCGTCACGAGCGATGCGCGCGGCTGCCGAGAGGTGATGTCCGCTCACCGGGTCCGACGTCGCCCGGCGGGCCCCTCGCCGAGCGGGTCCGGGTGCTCTGGACGCGGCGGACCACATCGACGGGCTGTGCGCGGGGACAGCCGCTGAGGGGACTGCGGTCACCGCACGAGTCGACGGAACTGCGGCGGCGATCGAGCGGCCGAGGCCACCCGGGACACGGGAGAGGTGGGGCGCGGTGCCCGGACGGCACCGCGCCCCACCAGGAACGGATCAGCCACCCAGCTCGGTGAGCAGCTGCCGCATCTCCTCGATCTCCTGCGCCTGGACCTCGCTGATCGAGCGAGCCAGGTCGACGGCCTCGGCGTTGCGGCCGTCCTCGACCTCGGTCTGCGCCATCTCGACGGCGCCCTCGTGGTGCTCGATCATGGCGTCGAGCCACATGCGGTCGAAGTCCCGGCCGGCCGCAGGCATCTCCTCCATGCCCATGCCCATGCCGCCGTCCATGCCCATGCCGCCCATGTCCCCGGACCCGTGGTCCATGCCGCCCATCGGACCGGGCTCCTCGAGCGGCTGGCCCCACTCCTCCAGCCAGGCCGTCATGAGGTCGATCTCCGGGTCCTGACCTGCTTCGATCCGCTCGGCCAGGTCCACGACCCGGGGATCGGAGGCGCGGTCGATGGCGACCGCGGACATCATGAGCGCGCCCTCGTGGTGCGGGATCATCCCCTGCGCGAACGCGACGTCCGTGTCGTTGAACTCCGCGCCCTGCTCGGCGGAGCTGTCGTCGGCCGCGTTGCCGCCGGTGGCGGAGGTCTGCTCGGTGTCCGAGCAGCCGGCGAGGACGATGACGGCGGCCATCAGCCCACCGGTGAGGCGGACGAGGCGAATGCTGGTGCGGGTCATGCTGGGTCTCCTGTCTGACAGATGTGGGCATGCGTGCAGGACCCCGGGACAGCGGGAGCTGTCGGGGTGCAGCTGTTCGGCCTAGATCCGCAGGAGACAGAGAGCAGAGAGGGTGGGTGGTCGAGGCTGCCTCGACCACCCGGTGGGCCAGCGGGAAGGTGTGGGCGAGCCGCGGGCGGGCGGGAGCGCCGAGCCTCGGCGGAGCACCACGGCCGCGAGGACGGTCAGCCCCGCGAGCAGAACGGCGAGGCACACCGCCAGGAGGTGAGCGTCGTGCCACGGGGCCGGCAGGCCGCTGGACCCGGTGGCATCTGCGTCTGCTGCCCCGCGTGTGGCTGCGACGCGCCGGTGGTCGGGCATCGCACCTGCGACGGGGCCCAGATGGACGGACGCTGCCGATACATCGACCGAGGCAGCCGCACTGAGCGATGTGGACCCGTGTGCCAGCGCTGAGCCCGCGGCCGCGCACTGGATCCCGTGCATGGCGAAGACAGCGGCCAACAGCAGCAGCGCCGCCCATAGCCGTGCCACCAGGACCACCTCCTCCACACGAAGGTACGACGGCCTGGCTGGCGCACCCGAGAAGGCCGTCGGCCGCTTGGACCGAGTGTCGGCCTCGGTGCCGGTCCATCTCCTGCTCGGTTGCCGCCTCGCGCCACGGTTCCCGCATGGCTGATCCCCCGAAGCCGACCCTGACAGCCTCCAGGGGGACGTGACGCCCGGGCCCTTCCTCCCACGCTGAGCATGACCGCAAGACGGCGTGACGGTCCCACGGCAACCACCACTCAGCGGCGCTGACCGCCCAGTGGTGTCAGCGACTGACAGCGTTCGAGGCCCCCGAGGTCAGCCGCAGCTACCGCCCAGCGGCAGGCCGCGGGCGGCCAGCCACGGAACCGGGTTGCTGCGGTCCTGGTAGAGCCCACCCTGATGCACTTCGAAGTGCAGGTGCGGACCGGTGGACTGACCCGTGTTGCCCACCATCGCGATCTGCTGCCCAGCGGACACCTGCTGTCCCGCTTCGACCGAGTAGCTGTCGATGTGCCCGTAGAGGGTGATCGAGCCGTCCTCATGCTCCAGGTAGACAGCCAATCCGAAGCCGGATGCGGGGCCGGCCTGGAGCACCACGCCGGCTTCGGGCGCATAGATCGGTGTGCCGATCGGGGCGGCGATGTCCACGCCGTGGTGCATGGTCCCCCACCGGGCGCCGTAGCAGGAGGTCACCCGGCCCGCGGTCGGGATGCCGGCGTTGGGCACGGGCCGTCCACCTCCCCGGGAAGCCGCACCGTCCAGCCGTTCCGCCAGTAGTGCATCGACATCGCCACTGCTCGGTTGCTCCGTCGGTACCGCAGTGACATCGCTGCCGGCCTGCTGTTCCACCGGCTCCGCAGCAGCATCGCCCCCGAGGGTGACCACCCGCTCCCGCGCCTCCTGCAACTGCTGCTCCAACGCGGCCCTGTCCCCCACGGCGGCGTCGTAGGTCTGCTGCGCCGCGGCGAGCTCGTCGTTGGCGACCCGTTCGGCCTCCGCGGCGGATGCGGCGGCCGCATCGCGGGCAACCACGGCGGCCTTCGCTGCCTCGGTAGCCGCCTGCTGCTGGCGCTGGACGACCTCGAGCTCGTCCAGTCGCTCGCCCCGGTCATCACCCAGCAGCTCCAGCGTGGCGGCTCGTTGGAGGACTTCCTCGGGGCTTCCTGCGGCGAAGAAGGCCGACGCACTGCCGTAGGCGTCAGCGCCCATGTAGCTCTGCCGGGCCAGTGCGACGACGTCGGCTCGCGCCTGCCCGACTGCTGCCTGCGCAGCCGTCAGCTCGGCCACCCGGGCGTCGGCCTCCTGCCGGGCTGTGAGCAGCGCGGCCTGGGCGACCAGGCTCTGGTCGGCGACCGCCTCAGCCTCCACCGTGAGCCGCCGCAGGGTCTCCTCCGCCGCCACCACCGACGCCTCGACGCTGGCCAGCGCGGCCTCGGCCTCGGCGAGTCCGGGTTGGCCTGCCGGGGCCGGCGGGGGCTCAGGTGCGGCGTGGGCTGCCGGACCGGTGAGCACCAGCAGGGCAGCACCGGCGGCCAGCGTCGGCGCAGTGAACGCGGCGCGCCATCGGGCGCGGCGGCGTCGGTGGACATGGTGCTGCAAGACGGTGTCGTGCGACGTCGCCAACGCGGCGAGCTCCGTTCTCCCTCGCCGTCTACCGAGTTAGCTGACGGGTTCGGGCCGGAGACAGCCCTACTCGCGGCGGCGCATGGGCCAGGCGAGATTCACCCCAGGGAACGATGGGTCCCCGGTCTTCCACCGCGTGAGCGGTAGCAGTTCGACGGGGTCTGCGCGAGGACCTCTGGGCGAGATCGGGGCTCGGGCGGACCGGCCGAGACGCTACAACGAACCCCGATGGACGTCACAATCCAGTAACACCAGGCAACCATCGCGGCCGGCCGCACCATCAGGGGCCAGTGCATGTGTGCAAGCGCCACAGGCGGCCGATCAGGCGGACGCCGGACCAACTCCCATGTGCCTCAGCAGATCAGCAAGCCGACGCGACACGTCCACGGAGGCCACTCCTCAATCGCCATCACCGACGACGTCTCCCCCGACGTCTTCCGGAACGCCGTGGCCACCTTGAACGCCGTCCTGGGGTACTCGGGTCGGCTGACGGTGGTCGAAGACGTGGTCGAACACCCGGAACAGCGACAGGGGCCGCCCCCGGTCTCGCGGGAACGGCCCCTGTGTCGTGCTCTGTCGGGCTGACAGGACCCGAACCTGCGACCCCTTGACCTCCATCTCCTGCGCGGGGTCCGCCGCCGTCCACCCTGATCAGGATTCCCGTGGTCAGCGCGTCACCACGTCCGAACGCGCAGCGGCAGGGGGTGCCAGGACTTGCCTCCGTGCCACCCCGTCCCGGACCCGGCCCGGGCTGGACGGCGGATCGCCGCCCAGCCCGTCGTCCTCAGCGGGCCCCGGCGCCCTCGAGCCGGTCGGCATCGGTGCGGTCGGTCCCGTCCCGGTCGGCGTCCTCGTCCGCCGCCCCGGGAGGCGAGGGGCGGCCGTCCGGCCCGGGGACGCCGGTCCCGTCCTCCCGGCGCCGCAGCCACCGGTCCACGACGAGGTTGAGCAGCAGTCCGATGACGCCCCATACGGCGATGACCAGGAGGTCCCGGCCGACCCCGGCACCGTCGAAGTAGACCAGCGACCTCGCCGCGTCCACCGCCGCGGGCAGCGGCAGCACCTCCGACAGGCCGCGGAAGACCTCGGGGACCATGTACAGCGACAGTCCACCCCCCGAGGCCGGGACGCCGGCCAGCATCAGCACGACCATCACCGGCACGATCGCGGCCAGCCCCAGCGTCCGGGTGAAGACGCCGGTCACCACCGCCATGGCGAAGATGGTCGCCGCCCCGAAGCCGATCATCTGCCAGGCGTTCCCGTTGACCGCACCGATGACCACGTCGAAGAGCAGCCACAGCCAGACGGCCATGCCGACCGACCAACCGGCGAGGTGCGGTCCGAACTGGCGGAAGCGCTTCAGCTCGGGAGCACCACCGCGGAAGACGGCCATGATCAGGAAGCCGGCCATGATCCAGGCCATGCCGACGTACATGCTGTTGCTGCCCATGGTGTCGGAGTCGCGCAGCGGCGTCAGGTCGGTCTCTGTGAGTGGCACCTGCTGCCCGGCAGCGACCTGACCGAACACCGCGCGCACCACGCTCTGCTGGCTGACGCCGGCGCCCGCGGAGGTGTAGAGGGTGGCGTCCTCACCTGGGCCGGCGGGGAGCACGTAGGCGGCGACGACCTCCCCGTCGACGACGGCGTCGGTCGCGGCGTCCACCGACCCGGCCACCTGGACGTCGACCATCGACCCCAGGCTCGACTGGAGACCGTCGGCCACCTGCGACGCCTGCTGCCCCGTCGACCCGACCACGGCCACCGGGAGCTCACGCACCGTCGGCTCGTGCATGGCGAAGCTCATCAGGCCGACCACCATGACCAGGATGGACAGCGGGAACGCCGCTGCGGTCACGTAGCGGAACCGCAGGGACCGCAGCGGGCCGCCGGCCAACGCCGGGAGCGGCGCGTCTGGGTCGGTGACCGCCGGGGCGCCGGGGACCGCCAGGCCGCTCGCGCGCTCCTTGAGCAGCGACAGCCCCAGCGCGACCACGACCCAGACGGTGAGCGTGAGCAGGTGCCTGCCGAGCCCGTCACCGTCGAAGTAGACGAGCGAGCGCAGCGCCTCCCCCGCGGCCGGGAGCGGCAGCACGCCGTGCAGGAAGGAGAAGAAGCCCGGCATGACGTCGACCGACAGCGCCAGGCCCGAGGCCGGCATGCCCAGCACGACGTAGAGCAGCATGCCGATGAGGACGGCGAGGGGGCCCATCAGCTTGGTGAACAGCAGCTGGGCCGCCCCGACCGCGCCAACGGCCAGCATGCCGACGCCGAAGAAGCCGAGGAAGTGCCCGTCCACGGCACCCACGATCGGCCCGAGGATGAGCCAGATGAGCGCGCTCGTCCCGGCCGCCCAGCCCAGGAGCACCGGCACGAACCGCCGGACCGACAGCAGGTGCGGCAGGCCCAGCAGGATCACGCTGAGCGGGACGTACCCGGCCAGCATCATCCCCATGGCGGCGAAGAGCACCGCCGTGCCGGAGGAGTCACCCGGGTTCAGCGGGGCGACGTCCTCGGACTCGATGGTCCAGCCCTGCTGGACGGCGACCGGCGCGAGCAGCTGCTGGACGGTCGTGGCCTGCGAGGGCCCGGCCGCGTTGGCGGTGTAGAGGGTCGCCGCGTCGGTGCCCGGCTGCGGGACCTCCAGCGCGCCGACGACCTCCCGGCTCTCCAGCAGCTCGACAGCTTCGCCCGCCGAGCGGACCAGACGCGGGGCCACGGCGTCGTCCGGGACGGCGGCGAGCAAGTCCACGACCGCTTCCGCCTGCGCGCCGACGCCGACCACCGCAACGGGCATGTCCCGCGGGTGCGGCGCGTGCATGGTCCCGACGTACGTCGCGTACATCATCGTGACCATCAGGAAGGGGATGAGGAACAGGAAGACGTAGCGCGCGATGCGGGTCCGGCGGTCCTCGATCGGCGGGCCGACCACGGGAGGACCGGCGGCGGACGATGCGGCAGTGAGGGGCTCCATGCGACTGCTCCTGACGAGGGCGGGCGAGCATCGGTGAGGTGACCGACTCCGGCTGCGGCGGCGGAGCGGGACGCGTGCGCCCGGGCTGAGACGATCTGAATGTAAGTCATATGACTTACAAAGTCAGCAACCGGCTAGCTTGACGCGGGTCACAACAGAGGAAGCCAGCCGAGGAGGCACCCAGGTGGCACGGTCCGACGCTGCCCGCACGGCTCTGCTGGACGCGGCCGAGCGCCTGTTCGCCGAGGCCGGCATCGCCCAGGTCTCCGACCGGAAGGTCGCCGAGAGCGCGGGCAACACCAACCACTCCGCCGTGCGGTACTACTTCGGCGGCCGGGAAGGGCTGCTCCAGGCGCTGATCACCCGCCACCTCGTCGCGCTGGAGCCCCCCCGGCGGGCGATGTTCGCGGGCTCCGACTCGGTCCTGGAGGACGTCCGCAGCCTGGTGGTCCCGTTCACCGACGCGTTGGGGGCGTTGCCGCAGCCCAGCAGCCGGGCCCGCTTCCTCGCCCAGGCGCTGCACGACCCGATGGCCGCGGGCCTGCTGGGCGATTCGACGGACCTGGCACCATCCGCTTCCGCGATCACCCATTCCGTGGTGGCTCGTCTCGACCACCTGGACCGGGACGTCGTCGTGGGGCGAGCGAGACTGATGACCCGGATCGTCTCGACGACGTGCGCGGACGTCGAGCGGCTGTCCGACCACGACGGCGCGGCCCCCTCCTGGCAGGCGGTGGGCGACTTCCTCGCCGACGCGATCGCCGGGATGCTGTCGGCTCCTGTCACCCACCGGCCCGGCGTCCCGCTGGACGTGACCGACCACCCGGCCGCCCTGGTGCTGTGACGCACCAGGGCCGCGCCGGGCCGGCGTCAGACATGGCCGCCGACCGCAGGCCCTGTCGATCTCGACGACCCGGGCGCCGACATGTGGCCAGACCGGCCGACCCGAGGCCAGCCGAGATCCCCGATGTCGTGATGGGCGCGCCCGAACACGTCGAAGGCGGGCCGACCTGATGGTCGACCCGCCCCTGACCTGCAACTGCATCTGTCGGGCTGACAGGATTTGAACCTGCGACCCCTTGACCCCCAGGTAGCTGCGCGGGATCCGCCGCCGTTCGCCCTGGTGCCGTTCGTGCAGGTCAGGTCGTCGCCGCGTCCGTCGGCGTCCGCCCCGGTACGCCGTCGTCCGGGCCGCGTTGCTGTACCGGTTGCTGTAATCGTGTCCGAGCCGAGGGGGCGGCGACCCTTCCGCTTGCGCGAGGGAGTGGCCTACCACAGGACTCGGCCGCGCGTGGCTGAGCATCGCCTCGTCATGACCCGGCCGTGTCCAGCAGATCGGTCGCCGGCTCGCCCAGTGGGATTCCTGCGCCCTGCGCCTTCCACGGACGACCCAGCGAGCAAGGGCAGGGCTTCAGACCGGTGGCGCGGTGGCCAGCTCCGGGGCGGTGAGGGTCCGCGCTGAGTCGTACGCGCTGGGGACGATCCCGCCGTCGGCGTCGAACACCATGACGGCCTGCCCGTCGTCGTGCGCCGGCCAGCCCGGGTCCTGGTCCCGCACAAAGGCGACGTACGCCCCGTGGACCCGATCGGCGAGCTGCTGTGGTGCGCCGGGGCCGGCAACCCGGGTCACGTCGGGGTCATCGAGCAGGTCGAAGGCGAAGGGCACGTCCAGGCAGTGCTCGGCCACCCCGCTGACGGCCGATCGCCAGGCGAAGTCGTACACCCAGGTCGGCGCGGCGCCACGGCGCATCTCCAGCCAGTCCACGACCCTGCGACGGAACATGACGTCGCTGACGTAGCGGCCCATCACGTCGGCCGGGTGGTGGCCGGGCAGCACCCCGGCGAACCGGCGGGCCACCTCCGGCGCCACCCCGAGCGCGTCGAGCACCCCGGCGACGTCGTGCTCCTCGAACAAGTGCCGGAACGCGTGCGCGATCCCGCCGAACTCCTGCCGGGTGCTGCCCATCAGCAGGGGCACGTCGGCACCGGCACCCGCTTGCAACCCCTCCTCGACCGTGCCTGTCAGCAGGTCGCCGTCCACGACCGGTCCCAGCGGCAACCGGCCGTCCATCGAGCGCATCACCGTGATCAACCCCTCGGCGGAGAGCTCCCCCATCGACGGCAGCCCCCAGCCCTGTGCGGCCAGCAGCGCCTCCTCGGTCACGCCGGCGAAGCCGGCCCGGTCCGGCGCGACCCCCAGCGCCGCGGCGATCCGTTGCGTCGTCGCCCGGGCGTCCTCCAGCGACACGTCGGCCGGAGCGCCGGACATCGAGACGACCCCGGTGAACAACCCGCGCGCCCGCGGCATCGTCAGCAGGGTCATCGCCGCGCCGCCACCGGCGGACTGGCCCGCGATGGTGACCCGCTGGGGATCACCGCCGAAGGAGCCGATGCTGTCCCGCACCCATTCCAGCGCGAGCAGCCAGTCCAGGACACCGCGGTTCGCCGGGGCATCGGGCAGCAAGCCGAAACCCTCGAACCCCAGCCGGTAGGACACCGACACCGTCACCACGCCGTCCCGGTTGAAGGCGGCGCCGTCGTACCAGGGGCTGGCCGGGGAACCGGCCACGTACCCGCCGCCGTGCACGTAGACCAGCACCGGCAGCGGCGTCTCCCCCGCCTCCGACGGGCGAGGGCGGGGCGTGAAGGCGTTGACGCACAGCACGTCCTCGCCCGGGACGCTGGGCTCGGGGATGGTGGTGATCTCCATCAGCGCCTTGCGCTGCGGGGTGGACCCGTACTGCAGTGCGTCCCGGACGCCGGACCACGGCGCTCGCCGAACCGGCGCCTGGAACCGCAGGTCCCCGAACGGCGGCTCGGCGAACGGGATGCCCAGGAATGCAGCCGATCCTGCGCGCCACAGGCCGCGGACAGCTCCGGCGGGGGTCTCGACAACGACGTGCTCACCGGTCGGGGTGGGGCGCATGGCGGGTGTCCTCCAGGGGTGGTGGTGTCAGGGCAGGGCGTTGCCGCGCGCGACCGCGCCGAGCCAACGGGCGCTGGGCTTGACCGTCCGCGCGAAGGTGGCCCGGTCGACGGCGACCAGGCCGAAGGTGGGCCGGTAGCCGGCGACCCACTCGAAGTTGTCCAGCAGGCTCCAGTGGTAGTAGCCGCGCACGTCGACCCCGTCCGCGATCGCAGCGTGCACAGCACGCAGCGCACCCTCGGTGTAGTCGCGGCGCCGGTCGTCGTCGGCGGTGGCAATGCCGTTCTCGGTGACCAGCAGCGGCACGCCCGGCGCGCGTTCCGCGGCCGTGCGCAGCCCGACGCCGACGGCACCGGGGAAGTACTCCCACCCCGTCAGCGTCGTCTCCGTGCCCTCGGTGACCGACAACGGCCCTTCGGGGCCGACGAAGGTGCGCGTGTAGGCCTGGATCCCGAGCCAGTCGTCGTCGGCCGCCTCCTGCAGGAACCGGGTCTCCCGTGCACCGGCGTAGCGGGCGGTCTGCTCCTCGGCGCCGGGCAGCGGGGTGAACGCCTGCGTGGCGACCGCCCAGCCGACCTGCGGGCCGTCCCACGAGCGGACGATCTCAACCGCGCGGTGGTGGGCGCGGGCCAGCCCGTCGGCGATGTGCGGATCCGGGGCCGGCAGCCCGGCACCGCCGAAGGTGGTGTCCTGGCCCAGGTTCGCGAAGGCCGCGGTGATGTTGGGCTCGTTGATCGTGCAGACGTAGGGGACGTCGCGGGCGACGACCGGCTCGACGAACTCGGTGAACCGCGCGAAGCGGTCGGCTGCATCGGCCGCCGCCCACCCGCCCCGATCGGCGAACCACTGCGGCAGGGTGAAGTGGTTGAGGCTCACGTTGGGCACGACGCCGGCCTGCAAGCAGGTATCGACCATCCGCCGGTAGTGGTCGCGGGCGGCGCGGGAGAACTCCCCCGGAGCCGGCTCGATGCGGCTCCACTCCAGGCTGAACCGGTAGGAACCCAGCCCGAGGTCGGCCACGATCGCGACGTCCTCGGGGTAGCGGTGGTAGCTGTCGCAGGCGTCGCCGCTGGGCTCGGTCATGAACGTGCCGGGGGCGTGCTCCCGGGCCCACCAGTCGTTGTTGACGTTGCCGCCCTCGATCTGATGCGAGGAGGTGGCGGCGCCCCAGAGGAAGCCGTCGGGGAACCGCAGGACCCTGGGCTGGTCCGCGCTGGTCATGCCCGACCGTGCACCTGGAACTTGGCGTACATGTCCTCGAACATCAGCCGGTTGTCCAGCTGGGTGTAGACCCGCATCGGCCGCGCACCGGGAACGGGCGTGTACTGCCCCTCCGGGGTGATCCCGGGCGTCTCCCGGGTGACGTACCGGCTGGACGAGGGATCCGGCTCGAACGCCGACTGCAGCGCCGTCAGCAGCACCAGCGGGCTGTCGCCGAGGATGTAGGTCTCCCCCAGGTCGAACCCGTGCTGCCCGGCCATGGTCCGGACCCCATCCAGGGCCTCGTACAGCCATGCCCCCAGCGCACCGGCACCGCCCAGCCGCAGCTGCAGTTCGGCGAAGGAGGCGAGCGTCTGCCGGTAGGCGTCCCGGGGCACCAGCCAGACGGGGATCGTCGAGTCGCCGAACACGATCGAGGCGGCCAGCACGTCGATGAGCAGGTTGTACTCGATCGGCATCGCACCGGGCGGCGGCTCCGCCAGACCCGGGTGTTCCGGGCCACCGATCCACACCAGCGTGAGCCGCTCGGCAATCCGCGGATCGAGCAGCCAGGCGCTGGCCACCTCGGTGAGCCCCGCGCCGGCGCAGACGAAGAGCGGGGTGTCGACGTCGGAGCGCATCGCCTCGGCGACCAGCGCCTCCGCGGCTGCCGACCGGACGGGCGTGGCCCGGTCGACCAGCCCGACATTGGACCCGGCGAGCACCGGGACGTCGTCGCGGCCGGCCAACGCGAGCACCTCACGAGCCCGCGCCGCGGCGTTGTCGGCGGTCGTGCCGGAGGGGTCGAAGGGGTCACCGGGCCGCAGATGCGAGCCGATGACCAGCCTCAGGTCGACCGACGGGGACAGCGCGTGGTGCGCCAGCTGGACCAGCCCGTCCGGATCGCCGCTGAGGTCGTTGTCGACGATGACGCGCAGCCGTGGGCGGGCCGATGCGGTCACGGAGGCGCCCTCAGAGCTCGACGGTGAGCAGCGACTGGACGTAGCGGCGAACCTCGGCCGCCATGTCCACCGAACGCCGGTCGAGCAACCACTGCACCTGCAGCCCGTCCATCAGCGCGACCAGCTGGCGCGCTGCGCTGGCGGGCTCGGTGCCGGGTCGCAGGTCACCGGCCGCATCGACCGCCACGAAGGCGTCGGTGATGTACCGGATGACCCAGCTGTACCGGTCGACGAAATAGCCGTGGACCGGGTGGTCCAGCGCGGTCGCCTCCGCCGCCAGCACGGTGAAGAGCTCGACGAGCTCCGGCGTGCTGGCGTTGTACTCGACCAAGTTCAGCAGCGCGCGGATCTGGTCCAGACCGGCGACCGCCTCGAAGTCGAACCGCTGTCGGGACTGCTCGTCGCGCCAGGCAAGCACTGCCTCGAGCAGGTGCGTCTTGCTCGGGAAGTGGTGCAGCACGCCGGCCTGGCTCAGCCCCACCCGCTCGGCGACGTCGCGCAGCGAGCCCTTGTGGAAGCCGGCAGAGGAGAAGACCTCGACGGCGGCGTCCAGGATTTCCTGCCGGCGCGCCGCGGTCTTGGCGTACTCACCGCGTGGCCTGGATGTGATCGCCGTCATGGCCGCACCGTAGCGCGAAACATTTTCAAAACAAACCTAGTGGTCGGTAGGTTTTCCGGCTACGTTGTGCGCCACGTCACCCCGCTGGGGGGTGCGCTCCCCCGGAGGTTCCACCGTGCTCGGAAACAAGAGGGTTGGCATCGCCGCCATCGCCCTGGCCGCCTCGTTGGTGATGACCGCCTGCGGGTCCAGTGACGGCGGCGGCAGCGACGGCGGCGCAGAGGGCGGGGGCACCCTCACCCTGGGCTCCATCTTCGCGCCGCAGACGCTCGCGGCCAGCGGTGCCGAGTGGGCCAACGTCTCCCCGTACATCCAGTCGGTCTACGACTCGCTGCTGCGCGAGACGCCGGACGCCGAGGTGGAGCCCTGGCTGGCCACCGAGTGGTCCTACAACGAGGACAAGACCGTCCTCACCATGCAGCTGCGGGACGACGTCACGTTCACCGACGGCGAGAAGTTCACCGCCGACGTGGCTGCCCAGAACCTGCTCCGTTTCAAGGCCGGCACCTCGCCCAACGCCTCGTTCCTGGCCAGCGTCGCCGACGCCAAGGCCACCGACGAGTACACCCTCGAGATCACGCTGACCGCACCGGACCCGGCGCTGCTCAACTACCTGGCGCAGAACGCCGGCGCCCAGGCCAGCCCGGCGACCTTCGCTGCGCCCGACGCCGCCACGGACCCGGTCGGCTCCGGTCCCTACATCTTTAACGCCGACCGGACCGTCGTGGGCTCCAGCTACGTCTTCGACCGGAACCCGGAGTACTGGGCCGGCGCGGAGGAGCAGCACTACGACCAGGTCGTCATCAACGTCCTGGACAACTCCCAGGCCCAGCTGAGCGCCATCCAGGGTGGTCAGGTCAACGGCCTCAACCTGTTCGACAACTCGGCCCTCGACCAGATCGAGGGCGCGGGCTTCACCGCCTACCCGCACGAGCTGGACTGGCAGGGCCTGATCCTCTTCGACCGAGCGGGCACGATGGCCCCCGCGCTCGGTGACGTGCGGGTCCGCCAGGCGATCAACCACGCGGTCGACCGAGACGCCCTGCTCAAGGCGGTGGTCCAGGGCTACGGCACCGCGACCACCCAGGTCTTCGACGAGAGCTCGGCGGCGTACGTCGAGGAGCTCGACGAGCGCTACCCCTACGACCCGGAGCTGGCCAGGGAACTGCTGGCCGAGGCGGGCTACGCCGAGGGCTTCACGCTCTCCATGCCCAACGTCAACCTCGGCAGCACGACGGCGGCCGACCTGACCGCCCAGTACCTCGGGGACGTCGGCATCACCGTGCAGTACGACCAGCTCTCGCTGCAGGAAGCCATCGCCGCCCTGTTGGCACCCAAGTACCCGGCGTCGTGGATCCAGTTGCAGTCGGACCCGACCGCCTGGCAGCTGGCCAACTTCGCGCTCACGCCGACCGCGTCGTGGAACCCGTTCCGCGTCGAGGACCCAAAGGTCGCCGAGCTGGTCTCGACGCTGCAGAGCGGCACGGAGGAGGAGGCCGAGCAGGCCGGCCAGGAGCTCAACGAGTACATCGTCGAGCAGGCCTGGTTCGCGCCGTATTACCGCGTCGAGGGCACCTTCGTCGCCGACGGGGACACCGACGTGGTGCACCAGAGCAACAACGCCTACCCGCTCCTGCAGTACATCACGCCCAACGGCTGACCCGAGCAGGGATGGGCCGCCACCCCTAGGCGGCGGCCCATCCCGTCCACCTCCTCCTTCCTGACCCCCTGGGGAATCCCTTGCTTCGTTTCGTGCTCCGGCGTCTGGTCTCCGGTGTCGTCCTGGTGGGCGTCCTGTCCACGCTCGCCTTCTTCCTGCTGTACGCCGGCAGCGGGGACATCGCCCGCACGATCCTGGGCCAGCAGGCGACGCAGGAGACCGTGGACCGGCTGACCCAGCAGCTCGGCCTGGACCGCCCGGTCCTGAGCCGGTTCGGCCAATGGGTGTCCGGCGCCGTCCGTGGCGACTTCGGCACCTCCTGGTTCACCAGCCAGCCGGTCACCGACGCGATCCTCAGCCGCCTCGCCGTCACCCTGTCCCTCGTCATCGGCGCGACGGTCGTGACCGCGATCGTGGCAGTCGTGCTCGGGGTCCTGGCCGCCACCCGCGGCGGGGTCGTCGACCGCGTCGTCCAGATCGGGTCCGTGGTCGCCGCTGCGGTCCCCGGCTTCCTGGTGGCCATCGGACTGGTCATGGTCTTCGCCATCAGCCTCCGCATCTTCCGGCCGACCGGGTACGAGGCGTTGGCCGACTCCCCCACCGGCTGGCTGGCCACCGTCACGCTGCCGGTGATCGCGCTCTCGCTGGCCAGCATCGCGGGTGTCGCGCAGCAGATCCGCGGCGCGATGCTGGACGCGCTACGCAAGGACTACGTGCGCACGCTGCGCAGCCGCGGGCTGCCGGAGAGCCGGATCGTGTACGAGCATGTGCTCCGCAACGCCGCCGGTCCCGCGCTGTCGGTCCTGGGCCTGCAGTTCATCGGCCTGCTCGGCGGCGCGGTCATCATCGAGCAGATCTTCGCCATCCCGGGCCTCGGTCAGGTCGCCGTCGGCGCGACCGCCCGGGGCGACATCCCGCTGGTGATGGGCCTGGTCGTCGTGACCGCCGTCATCGTCGTCGTCCTGAACATCATCGTCGACCTGCTGCAGGGTTGGCTGAACCCGAAGGTGCGCCAGTCATGACCGAGACACTGACCTCCGCCCAGGTGCCGCCGGTCGCAGGGAGCGCCTCGGCCGCCCGCACCTCGCTGTGGCGCCGCCTGGTCAAGAACCCGCTCGGTGTGGCATCCCTGGCGTTCCTGGTGCTGGTCGCGCTCCTCGCGGCCCTGGCCCCGGTGCTCGCACCCACCGACCCTGCCGTTCCCTCGGCGGTGGACGTCCTTGCCCCGCCGGGGGGCGACTACCTCCTGGGCGCCGACGGCTCGGGCCGGGACATCCTGAGCCGACTGCTGTACGCCTCCCGGCTGAGCCTGCTCGGTGGGCTGCTCGCGCTCACCGTCGCCGCCGCCCTGGGCATCACCTCCGGCCTGGTCGCCGGCTACTACAGCCGGTGGTTCGAGACGGTGTCCTCGTGGGTCGCAGGCCTGCTGCAGGCATTGCCCGGGATCGTGGTACTTCTGGCCGCGCGCGCGGTGCTCGGCCCCTCGATCTGGACGTCGATGGTCATCTTCGGGATCCTGCTGTCCCCGGCCTTCTACCGGGTGGTCTCCGCCGCGGTCTCCGGCGTGCGGCACGAGCTGTACGTGGACGCAGCCCGGGTGTCGGGGCTGAGCGACGAGCGGATCATCGCCCGCCACGTGCTCACCGTGGTGCGCGCGCCGGCGATCATCCTGGCCGCCGGCATCGCCGCGATCGTCATAGCCATCCAGGCGGGGCTGGACTTCCTCGGCCTGGGCGACCCGACCCGGCCGACCTGGGGCGGCATGCTCAGCGACGCCTTCGCCAACATCTACCGCGCGCCGCTGATGCTGCTGTGGCCGAGCCTGGCCATCGGGCTGACCTGCATTGCGCTGGCCCTGCTGGGGAACGCGCTGCGCGACGTGCTGGAGCGCACGAGCACCCCGAAAAAGCGCCGCCGGGGCGCGGCGCCGGCGACCGTGGAGGTGCGCAGCGAGCCGGTGGTCGTGCACGACGAGCTCCCCGGCACCGGTTCCGGCGAGGAGTTGCTGCACGTCGACGGGCTGTCGATCGGCTACGACCAGCCCGACGGCTCCCTCACGACGGTCGTCGAGGACGTCGACCTCACCGTCCGGCGCGGCGAGGTGCACGGCCTCGTCGGGGAGTCCGGCTCGGGCAAGACCCAGACGGCGTGGTCGATCCTGCGGCTGCTGCCCCCAGGCGGCCGCATGGTCAGCGGCGCCATCGAGTTCGAGGGCGAGGACCTGGCCAAGCTCTCCGAGAAGGCGATGACCCGCCTGCGCGGCCGCAGGATCGCCTACATCCCGCAGGAGCCGATGTCGAACCTGGACCCGGCCTTCTCCATCGGCCACCAGCTCACCGAGCCGATGCGGGTGGCCCTCGGCATCAGCCGCGCCGAGGCCAAGGGGCGGGCACTGGACCTGCTCGCGCGGGTCGGCATCACCGATCCGCAGCGGACCTTCGCGGCCTATCCGCACGAGATCTCCGGCGGCATGGCGCAGCGCGTCCTCATCGCCGGCGCCGTCTCCTGCAACCCCGACCTGCTCATCGCTGACGAGCCGACCACCGCCCTCGACGTCACCGTCCAGGCCGAGGTACTCGATCTGCTCCGCGACCTGCAGTCGGAGTTCCACATGGGCGTCCTGCTGGTCACCCACAACTTCGGCGTGGTTGCCGACCTCTGCGACCGGGTCTCGGTGATGCGCAACGGCCGGATCGTCGAGACCGGCCCGGCCCGGTCGATCTTCGCCGACCCCCGGCACGCGTACACCCGCTCGCTGTTCGCCGCGGTCCTCGAGGACGCCGAGCCCCGCGGCGAGCTGACCACCGTCCCCGTCGCCACCCGCGAAGGAGCCCATTCATGAGCGACCGCCTGCTCGAGGTCGAGGACCTGGTCGTCGAGTACCCGGTCAAGGGCCGGCGCGCCGCGCCGCTCCGCGTGCTGAAGGACGTCTCGGTGGACATCCGCGCCGGCGAGTGCGTGGGCCTGGTCGGCGAGTCGGGCTCGGGCAAGACCACCCTGGGCCGCGCAGTGCTCGGACTGGCCCCGGTGACCGGGGGCAGCATCCGGTACGGCGGCCGCGACATCAGCCACCTGTCCCGCAGGGAACGGCGCGCGCTGTCGGCCGACATCCAGGTGGTCTTCCAGGACCCCTACACGTCGCTGAACCCGGCGATGACGATCGAGCAGATCCTCGCCGAACCGCTCACCGTCCGGGATGTCGACCGCGCCGAGGCCAGGCGCCGGGTGCGCGACCTGCTCGACCAGGTGCAACTGCCGGCCGACGCCGGCAACCGGCTGCCACGCGAGTTCTCCGGTGGGCAGCGGCAGCGGATCGCGATCGCCCGGGCGCTGGCGCTGGAGCCTCGGCTGATCGTCTGCGACGAGCCGGTCTCCGCCCTGGACCTCTCCACCCAGGCCCGGGTGCTGGAACTGTTCAAGGAGATCCAGGAGCGCACGGGGGTCGCCTACCTCTTCGTCTCCCACGACCTGGCCGTCGTACGGCACCTGTCGCACCGGGTCGCGGTCATGTACCGCGGCGAGATCGTGGAGTGGGGCGACGGCGACCAGGTCACCAGCCGGCCCCAGCACCCTTACACCCAGAAGCTGCTGCTGGCAGCTCCCGTGCCCGACCCCGTGAAGCAGCAGCAGCGCCGCGCGGAGCGCCGGCGCCTGCTGACCGCCCAGCGTCAGGCCGGCCAACCCGCCGGCGCCCTGAGCTGACCAGTCCTCCCCCGCCACCCGCCCGCGCTGCAGAGAACGGACCCATGACCGACACCGCCGCACCCACCGACACCTGCCTCACCGAGGCACTGGCGACCCTGACCCTGGAGCAGAAGGTCCAGCTCCTGACCGGCCGGAACTTCTGGAGCACCTGGCCGATCGAGGAGATCGGCCTGCGCCGCATCCTGGTCTCCGACGGCCCCTCCGGCGTCCGCGGTGAGGTCTGGGACGAGCGGGACCCTTCGCTGAACCTGCCCTCGGCCACCGCCCTGGCCTCGGCCTGGGACCCCGACATCGCCCGCCGCTACGGCGCCGCCGCCGCGGTCGAGGCCCGGCGCAAGGGCGTGGACGTCGTGCTCGGCCCGACCATCAACCTGCACCGGTCCCCGCTGGGCGGCCGGCACTTCGAGTGCTTCAGCGAGGACCCGGTGCTCACCGCCGAGCTTGCCGCCGCCTACGTCACCGGCGTGCAGGACAACGGCGTCGGCGCCACCCCCAAGCACTACGTGGCCAACGACTTCGAGACCGACCGCTTCACCGCCGACGTCCGGGCCGACGAGCGCACGCTGCGCGAGCTGTACCTGCTGGCGTTCGAGAAGGCGATCACCGAGGCGCGCGCCTGGCTGGTGATGAGCGCCTACAACTCGGTCAACGGCGCCACCGCCACCGAAAACGAGCTGCTGGAGACCCCGCTGAACAGCGAGTGGGGCTTCGACGGCGTGGTCATCAGCGACTGGACGGCGGTGCGCAGCCTGGACAGCGCCCGGGTCTCCCAGGACCTCGTCATGCCCGGCCCGGACGGCCCGTGGGGCCAGGCGCTGGTCGATGCGGTGCGCGCCGGCGAGATCGACGAGGCGATCGTGGATCGCAAGGTGCTGCGGATCCTCACTCTCGCGCAGCGGGTGGGTGCGCTCAAGGGCTCGGAGTCCCGCGAGCCGGTCCTGGTGGAGGACGGCGTGGCCCTGGCCCGTGAGGCGGCCGTCGAGGGCACCGTGCTGCTGGAGAACCGCAGTGTCTCCGGGAACCCAGAGCTGCCGTGGGACGCCGGCACGCTGCGGAAGGTGGCGGTCATCGGCAACAATGCCTCCGCCGCCCGCACCCAGGGCGGCGGCAGCGCCACCGTGCTGCCCGAGTACACCGTCTCCCCGCTGGAGGGGGTGCGCGCGGCGCTGCCGGGCGCCGAGGTCAGCTACTCCGTCGGCGCGGTGGTGCAGGACGGGCTGGTGGAGCTGCCGCTGGCGGAGATGACCAATCCGGTCACCGGCGAACCGGGGCTGCGGGCCCGCTTCCTGGACGCCAAGGGCACCGAGTTGTTCGGCGAGGACCGCCGCAAGAGCATGCTGGTCTACTTCGGCGGCGACGCCCCCATCGCCGACTCGGCGACCTACGAGCTGAGCACCCGGCTGACCCCGGCGCAGTCGCAGACGGTGCGGCTGGGCTTCGCGCTGATCGGCGCAGCCCAGCTCTACGTCGACGGCGAGCTGCTGGTGGAGTCCGACCTCCAGCCCAACGGCACCGATCTGGGCGCGGCGTTCATGAACCCGCTCACCGCCTCCGCGCAGGTCCAGCTGACCGCCGGCCGGCCGGTCGACGTCCGGCTGGTGCTCGACCTGACCGCCAAGGAGGGCATGGCCGCGCACGCCCTGTTCCTGCAGCTGGGGACCGAGCCGGCCGAGCTGGACGAGGACGCCCTCATCGCCGAGGCCGCGCAGGCCGCCGCCGTGGCCGACGTCGCGCTCGTCGTCGTCGGCACCAACTCGATCGTCGAGTCCGAGGGCTACGACCGGGAGTCATTGTCCCTGCCCGGCCGGCAGGACGACCTGGTCCGCGCCGTCGTGGCCGCCAACCCCCGCACGGTGGTGCTGGTCAACGCCGGTGCTCCGGTCCTCATGCCGTGGCGGGACGATGTCGCAGCACTGCTGCTGGGCTGGTTCGGCGGTCAGGAGTTCGGCAACGCCGTCGCCGACGTGCTGCTCGGCGTCTCCGAGCCCGGCGGCCGGCTGCCCACCACCTGGCCCGCGGCCGAGGCCGACGTCCCCGTCCTGTCCTGCGCCCCGCTCGACGGGGTCGTGGAGTACAGCGAGGGCATCCACATCGGTTACCGCGCCTGGCTCAAGGCCGGCACCACGCCGGCCTACTGGATCGGCAGCGGCCAGGGCTACACCCAGATCGAACTCACCGGCGTCGAGGGACCGGCTTCCGCGCTGCCCGGCGAAGTCGTGACGCTGGACGTCGAGGTGGCCAACCGCGGCGAGCGCGACGGCAAGCAGGTCGTGCAGGTCTACGCCGAGAAGGCGGACTCGACGGTGGACCGCCCGGTGCGCTGGCTGGTCGGCTCCGCTCCGGTCCGCGTGCCGGCCGGGCAGATTGCGCGGGTTGACGTAGCCGTGCCCACCCGGTACCTGGCGTACTGGGCCGAGGGCTGGCAGTACGAGCTGGGCTCGTACCGGCTGCGGGTGGGCACCACCGCGGTCGACCTGCCGCTGGAGGCGACCCTCGAGGTCACCGCGTGACCCGGGGTCCCAACCCGCTGGTCCCCGGCTTCAACCCCGACCCCAGCATCGTCCTCGCCGACGACGCCTGGTACCTGGTCACCTCGACCTTCGAGTACCTGCCGGGCATCCCGGTGTACCGCAGCACCGACCTGGTCGAGTGGATCCAGGTCGGGAACGTGGCCACCCGCCCCGAGCAGCTGCTGATCGGCGAGGTGCCCACGGGCCTGGGCGTCTGGGCACCGACCATCCGGTACCGCGAGGGCACCTTCCACGTGATCGTCACCGTCCCCGGCAGCCCCAAGGGCTGCGTGGTCTACACCGCCACCGACCCGGCCGGGCCATGGGACGACGGCACCACGCTCGAGGGCGTCGACGGCATCGACCCGGACCTCGCCTGGTACGACGACGGCACCGCCTACGTCACCTACTCCGGGCTGGTGCTGGCCGGCCCCAACCTCGGTAAGCACCGGGGAGTGCAGCAGGTGCGGGTCGATCTGACCGCGGGCAAGGCACTGGAGGAGCCGCGGGACCTGTGGTCGGGCACCGGGCTGAAGTTTCCGGAGGCACCGCACCTGCACCGCCGTGGGGACTGGTGGTACCTGGTCATCGCCGAGGGCGGCACCGAGCGCGGGCACGGCGTGAGCGTCGCGCGCGGCCGGTCCCCGGAGGGCCCCTTCGAGGGTCACCCGGCCAACCCGGTGCTCAGCGCCCGGAGCACGCCCCGGCCGATCCAGAACACCGGCCACGGCGACCTGATCCAGACCCCGGACGGCGGTACCGCGCTGGTGCTGTTGGGCATGCGGCCGCTCGGCGGCACGGTGGCGTTCTCGCCGCTGGGCCGGGAGACCTTCATCACCGACGTCGCCTGGGTCGATGGCTGGCCGCAGCCCGAGCCGGTGGAGCTGGCGCCCCGCGCCGAGGTCGAGGAGACGGTGTTCGACTTCGCCACCACCGATTTGAGCGATCCGGGCTGGCTCGCCGTCCGCAGGCTGCCGACCGACGTCGCCATGGTCACCGGCGGCCGGTTGGCCATCACCGGCGACGACAGCACCCTCGCCGACACCCACCCCCGGTTCGTCGGCCGACGGCAGCGACACCTGACCTCGACCGTCGCCACCCGGGTCGACGTCTCCGCCGGCACCGGTGGGCTCGCCGCCCGCTACGACGAGCACTCCTGGTACGGCCTGGAGGCCCGCACCCACGGCGGCGGCAGCACCGTCACCGCCCGGGCTCGGGTCCCGGGCCTCGCCCAGGACTGGACGGCCACCCTGCCCGCCGGGGAGGTCGAGCTGCGGATCGAGACCCGGCCGCCGGCGCGCGGGTTCACCGTCGAGGCCATGGGCGGCGACCGCATCCGTCTGGTCGCCGCCGCCGGCGGCGAGGAGGTGCAGCTGACCGAGCTGGACGGCCGGTTCTGGACGGCGGAGACCTGCGCGTCCTTCACCGGCCGGGTGGTGGGCCTCTACGCCACCGAGGGGACGGCGACCTTCGCGGACTACCGCTACCGCGGCTCGGAAGAGGACACCCAGTACCGCCCCGGCGAGGTGGGCGCCGGCTGAGCCGGCGCCTCCCCGTCCTGCCCGCACCACCCCGAGGAGCTCGTACCCGCATGCGCCGAACCCCGTTCACCGCCGGCTGGCAGACCCGGCCGAAGGCCAACCCGTTCGCCGAGCTCACCGGCGGCGCCCCGCCCTGGGAGACGGTCACCCTCCCGCACGACGCCACGCTGGGGCGGCAGCGGGGGCCGGAGCACGGCGCGGCCTCCGGCTACACCCCCGGCGGCACGTACGAGTACCGGACGACGCTGGCGGCACCCGTGCAGTGGCGGGACCGCACGGTGCTGCTGGACTTCGAGGGCGTCTACCGTTCGGCGAGCGTCTACCTCAACGGCGCGCTGGTCGCGCAGCAGGCTGCGGGCTACACCGGTTTCGCCGTGCCGCTGGATGGCCACCTGCGGCCCGGTCAGGCCAACGAGATCCGCGTCGAGTGCCGGGCGCACGCCGACTCCCGCTGGTACGCGGGTGCCGGTGTCCACCGCCCGGTCCACCTCGTCGTCGGCCCGCTACTGCACATCGCCCTGGACGGCGTCCGGGTCACCACCCCGGACGTCGAAGGTGACCTGGCGCTGGTCGAGGTGGCGACGACCATCGAGAACGACGGCCGCGGACTGCGCACGGTCACCGTCGGCACGCAGCTGCGCGACGCCGCCGGCACCGTGGTGGGCACCGACCGGGTCCCGGTCAGCGTGCTGCCTGGTGAGCCCGCGGTCGTGCGCCAGCGGATCGCGGTGCGGGAACCGGCGCTGTGGGAACCGGACTCCCCCGCGCTGTACACCGCCGCCGTCGCGCTCGTCGACGGCGACGAGCGGATCGACGACGACACCGTCTCCTTCGGCATCCGCAGCCTCTCCGTCGACCCGCACCGTGGGCTGCGGGTCAACGGGGAGCCGGTGCTGCTGCGCGGCGCCTGCATCCACTCCGACAACGGCGTGCTCGGCGCCGCCGCGATCGACCGGGCCGACGAGCGCCGGGTCGAGCTGCTCAAGCACGCGGGCTTCAACGCGCTGCGCAGCGCGCACAACCCGATGAGCCGGGCGATGCTCGAAGCCTGCGACCGGCTCGGCGTCCTGGTCATGGACGAGCTCACCGACGTCTGGACCCAGGGCAAGACCGACTTCGACGCCGCACTCACCTTCTCGCACGAGTGGGAGCGTGACCTGGCGGCGCTGGTCCGCAAGAACGTCAACCACCCCAGCGTGATCATGTACTCGATCGGCAACGAGATCCCCGAGGTGGGCCGGCCGGCCGGCGCGTTGTGGTCGCGGCGGCTGGCCGAGCGGGTGCGGGAGCTGGACCCCACCCGGCTGGTGACCAACGGCGTCAACGGCACGCTGAGCACCCCGTTCGACCCGGAGACGATGGCCCTGCCGTCCGCCGACGAGGTCGGGATCAACACGATGATGGCCACGATGGGCGATCTCATGACGTCCATCGCGGCGTCGGAGGCGGTGGGCAACGCGACCGCCGAGACCTTCGGGGTGCTGGACGTGGCCGGGATGAACTACATGGACTCCCGCTACGAGGCCGACCGCGAGCGCTATCCGAACCGGGTCATCGTCGGCAGCGAGACCTTCCCGGCGCAGATCGACCGGCTCTGGCGCCAGGTACAGGACCTGTCGCACGTCATCGGCGACTTCACCTGGACCGGGTGGGACTACCTCGGCGAGGCGGGCATCGGGCGGGTGTCCGACGCCGAGGACCCCGCCGCGGCGCAGTTGGCCGCGCCCTGGCCGTGGCTGGCCGCCTGGTGCGGCGACATCGACATCACCGGGCAGCGCCGGCCCGCGTCGTACTACCGGGAGATCGTCTTCCGCCTGCGCCGCGAGCCCTACCTCGCCGTCGAGCGTCCCGAGCGGCACGGCCGGGAGCAGGTGCTCTCCCCGTGGTCGTGGACCGACACCGTGGGCAGCTGGAGCTGGACCGGCGCGGAGGGCCGTCCGGTCACCGTCGAGGTCTACAGCGACGCCGACGAGGTGGAGCTGCTGCAGGACGGCCGGTCGCTGGGCACCGCCCCGGCTGGGCAGGAGTGCCGCTTCCGGGCCACCTTCCAGGTCACGTACACCCCCGGCGAACTGACCGCGGTGGCCCGCACGGGCGGCAAGGAGACCGGGCGCACCACCCTGCGGTCGGCGACCGGCCCCATGCACCTCACCGCGACCGCCGACCGGGACGTCATCCGCGCCGACGACACGGACCTGGCCTTCGTCGACCTGTCGATCACCGACGCCGCCGGCACCGTCGTCCTCGGCACCGACCGGGAGCTGACGGTCGCCGTCGCCGGGCCTGCCGTGCTGCAGGGCCTGGGCAGCGCCGCGCCGGCGACCGAGGAGTCCTACCTCGATGACGTGCACGCCACCTTCGACGGCCGCGCGCTGGCCGTCGTCCGGCCCACCGGGCCCGGAGAGATCACCGTGACCGCGACCGCTCCCGGGTGTGCCTTGGTGACCGTCCGACTGGAGGCCCGATGAGCACCAACCGACGAACGGCGGTCTCCCCCGAGGGGATCCGCTTCCGCGACCTGGACGGCGACGGGGTGATGGCACCCTACGAGGACGCGCGGCTGTCGGCCGAGGAGCGGGTGGCCGACCTGGTCCCGCGGCTGTCGCTGGCCGAGAAGGCCGGCCTGCTGTTCCACACGATCATCGGCGTGGGCGATCCGGGCGCACACGACGTGCCGGCCGGGATTAGCCCCTACTCGCCCCGGGAGCTGGTCGGCGAACGGCTGATCAACCACCTCAACGTGCACGCGCTGCCCTCGCCGCGGGAGACGTCGCGCTGGGTGAACGCGGTGCAGGAGCTGGCCGAGCAGACCCCACACGGGATCCCGGTCACCTTCTCCACCGACCCGCGGCACTCGTTCACCGAGAACAGCGGCGTCTCTTTCGAGGCCGGGTCTCTGTCCCAGTGGCCCGAGGGCCTGGGCCTGGCCGCGATCGGCAGCGCCGAGCGGGTCCACGAGTTCGCCGATGTGGTACGCCGCGAATACCTGGCGCTGGGGCTGCGGGCCGCGCTGCACCCGCAGGTCGACCTGGCGACCGAGCCGCGGTGGGGCCGCCAGGCGCAGGCCTTCGGGCAGGACGCCGGAACCGCGTCGGCGTTCGTCGCCGCCTACCTGCAGGGCATGCAGGGCGAGCGGCTCGGGCCGGACAGCGTGGCCTGCACGACCAAGCACTTCCCCGGCGGGGGCCCGCAGCTCGACGGCGAGGACCCGCACTTCCCCTACGGCCGGGAGCAGGTGTACCCGGGCGGCCGGTTCGCCGAGCACCTGGAGCCGTTCCGCGCGGCGATCGCGGCCGGGACCAGCGGGATGATGCCGTACTACGGGATGCCCGTCGGGCTGCACCTGGACGGGGAGCCGGTCGAGGAGGTCGCGTTCAGCTTCAACCGGCGGATCATCACCGACCTGCTGCGCGAGGAGCTCGGCTACGACGGCGTCGTGCTCACCGACTGGGGCCTGCTCACCGACGTCGAGGTCTTCGGCAAGCCCTTCCCGGCCCGCGCCTGGGGCGTGGAGCACCTGTCCCCGCTGGAGCGAGCGGCCCGGATCCTGGACGCCGGCGCCGACCAGTTCGGTGGCGAGACGCGCACCGATCTGGTGCTGGAGCTGGTGACCAGCGGCCGGGTGGAGGAGGCGCGGATCGACGGTGCGGTGCGCCGCCTGCTGCTGGTGAAGTTCTCCCTCGGCCTGTTCGACGACCCCTACGTCGACGAGGACGAGGCCGAGCGCGTGGTCGGGGCCGCGGAGTTCCGCGCCGCCGGGCACCGCGCGCAGGCCGAGTCGGTCACCGTGCTGGGCAACGACGCGGTCCTGCCGTTCCCGCCGGGCGGACGGCTCTACCTGGACGGCATCGACCCGGCGGTAGCAGCCGGGTACGGGGAGGTCGTCGACGACCCGGGCTCGGCCGATCTGGCCGTCGTCCGGCTGCAGGCACCGTTCGAGCCGCGGGACGAGTACTTCCTGGAGGCCATGTTCCACCAGGGGTCCCTGGACTTCCCCGCCGAGGTGGTCGAGCGCATCACCGCGCTGGCCGCCCGGGTGCCCATGGTCCTGGACGTCACGCTGGACCGGCCTGCCGTCCTCACCCCGTTCGACGGGGTGGTCGCCGCGCTCACCGCCACCTTCGGCACCTCCGACGCCGCACTGCTCGACGCGCTCACCGGCCGCATCGCCCCGTGCGGGCGGCTGCCGTTCGAGCTCCCCCGCTCCATGGACGCCGTGCGGGCCAGCCGCTCCGACGTGCCATCGGACACCGCCGATCCGCTGTACCCCCACGGGCACGGCTTCGATCTGCAGGGACACCCGGAGCAGTGACCGATTCGACCGTCACCGTCGTCCGGCTGCGGACCGCCGACGACGCCGGCCTCGTCGCCACCGCGAGTGCGCAGCCCCGGCTGTCCTGGTCGCTGGCCGCCGACCGGCCGGGCGTGCTGCAGCGCGGCTACGAGGTGCAGGTGGCCGCCGACCCGGGGTTCACCGACCCGAAGTCCAGCGGCGAGGTGCACTCCGACGTGGTCGTTGATCATGACTGGCCGGCTCCGCCGCTGGCCAGCCGCCAGGTGGCCTTTTGGCGAGTCCGCGTCCGGACCGACGCCGGGTGGACGGCGTGGAGCCGGCCCGCCCGCGTGGAGGCCGCGCTCCTGCTCGACGCCGACTGGACCGCCCGGCCGGTGACCGTGCCCAGTGACCGCGGGCGGGCCGAGGCAGGGCCGGTGCCGCTGGTCCGGCGGGAGTTCGAGCTGACGGCCGAGCCGGTGTCGGCGCGGCTGTACGTCACCGCGCTCGGCGTGCACCGGACCTCGCTGAACGACCGCTCGGTCGGCGACGAGCTGCTGGAGCCGGGCTGGACCAGCTACCCCGGCCGGCTGCTGTACGCGACGCACGACGTCACCGCCCTGCTGCAGGCCGGCCGCAATGTGCTCAGCGCCGCGGTCGGTGACGGCTGGTACCGCGGCAACCTCGGCTGGGAGGGCGTGCGCAACTTCTACGGCGACGCCTTGGCGCTCCTCGCCCAGCTGGAGGTGACCTGCGCCGACGGCAGCACGGTCATCGTCGGCACGGACGCGAGCTGGCGCGGCGGGTACGGCGCCGTCCGGGCTGCCGACCTCTACGACGGGTGCGACGTCGACCTGCGCGCGGAGCCGGCCGGCTGGCACTCCGCAGGCTTCGACGACACCGGCTGGGAGGCGGTGGACACCCTGCCCCTGCCGGAGGGGCTGGGTCAGCGCGCCCATCCGCCGGTGCGCGTGCTGGAGGTGATCGAGCCGGCGGTGACGCCCCTGCCCGACGGGATCCTGTCGGTGGATACCGGGCAGAACCTGACCGGCTGGCTGCGGCTGCGGGTGACCGGCCCGGCCGGTGCCCGGGTGACCGTACGGCATGCCGAGGTGCTGGACGAGCGGGGTCGGCTGATCACCACGCTGCTGCGCTCGGCCCGGGCCACCGACAGCTACGTGCTGGCCGGCGGCACCGTGGAGCTCGAGCCGGAGTTCACCTTCCACGGTTTCCGGTACGCCGAGATCGAGGCCGCACCGGAGGTGACCGTGGACCGGGTCGAGGTCGCCGTCGTCGCGAGCGACCTGCGGCGCACCGGCTCCGATCCCCGGGTGGACCAGCTGTTCTCCAACGTAATCTGGTCCCAGCGGGACAACTTCCTGTCCATCCCGACCGACTGCCCACAGCGGGACGAGCGGCTGGGGTGGACCGGCGACATCATGGCCTTCGCGCCGACCGCGGCGGCCAACTTCGACAGCCGGGCCTTCCTGGACAGCTGGCTCACCGATGTCGGCCTCGAACAGCGGCCCAGCGGTGGGGTGCCGATGGTGGTCCCCGACTGTCTGAGTTTCGAGTTCCCCGCGCCGCTGCCGAAGGCCGATGGAGCCGCGGGCTGGGCCGATGCGGCCACCGTCGTCCCCACCGCCCTGTTCCGCGCCGCCGGCTCTCGCGACCTGCTGCGCCGCCACTTCCGGCTGATGCAGCGCTGGGTCGACTACGTCGCCGGGCTGCTGGGCGAGGACGGCACCTGGAGCGGGTACATGCAGCTCGGCGACTGGCTGGACCCCAACGCGCCGCCGGAGCAGCCGTTCCGGTCGATCACCGACTCCGACTACGTCGCGACCGCCTTCGTCGCGCACAGCGCCAGGCTGCTGGCCCAGGCCTGCCGGGAACTGGGGGCCGACGAGGGCGCACAGCGGTACGCCGCCCTGGGCGACCGGGTCGCGCGGGCGGCCTGGGGGAAGTGGGCCGAGCACGCCCGCACCACCCAGACCGGCTGCGCGCTGGCCATCGAGTTCGGTCTCGCCCCGGCCCAGGAGCGGGCCGGTGTCGGGGAGGCGCTGGCCGCGCTGGTGCGGGCCAACGGCGGCCGGGTCGGCACCGGCTTCCTCGGGACGCCGTTCGTGCTGCCCGCGCTGACGGCGACCGGCCACCTGGGGGCGGCTCACCAGCTGCTGCTGAACGAGGACTGCCCGGGCTGGCTCTACCAGGTCGGGCACGGTGCGACCACCACCTGGGAGCGCTGGGACGGCATCCTCCCCGACGGCACGGTGCACCCCGGCGACATGGCCGACGGGTCGGCGATGTCATCGTTCAACCACTATGCCTACGGGGCGGTGGCCTCCTGGCTCTACGAGTCCGTCGCCGGGCTCGCACCGGCCGCGCCCGGCTACCGCGAGATCCGGATCGCCCCCCAGCCCGGCGGTGGGCTCGCCCGGGCGTCGGCGGCCATCGAGACCGAGTACGGCCGGGCATCGGTGGGCTGGTCGCTCACCGGCCCGGTCCTGACCGTCGACGTCGAGCTGCCGCCGGGCACCACCGGCCGTTTCACCACCCCGGCCGGCTGGTCCTCCGCAGAACCGGTCGCCGAGCTCGGCTCCGGGCACCACTCGGTCGTCCTCACCCAGGGAGCAAACACGTGACCGGCCGCCTCACCGGCAGGACTGCCCTCGTGACCGGCGCCGCGGCCGGCATCGGCCGGGCCGTCGCCGACCGGTTCGTCGCCGAGGGAGCCCGGGTGGCCTACGCCGACCGGGACACTGCCGGTGCCCAGGCGGCGGCCACCGCCGCGACCGCCCGGGCGGTGCCGATGGACGTCACCGACGAGTCGGCTGTCGTGGCCGGCTTCGCCGCGCTCGCCGCCGACGGCTGGGTGCCCGACGTGGTCGTGGTCAACGCCGGGGTGCAGCTGTTCGGCCAGGACGCCGAGATCGCCGACCTCGACCTCGACGTGTGGCGCCGCACCCACGAGGTGAACCTGACCGGAGCGTTCCTGTCGATGAAGCATGCCGTTCGCGGGATGCTGACGATCGGCGGCGGGTCGATCGTGCTCACCGGCAGCCCGACCGCCGTGCGTGGCGAGGGGCGCGACTTCATTGCGTACGCCTCGTCCAAGGCCGGCATGCACGGGCTCGGTCGCACGGTCGCCGCCGCCTACGCCGACCGCAGCATCCGGGTCAACACGGTGGTGCCGCCCTACACCGAGACCGGCCTGGTCAGCACCATCGCGACCGACCCCGCCGCCCGGGCGGCCATCGTCGGGCGCATCCCGATGGGCCGGCCCGGCACCGTGGCCGACCTCGAGGGCGTCTACGTGTTCCTCGCCAGCGATGAGTCGACGTTCGCCACAGGGGGCACGTTCGCCGTGGACGGCGGGATGACAACGCTCTAAGCCACGACGAACTACCGGCCCGCGCGGTCGGCGGTCGCCATGAGTGGTCAACGACTGTCCCGCGCCGGGTCTGATGGAGCCTCCACTAAACCCGGGACAGGACGCCAGCAGCAGGAGCGGCGGGCGACCGGTGGCAGCTGGGTGGTGGAACAGGGGCTCGTCTTCACCACCGAGATAGGCACTCCCCTGGAGCCGCGAAACGTCCTGCGCCGGTTCGAGCAACTCGCCCGAAGGGCGGCCTTGCCGGGGTCAGCCTCCACACACTCCGGCACACCGCGGCCAGCCTGCTCCTGGCTGCGGGCACGCACACCAAGGTCATGCAGGAGCACCTGGGGCACTCGTCGTATGCGATCACCGCGGACCATCTACAGCCACGTCACGCCGGCACAGCAGCGAGAGGTCTTGCAGTCGACCCCCATCGGCCATGAGTACATCGAGATCGTCGAGCAGGCGTAACTGGCAGGTGTTGTCGAACCAGGCGAAGGGCGCAGTGACGGAGTCGCCGCGCTGGACGTGTCGGATTCCGAGCCGACCTCCGCGACCACGCCGATGAATACGTCGCCCATCGGAGTGCCCTGCTCAGCGGCGGGCATGGCGTGGCAGCGGTACAGGCCAGAGCCGCGGACACAGGCACGGACGACGCGGACCAGCGCGTCGGTTGACTGCTCGACCTTCGGATCGGGCGAGTTCTCCACGCGGACGTCGACGGCGCCGTCCATGACAGTTGCTCGCGTTATCCTGCGCCTTCCTGTTGGAGTCAGCGACGGACGGAGCTGCGTAACGGGCCGCGACGGCGCCCGACATGGCTGCGACGGGCTTCTCCAGCGTGAAGCGCACATAGAGGTGCAGTTCGGCGAGACCGTGCTGGTGCTGGGCATCGGACCGGTTGGCCGCATGGGTGTGGCCGGGGCCGCCCTGCGTGGCGCCGGACGGATCATCGCGATGGCTCGCGCCCTCGAACCGTAGAGCTCGCGCGTCGTTACGGCGCCACCGACGTCGTCGACTACGAGGAAGGGGACGTCGCTGCCCGTGCTGCCCCCTGACCGGCGGTGAGCCGGTCGACACCGTGTCGATCGCCAGCGGCGGTAGCGCCACCGACGCCTTCACGACCGCACTGACCGCGGCCAATTCGACAGGCCACGTGGCCTGTGTGGCCGACTCCTTCGACGATACCGTCACCGTGCCACTGGATTTGTCGGACTTCGGGGTGATGAAGAGTTCATCACCGGGGCGCCCGTCAACGACTGCCGCGATCACCTGGAATGCGGGCGTTCGTCGAGGACGTTCACGCGGTGGCGGCCGCGTCAGTCAGCGGTGTGCGGGTCCGCCTCGGGCACCAGGTTTTGCCGAACCGCCAGGATCGCCAGGTGCACGCGGTTGGGACTGCCGGTCCGCTCCATCAGGTTGGCCACGTGCGTCTTCACGGTCGTCACTCCGATGTGCAGGCGCGCGGCGATCTCCAGGTTGGTCAGTCCGAGCCCCAGGCAGCCGAGCGCGTCGCGTTCGCGCTCGGACAATTCCGGCAGCGCGGCGCTCAGCGGTGTGGCGCTCGTCCGGGAGCGGACGGCGCAGTCTACGAGGCGGCGCAGGACCTGGGGGCTGTAGGCGTTCTCCCCCCGCTGCCGCCCGTCGAACGGCAGCGAGCAGGTCTTTCGGTGCCGCGTCCTTGGTGAGGAATCCGCAAGCCCCGGCCGCCAGCGCCGGATAGAGGTGATCGTCGTCATCGAAGGTGGTGACCACGCCGATTCGGCTCGTCGGTCGGGCCTGCAGAATCAGCTGCGTGGCGGTGGTGCCGCCCATGCCAGGCATCCGCAGGTCCATGAGGACGACGTCCGGGACGAACTCGTCGGCCAGCCGGACCGCCTCGCTGCCCGTCCGTGCCTCACCGACGACCTCGATGTCCGGCTGCGCCTCGCACAGCATCCGCAGGCCGGCCCGGATGAGGTCCTGGTCGTCGACCAATAGGACGCGGATCACCGGGGCGCGGACGCAGTCGCCGGAGACGGACGGTGCGCCTCGGCCGCCGTCGGCTCCTCGAGCGCGCGCACCAGCGAAGCACTCGCCGTGTCGCCGTCCAGTGGCAGCTCGACAGCCAGCCGCCAGCCGGAACCGACGGGACCGGCGGACACGGTGCCGCCGCGCAGGCCGACGCGCTCACCCAGCCCCGTGAGGCCGTGACCCGGCGGTGAGCCGAGGTAAGCCAACTCGGGTGCGTTGCCGGTACCTCCGCCACCGTCGTCGGTGACCAGGACGTGGACGGCACGGTCCCGGACGTCGACCTGGGCGACGGTGCGAGCGCCCGGTCGCGCATGCTTGGTGACGTTGGTCAGGCCTTCCTGAACGATGCGGAGCACCGTGAGCGCGCGGACGGCGTCGACCTGGGCGACGGCCGCATCGACAGTTCCCTCGACCGCGAGCCCCGCAGCCGAGGTGCGGTCGAAGACCGACTGCACCAGGACGGGAAGATCCGCAGGGTCGACCAGGTTCTGTGCCAGGGGCCGCCCGGCTGTGCACCGGCTGTCGGGTCACGCAGCACGGTGACCAGCTCACGCAGGTCACCCAGTGCGAGGGTCGCCGCCTCGTGGACCTCGTCGAGGACGGTGACCACCCGTGGATCGAGGTCGGAGATGACCTCGCGGGCGACGGCGGTCCGCAGTGCGATCGAGGCGACGTGGTGGCCCACCAGATCGTGCACCTCACGCGCAATGTCGGTCCGCTCCGCCAGTCGCACGGCGCGCTCGCTCTCGAGCCGCCGTTCCTCCGCCGCCCTTGCCGCGGCGCGCGACTGACGGAGGGTCTCGGCCACCGACCGCAGCAGTGCGCCGAGCAGCAGAGGCGCCACGACGACGAACGTGATGCGGTGCGCCAGGAGGTCCAACGACGCATCGTTGATCCCCAGGAGCCAGACGCACACGGCGGCCAGGGCGGTCGCACAGGCCAGCGCCAGCCGGGGCGGCCTGCGCACCGACACCTCGAACAGGGCCACCGTGGCCAGTATCTTCACCGGCATCGGCGGCGCGACCGCCCAGACCTCCGCGCCCGCCAGGAGAGCGGCTTGCGCTACCGCGACGGTGGCCGGCGCACGTGCGCCGAGCACGGTCAGCACGCCGGCGACCATGGCGAGCACCCAGTCCCGCTCCGTCGCAACGCTGCTGCCCGCCGTCAGGAGGCAGCCGACGCCGACCAGGGGACCCGCGAAGCGGACGGCCGCCCAGCGGCCGGTCACCAGGCGCTCCGAGCGGACGGGATTCACCGCACAAATTCTAGGCGTCCGACGACCGGCGCCCTCCTGCCAAAGGGGGACGCCGGCAGGTCGAAGACACGAGTGGGCCCGGCGCGCCGGCCGCAAGGTCCGGCTGCTCGGGTGAGGCTGGATCCGGATCTGTCGGAAACGTAGAAGGCCACTCCCCACCACGCCATTTCTCGACGGAGGCTCCGTGAGCACCCTGGGTGTTCCTCCAGGAGTTCGTCCGGGCACCGCTGCGCACCGCGTCGGTGATGCCGAGTTCCCGGGCCCTCGCCGCCCGCATGATCGAACCCCTCCAGCGGTCAGCCCGGGACGCGCAGGATCCCCCGGTCGTCGTCGAACTCGGCCCGGGCACGGGCTCCTTCACCGCCGCGCTGCACGACGCGAGGCCGGACATCTGCTACCTCGGCATCGAATTAAACGACACTATGGCCGACCATCTGGCCACTCGGTTTCCCGGCATCGACCTGGTCCATGGGCCGGCGTCCTCCCTCTCCCGCGCCTTGGCCGACCGCGGCCTGGTCGGGGCCGATCTCGTGGTCAGCGGCCTCCCGTGGCAGGCCTTCGCCGGGTCCGCCGGCACCGACCTGGTCGCCGACATCGCCTCGAACCTAGCGCCGTCGGGCGCCTACATCCAGTTCACCTACAGCTGGAGCCGCTGGGCCCCGCCCGGCCGGCGGCAGCACCGGGAGCTCCAGCGGTTCTTCGGATACGTCGAGCTGCCGACCACGGTGTGGGGCAACCTGCCTCCGGCCGTCGTGTATACGGCCACCGAGCCCCGGTGGGTAGACGTCCCCGAGTCAAACACCCGATGAGCACCTGGCTCGGGGACGTGCCCGCGGCAGCCGCTCTCGCGCTGATCGCCGTGCTGCTCGTCGCGGAGGCGGGTCTCCTCGTCGGCGTGGTGATGCCCTCGGCGTCGCTGGTGCTCGGGCTGGGCGTGCTGGCGGGGGCAGGCTCGATCCCCGTTCCCGCCGCCGCGCTCATCGCCGCCGGGGCGACCGTTCTCGGCGCGGCTCTGGGACACCGCACAGCGGCCCGCCAAGGTGCACGCTCGCTCCTGCCGGGGTCGTGGGTGCTCGGCCGGCTTCTCCCCGCCTGGGCCGCATCGGTGGCCGACCGTCTGTGCGCGACGTGGGTCGAGGCCGTCGGCCGACGACCGGTCCGGACAGCGGTCACCGCCCAGTTCGTCGCCGGCGGCCGCACGCTGGCCCCCCGCATCATGGCGCAGGCCGGAGTGCCCCTGACCACCATGCTCCGCGGGACGCTGCCTGCCGCGCTCGTCTGGTCATCGTCGCTGGTCACGGCAGGAGCGCTCGCTGCGGCCGCCCTGCCGTACCTCCGCATCGCCTTCGCGGTGGTCGGCGTCCCGGTCGTCGTCGCCGCCACGCTGATCCTGGCCCGTCGTCGCGCGACACCGCCGTTCCCTCCGCGGGTTGCGCGGGCGCTGTCCGGCGTCGAGGCACTGCCTGCCGAGCGGACTGGGCGACATCGTCAGGCGGGGCGACCGCGGTCAACGACGACCACGCACGACCTCGTCGCCGCACCCCGGGCGGCGCTGCCCGGACGCGCCTGACAAACGGACTGCCGGCCGTTCATCCGCTGACCGTCTGAAAGAGTTGATGGCGGTCGCCGCGCACGCTCGAAGCTGCTCAGTTGCGTCTCGTCGAAGGTGCCACGTCCAGGCGCCCGAATCTGCGACACCTGTAAGGCCCCGTCGTCCCCGCGCCATCCAGAAGAGAGCACCCGACCTGACCACCTGGACGTCTGGCGTACCGCCGCCCCTCGAGGGAACGATGCGGCCGTGTTTGAGACCGTGCGCTCGGCAGTCCTCCACTGCTGACCGCCCCGTCCCGCCGGCGACTCCACCGGCAGCCCCGGCCTGCCTGCCAGGGCCGGGACGGCGGCATCGACGAGTCGGGGTGTGCTGTGGACGGCCTGCGCTACGTACTAGGGCCGGTGACCGGCCGGCCAGCCAGGGCGGTGACCACCTCGACGGCGGCGCCCCAGAACCGCTCGTAGTGGTACGGATCAGCGTTGCGCTGAGTCCGGTGCGCAGCGATCGTCGGCTGCAGCGCCTGCCAGTCGGGCACCCGCTGCAGCGCCTGGAAGAAGTTCGTAGCGCTCGTGGCGGGGTCCATCCGGTCGGCGTACGAGCCCCAGGCGCCGTTGGCCCGCTGCTGGAACAGCCCGCGGGAGTCGGGCCCGACGGCGTCACCGCGGTCGAGGACCCGCAGCGAGGACTCCCCCATCGCGGTCATCACACCGATCGTCTGCGCGCAGGTGTCCAGCCCCAGCGCCTGCCCGGCGTTGACGATCGAGGCCGCGTTGACCAGCTGCTCACCGCGGTACCCGGCGACCGGCCCGCCCGGCACGTCGGCCAGGTCGACCCGCACCCCGGGCTCGGCCACCGAGCACTCCGCCGAGCGCGAGCGCTCGGCGGACCCGTGGTCAACGACCAGGAAGATCACCCCGAGAAGCGACAGGGCAACCAGGGTGGACGCGAACCACGAGCGCCATGGCAGAACCACCCTCGCGCCGGCGTCTTCGCCACGACCCGCCAACCCGCACCCGCTTCCCTGCTCACCGTGCTCGACACCACTCCAACGCACGGAACGCCGATCCAGTCCCCTGCCCGGTGAAGCACGCAGCCCTCGATACACGAGCCAGTAGCTGCAGCCGCAAAGACCGAGAAGAAGCGACGCGCCGACCGCAGGACGGACGCCGGACAGGAGCTTCAGGCTCGGCGGCAAGGACACGATCTTCGCCGTGCAGTCAGCTCTGCCGCTAATGGGCGGAGGCGCCTGGAACATCGTCAACACGTTCATCACGAAAGAGACGGGAGTCGAAGGGGCGGCCGCATACCTGGAGCGGGGTCGTCGAGGAGATCGCGGTGAGTCGCATCGGTCAGCCGGAGCACATCGGCAACGCCGTCGTCCTGCTCGCACTTGATGCCACCCGCTCTGGCACCGGCAGAGAGTTGTCCGTCGACGGTGGCCAGGGCCAGGTCAACGTCGGCCACAACTGGGTCCGCAGGGTAACGGCGGAGACGTCGAGCTCAGTACACGGGGGGTCCGGTTGAAGACCGCGTGGCCGTGGGCCGATGCTGCGCCAGGGGGTCGTGCCGATCCCGGCACTGACAGTGCCCCCCACCTGCCGTGTGACCGGAGCGCCGCCGGGGATGACTGCAACCGTCCGTGGTCGTGCCGGTGCGACGACGCCCGCACTCCCGGCCTCTCGACGTCGTCCCCGGTCCCTCGCGGACCCTCACCGACAGGAGCCACCGTGCCCGCGAACATCGGCTACGCCACCCCCGACGCCAGCAGCCCGCTCGCCCCGCTGGAGTTCGACCGTTCACCGGTCGGACCCGAGGACGTGCTGATCGACATCCGCTACTGCGGCGTCTGCCACTCCGACGTCCACCAGGCCCGCGACGAGTTCGACGGCGCCCTGGCCACCACCTTCCCCTGCATGCCCGGCCACGAGATCGTGGGCATCGTCGCCGAGACCGGCTCCGCCGTCACCCAGCACTCCATCGGCGACCGGGTCGGCGTGGGCTGCCTGGTCTATTGGGGCGCTGAGGACCAGCGCGGCGGCACCGACGAGCAGTACCAGAACCCACCGGCGGTCTTCACCTACAACGCACCCGACCCCCGAACCGGCGAGATGGCCTTCGGCGGCTACTCCGACCAGATCGTGGTCAACGAGCACTTCGTCCTGCGCATCCCCGACTCCCTGCCGCTGGAGAAGGCCGCACCGCTGCTGTGCGCCGGGGTGACCACCTGGTCACCGCTGCGGCGCTGGAACGTCGGCGCCGGCCAGGTGGTCGGTGTCGCCGGCATCGGCGGCCTCGGTCACATGGCCATCCAGCTGGCCAAGGCACGCGGCGCCGAGAAGGTCATCGCCCTCACCACCACCCCGGACAAGAAGGACGAGATCCTGCGCCTCGGCGCCGACGAGGTCCTCGTGATGAGCGACGAGGAGGACGCCGAAACACACGCCGCGTCCCTCGACTTCCTGCTCTCCACCATCCCGACGCCCTTCGACATGAACCCCTACCTCGCGCTGGTCAAGACCGGCGGAACGCTGGCCACTGTCGGGATGCTCGAGCCCAGCTTGCCCGGGGCCATCGACTTCGGCCCTGTCACGATGCGGCGCATCACGATCGGCGCGTCTCTGATCGGAAACATCGCCGAGACCCAGGAGGTACTCGACTTCTGCGCCGAGCACGGCATCACCGCCGACGTCCAGGTCATCCCGGTCCAGCAGATCAACGAGGCCTACGACCAGATGGTGGCCAAGAACGTCCTCTTCCGGTTCGTCATCGACAACGCCACCCTGCGCACAGCGGGCGCCTGACCGCGACGAGGCACACCCAACCGTGACCAGGCGCATCTCGCCCCGGCCCGGCCACGCTGCGAAGGAGCCGGGCGACCGCGCTCCCTCGACAACGGTCCGCATCCAGCTGGCCATCGTCCTCGGGGCGGTGCTCGGGTCGGGCGCGAGCGTCACGGCCGGGACGGAGGCCCACGGTCCGTCCCGGTCGGCCCGAGACGCTGGCGTCGCGGCGGTGCTGGCGTTCGGCGACGTGGGAGCCCTGTCGGTCGCTGTGGCCGGCGGAGCGCCCCGCCGGATCCTGGGGACGACGGCCGACGCCATCGGTCGAGCGCAGGCCCTGACACCGCAGGCCACCGCTCCCTCACCCCGAGGAAGCCCGGGAGCGGACGAGCAACAGCACCATCGTGAGGTCACCGCGCTCGGGCGTGCGGGCGACGGAACCAGGCCGGCACTGAACCCGGCCGTCACCATCCTCGACTCGTGCTGCCCCATGCCGTCTGTGACGCTGAACCGATCACGAACTAGCGTCATCCGTGGGTCCTGTCTGCGGATGACATCGCGGGGTTGCGCTGGACCCCTGTGAGCCACGGCGCATCGGCAGGCGCTCGCCTACAAGCAGCCCTTCACCACCACGCCATCCCCGTTCCAATGGAGGAGTACGTGAGCAGCACCATGCGTGCCTACGTGAGCACTGACGCCGCCCCCCTGATCCTGACCAACCGGCCAGTCCCGGCACCCGGCCCCGACGAGGTGCTGGTCCGAACTCGTGCGGCATCGCTCAACAACGCCGACCTCACCGCCTCCGGCGACGGGAACATCGCAGGCTTCGAGTTCGCCGGAGAGGTGGTGGAGGTCGGCTCGGACGCACCCGCGCACCTCCGCGGCGCCCGCGTGATGGGCATCGCGGCCGGCGCCTTCGCAGAGGTCGTGGTCGCTCACCACCGGCACGTCGTCGTCATGCCGGAAGCCCTTCCGTTCGACGAGGCGGCCACTCTGCCCACCGCGTTGGCCACCGAACACGGCGCTCTCACACTCGGCTCCGTGGGACCCGCGACGTCTGTGCTGGTCACAGCCGCGAGCTCTGGCCTCGGCCTGATCGGGGTGCAGGTCGCCAAGGCCCTCGGAGCCGCGACCGTCGTGGCCACCACCCGCTCGCCGGGCAAGCGCCCCCTCCTCGAGCGGGTCGGCGCCGACGCCATCGTCGTCACCTCTCGCGAGGATCTGGCTGCCGGCACGAGGGATGCCACGGGCGGCGACGGCGCCGACGTGGTCCTCGACCACGTCGGCGGGGACCACCTGGCCGACGCCCTCGAAGCGGCGTGCGATGGCGGTGAGGTGATCAGCGTCGGGCGCCTCGGCGGCGCCCGAGCCAGCATCGACCTGTTCGTTCTCGCCCGCCGCCATGTCAGGCTGCGCTCCGTCTCCTACGGTGTGACCCCACCGTCGGTGCTGGGGGACCTGTTCGACGCCCTGGCGCCGGTGGTCCTCCCCGCCGTCACCGACGGGCGGATCCGCGCCATCATCGACCGCTCCTACGACTTCGACGAGGCCCATGCGGCCCTCGAGCGGCTCGCCTCCGGTCAAGCCGAGGGCAAGGTCGTGCTCCACCTCGGCTGACTGTGAGGTTGGCCGGGTCGGCTCATCGGTGATGGGCTGACGGCTGGCAGCAGCGGGCGTGACCCTTCGTCTGACTGGCTTCGTGCCTTTCGCCTGACTTGTCCGTCTGCTGCTGCCGGCACCGGCCCGGCCGGAGACGTTGGCCTGATCAGGAGCTTGACCGCCAGTGGCTGCTGGCGTGTCTCATTACAGTCCTGCCATCTCCGCACCGGACCGGGACCTGCTGCGTCCGATCGTCGCGGCCACCGTCCTCACCGCCTGGTCCCACCCCGGGCGCTGCCGCAGCGACGCGGCGTTCGCGATGCTCGCCGGCACCGCCCCCATCCCGGCCTCGTCAGGCAAGACGGTGCGCTACCGGCTCAACCGCTCCGGCGACCGCCAGCTCAACCGCGCCTTGCACACCGTGACCCTCACCCGGCTCCAACGCGACGAGCGCACCCGCGCCTACGCCGATCGCCGCCGAGCCAAGGCAAGACCGACCGCGAGATCAAACGCTGCCTCAAGCGCTACATCGCCCGAGAGCTCTAGCGACGACTCGAAAACCCACCCGCTGCCCTTGACGCGGCATAGGAGCGTCGGGGCGGACAGCTACCGCGTGGCGCCTGGAGACGGTCCTCCGGGCGCTGGAATAGTGGTCGTGGTCAGCCTGGTCTGAGGCGGAAGTTGCGTTGTCAGATCGGATGACGGCGGAATCCGATGCTCTCGGAGGCGTAGAGCCCGACGCGCAGGTGGTCCCTCCCCAGCCCGCCGGCGGGGGCGGTGCAGCGGACCAGGCCCAGTCGCGGCCGGACGACAGGACCAGGCCGGTGCTGCCCAGCAGGTCAGGACACCGACGCGTTGACAGGGCCGGTAGCCGCACGCGGGCTCCGTCGTCCCTGAGGGAGGCACTGGCTGTCCCCGGGACGGGAGGTACTGCCACGCGAACGCCACGGCGCGTTCGCTGGTCCTCACCCCGGCTCCTGCCGTCCGCACCGACCCCGGTCGGGTCGACGCGCAGGAGCCCGAGCCTCCGTCCGACGACGCTAGGAGAGCATGACGACCGACGACCCGGAACGTCGCCCCGCCGTTCCGACGCGCGCCGGAGCACTGTGGGGCGCCGGCCTCGCGCTGGTGCTCGTGGCCACCGGCGGTCTCATCCTCGTCGACCGCGACCGCGACTCCCGCGCACAGGCGGGGGCAGCGGCCCCGACGTCGGCCCGGGCTGAGCCGGCGCAGCCTTCGTCGCCCGTGGAAGGGTCGGCGCCCGGCAACCCCTTCACCAACAGGGTCCGCACGTAGTTCGTGCCCGTGCGGACGGGACGCTCCCTCATGGGCTCGACGGACGACGCCACTCGGGCCGACGGCACCGAGAAGCCGCAGCACGAGGTGACCATCAGCAGACCGTCCCACCTGGGCCGCTCCGAGGTGACGCAGCAGCAGTGGAAAGCCGTCATGGGCTCCACCCCCTACTCGCTCGACCGCTCGAACCCGTACTACGACCTGCCCGGCATGGCTGAACGGATCACCGGCCGGATCACCCCGCGACGGTGTCGTAGGACGACGCGCAGACCTTCTTCGACCGCCTCAACGCGCTGGAGGACGGCAGTCGCTACCGCCTGCCCACCGACGCCGAGTAGGAGTACGCCGCATGCGCGGGAACAACCACCGCCGACTCCTTCGGCGACGACCAGGGTGATCTCGACCGTCACGCCTGGTACGGCGAGGACTTTTCCTCGGGCGGCACCCATCCGGTCGGGAGCAAGCTGCCGAATCCGTGAGGGTTGTACGACGGGCACGGGAACGCGTGGGAGTGGGTTCAGGACTTCTTCGACCCGGCCTACTACCCCGTCAGCCCGTCCGTCGACCCGACCGGCCCCGACCGGGGAACCGAGCGCGTGGTGCGCGGCGGCAGCTGGCACGTCACGGCGGACGACTGGCGCAGCGCCTTCCGACGCGGCTGCGCGCCCGACTACCGAGGTATCAGCATCGGCTTCCGCCTGGTGCGGACGGCCGACCAGCCCGAGACCGGAACTGACTGAGCGGGCGCCCTCGCTACGCCCGTGGATCCGGTGACCGGAAGGCGACCGGAGGAGCGGAGTTCAGGATCGGCGTCATGGCGTCGTTCCAGATCGTCGCCGGTCGGCCGCCGCCGAAGCCGCCGACGTTCTCGTTCTCCTTGGGGTTGAGCACCATCACACTGGCGGCGTACTCCGGTGTGTAGCCCACGAACGTGGCGGAGAAGTTGTCCTGGCTGGTCCCGGTCTTACCGGCGATCTGGTGACCGGGCACGTACGCTCCCGCACCAGTCTGCCCAGGGTATTCCGGCTCGACGTCCCGGCGGAGGATCTGGTTCAACGTGTCCGCAACGCGCGCCGGGACGGCGGAGTCCACGCAGTCGTCCGACGTGTCGATCCTGGTCCCGTCGGGGAGCGTCGCCGGCGCACCGTTCGGGTCGGTGATCGCCGTGACCGGGATGGGGTCGCATTGGGTGCCGTTGGCGGCGAGCGTCGAGTAGGCACTGGCCAGGTCCAGGGGACTGGTGGCTTCGGCACCGAAGGTGTACGAGCCACGGTTCTCGTCGATGATCTGTTGGGCCGGGGTCTGGTTCGCCTGGTCGAAGTTCATGCCCATCCGCTCGGCCATGCGCACCGGTCCCTCGACGCTGCCCAGCGCGTCTTCCAGCGCCAGGAAATAGGTGTTCGAGGAACGGATCAGCGCGCCCTCCAAGTCCAGCGTCGTCGGTTGCCCGCCGGAGTTGCTGACGTCGTACGGGTCGCGGCCGTCGCGGTAGACGCGGGAGACGTAGGTATCGCCGGTGGTCATCGTGTAGGACGGCGAGTACCCCTGCTCCAACGCCGCCGCGGCGGTGAACACCTTGTAGGTGGAGCCCGATCCCTGGCTGGCCGCGGTGTTGAGCACCACGGACTCGCAGGAGATGTCGGCAGCCGAGTTGCAGCCGTAGTTCCGGTTCACGCTCATCGCCAGGACGTGCCCGGTCCCGGGCTGCACGGCGGTGAACATCCCAGCCAGCGAGTTGCCCATCGGCACTGCAGCGCGCACTGCCTGGTCCCCCGAGCGTTGGACGTCCGTCCGGAGCGTGGTCTCGATCGTGTAGCCGCCGTTCTCGAGCTGCTCCTGGCTCATCCCGAGCGTGTCCACCAGGTACGACTGCAGGTACGCGCAGAAGAAGCCACCCACCGCGGCGTCGATGCACCCGTTGGGCGGGTTCGGCTGCGCGGTGACGACCACCGGCTGCGAGGTGGTGTCGGCGAGTTCGGCGTCGGTGATGTAGCCGAGCTCGTGCATCCGCGCGAGCACCAGGTCACGCCGGCTCTGGGCGTTCTCCGGGTTGACCAGGGGGCTGTCGATCGCCGGGCTCTGCATCAACCCGGCCAGCACGGAGGCCTGGGCCAGGTTGAGATCAGCCGAGTCGACCGAGAAGTACCGCTGGGCTGCAGCCTGCACGCCGTAGGCACCGGAACCGAAGTACGCGATGTTCAGGTAGCGGGTGAGGATCTCCTCCTTGGAGTACCTCTCCTCCAGGGCGAGAGCCAGCCGCGCCTCGACCAGCTTGCGGTCGATCGATTCCTCCGTGGCCTCCGCACGCTGCTCGGGGGTCTCCGCGGTCTGGAGCAAGGTCTGCTTCACCAGCTGCTGGGTGAGCGTCGACCCGCCTTCCTCCACGGCACCGGCGGCCAGGTTCCGGCCCAGCGCGCGAAGCGTCCCCTGCACGTCCACGCCGCCGTGTTCGTAGAAGCGACTGTCCTCGATCGAGATCAGCGCCTCGCGCATGACCGGCGGGATCTGCTCGCCGGTGACCGGGGTGCGGTTGTTGGCGTAGAACTGCGTGATCACCGACCCGTCGGCGGCGAGCACCGTGGTGTTGCCGTTGAGCGTCTGGTCGGTCAGTTCGACCGGCAGCGCGTCGAGCAGAGAAGCCGAGTCCCGGGCGAGCAGCCCGGTGCCGGCGACGAACGGGAGCATCATCCCGGCGAGGAGCGCCCCGGCGGCCACCACGGCAGCCCCGAGCTTCGCCATACCGCCGGCCGTGGAAGCGACGTGATCATTCATCCCTTCCGAAGCTAGGTGTCGGATCGCGGCAGGGTGCGGGTCCTGGGGGGCACTGTCTTTACCTGGAAGAACAGGCCACCGATGGCCGAGGATGCGGTCTCGCCGTCGGCCGGCGGGCGGGAGAGGCGCGCAGCGCCACGCCATAGCCGCCGCGACATGGCGCCAAACCTCCGTGGGTGGCCCCGCTGGTACCTGGAACGACAGGGACTGCCACCGGGTCCACGTCGCCGGTTGCCTGGACGTCACCCCCCTTCGGTCGCTCGAGCCCCGAGGAGAACGCCATGCCGCCCACCATGGGCGAGGCCGCCCACGCTGCCGCCTCGCCGCTGGCGCCGTTCGAGTTCGACCGGCAGCCGGTCGGCCCGGAGGACGTCCGCATCGACATCGCCACGCGGGATGCCGGCTTCCGGTTCGTCATCGACAACCCCTCGCTGTCTCAGGCCAGCGCGTGAGAGCCGTGTTCACGGCCGGGCGGCGGAGACGTCGAGGGCTCAGGTGACCGGCTGGTTCGATGCGGTTCCCGCTCATGCGCTGCCCGCGGTCGTCGCTCTCGTGCTGGTGGCCGAGTCGGGGCTGCTGATCGGCATGCTCCTGCCGGCGGCGTCCTTGGTCCTCGGTATGGGCGTCCTAGCAGGCTTGGGATTGGTCCCCGTGCCCGTCGTCGCCCTGGCCGTGGCCGGCGCGACCGTCCTGGGCGCGGCGCTCGGCCACCGCACCGCGGCGCGCGCCGACTCCGGCTCGTCCCTCCCGACAGACGGACGGCTCGGTCGGCTGCTCCCCGAGCGCGCCCGGGAGACGGTCGACCGCTCAGCTCTGGCCTGGTCCGGCGCCATCGGACGCCGACCGGTGCGGGTCGCCGCGATGTCGCAGTTCGTCGCGGGGGCGCGGACCCTGGCGCCGCGAGTCGCCGCGCAGGCCGGGGTCCCGCTGCGCGTGATGCTGAGAGGGACGATCCCCGCGGCACTTCTGTGGTCCTGGGGACTCGTCGGAGCAGGAGCCGTGGCCGGTGCTGCGCTCCCACTCCTGCGCTGCTCGGTCGCGGCCGCCGGCATCCCGCTCGTCGTCGCGGCCACCTGGCTGCTGCTCCGCCGGAGGGCGAACGCCGTTCCGGCGTGACGGACACCCACTGCGCACCCACGCGACCCCGACAACGCGGCCCGGAGTGCCGATCCACACGAGAGCAGGCCTCCCATGCACCTGCACCTGCTCCGCCACCGCGGGTGGCTGGCCGCACTCCTGGGGCTGCTGACCGTCGGCGTCGCGACCGTCGCGATCGTCGGCTGCTGCATCACCGGGGTGGAGGCCGTCGCGGGGAGATCGGTCGCGTCGTCGCCGCCGACCATCAGCGCACCGCCGAGCACCGCCGCGCTGGCGACCGCGACGCCCTCCATCGACCCGGCAGCGGTTCTGGCAAACGTCCGGGCAGCCGCCGCAGCCGCCCAGGGGTCGATCCGGGTCGTCGTCCTGGACCCGGACGGTCGGCCGTTGATCACCGGTCCGGATGCCGGCGCGCCGACGTACACGGCCTCGCTGGTCAAGATCCTGGTCGTCGCCCGGTTGCTCGCCCTCGATGCAGCGGGGTCACTCGCGCTCAGCGGCGAGGATCTCGACCTGGTCCAGCGTGCCGTCGTCCAGTCCGACGACGGCGCCATGAGCAGGTTGTGGGACCGGTACGACGGCGCCCAGCTGGTGAGGCACGTGGCGACGGCTGTCGGGCTCACCGGAACGCGCCTTCCAGCGGTGCCCGGTCAGTGGGGACAGGCGGTGACGACCGCCGCGGACGTGGCCACCGTGCTGTCTGCGCTCGGCGACATCCTGGACGACGACGATGTCGAGACCCTGCTCGGCTGGATGCGGTCGACCTCCGCCATCGCGGCGGACGGTTTCGACCAGTGGTTCGGACTGCTCGCCCCGGTGCACGGCGGGATGGCGGCCAAGCAGGGGTGGATGTGCTGCGTCGACGGCGTCCGGCAGCTGCACTCGGCCGGCGTCCTCACCGACGGACGCGTCGTCGTCCTGCTCGGTGAGTTCCCCGCCTCCACCTCCTGGGGTAGCGCCGTCCGCGCACTGGACGACGCCGGTGCCGCCGTCCTCGCCGAGCTCCCAGAAGGCACTTGAAGCCCGTCCTGGATCAGCCGGTGAGGGGAAGTGCACCGCAGGCCCAGCCCTCCCCGCGCGCGCTGGACTGCCTCTGGGTCGGAGAACGAACGGGGCGTCGCCGGCGGGGGCTGCACGCGGTGATGTCCGGGCGCCGGTCGAGCGGCGAACCGGGTCCGCTGGACGAGCTGCGCCGCCGCAACGACGGTGGACGGAGCGTTCTGGGGACGCGGGCCCCGCCATGTCCCACTACCCGTGCCTCGATCGTGATCCGATGCGCACCAGCACGTGTGGCACACCGGCATGGGCTCGCGTGCGGCGTCCTTGGGGCCGCACCACCAGGCGTCGCCGGCCCGCGCCCCTGGCCGACGAGTGGGCTCACGTGCGGCCAATCACCAGCTCAGCCGACTGCGCCGCCTTGCCCGGCTCGCTGGCGACACACCTACGACCATCGCCGCAGCCACACCGCGCGCGACGGACACCGGCTGATCAGCCGCACAGCCGCCTACAACCCTGCTGTGGATCATACTCAGGGGGCCGGGTTGTCTCCGGAGATCACCGCTTGGTCAGGCGAGTGATGTCCTCGCGGACGGCGTCGGGCTCCTCCTCCAAGGGCGGCAGGCTGTCCGGATCGCCCGCGGCGTTCAGTTCACCGCCGCCGTCGGGCGTGAGCGGCGCGAACAGCTCCTCCCAGTCAGCCGGTGCGGCCCCGGGCTCGGCGAACAGCTCAAAGGTCTTGTCGACCGCTGAGTCGGTGAGCAGGCTGCGGACGAGCACCGCGGCCAGCTGGTCCCGGCCGATGCCCCCGTTGCCAGTGTCGGTCTGCTCGAGGACCAGGCGCTCGTCGCGGGGGCCGACGTTGTCGAACCAGCCGGGACGGACGATCGTGTACGGGGCGCCGCTGGCTCGCACGAGCCGCTCCGACCGACGCTTCCAGTCCAGCAGCTGGCCGGTGCTCCCGCTGTACGCGCCGCGGCGGCTGACGCCGATGGACGTCATCAGCGCAACCCGGGGCGTACGGCCGTCGAGCGCAGCCAGGACGTTGGCCACGCCGCCGTAGTCGATCCGCCGAGCCTGGTCGGGACTGCCGTTCCCGCCGTGGGTGAAGACGATCGCGTCGACGCCACGCACGGCGGTGGCCAGGCCCGTGGTCTCCTCGAGATCACCCCAGACCAGGTCGGCGCCGGGCAGCACCCGCTCCGCCCGGGCCGGATCCCGGACCAGCGCGCGGACGTCGAGTCCGTGCAGTAGTGCGGCGGCGACGACGCGGCGGCCGATGCTGCCGGTCGCTCCGACGACGAGCACGGAGCTGGGTTGATCGGTCATCTGTCTGCTCCTCCTGGTCTTGATGCGGTGTGCTGCCTGGTGCTGCGGACGGGCTCGACAGGTCCGTACTGCGCTGCCGCCCGATCGCGCCGCCTGGCCTGCGATTCTCAGTGAGGCGCGACGGCCCCTGCGCCCTCGGGTGCGGCGAGCCGCCAGGGGCGGACGACGAGTGCGAGGACGACGAGCGCCGAGGTCAGGCCCGCCACGACGACCGTCCCCATGGCAACGGCGTCGTTCCCGAGCAGCCCGACCACGGGTGAGACCACCGCTCCGACGCCGAACTGCACAGCACCCAACAGTGCCGCCGCTGCGCCGGCGGCGTCGCCGTGCCGGGACAGCGCGAGCGCGGGAGCGTTCGGCATGGCGAGCCCGGCGGCGAAGAGCACTGCCCAGAGGGGCAGGGCGACTCCGAGCAGTCCCCCGGTTCCCGTAGCGGCCAGCGCCAGCAGGACGACGCCGGCCAGCGCGGCAGCCGCGGTCCCGGCGACCAGGATCTCCCCCGGCGCCCAGCGGCGCAGCAGCACCGGATTGAGCTGGGTGGCCGCGATCAGCCAGACGGCGCCCACGCCGAAGAACAGGCCGAACTCCTGCTCGTCGAGGCCGTACTGCCCCTGGTAGACGAACGACGACCCCGCGATGTAGCTGAACAACGCTGCCATGGTCAAGCCGGCGACGAACACCAGCCCGACATAGGTCCGGTCGCGGAACAGGGACCCGTAGGTCCGCATGGTGGTGGCCACCCCGCTGCGGCGCCGGCGCTCGGGTGGCAGGGTCTCGCGCAGCGCGAACCAGCCGCCGATGACCAACAGGAGCCCGTACACCGCGAGGACGACGAAGAGCCCCCGCCAGGTCGTGAAACGGAGGACCTCGCCACCGATGGTGGGCGCCAGCACGGGCGCTGCGCCGATCACAAGGAAGAGGCGGGACAACATCGTCGCGGCCGCACGTCCGTCGAAGAGGTCACGGACGACAGCCAGGGCGATGACCGCGCCAGCTGCCGCCCCCACGCCCTGCAGCACGCGCAGAGCTCCGAGAACGGCGATGTTCGGCGCAATGAGGATCAGCAGTGAGGCGACCACGTGGAGCGCGGTGCCGGCCAGCAACGGCCGGCGACGTCCGATGGCGTCGGACAGCGGACCGAGCACGAGTTGGCCGAGAGCCAGGCCGATGAGCGTCCCGGTCAGCGTCAGCTGGACCGCGGACGCGGTGGTGCCGAGATCTGCGGCGATGGTCGGCAGCGCCGGCAGGTACATGTCGATGGTCAGTGGACCGACCGCGACGAAGGCCCCGAGGGTCAGTGCGGTCCGTGCGACGCCGGGGCGCCGTTCGTCGCTGCCGGGAAGTCCGGCGGGGGGTGTGTGGAGGGCGGTGCCCTCTCGCAGGGTGGTCACGTCGTTCTCTCTCAGATGATGGGCTTCGGCCTGCCGTTGCCTCAGCCGGCTGCGGCCGGG
>NZ_JPMX01000040.1:51573-92138 GCF_000761485.1 Modestobacter caceresii
CGGACTTCAGCACCCGGTCGAACGCCTCGTTGATCTGCCCGGCGTCGATGACCTCGACGTCGGCGGTGATCCCTTGCTCGGCGCAGAAGTCGAGCATCTCCTGGGTCTCCCGGATGCCGCCGAAGGACGAGCCGGCGTAGGAGCGGCGCTGACCGAGCAGGGCGAACACGTTCACCGACATCGGCTCGGCGGGGACACCGAGGTTGACCAGGGCGCCGTCCATCGCGACCAGCGACAGGAAGGCATCGACGTCGACCTTGGCGCTGACCGTGTTGAGCACCAGGTCGAAGGTGTTGGCCAGTTCGGTGAAGGTCGCCGGGTCGCTGGTCGCGCGGTAGTCATCGGCGCCCAGCCGCAGGCCGTCGTCCTTCTTGCTCAGCGTCTGGGACAGCACGGTGACCTCCGCGCCCATGGCCTTGGCCAGCTTGACCGCCAGATGGCCCAGCCCGCCCAGGCCGACGACGGCGACCTTGGTCCCCGGGCCGGCGTTCCAGTGCCGCAGCGGCGAGTAGGTGGTGATGCCCGCGCACAGCAGCGGCGCAGCGGCGGCCGGGTCCAGACCAGCGGGGACCTTGACGACGAAGTCCTCGACCACCGGGACGTGCGTGGAGTACCCGCCCTGGGTGAGCCGGCCGTCCACGTCCACCCCACCGAAGACCAGGGTGTGGCCGTTGAGGCAGTACTGCTCCTCGCCCTTGCGGCAGTTGACGCACTCCCGGCAGGAGTTGACCATGCAACCCACGCCCACCCGGTCACCCACGGCGTGCCGGGTCACCTGCGGGCCGACCTCGGTGACGGTCCCCACGATCTCGTGGCCGGGCACCAGCGGGTTGGGCACGGGACCGAAGTCACCGCGGGCGAAGTGGATGTCGGAGTGACAGATCCCGCAGTAGTCGATCTCGATCATGACGTCCCGCGGCCCGAGATCACGCCGCTGGACGGTCATCGGAGTGAGCGGGTCGGTGGCGGACGTCGCGCCGTAGGCGTTGACGGTGAGCACGGTTCTCCAGGTGTCGTGGGACGTAGCCGCTCCGGGGTGCCGCCGCTCTTCTGGCGGGGACTTCACCTCGGAGGTGATGACCAGAGAACCCTCGAACAGCGCGGGTTGGCAGGGCCGGTCGTTCCAGGTACCGGCAGAGCCCCCCTCCCGGCTTGCGGACCGCTCAGGCATGCACGACGTGCCTGGCGTCGTCGGGTCCGGTCGCCGCGCGGTGCGGCTCAGAGGTCGCGGAACAGCTGGGCGATGTCATCGGGCATCGGCACGTCGTCCGAAGGCCGGTAGTCGGCCGGCGGCGTTCCGTCCGCGGTCGCGGCGGCGGCGTCGGCCAGCCCGAAACGGGCACGCAGCCGACCGTAGAAGTCGGTCGGGCGCAGCCGCACCAACCGCGCCCGAGTGGCGCCCGCGTGGACCGCCACCCAGTCCCCGGGCTCCAGGACGCCGCGCAGCTGGCCGTCGACGCTGACCGCCACCCGGCCGGAGCGCTCGAGCACCCGGACGCCGACCGTCTCGTCCGCGGCCAGCAGCAGACTGCGGTCGAACACCATGTGCGGAGCCACCGGGGTGAACACGAGAGCATCCAGTCGAGGCGAGACCACCGGTCCCCCGGCGGCGAAGCTGTAGGCAGTCGACCCGGTGGAGCTGGCCACGATGAGGGCATCTGCTGAGTAGGAGGCGAACAGCTTGGCGTCCAGGTAGACGCCCAGGCTGGCCTGCCGGTCGCGCGCCAGTTTCTCGAAGACCACGTCGTTCACCGCGACCTCGTCCACGGGCACGCCGTACCCCACGTCGTCCGGGTCACCGGGGCGCTGCACCGGTGGCGGCAGCGCCGGCCCTCGGCCGTAGCGGAGCAGGCCCTCGATCTCCGGTGGGATGGACAGCGGCCGACTCGCCCGCATCCGCAGCGTCAGTCGCGGCTCCACCGGTGCTGTCCCATCTACGCAGGCATCCAGCGCCCGTTCCACCTCCTCCGGTCGCACCTCGGTGAGGAAGCCGACCCGGCCCAGGTCCACGCCCAGCACCGGAGCGTCGTGCCGCGCAGCCACGCGCACCCCGCGGAGGAAGGTGCCATCGCCGCCCACGGTCACCACCAGGTCCAGCGCACCCGTGGCGTCGTCGATACCGGCGCCCATGGTCGCGAAGGCCTCCGCCATGGAGCCGGAACCCGGGTCGGTCCACACGTCGACGTCGATGACAGCCACGTCACGGCGGCCGGCCCAGGCGCGAACCCGCTCGGCCACATCACGGGCAGCGGGACGGCCCCCGTGGACCACCAGCCCGATCCTCCGCACTGAAACCATGGCTCCTCCCCGGATGAGCAACGCGATGGCCACCTCGTGCCCCGTACCGCGCCGGCGAACACCCGGGTGGGGATAGGACCGGCTCGCCGCACGCGGGAGACCGCCAGCGTGGGCCGTCCGGTCTCAGTCGGTCGAGCCCAGGATCCGGCCGAGAGCGGCCTCGTCGGGATGACGCAGCGTCGTCCCCGTCCGCGGGACGACGACGACGGGCAGGTCGGCCTCGGACACGCCGAGCTCGTCCAGGAGGGCGCTGTCGGTGCCGGCCTCCACGTCGACGAGATCGGTCGTGAGGTCGTGCTCACGGGCCCATTCGCGCAACCGGCGGGTGTCCGGGCTGCCGGGGCGCCCGATGATGCGCAGGTCGGCGGAGAGCTCGAACCGGATGGCGCGGCGGATGAGGAAGGCCCGCTGCACCAGCTCGCGCAGCTCCGTGTCCTCGGCGAGGACTTCGCGGAACTGGTCCTGCGACAGGCGGAGCACCTCGCCGGCTCGGATCACCACCGCCGTCCGGGACACGGGCTGGCTGCTGAACAGGTCCAGTTCCCCGAGGAACCGTCGTTCGCCGTGCACCCGGACGACCGGATCGGCCCCGCCCAGCTGACCGACGACCGCCACCGCGCCGGAGAGGATGACGTGGAAGTCGTACCCGGGGTCACCGGGCCGGTAGAGGACGTCCCCGGCGACGACCTGCCGGCGAGTGCCGAAGCGTTCGAGCCGGCTGATCTGGGCGTCGGTCAGCCGCGGGTGGTCACCGCCGCGGTCCGGTGTCTCCGGCAGGTCGGCCGGGAGGTCCGGCAACGCCACGACGGCATCCCGGCCGCGCTCGTCCGAGCCCACCGGAAGGCCACCCCCCGTCGTGGAGTCGGGGGCAGCACCTGTGAACGGACCCGGGACGGCGTCCTCGTCCGCACTCGCCAGCAGTGCGGCGGCCAGTGTGTCCGCGTCGTGGGTTCCGGTGTGCCGGCGCCCGCCGATGAAGAACGTGGGGATGCCGGTGACGCCGCTGGCCTCGGCGGAGGCGACGTCCTGCCCTATCCGACGGGCATGGCTGCCGGCGCCGAGATCGCGGGCGAAGCGCGGCAGGTCCAGGCCGATCGCCGCGGCGTGGTCGAGCAGGTCGGTCGTGGACAGCTGCTCCTGGTGGGCATAGAGCCGGTCGTACATCTCCCAGAACCGCCCCTGCCCGGCGGCGGCCTCCGCAGCCTCGGCCGCCAGCTGCGCGTGCGGATGGACGTCGGTCAGTGGTGCATGCCGGAAGACGTAGCGCAACCGGTCGCCGAAGCGCGCTCGCAGTTCGTCGACCGCGCCGGTGGCGCGGCCGCAGAACGGGCACTCGAAGTCGCCGTACTCCACCAGCGTCAGCGGCGCCTCCGCCGGGCCCCTGATGTGGTCCCGGTCGGCGTCGACCGCCGGGTGGAGGAGGTCGGGCCGGGAGCCCGTACCCGGGGATCGCCGGGCGGCGAGCAGCAGCGTGCTCGTGCCTATCGCCATGGCCAGCAACGAGGCGGCCAGCACGCCGACCCGGGCCTGATCGGCGAGCTGTTCGTCGTCGAAGGCGAGGTCGACGATGAACAGCGAGATGGTGAAGCCGATGCCCGAGAGCGCGCCACCGCCGGCCAGGGTCGAGCCGGTGAGACCGGGCGCCAGGTCACCCAAGCGCAGCCGCACCGCGAGGACGGTGCCCAGCAGGATGCCGACGAGCTTGCCCAGCACGAGACCGGCGACGACGCCGAGTGTGATGGACGAGGTTGCCGCGGCACGCAGGGTGTCGCCGGACAGCGTCACACCGGCGTTGGCGAGGGCGAACAACGGCACGATCACGAAGCTGGTCCACGGCTGCCACAGCCGCTGCAGTCGCTCCCCCGGCGGCACGGAGCGTTCGATGGACAGCCGGGCGGCGTGCGCGAACTCCGGGTTCGGTGACTGCAGGTACGCCCGGGTGCGGCGAGCGGCGTCCTCAACCTCCTCCCGCCGGGCGATGTAGGCCGGCGTCACCAACGCGATCACCACGCCCAGCAACGTCGGGTGGACACCAGAGAGGTACAGGGCGACCCATGCGATGGTCCCGAGTACCAAATAGGCTGGCCCCCGCCAGACGTTGAGCCACCGCAGCCCCAGCATCAGCCCCAGCACCAGCACCGCCAGACCGAGCGGGAGCAACCGCAGGTCCTCGGTGTAGAACAACGCGATGGCGGCGAGCGCGCCGACGTCGTCGGCGATCGCCAGGGCCAGGAGGAAGACCCGCAGCTGAGGTGGGCAGGCCGAGCCGACCAGGGCGAGGACGCCGAGCAGGAAGGCGGTGTCGGTCGAGATGACCACACCCCAGGCGGCCACCCCTTCCCCGCCGAGGTTGAACGCCACGTACACCAGGGCGGGGACGACCAGTCCGGCGAGGGCGGCCAGTGCCGGGACCGCAGCTCTCCGCCGGTCGGCGAGCTCCCCGATGGACAGCTCGCGCTTGACCTCCAACCCGACTACGAAGAAGAAGAAGGTCATCAGGCCGTCGTTCACCCAGTGCTGCAGGTCCAACGACAGCTCGCTGTCCCCGGCCCCGAATCGCACCGGGGTGTGCCAGAAGTCGTCGTAGCTGTCACCCCACGGCGAGTTGGCCCACAGCAGCGCGATGACCGTGGCGGCCAGCAACAGGCCCGCCCCACCGGCCTCGGTGCGCAGATGCCGACGCAACGGCGCCATCCTGGCGAGCAGACCGGTGCCGCCGGCAGTGGACCGGCTGTCAGCGACCGTCATCGAGATGCTTCTCCATCGGTTCGGGGCGGCGGTGGACCGGCGGCATCGGTCGACGCGAGGTGTGCTGGGCCGTGGGCGGACACAGGCGGTGCCCTCGACAGCGTTGCCGCATCTACAGCCAACCGCAGGACGGGGAGTGGCGCCAGGTACTGCCAAGGCACCCCAGCGCCGTCCGACCACGCGGGCACCGCCGCCCCGGTGAGCCGCGGCGGCGGGTACGGGAGGAACCGGTGTGCCCAGTCATGACAGTGCCTCGGAGAAGTTCGTCGGTGCGTAGCTACGTCGCGAATGTGACGGGCCCACACATCGTCGACGGGGTCGACCGGACTGTCGCGCCGGCACCTCGGCGTGCAGTCGTGGTGGGTGCGTCCCTGACGGGTCTGGTGACCTCGCTGCCTCTGGCACGCGCCGGCTGGCACGTGGTGGTCCTGGAACGCGTCGGCATCCTACGGAGGAGCGGCGCAGCACCGGCCGTGGACCCGCAGGACCTGCTCCGGCTGCTCGGATCGGGGCCTCCGTCACCGTGCCGGCCCGACCTCGCGGTCGATGCGGCGGCCACGGGCGCTGGACTCCCGGTGACGTGGGAGCGCTGCACGCCGGCTGCAGGCGGCCGCCAGGTGTGGACGTCGCCGGTTCCCGCCACCGCCCACGCGTGCCCCTCGTCCTGCTCGATCTCCACGACGCGGGACCAGTTGCGCACGTCGATGGTCGCGTGCCCGGAAGCTGACGGTCGACGGGCGCCGGACGCGGATCTACGCCGCCCACAACTGATCGGCGACGCGAGGCCCTGCCGGTACAGGTACCGGCAGGGCCTCCCTCCTGCGGTGTAGCCCGGACGCCGTCCGGGGAGGACCGAAGAGTCAGGCCGTGGTGGTACCGGTGCGACGACGCCCGCACTCCCGGCCTCTCGACGTCCCCGGTCCCCTCGCGGACCCTCACCGACAGGAGGCACCGTGCCCGCGAACATCGGCTACGCCACCTCCGACGCCAGCAGCCCGCTCGCTCCCCTGGAGTTCGACCGTTCACCGGTCGGACCCGAGGACGTGCTGATCGACATCCGCTACTGCGGCGTCTGCCACTCCGACGTCCACCAGGCCCGCGACGAGTTCGACGGCGCCCTGGCCACCACCTTCCCCTGCATGCCCGGCCACGAGATCGTGGGCATCGTCGCCGAGACCGTGGCCAAGGACGTCCGCTTCCGGTTCGTCATCGACAACGCCACCCTGCGCCCAGCGGGCGCCTGACCGCGACGAGGCACACCCGACCGTGACCAGGCGCATCTCGCCCCGGCCCGGCCACGCTGCGACGCCGCCCGGCGCCCGCTCTCATCCGAAGGAGAACCTCATGGAGACATCACCCTCCGACGTGCTCGTCGTCGGAGCCACCGGCAGCGTCGGACGGCTGGCCGTGGAGGAGTCCCTCCGCCGCGGTCACCGGACCCGCGCCCTGGTCCGGAGCAGCCGCAGAGCCAGGGACCTGCCCGCCGACGCGCACGTCGTCGTGGGCGACCTGACCCGCGCCGAGACCCTCGCCGAGGCGGTGGACGGCGTGGACGGGGTCGTCTTCACCCACGGATCGCACGGCGGCGCGCGGGACGCCGAGCTCGTCGACTACGGCGCCGTGCGCAACGTCCTGCAGGCGCTCGGCGACCGGCCGGCGCGCATCGCCCTCATGACGTCGATCGGGGTCACCCGCCACAGGCCCGCTCTCGACTGGAAGCGCCGTGGTGAGCGCCTGGTACGTGCCAGCGGCCGCCCGTACACGATCGTCCGCCCGGGTTGGTTCGGCTACAACGACCCCGACGAGCTCAGCCTGGTCATGCTGCAGGGCGACCACCGTCAGTCGGGAACGCCGGCCGACGGTGTGATCTCCCGCCGCCAGATCGCCCAGGTGCTGGTGGACGGCCTGACCTCGCCTGCGGCGGAGCGGAAGACTCTCGAGCTCGTCGCCGAGCGCGGCCCCGCCCCGGCCGACCTCGACCCGCTGTTCGCCACCCTCCGGACCGACACCCAGGGAGAGCTGGACGCCGTCCTGGACCCGGACAACATGCCGTTGTCGCAGGAGCCCGACACGGTGCAGCAGGACCTCGCCTCCCTCGGTCACCGCGCCTGAGCGTCTTCGCGAACGACAACTCCGATGGGTCAGCTCGGGAACAGCCGGCGTGGACCCGACCTCGGTGGCGGGACAGCCAGAGCGAGGAGCGCAGCGTGAACATCGACTTCGCGGGAAAGGCCGCCTTCGTCACCGGCGGCTCGAAGGGGATCGGCAAGGCCATCGCCGAGACGCTGGCCGCCTCCAGCGCCAACGTCGGCGTCATGGCCCGCGGCAAGGACGAACTCGAGGCGACGGTCGCGGAGCTGAACGCCCGAGAGGGCGGCAGGGCTCTCGCCGTCGCCGGGGACGTCTCGAGCCGCGACGAGCTGGGCGAGGCCGTCCGGCGCACGGCCCGCGAGTTCGGCGGCCTGCACCTCGCGGTCAACAACGCCGGCATCACGGGGCGAGGGGGCCTGCTCCACGAGACCGGGCCGGAGAACTGGCGCACCGTCATGGGCGTCAACCTCGACGGCCTCGCCTACGCGATGATGGCCGGGATCGTCGCCTTCCTCCTGTCCGACCTGTCCAGCTGCACCACCGGGACGGACATCCTCCTCGACGGGGCCTTCCTGCTCCGGGAGTGAGGTCCCGCCGGCGGGCGGCAGGAACCGTCCGGGCCCGACGCCTTCGTGAACCCCTTCGATCGTCCGCCTCGTCCTTCGGAGACCGCTTCTACCCATGGTCGGAACCCTTCTCTTCATCGCCGTCCTCCTGTTCGTGCTGGTGGTGCTGCCGACCTACCTCTGGTGGCGCCTGGTCCGCGCGACCACGGTGCCTGGCCGCACGCGGCGGTGGCTGACCGCCCTGACCGTCGTGGTCGTGCTCATCCCGCTGACCGCCGGGGGGCTCGATCGCGTCGTCCCCGAGGACGCTGTCACTCCCCTGTCCTGGATCGCCTACAGCGTGGTGGGCGTCCTCCTGTACCTCTTCCTCGCACTCCTCGTTCTCGAGCCGGTGCGGCTGGGTCTCCGGGGCTGGACGCGCAGGCCCATCCCGCAACCAGCGCCGGCCCCAGGAGCCGGCGTAGCCGAACGGGAACCGGAGACCGTCCCGAGCGGGGCCCGCAGCCGATCAGGCAGCGAGGACGCCCCGGCTCGGCCCGACGGGCAGAGCCACGCCCACCGCGATCGTCCGGAGAACGGCCGCGTGGTCGACCCGTCCCGGCGGCTGTTCCTGGCCCGGAGCATGGCGACCACGGCTGGTGTCGTTGCTCTCGGCACCACGGGCGCCGGCACGTACTTCGCCAACAGCGCTCCGGTCGTCCAGCGCGTGCCCATCACCTTGCGTGGACTGGATCCCGCGTTCGACGGGTTCCGGATCGTCACCTTCTCCGACGGGCATCTCTCCGAGACGTACGGTGGACGACGGTTCGAGCGGCTGGTGGAGATCGTCAACGCACAGCGGCCCGACGTCGTAGCGGTCGTGGGTGACCTGGTGGACGGCGAGGTCGACGACCTGCGCGACGACGTGGCCCCCCTCTCCGACCTGGTCAGCGAGCAGGGCGTGTACTTCGTGACGGGCAACCACGAGTACTTCGTCGACACCCGGGCGTGGCTGCGTCACCTGCCGACCCTCGGGGTGGAGGTCCTCCGCAACCAGCGCGTCCCGCTGCGCCGGGGGACGGCGACCTTCGATCTGGCGGGCATCGACGACCGCACCGCGGCCGCCTCGGGTGTTCCCGGACACGGGGCCGACCTCGACGCAGCCCTCGACGGCCGGGACGACAACACGCCCGTCGTGCTGCTCGCGCACCAGCCGGTGCAGGTGGCGCAGGCGGCAGCGGCCGGCGTGGACCTGCAACTGTCCGGGCACACGCACGGCGGTCAGTTGTGGCCGTTCGACTACGTGGTCAGCCTCGAGCAGCCCGTCGTGGAGGGACTGAGCCGTTACGGCGACACCCAGATCTACGTCACCCGTGGTGCCGGCTATTGGGGGCCGCCGATGCGGGTGGGGGCCCGCCCCGAGGTGACCGTCGTGGAGCTCCGGTCACCTCGCACCTGACCGGGGCGACGGCCCCGCTCGCCCGGCGCCCGGAATGTTCGCGAGAGCGCATGCACGCCAACTGGCGGCACGTGTGCCGGAGTCCGCCGCTCCGGTCAGGGGGCCGGCGCGTTGCGGTCCTCGTTCCGCTGGTGCGCGTAGCGCCGCGTCTCCACGGCGATCAGTGCTACGAGGATCGCCAGCAGCCCGGCGAGCGCGGCGAGTGGCGGCGCGTACGCCGCCAGCGGGGTCACCGCGAGCAACAGAACCGTGGTCACCACCCGGGCTCGGCTGACAGGGAGACGTAGCCGGTTGCTGAACAGCAGGTGGCCGGCGAGGTAGACGGCGAACCCGCCGAACAGCGCCACGGCGTAGAAGCCGTCCAGTCGTTCGGTCTCGTCGGCGTTGGCGATCACTCCCTCCACACCGACCGCGGCCAGGATGACGCCAGCGACGAGCACGAAGTGCCCGTAGGTGTAGCCCTCGATCGCCATCTTCGCCCGCGCTTGGCCCGGCGCTGCCGCCATCCGCTCCTCCGCAGCGACCGCGATCCCGTCGAAGTACAGCCACCACAGGCACAACACAGCAGCGATCCCGAGCACGCAGGCCAGGATCAACGGCGCCCCGACGGTCTGCTCGGCCGCCCCGACACCCATCGCGACCACCGACTCCCCGATGGCCAGAAGGACGAACAGACCGTGCCGTTCGGTCCAATGGCCGGCGCTCTGCACCCGCCAGCCACCTCGCAGGGAGGTGAGGTACACCCCGCCCCAGTCGACGACCAGGGCAGCGCCGAACAACAGCGTCTGAGCCGCGCCGCCAAGCAGCACACCGGCCACAAGCAGGACCGCACCGGCGGCTGTAGGGATCCAGCTCACAGCGATCTGGCGCCGCAACGACGGGTCCCCACCGGCGGCGATCGAGTACACGGTGAGGTGCAGACAGCGCACCAACAGGAATGCGCACACGAGAACCAGTGGGCCGTGCAGACCGCCGGGGGCGTCGCGCCACGCCTCAGGAATGGTCACCGCGACGACGAAGACCGCCGCAGTCGCCACCGCCATCGCGGTACGCACCAGCCCCTCGTCGGCACGCGCATGGTTGCCCAGCCAGGTGTACCCCGTCCACGTCCACCACAGCAGGGCCAGGAGCAGCATGCCCTGCACGACGCCGAGAGCACTGTGCGTCCGGAAGATGTACCCAGTGATCTGGATCGCGGCGAAGACGTACACCAGGTCGAAGAAGAGCTCGAACGTCGTCGCGCGGTCAGTTTCGTCGGTGTGTCGGACGGCGCTCAGCATGTGCAGGCGGCCTCTGGTGTTGCGGTGCTCGACCATGATCGGGTGCCTACCCGCCCGGCCGGGAGGTACCAACAAGGCCCTGTCTGCCGGTTTACCCTGACACGGTGAACGCCCAGGCTGAGGTGCGGCAGTTCCTGGTCACGCGACGCGCCCGGCTGACTCCAGAGACGGCCGGCTTGCCTACTGCCACCGGCCGCCGCCGAGTCCCTGGGCTGCGTCGGGAAGAGCTGGCGAGTCTTGCCGGGGTCTCGGTCGACTACTACATCCGGTTGGAACGCGGAAATCTGAGCTGCGCCTCCGACGGCGTGCTTGAGGCGATCGCCCGCGCGCTCCAGCTCAATGACGTCGAACGGGCCCACCTCTTCGACCTCGCTCGCGCGGCACAGGCCCGCGCACCATGGCAGTCCCCTCGGTCGACGTTGCGGCCGGGTCTGCAGGCGATGGTGGACGCCATGACCGGCGTGCCGGCCATCGTCCGCAACCAGCGCCTGGACATCCTCGCCGGCAATCGGCTCGGTCGCGCGCTCTACTCCGAGCTGTACCGCGCCCCTGCCCGGCCCGTGAACCTGGCCCGCTTCGCCTTCCTCGAGCCGCGCGCCCACGACTTCTGGGTGGACTGGCCTGAGGCCGCGGACGCCACCGTCGGTGTCCTGCGCACCGAGGCGGCCCGGAGCAACGACCCAGGTCTCACCTCCCTGGTCGACGAGCTCTGCGCGCGCAGCGAGCAGTTCCGCGCCCGCTGGGCTGCGCATGACGTCCGTCTGCACGGGGCCGGGACGAAGCAGCTGAACCATCCGGTCGTCGGTTCCTTGGAGGTTCAGTACGAGACGCTTCAGCCGCCGATCGATCCCGGACTGACGATGCACGTCTACACCGCCCGTCCGGGGTCGGCGTCCGCCCTGGCGTTAGAGCGCCTCACCGCCTGGTCGCTGGACCAGTTGCCGGAGAAGGACTCCACCCACGATAGGAACGAGGACCTCGGCGCCTGAACCCGCCAATCACCCGTCCGGCGGATCTCAACCGCTCCTTCCTGCCCCGCCGGCGTCCGCGTCATGCAGGCCCTGCCAGGCCCTCCCTCCCCCACCCATTCCCGAATAGCCTCGAAGACGTCGCTCGGCACACGCATCCGGATCCTGGATCGAGGTTTTCCCGACGAGCCGACGCACGGCGCCCTGTCCGCCCATCGTCCGCCGTCGGGTCGGCCGTCCCCGTGTCGCGCCGATTGCCGTGGCGTCCCAGCCGCGGTACACGACGTGCACCCCTGCACATCCGCGTAGCCGGTCACCGCCGAGGAGGACAAGCATGAAGTTCGACGTCAGGTTCCCCAGCAAGGGGCTGATGCTCGCCGGCCACCTGTACGTGCCCGACACCTACGACGGCAGCCGGCTGCCTGGCATCGTCGTCTCCCACCCGTGGGGCGGCGTGAAGGAGCAGACCGCTGGCCTCTACGCCGAACGCCTGTCCCGCCAAGGCTTCGCCGCCCTCGCCTTCGACGCCGCCTACCAGGGCGAGAGCGAGGGTGAACCGCGCGGTGTGGAGGACCCCTTCCAGCGCGCAGAGGACATCAAAAGCGCGGTCTCCCACCTGGCCGCACGCGAGGACATCGACCCACAGCGGATCGGCGCACTCGGCATCTGCGCCTCCGGCGGGTACGTCCCGTTCACCGCGCAGACCGACCGGCGCATCAAGGCAGTGGCGACCGTCAGCGCCCTCGACGCCGCAGACCTGTACCTCAACGGTCTGGGGCGGACAAACGACCCGGCCGTCGCCAGCGCCATGCTCGACCAGGCCGGCGTGATGCGCACCGCTGAGGCGCGGAACGAGGGGGTCGTGTACGCGCGCACCCTGCCCGAGCGCGAGGAAGAAACCGCCGGCTTGCCCAAGCACTACCACGAGTGTTGGGAGTACTACCGCACCGCGCGAGGCTTCCACCCGCGCTCTCCCAACTGGTGGGTGCCGCGCAGCATCGAGTACTTCGCCATGTTCGACGCGTACGCGCACATCGAACGGATCTCGCCGCGTCCGCTCCTGATGATCGCCGGCACCCAGGCCGAGACGGCGTACTTCAGCGAAGAGGCGATCAAGAGGGCCGACGAGCCCAAGGAGTTGTTCTGGATCGACGGGGCCACCCACGTCGACCTGTACGACAAGGACGAGTACGTCAGCCCCACGGTCGCCAAGCTCACCGAGTTCTTCGGCGAGCACCTGGCGGCCTGACGACGTGTGCTGCGCCGCCGCTCGGACGGCGCAGCACACGGTCCGGCGGCTGCCTCACCCGCTGTTGCTGAACCGCTGTTCCAGCCTTCGGCGGGATCGAGACCCACCCCGTGCGAGGCGGACGTCGACTGCGCCTGCCACGCGGACCGGCGCCCCACCGCACGGCAGGGACCCCTGGACGTCCCCCGTCACCGAAGGCATGCCCCGGCAGCCGAGGTGACGCCAGGGTTCCCCGTCGGAAATTGCGACCCAACACTGCGGAAAGGTGTTCATCATGCGCGGATATGTCCTGCACGGCAGAGGCGATGCCTCCTTCGGCGAGATCCAGGTGCCGCCCCTGGGCCCCTACGATGCGCTCGTACGCACCACGGCCGTGGCGACCTGCACCACGGACGTGCACATGATCAACGCCGCCCCCTATCCCAATGCGATCGGCAAGCCGCTGGGGCACGAGGGAGTCGGCGTCGTAGAGAAGGTCGGCGACCTCGTCAGGGACTTCACTCCCGGGGACCGAGTGATCCTGTCCGCCGGCGGCGCCGACTGGCGGATCCCCCAGGCACAGCGCGGGGAGGCGAAGTACTACCCGAACAACATGCCCTACTTCTCGGAGGATCCCCTGCAGGGCGGCGTCTTCGCCGAGTACGTCAGGGCTCTCGACGCCGACATGTCGATGGCACCGATCCCCGACGGGGTCAGCGACGAGCAGGCGCTCATGGTGCCGGACATGGTCGCCACAGCCTTCACCGGCGTCGAGCGCATGCAGATCGAGTTCGGCGACATCGTGGCCGTCCTCGGCGTGGGCCCGGTCGGCCTCATGGGCGTCGCCGGCGCGGCCCTCAAGGGCGCGAGTCGCATCATCGTCATCGGCTCCCGCCCCAAGACGCTGGACCTCGCCCGCCGGTACGGGGCGACCGACGTGATTGACTACAAGCAGGGTCCCGTCGTCGATCAGGTCCTGGCCCTCACCGGAGGGGTGCCCGTGGACTCGGTACTGGTCGCCTCCGGCGGCTCGGCGAGCGACCAGTTCACCGCCGCTTTCCGGATCGTCAAGCCCGGCGGGCACATCGCCAACGTGTCGCTGTACTACGAGGACACGGTGACCCTGCCGATGGACGCCTTGTCATACGGCGGCATCGAGAAGTTCTTCACGGGCGTCTTCGTGCAGACCGGACGAGAGTTCTACACCCGCCTGCTGCGCCTCATCGAGCAGAACCGCCTCGACCCCACCGGCTTGATCACGCATCGCTTCGACGGATGGGACGAACTCCCGGAGGCGCTCGACCTGATGCGCAGTCGCAACCCCGACGTCATCAAGCCGATCGTGACCGTCTGAGACCTTCACACCTCGGTCGGGGCTCGTCGAGCCATCTGCCCGACGAGCCCCGCGTGGCGACTTCTCGGTCGGCTACCGGCCGAGAAGTCGCCACCTGCAGACCCGGGTTGAAGTAGGACATGCCCGCGGGACCTCGGGCCTGGCAGGGAAGCACAACGCGAGCGGAAGTCGACTCGGGCGCGCCCGAAACGTCTCCAGGGAGGTAGTGACAGGTCCTCCCGCGTGCTCAGCAAGGGTTGTGTCATGGGGACATGCGAGGAGCTGTCATCCATGGGACCAAGGACATCCGATTCGAGGACCGGCCCGACCCGGTCGTCACCGAGCCGACCGATGCCGTCATCCGCACCGTCGCCGCCTGCGTGTGCGGATCGGATCTGTGGCGCTACCGGGGCATCCAGGAGGTCCTGGAGTCGACGCCGATCGGCCACGAGTACGTCGGGATCGTCGAGCAGGTCGGTGACGCCGTCACCACCGTGAAGCCCGGCGACTTCGTCGTCGGCGGGTTCCTGCACAGCGACAACACCTGCGCGGTGTGCGCCAAGGGCATGCAGGCCAACTGTCAGCACGGCGGCGGCTTCGACGGCTGCCAGGCCGAGAAGATCCGCATCCCGGACGCTGACGGCACGCTGCTCGCCACGCCCGGACAGCCCGACGCCGACCTCATCCCCAGCCTGCTGGCGCTGTCCGACGTGATGGCTACCGGGTGGCACGCGGCGGTATCCGCCGATGTCCGGCCCGGCTCGAGCGTCGTGGTCGTCGGCGATGGCGCGGTGGGCCTCAGTGGGGTACTGGCCGCTGCCCAGCTTGGGGCAACCACCATCATCGCGATGAGCCGGCACGAGCCCCGCCAGCGGGTGGCCAGGGAGTTCGGCGCCACCCACGTCATCGCCGAGCGCGGCGACGCGGGCCTCGCGCAGGTGCGGGAACTGACCGACGGCATCGGTGCGGACGCCGTGCTGGAGTGCGTCGGCACCGAAAATGCCCGCGCCCAGGCCGTGGCCTACGCCCGCCCCGGCGGCATGATCGGCCTGGTCGGGGTCCCGCACGGCGACCTGCCCACCGACGAGCTGTTCTGGGCCAACAAGGGCATCCGCGGCGGCGTCGCGCCGGTGCGCGCATACCTGCCGCACCTCCTGGACCTGGTGCTGCGCCGGGAGATCGACCCGGGCAAAGTCTTCGACCTCACCCTGCCCCTGTCCGAGGTCGCCGAGGCCTACCTGGCCATGGACGAGCGGCGCGCCATCAAGGTGCTCCTCCAGCCTTGAGCCACGAGCGCGCCCGCTACGGTCCGCCCAGGAGTGAGGGCGCAGGCACTAACCGCCGGCATGCGGTCGTGGTCGGTGCCTCGCTGGCCGGCCTCATGACCTCCCTCGCCCTGGCGCGGGCCGGTTGGCAGGTCACCGTGCTGGAGCGCGCGGGCGCCCGCCGCTCCAGCAGCGCGGCGCTGGCGGTCGACCCGCCCGACCTCGTCCGGCTGCTCGGACAGGAGGCCTCCGCCACGGTGCTGCCACACCTCGCGCACGACGCGGCCGACGTCAGCGGAGGCCTCCCCGTGACCTGGCAGGCCCTCCACTCCGGCTTGCAGGCCGCGGCCGCCGAGCACTCCGGCATCCGGCTGCACCACCACTCCCCCGTTGTGGAGGTCGGGCAGGACGCCCGCCAGGCCTGGGCGGCCACGAACACCGGTGCGGTCCACGTGGGTGACCTCCTGGTGGGCGCGGACGGGTACCGGTCGCTGGTGCGTGCCGCGGTGGCACCGGACCGGCCGGACGCGCGGTTCGCCGGGTACGTGCTGTGGCTGGGCGTCGCCGACGAGCAGGGCCTCGGCTCGGTGCGGTGGCCGACCGGCCTGGACATCCGTTCCAGCGGCGGGCACTTGCTGCTCGGTTACCCGCTGCCGGCGCCCGACGGCTTGCCGACCGTCGGGTCTCGGCGTCTTGGCTGGGCCTGGTACGACGCCAGCCGCAACGGGCTCCTCCGCCGGATCGGCGCCGTCGAGGGCAGCGTCGTGCAGCACTCGCTGCGCGAGACCGACATACCGGAGGAGACCTACGCCGAGCTGGCCGCAGGGGCCCGTCAGCACTGGCCGGCGCCCTGGTCGACCGCGATCATCGACTCCATCGAACGGCGCGCGGTCACCGCCACCCCGATCAGCGAGTACCTCCCCGACCGGCTGGTGGCCGGCCGGCTGGTCCTGGTCGGGGATGCCGCGCACGTCCCGACCCCCATGACCGGCAGCGGGTTCGCAGCCTCGCTGGCCGATGCGGAGGCGCTCGGACGTGCCACCGCTGCCACGGACGCCCACGAGGTGCCGGTCGCCCTGCTCGAGTACGAGCAGGACCGCCTGCAGCCGGCTCGGTCGCTCGTCAAGTCCGGACAGAGCTTCAGCCGGTCCTTCGCCGGCCGCTGACCAGCGGCTCGGTGTCCAGCGGTCGCCGACCGGTCGACCGACGACCGGTCCCACAGAAGAGGAGAGGGCATGCCACAGCTCGCAGGCAAGGTCGCGCTGATCACCGGAGGCAACTCCGGCATCGGCTTCGGCACGGCCAAGCGGATGGTCGAGGAAGGCGCCTTCGTCTACATCACCGGCCGGAACCAGGAGAGCCTGGACCGGTCCGCCGCCGAACTCGGCGAGAACGCCAGGGCGATCCGGGCGGACGTGACCAGCCGAGCCGCCATGGACGACGTCGTGGCGACGATCCGACGCGACCACGGACGCCTCGACATCGTCTTCGCCAACGCGGGTGCCGCCTGGTACAGCACGGTCGAAGACCTGACCGAGGAGGAGTTCGACAAGGGGTTCGGCCTGGACGGCAAGGGCACGCTGTTCACGGTGCAGGCCGCCTTGCCGCTGCTCCGCGAGGGTGCGTCGATCATCGTCAACACCTCCATCACCCAGACCATGGGCCTGCCTACCTTCGGCGTGTACGCGGCCAGCAAGTCGGCGCTGCGCAGCTTCGTCCGGACCTGGATGAACGAGCTGCGCGACCGTCGCATCCGGGTGAACGCGATCAGCCCCGGCGTCATCGAGACCGAGTCCTACGCGAAGGACATGGGCGTCGAGGGCGCGGCTGCCTATGTCGAGCGCGTCGTGGAAGAGATCCCGGTAGGCCGCATCGGCCGGCCGGAGGACATCGGCAACGCCGTCGTCTTCCTCGCCTCCGACGCTGCCGGCTTCATCAACGGCACCGAACTGACCGTCGACGGCGGCCAGACGCAGATCTACGCCGGCCACAACTGAGGAGACCCATGAGCACCAACGCCCCCACCGACGTCCTCGTCGTAGGAGCCACCGGCAGCATCGGAGAGCTGGTCGTCGCGGAGTCGATCCGCCGCGGCCACCGGACGCGGGCCCTCGTCCGGGACCGTGGCCGGACGGCATCCCTGCCGGGCGACGCACAGATCGTCGTAGGCGACCTCACCCAGGCCGACACCCTGACCGAGGCCATCGACGGGGTCCACGCGGTCGTCTTCACCCACGGCTCGCACGGCGGGGCGCGGGCTGCCGAGCTCGTCGACTACGGGGCCGTCCGCAACGTCCTGCAGGTACTCGGGGGCCGGCCGGCCCGGATCGCTCTGATGACCGCCATCGGGGTCACCAACCCCTATCCGGGCCACGACTGGAAGCGACGCAGCGAGCGCCTGGTCCGCGCCAGCGGCCTGCCCTACACGATCGTGCGGCCCGGCTGGTTCGACTACAACCAACCCGACCAGTTGGAGCTGGTGATGCTGCAGGGAGACCGCCGCCACGCCGGCACACCGGCCGACGGCGTGGTCTCCCGCCGGCAGATCGCCGAGGTGCTGGTCGCCAGCCTCTCCTCGCCAGCGGCGGAGCGGAAGACCCTGGAGCTGGTCGCCGAGCGCGGGCCCGCCCCGACCGATCTGGACCCGCTGTTCTCCGCTCTGCAGCCAGATCCGCAGGGAGCACTCGACGCGGTCCTGGACATCGACAACATGCCGTTGTCGGCCGAGCCCACCGCAGTCCGGCAGGAACTGGCCGCCTTCTCGGCACGCGGCCGCTGAACGGAACGGGGACGCCGGCCAGTCGGCCGGCGTCCCCGTTCCCTCCCGCCGTCCTGGCGCCTCCGGACGGCCGGGCACGACCGGGCGGCTGGATGGATCACGCGCTGCTCCACGCCGCGAGGCGGGCACCACCCAACCCGGTACTGACAGAGCCCCCCAGGACGGTCGCGCGGGGGTGCCACTGCTCTCAGACTCGTGTCCATGGACTACACCCGACTGGGAACTTCAGGTCTCGAGGTCAGCCGCATCGCGCTCGGTTGCATGAGTTTCGGCCGGCCAGGCAACGGCTTCGACTGGGCGCTGGACGCCGAGGGGGCAGAGCCGATCTTCCGGCAGGCCGTGGAACTGGGCATCACCTTCTGGGACACCGCGAACGTCTACAGCGCAGGCACCAGCGAGGAGATCGTCGGCGAGGCGATCACCAGGTACAGCACTCGTGAGGACGTCGTCCTGGCCACCAAGCTCTTCGCGCCGATGGGCTCGGGCCCGGGCGGCAAGGGCCTGTCCCGCCGCGCCGTGTTCGAGCAGGTCGACGCCTCGCTCCGGCGTCTGGGCACCGACTACATCGACCTTTACCAGATCCACCGCTTCGACCCGAACACCCCGGTCGCTGAGACCATGGAAGCCCTGCACGACGTCGTGAAGGCTGGCAAGGTGCGCTACCTCGGCGCGTCGTCTATGTGGGCCTGGCAGTTCTCGAAGATGCAGTACACCGCGGAACTGAACGGCTGGACGCCGTTCATCTCCGTGCAGGACCAGTACAACCTGGTCATGCGCGAGGAGGAGCGCGAGATGTTCCCGCTGCTGGCCGACCAGGGCGTGGGCAGCATCCCGTGGTCGCCGCTGGCCGCCGGACTCGTGGCCCGCCCCTGGGGCCAGACGAGCACCACCCGCGGCGGGATGAACCCGACCACCGACTCCGCCGGCACCCCGCTGTTCCTCGACAGCGACCAGGGCACCGTCGACGCCGTCCAGCGGATCGCTGAGGCACGCGAGGTCTCGATGGCCCAGGTCGCCATGGCCTGGGTGCTGCGGAACCCCGTCGTCTCCGCGCCGATCGTGGGTGCCACCAAGCCCCACCACCTGGCCGACGCGGTCGCCGCTCTGGACGTGGAGCTCACCGACGACGAGGTGGCCGCGCTGGAGGAGCACTACACCCCGCGCACGCCGACCTACTACGGGACGCCGTCCGGGTACTGAGCGAACGGGGGCCGCCCGCCTGACGCGGTGGGCCCCCGACCGCGCTGGCGGAGAGCACTCCGCGGCCCATCAGTTGTCGGTCGTCCCGGCGGCACAGAGAGAAACCACATGAGCAGCGTCCTCGTCGTCATCGGGCCCGGCCAGATCGGGCAGGCCATCGCCCGGCGGGTCGGCGTGGGCAAGCACGTCGTCCTGGCGGACATGCGCCGGGAGAACGCTGACGCGGCGGCCGGGGTCCTCAGTGACGCCGGCTATGACGTCAGCGTGGCCACGGTGGACGCCTCTTCCCGCGAGGCCGTCCACGCCCTCGTCGAGACCGTCACCGGTCTGGGTGAGGTCACCGGCTTGATCCACGCGGCCGGCGTCTCCCCCTCCCAGGCGTCGCCCTCGACCATCCTGAGGGTCGACCTGTACGGCACCGCCCTGGTGCTGGAGGAGTTCGGCACCGTGATCGCGCCGGGCGGCGCCGGCGTCGTCATCGCCTCGCAGTCCGGCCACCGTCTGCCGCCGCTGACGGTGCAGCAGAACGAGTTGCTGGCCACCACGCCCGTGGAGGAGCTGCTCGGCCTGCCCTTTCTGCAGCCGGACCAGGTGACCGACTCGCTGCACGCCTACCAGCTGGCCAAGCGCGGCAACTCCCTGCGCGTGATGGCCGAGGCTGTGCGCTGGGGCGAGCGCGGCCCGCGCATCAACACGATCAGCCCCGGCATCGTCATGACCCCCCTCGCCCGGGACGAGCTCAGCGGCCCGCGCGCCGAGGGTTACCACCGCATGATCGAGGGCTCCCCCGTGGGCCGGGCGGGCACCCCAGACGAGGTGGGTTCTGTCGGCGCACTGCTGATGGGCCCCGACGGTGGGTTCATCACCGGCAGCGACTTCCTCATGGACGCCGGGGTGACCGCCTCCTACTGGTACGGCCCGCTGGCGCCGGCCAGAGGGTGAGCAGCCGCGGGGGCGGAACGTCGTCCCCGCCCCCGCGCGTGGGCCACTGCACCAGCCGTGACCTGGCGTGACGGCCGTCGGCTGCCCGGGGGGCGGTCGGCCGCGCGGTGTGGCCGACCGCGGACGGGCATCAGCTCCGCTGGCCGTACTCGACGTCGGTGACCTGCTCGCTCCACTCGGTCTCCGGGCCGTCCTGCCCTTCGGCCAGACCGTCCCAGATCGCCAGGTGGGTCATGAACGTCTCCGGGGAGGCGCCGTGCCAGTGCCACTCCCCCGGCGGGCACCAGACGGTCTGCCCCGGGTGGATGGTGACGACCTCCCCACCGCGGGACTGGGTCAGTCCGACGCCCTCGGTGACGTGCAGGGTCTGGCCGTTGGCGTGCCGGTGCCAGGCGGTGCGGGCACCGGGTGCGAAGTGCACGGTGTTGACCTTGCCGCGGGTCTGCGTCCCGGGTGCGATGACGTCGAAGTACACGTCCCCGGTGAACCAGTCGGCCGGTCCCTTGACCGAGGGCTGCCTGTCCAGCATCTCCACGTTCGTCTCCTCATCGGCTGCTCGCTGGTGTCCCGACCGGGGTGGCCCGACCGGGGTGGCCCGGGGGATGACGTCGGCTGGACGCGGGAACACGGTGGGCCGGGACGGGACCCGGCCCACCGTGGAGTCGCCCGCGCCTGTCAGGGACGGACGAGGACCTTGAGCGCGGTGCGCTCGTCCATGGCGGTGTAACCCTCCGGGGTGGCGTCGAGGGCCACGGTGCGGTCGAACACCTTGCCGGGCTCGATGCGGCCCTCCAGCACGTCGGGCAGCAACTCCTCGATGTAGGAGCGCTGGGCGCCGGGACCGCCGGCGAGCCGGACGTTGCGGCCGAACAGGCTGCCCATCCCGATCGGCGCCTCCTCGTACTGCGGCACGCCGACCCGGCTGATGATCCCGCCGGACCGGACCGTGCCGATGGCCATCTCGTAGGCGTTCATGTACCCGACGCACTCCAGCACCGCGCGGGTGCCCTTGCCGCCGGTCAGCTCGAGCACCTTGGCGATGCCCTCCTCACCACGCTCGGCCACGACGTCGGTGGCACCGAACTCACGGCCCAGATTGGTGCGGGCCTGGTGGCGGCCCATCAGCACGATCTGCTCGGCGCCCAACCGCTTGGCGGCCAGCACCGCCAGCAGGCCGACCGCACCGTCACCGATGACCGTCACCGACGTGCCAGGGCCGACCTGGCCCATGACGGCGGCGTGGTGGCCGGTGATCAGGACGTCGGACAGGGTCAGCAGCGAGGGCAGCAGCGCCGAGTCGTCCCCGACCGGTGCCTTGACCAGCGTGCCGTCGGCCAGCGGGACCCGGACCGCCTCGGACTGCGCGGTGGAGAAGAAGCCGCCGTGCTCGCAGGACGTGGTCAGTCCCTCGCGGCAGAACTCGCAGGTGTTGTCGAAGTAGGCGAACGGGGCGATGACGAAGTCGCCACGGCTGATGAGGGAGACTTCGCTGCCGACCTCCTCGACCACACCGATGAACTCGTGGCCCATCTGCGTGCCCTGCTCGGCCGCCGGCATCGAGTGGTACGGGTGGAGGTCGCTGCCGCAGACGCACGCGCGGACCACCCGCACCAGGGCGTCGGTGGGCTGCTCCAGCTTCGGGTCGGGCAGGTTCTCCACCCGGACGTCACCGGCGCCGTACATGACTGTTGATCGCACGGGTTCGTGCCCTTCTGTCGGAACGGGGAACGGGATCGGCTGCAGCGGTCCGCAGCCGATCCCTGTCGACACAACCCGCGATCGTGTCCACGTGGGAGGGTCTGCCGTGCCAGGTACCCGCAGGGCCTCCCACCAAGCACCGCGCTGGAGTTCTCTCGGCGGGCGTTCCGGACGTGCGCACAGCCGGTCGCCGTCGTCGGCGGCGTCCCGACAGGGCCATGACAGGGCACCCAGGATGGCCGACGCGGTCCCGCTCGGCCACGGGCGAAGGGGGGCGAACTGCTGGTCAGGAGCGCCGACTTCGCGCGGCTCTGGGAGCGCTACGAGGTGGGCGGCCACACCGCTGGACGCAAGACCTTCCACCATCCGCTCGTCGGCGACACGGGCCTCGGCTTCCAGTCCATGCAGCTGGAAGGCAGCCCCGGGCACCGGCTGGTCACCTACCTCGCCGACCCGGGAACCCCCGAGCACGACAAGCTGATGCTGCTCGAGATGGCCGGGCGTGAGTCGGCGCCCCGCAGCGCTCGTGACCAGACCGGGTCCGTGGCTGGCGGGCCGACCACGGCCGACGTGTCCAGCGACCCGCCACCCATCGATCGGGGTACTGACAGGGCCTCCCTGTCGGGTGGCCGCCCCCCGTGCCCGGTGGCTGACTCGAGGAGTCGGAGTCCACCACCTGCGAGGAGGAAGACCGTGGAACACGTCCGCCTGGGTGAACTGGAGGTCAGCCGCATCGGCCTGGGAGCCATGGGGACGTCCTTCGCCTACACGGGTGCCGGCACCGACGACGACGAGTCGGTGCGGACGATCCACCGAGCGCTGGAGCTCGGCGTCACGCTGGTCACCTACTCGCCGCCGGGCCATGGCCTCCTGACCGGGGCCATCCGCTCCGAGAGCGACTTCGGGCCGGACGACGCCCGGGCGACCAACCCGCGGTTCACCGGGGAGAACGTCCAGCGCAACCTGGCGCTCGCCGACCAGGTCCAGGAAGTGGCGGCCGAGGTCGGCGCCACCCCGGCTCAGGTGGCCATCGCCTGGCTGCTCAGCAAGGGCCCCGATGTGGTACCGATCCCCGGCACCAAGCGGGTCTCCCGGGTGGAGGAGAACACTGCTGCCGAGAAGGTGGAGCGGACCGCGGATCAACTGCGGCGGCTCGACGAGCTGCCTGCGCCAGCCGGCGGGCACCACAACGAGGCGCAGATGGCCATGATCGACCGCTGACCTCCCAGCACGGACACCGAGGGCCGGCGTCATCGACATCGGGCCCTGACCTCATCCCGCGTAGCACCGGCACAAATCCACCCGTGCCGGGGGGCCGTCACCCGTCTCACTCACCAGAAGAAGGAGCCAACTCATGCAGTACCGCCCACTCGGCCGCACCGGCGTCCAGGTCAGCCCCCTGTGCCTCGGGGCGATGATGTTCGGCCCGTGGGGCAACGACGATCGCGCCGACTCCATCCGGATTATCCACCGCGCGCTGGACGCCGGCATCAACTTCGTCGACACCGCCGATGTGTACTCCGGTGGCGTGTCCGAGGAGATCGTCGGCGAGGCGCTGCGCGGCCGTCGTGACGACGTCGTCCTGGCCACGAAGTTCTTCATGCCGATGAGCGAGGACCCCAACCACCGCGGCGGCTCCCGGCGGTGGATCATCAGCGAGGTCGAGAACTCGCTGCGGCGGCTGGGCACCGACCACATCGACCTCTACCAGGTGCACCGGCCCAGCCCCGACACCGACGTCGAGGAGACCCTCGGCGCGCTCACCGACCTCGTCCGGGCCGGCAAGGTCCGCTACATCGGCTCCTCGTCCTACTCCGCCTCCCAGATCGTGGAGGCGCAGTGGGCCTCCCGTGAGCGGCACCTGGAGCGGTTCGTCACCGAGCAGCCGCCGTACTCGATCCTGGTGCGCGGCATCGAGGAGGACGTCCTTCCCACGACCCAGCGGTACGGCATGGGCACCCTCACCTACAGCCCGCTCGCGGGCGGCTGGCTGTCGGGCCGGTGGCGCAAGGACGCCGCCGGGACGCCGACCTCGGCTGCCCGGCCCAGCGCCCGGTTCGACATGAGCAGCCCCGCCAACCAGCGCAAGCTGGACATCGTCGAGGAACTCGCCCAGCTCGCCGAGCAGACCGGCATCACGCTCATCGAGATGGCGATCGCCTTCGTGATGAACCACCCTGGCGTCACCTCGGCGATCGTCGGGCCGCGCACGATGGAGCAGCTCGAGTCCTACCTCCCCGCCGCGGACATCACGCTGTCCACCGACGTCCTGGACCGCATCGACGAGCTCGTCGTCCCCGGAGTGACCGTCAACCCCGACGACAACAGCTACGGCACCCACGAGCTCAGTCCCGCGGTACGACGGCGCTGACCACGGTCCGGCCTTGGGCGGCGGGGCGCAGGCCAGGTCGTAGGGCAGGTGATCGGGACGGTCGGTCGGCTGGGTCACGGCTTCCCCATCGCAGTGGTGCCTCCACCGTTGGGTGATGGAGGCCCTGGGCGGACCACCCCACGTCGCCGGTCTCAGGCATCGGCCGGAACCTGCTCCACACCCGGCCGGGCGGGCCAGAGCTCACCGGTGAGCTCCAGGTTCTCGGCGAGATCCCGGAGCTTCCTGTTGGTGCGCCGGGATGCCTCGGCCAGCAGCCGGAAAGCCTGGTCCACGGTAATCTCGTGGCGTTGGGATGGCCTTGGCCCGCTCGATGACCGACCGGAACGCTCCCGGCGCAGCTCCTCCCGACGTCCTGCCACGAACGCTGACCCTTCCGAGACGGGCCGGCCGGCCGGCCCGGAAGGCGTGACAGATGGCGGTCTGCCCCGAGAGGGAAGCCGGTAGTCGAAGAGCCGGCGTCCAACGGTCTCCGCCACGGCAACACTCCGGTTCAGGTCACCGTCAGCACCACGCCCATCGGCTGGCTGCTCGACGTCAGTGCTGCCACGACCAACCAGCCACCAGAACTGGCCCACGGCCGGGACCCCGCCCTGGATCAGGCACCGACCCACCTACGGCTGGACCGCCACGTGCTCGACCACGCCACCTACCCGACAGCCGCTTCGTCTCCCGGGCCGGCGCCTCGTCGGCACAGAGGACGATGTGCAGGCAGCCCCTGACCACGGCGCCCTACCTGCCTGCGGTGAGGAACCTCTGCGTGGCACCTGCTGGCCAGTAGAGGAGCAACTGCGCGAGCGACGGGGTGCGGTCAGTGCCCCAGGCGCCCCAGGTCCTGCTGGACGACGTCGGGCTCCTCGGCGACCGAGGGCAGGCTCGACGGGTCGCCGACCGCGTCGAGGCCACCGCTCGGGTCAGCAGCCAGAGCGGCGAACAGACCGGACCAGTCAGACGGCGCCGGACCCCGCTCGGCGAAGAGCTCGAACGTCCGGCCGACCGCCGTCTCGGTGAGCAGGCTGCGGACGAGCACCTCGGCCAGCTGGTCGCGGCCGATGCCGCCGTTGCCCGTGTCGGTCTGCTCCAGGACCAGCAGCTCGTCGCCCGGGCCCACGTTGTCGAACCAACCGGGGCGGATGATCGTGTAGGGGGCCCCGCTGGCCCGGACGAGCCGCTCGGAGCGACGCTTCCAGTCCAGCAGCTGGCCCGTGCTGCCACCGTAGGCGCCGCGGCGGCTCACGCCGATCGAGGTCATGAGCGCGAGCCGGGGCGTCCGGCCGTCGAGCGCGTGCAGGACGTTGGCGACGCCGCCGTAGTCGATGCGCCGTGCAGCATCCGGATTGCCGTTGCCGCCGTGCGTGAACACGATCGCGTCGACGCCCTGCAGGGCAGCGGTCAGCGTCGCCGGCTGCTCCAGGTCGCCGCGGACCAGCTGCGTGCCGGGCAGGGTCCGCTCGGCCCGGTGCGGGTCGCGGACCAGGGCACGGACGTCGAGACCGTGTCGCTCGGCGGCGGCGACGACTCGGCGGCCGATGCCGCCGGTCGCTCCGACGACGAGCACGGACGTGGGGGTCTCGGTCATGGGGTGACTCCTTCGGTTGGGGACGGTGTTGGATCAGCGCGCACGAGGGCCGACGGCTCGGCGAGCAGCTCGGGGTCCAGTCGTCATCGGCTGTCCGGTGGAGCGGGTCGGGTGAACAGCTCGCCCGGGAATCGGGCCGACCTCTCGGCCCGTCCGTCGGCGAACAGACGGACGTGGGAGAACCGGAAGCTCTGCCCCAGTCGCCGGGGGTCCGTGCTGAACAGCGCTGTCGCGAGGCCGTCGGCGGTGGCCGCGTCGGCGGCGAGGGCCCAGGTGGCCAGCACGCCCTTCACCGGCTCCCCTGTCCGGGCGTCGAGCACGTGGTGCAGCCCGTCGCCCCAGGCCCGCCGGTTCGTGGCAGACGCGCACAACGAGCCGTTCTGCAGCTCCACGACACCGATGACCGATCGAGGGTCGAGCGGGTGCTCCAGGCCGACCCGCACCGCGCTCGCACCACGGTGTCGGAGGTCGCCACTCGCGTCGATGACGAACTCGGCCGCGCCGGTCGCCTCGAGCAGGACCGCGATCAGGTCCACGAGGAGACCCTTGCCCGCGGCACCGACGTCGACCACGAGCGGACGGCGCGTGACCAGCGTGCCTCCCTCCCGAACGACGTCGGCCGCCCAGGTCGGCCGCTGGTGCACGGCTTGTCGCCGGAGGTCCTCGGGCGCCGGCACGAGCGAGTACGCGGAGTCGTAGCCGAGCAGCTCCAACTGCCGCCCGACCAGCGGGTCCACGGCGCCGTCAGTCGCCGCGGACAGCCGGTCGAACAGCTCGAACAGCGTCACCGCCTCGGCCGGGAACGCGAAGACACCACCGTTCTCGGCCGCGGCGATCTCCGCGACCACCGAGTCGGGGCGGAAGCGTGACCAGACGGCGTTGAACCGCTCGACCCGCTCCAGCACGTGATCACGGACATCCTGGGCGAGCGGTTCGGAGGTCACGACCTCCCAGCGGGTGCCGATCCCGTGGAAGGACCAGCGCGACCGCCCCTCGGTGTCCGTCGCTGAGCTCAGCGCGAGGCCTCGTTCTTGATCCGGTCGAGGGCGTCGTTGAAGCCGTCGGGGGTCCCACTCGAACCTGCCAGCTCGGACACCCGCACCTCGTCGATCGGCCGGCCGATCACGACCTCGGGGACCGCGTCCGCGAACCGCTGCTGGTAGTCCAGCGAGGTCGGGTCGGTGGCATGCGTGGTGACGCCGACGTCGGTGATCACGTCGTCCTCGAGGGTCAGCTCGACCCCGATGGAGGAAGGCAGGCTGCCGTACCACCCGTCGGCGGAATAGGCGCCGTCCTGGTATCTCGACTCCACGTTCTCCTGGCTTTCGTCCTGTGTGGCACTCGTCGACGCGGCGGACCGCCCGTCCGACGACGTCTCGCCGCCAGCGGCACACCCCGCAATGGCCACGACACCGACTGCCCCGGCGACCGCGGCCCTCCATCGCTGCTCGGTCATGCTGATCTCCTCATCCAGGTGGCCCAGACGCGCCCGCAGCGATGACCTCGACCTCGCCACCGGCGACCGCTCGGGCACGACGACTGGAGTGGCGCGCCCGGGGCTGGCCCGGCGGCGCCACTCCACTGGCAGCGTGCTCAGCTCTGCAGCGGTCGCTTGTCGTTGATCGAGAAGTGCGAGATCCGGGTCTTGATCATCCATCGGACCTCCTGGCGCACGTACTCGTCGTCGTAGCGGATGCTGCTGTCGGTGACGAACTCCTGGCCGTCCTCCTCGCTGACCAGCTTGACCTGGCAGTAGGCGATGCCACGCGCGGAGTCGCCGTCGATCTCGACGTCCTGCTGGCCGTTCATGTGGAAGGAGCGCTTGACGTTGGCGGTGAAGCCGGTGAACGTCTCCTCCAGCTGCTGGGTGCCTGAGATGTCGAACAGCAACGTCTCGCCCATGTAGACCCGCACCTTGGTGTCCGGGGTGAACAGCGGCATCTGATCTGCGATCCGCTTCTCGTCCGCCAGGTTGGCGAAGGCGTCCACCAGCTCCCTGAGTGCGACCTTGGCCTCGAGGATCTCCAACGACATGGTCTTCCTGCTCTCTGTGATCGGCCCGATCCCGGGCTGACACTGCGGTCCTCACCGCGGTGCGCGGCTGTGTCCGCACGCCTCCGCGCGAGAGCCCAGGCAGCAGCCGCGCCGTAGCGCGGCATGACCGGGCACCGGTTCGGCCTGTGCGGTGGCAGGCGCGGAGCGGGGCGTCTGCTCGGCCCCGCGAAATCCAAGGTAGGTCGCCTCGGCGGCCGCAGGCAGGCCCTGCCACTGCCTGGAACGCCAGACCCTGCCGCCGGGCGGACAGAGGCTGTTCTCTTGCTGTGGGCCGAGGCCATCGCCAGCGTTCCGGTGAGCGAGGGGCGACCGCCGCGACAGCGACGCGCTCCGGGGCCCGGAGCCCGTACCGGGACCCCGGCCACCCTCCCGGGGCCTTCCCCCACCATCACGACCACGAAGGACTTCCGTGTCTGCACCGCTCCGCACCGGCACTCCGCCTGTGCACAAGACGGCGATCCTGTCGATCATCCTGATCAGCTTCTTCATGGTGATCCTGGACAACTCGATCATCTTCACCGGCCTGCCGGTCATCCAGAGCACGATGGGCTTCTCCGACGCCGGTCTCGCCTGGGTGCAGGACGCCTACACCCTGACGTTCGGTGGCCTGCTCCTGCTGGCCGCACGCGCGGCCGACATCCTGGGCCGCCGCCGGCTGTTCGTCATCGGCCTGGTGATCTTCACCGTCGCGTCCATGCTGGTCGGTCTTGCGTGGGACGCACCGTCGATGATCGCAGCGCGGGCGCTCCAGGGTGTCGGTTCGGCGATCGTCGCTCCCACCTCCCTGGCACTGCTCACAGCGACGTTCGACGAGGGGCGCGAGCGCTCCCGCGCGGTCGCGCTCTACGCCGCAGTCGCCGGCATCGGCGCAAGCGTCGGCCTGGTGGTGGGGGGCGCGGCGGTCGAGCTCGTCTCGTGGCGCGCCGGCTTCTTCCTCAACCTGCCCATCGGCCTGCTCATGCTGTTCCTCACCCTGCGCTTCATCCCCGAGCTGCCTCGCACGCCGGGCCGGTTCGACGTGCCCGGCGCCGTGACCTCCACGCTCGGCACCGCTGCACTGACCTTCGGCATCATCGAGTCGAGCCTGGTCGGGTGGGAGTCCGCACGGACCGTCGGCTCCCTGGTCGCCGGCCTCGTCCTGCTGACGGTCTTCGTCGTCCTCGAACGGCGTGCCGCCCAGCCGATCGTGCCGCTGCGGCTGTTCGCCAGCGGCGTGCGCTCCGGCTCCTACGCCGTGCGCCTGCTGTTCATGGGCGCCTTCATGGGCTTCTTCTACTACACGACGCAGTTCTTCCAGGTCGTCCTCGGCTGGAACGCCCTCCAGGCCGGGCTCGGGTTCCTGCCGATGACGGTGGTCAACTTCGCCGTGGCCATGGCGGTGACCCCGGTGATGCGGAGGATCGGCGCCTTCACCACCTTGGCACTGGGCATCCTCTCGACCTTGGCCGGCATGGCCTGGCTCAGCACGTTGGACGCCGACACATCGTTCTGGATCGGCATGGCGGTCCCCATGGCCCTCATCGGCATCGGGCAGGGCCTGGCGCTGGCCCCGATGACCGACTTCGGCATCCACGGGGTGACCAGTTCGGATGCCGGCGCTGCCTCCGGGCTGATCTCCATGGCGCAGCAGCTCGGCCTGTCGCTCGGCCTGGCCGTGCTGGTCGCCCTCACCGCGGGGGTCCCGGACGACGCCGCCGCCGTCGAGCGGACCACCGACGTCGCCCGGATCGGCTTGACCGGCGCCGCGGGCATGCTGGTCGTGGCCCTGGTGGTCGTGTTCGCCGCGATCCTGCCCGGGGCGACCTCGGCTCGCCGGACCGCTGCGCAGCGGCAGGACGCCCCGGAGCCGGCGGATCGTCTCAGGGTCGGCGTCCCCGTCGAGTGAGCTGACCTCGAAGAGCAGGACGGGGCCGGGCACCTCACGTGCCCGGCCCCTTCTGTGCTCGGGTGCGACTCGGCCGAAGGCGACGGCGTCGACTGCGAAGCGGTACCGCACGTCGGAGGCGCTCGGGCGGGCGCAGCCATCGACGGTGACGTCACACCGACCTTCTGCACCTGCTGGCCGGACAGTACCAGGCGCCCACGTAGGAGCCCGCCCGGATCCATGACCACTCGCCCGCCGCTCCGCAACTGCTGTGGGGTGGTGTGGTCACTGCCTGGACGGACACGTCCTGCCACGCGGCGACCATCAGGGGTTCCCTGGTCCTCGGGTCCGGACCGGCTGCACCGCTCGTCGTGGTGGGTCGGCTCCCTGCCCACCCACCACCACGAGCGGAGATGCGAGATGAAGACACGCCAACTCGGCACGGACCTGCAGGTCTCGGCGATCGGCCTGGGCTGCATGGGCCTGAGCTTCGGTCTGGGTCCGGCCACGGACCGGTCCGAGGCCATCGGGGTCATCCGGTCGGCCGCCGACCGCGGCGTCACCCTCTTCGACACCGCGGAGGGCTATGGGCCCTTCGTCAACGAAGAGCTGGTCGGCGAGGCACTCGAGCCGGTCCGCGACGAGGTGCTGATCTGCACGAAGTTCGGCTTCAAGATCGACGAGAACGGTGAGACGGTCGGGCTGGACAGCCGTCCCCAGCACATCCGGGACGTCGTCGAGGCGTCGCTCAGGCGGCTGCGCACCGACCACATCGACCTGCTCTACCAGCACCGCGTCGACCCGGCCGTCCCGATGGAGGACGTGGCCGGTGCGGTCAAGGACCTGATCGCCGAGGGCAAGGTGACGCACTTCGGCCTGTCCGAGGCCAGTGCGCGGAACCTCCGCAGGGCGCACGCGGTGCAGCCGGTGACCGCGATCCAGGACCACTACTCGCTGTGGATGCGCGAGCCGGAGAACACGAAGTTCGCCGTGTGCGAGGAACTGGGCATCGGCCTGGTCGCCTGGGGTCCCCTCGGTCAGGGCTTCCTGACCGGCGCGATCACCCGCGGGATGACCTTCGACGACCCGAACGACCTGCGGCGGGACTTCCCGCGCTTCACCCCCGAGGCGCTGGAGGCCAACTTCGCGGTGGTCGACTTCCTGAAGGAGTTCGGCGCCCGTAAGGGAGCCACCCCTGCCCAGCTCGCCCTCGCCTGGCTGCTCGCCCAGAAGCCGTGGATCGTCCCCATCCCGGGCGGCACGAAGGTCGAGCACCTCGACGACAACCTCGCCGCTGCCGACATCGAGCTGACCGGCGCGGACCTGGCCGAGATCGACCGCGCCTTCGCCACCATCGACATCACCGGCGCGCCGCTGTCGGAGGGACTCGACGCGGCCGTGGACCGGTAGCCCGAACAGGCGTCGTCCCAGCGGAGCCCGCCCACCGGGTGTCGGGCGGACTCCGCTGCGACCTGCCCCCGCGGCCGGCAAGGCGGCGCAGGGCAGGTCCTGCCAATACCTCACCCGGTGCCCTCCCGACCGGAGGTGGGCACAGGGACAACAGCTCGATGCTCGTCGCGACCACTCGGGTCACCGGTGACCCGCACCGGGATGCTGTGGACGTCGGCGTGCGCAGCGGACCCGATCAGGACGTCCTGCCCCTGCCCGCTGCGAGCAGACCGGGGACCTCGTCGGTCGGCGCACCTCGGGCCGACGAGGTCCCCGGGCCGGACGGCTGCCGGCGCTCGCCCAGCAGCCGCCGGGCTCAGTGGGTGGAGGGCTCGGTCGCGATCTCCGTGCGGTCACCGGACCAGAGGGTGTGGAAGGTGCCCCCGGCGTCGGTCCGGCGGTAGGTGTGCGCGCCGAAGAAGTCCCGCTGGCCCTGGATCAGCGCGGCCGGCAGCCGCTCGGAGGACAGCGAGTCGAAGTACGCCAGCGCGGAGGCGAAGCCGGGCACCGGGACGCCGGACAGCGCGGCGGCCGACACGATCCGCCGCCACGCCTGCTCGCCACTGGCGACCGCGTCGGCGAAGTACTCGTCCGCGAGCAGCGTCGCCAGTTCCGGGTCGCGCTGGTAGGCCTCGACGATCCGGTTGAGGAACCGGGCCCGGATGATGCAGCCACCGCGCCAGATCCTCGCGACCGCGCCCAGGTCGATGTCCCAGCCGTACTCGCGGGCGCCGGCGATGATCGTGTCGAAGCCCTGCGCGTAGGCGACCACCTTGGAGGCGTAGAGAGCGGCGCGGACGTCGTCCTCGAACCCGTCGTAGGTGGGCTGCACCTGCGGGCGCCCAGTGATCGCCTGCTGGACGGCAGCCCGCTGCGCGGGCTTGCTGGAGACCGCGCGGGCGAAGACCGCCTCGCCGATGCCGGAGACGGGTACGCCGAGCCCGACCGCGTTCTGCACGGTCCACACCCCGGTGCCCTTCGAACCGGCCTGGTCGACGATCACGTCCACCAGGGGCTGCCCGGTGCGGGCGTCGGTCTGCCGGAGCACCTCGGCGGTGATCTCGATCAGGTAGGACTCCAGGTCGCCGTCGTTCCAGGTGGCGAACACGTCGGCGATCGCTGCGACGTCGTGGCCGCCGATGCGGCGCAGCAGGTCGTAGGGCTCCGCGATCAGCTGCATGTCGGCGTACTCGATGCCGTTGTGCACCATCTTCACGAAGTGACCGGCGCCGTCGGTGCCCACGTGGGTGACGCACGGCTCCCCCTCGGCGACCGCGGCGATCGAGGCGAGGATCGGCCCCAGCGTCCGGTAGGCCTCCGCCGAGCCGCCGGGCATGATCGAGGGCCCGTTGAGCGCGCCCTCTTCACCGCCGGAGATGCCCGCACCCACGAAGTCCAGGCCCTTCGCGCGCAGCTCCCGCTCCCGGCGGATGGTGTCGGCGAAGTTGGCGTTGCCGCCGTCGACGATGATGTCGCCCGGCTCGAAGCGCTCGGCCAGCTGCGCGATCACAGCGTCCGTCCCGCGGCCGGCCTGCACCATGATGATCGCGGTCCGCGGCCGGGCCAGGGACGCGACGAAGTCGTCGACCGTCTCCGAGGCCACGAAACCGGCCTCCGGGTGCTCGGCGACCAGCGCCCGGGTCCGCTCCGGGGACCGGTTGTACACAGCGACGGTGTTGCCCTCCCGGCTGGCCAGGTTGCGCGCCAGGTTGGAACCCATCACCGCCATGCCCACCACACCGATGTTCGCCCAGGCGATGGCGTGCTGGCCCGCAGCCCCTTGGATGGTCCCGTCCATGTCGTCCTGCCTCTCGAAGTGGTGGCGCCGACCTCCGGCCGGCAGTTCACGATGACGAGCACGAAGAGCAGTGCCTGCTTCATGACCCCGGCGCGCCTGTTCGGTCGAACGATTCGACGGCGGTGAGCCGGAGCTTTTCGACGTCCGGCCCGGCTCTGCACTCGCCGCGCCACAGGGTCACCGACCGCGCCTTCGTGCGTGACCTGGATCACCACCTGGCGCTCACGTCCAGCAGCGTGGAGCAGGCGCTCGTCCCCTCGTCGCGGCTGAGCAGTCAGCACTCGGAGGACCCACGGCGCCCATCGTCGGGGACGCCGATCAGCCCGTCATCGCCAGGTGGAGGCCACCGCTCCGGTAGCGAGCCAGGCATCGCCGGCACGGGTGAAGCTGATCCGCAGCCGGAGTGGCCAGGTGCCGTTGGCCCCCCAGATCGTCGCCCGGGTGTGGGTGCGGGCGGTGAGCGTCGGAGACCCCCCGGAGACATCGACCGACACGTCGACGTCCAGCATGTCGTGGTAGCTCATGGCCCCCGACCGCACGTCGGCCAGCCACTCGTCCCTGGCCTGCCGGTAGCCGGTCATGTGCACGAGGGTGAAGTCCTCGGTGAGCAGAGCGCCGAGCGCGTCGGCGTCCCCGGCGACCATCGCCCGGCACTGCGCCTCGTAGTTGGCGCGGACGGCGGCCGCAGTGCCGGGCTGGTCAGCGGGCATGACGGCTCAGGCTTCCGGGATGTCGACGCCGAACTTCGCACGGGTGATCTCGGCCGGGTCGGGACCGCCGCGCACGCCGGTGTCCAGGGCGTCGATGGCAGCCAGCTGGTCGTCGGTGAGCTCGAAGTCGAAGACGTCGATGTTCTCGGCGATCCGGGACGGCGTGACCGACTTGGGGATCACCTGCCGGCCCTGCTGCAGGTGCCAGCGCAGCATGACCTGCGCAGGGGTCTTGCCGACCGCCGAGGCGATGTCCGTGATCGTGGAGTCCTGCAGGGTGCTCTTCCGGTCCCCACCGAAGCCGGGATAGAAGGTGATGCCGCCGATCGGCGACCAGGCCTGCGACAGGATCCCGTGCTCGGCATTCGCCGCCAGCAGCTCGGACTGCCGGAAGTACGGGTGCACCTCGATCTGGTTGACCGCCGGGATCACCGAGGTCTCGGCCAGCAGCCGGGTGAGGTGGTCGGGCATGAAGTTGCTGACGCCGATCGCCCGGACGTCGCCGTCGGCCAGGGCCTTCTCCAGGGCCCGGTAGGCGGCCACCGTGAGGTCGAACTCGTCGGGCAGCGGCTGGTGGAGGATCAGCAGGTCGATCTGGTCGATGCCCAGCTTGCCGGCGCTCTTGTCGACGGCGTGCCGCGCCTGGTCGTAGCCGTAGTCGGTGATCCACACCTTGGTCTCGACGAACACGTCCGAACGGTCGACGTCCGAGCGGCGGAGTCCCTCGCCGACCTCGCGCTCGTTGCCGTAGGCAGCGGCGGTGTCGATGTGCCGGTAGCCGGTCGTGAGGGCGGTCTGCACGGCGGCAACGGTCTCCTCGGTCGGGGTCTGGAAGACACCGAGCCCGACAGCCGGGATCTGGACGCCGTTGTTCAGGGTGAACGAAGAGCTGCTCATGACGATGATGCTGCACCCGCTTCGGGGCGAGTGGCAGTACCTGTGGGACCGGGTACTGGCAGTGCCCCCTTCGTGCGGCCACCCGGCACCAGGACGACCAGCACGACGACGAGGGCGACGCCCAGCAGGGCACTGCCGGCCGTCAGGGCGGCGCCCACCTGCTGCGCCACGGCCGCCGGGCCGGTCAGCGCAGTGCCGGCGCGGACGGCGACCGCGGACAGCACCGCCAGCCCGAGTGCCATGCCCAGCTGGTGGGCGGTGTTGACGAGGCCGGAGGCGGCACCTGCGTCCTGCGGCGGCACGCCGGCGATGCCGGAGCTGGTGAGCGGCGCGAACGCCAGCCCCTGGCCCGCCCCGACCAGCACCATGGGCAGCGCCACCGAGGTCAGGTAGACCTCGCTGATGCCGGCCCGGCTGAGCCACACCATGCCGACCAGCGTCAGCAGCACGCCGCCGGCGAGCAGGAGGGCGTCGGGCACTCGGGTGCGCAGCCGCGGGATCGCCAGCGCGACGATGAAGTTCACCAGCGACATGGGCAGGAAACCCAGGCCCGCCTCGAGAGGGGTGAAGCCGAGCGCGTCCTGCAGGTACTGGGTGGTGAAGAAGAAGAAGCCGATCATTGCGCCCAGGTACAGCAGCCGGGCGGCGTAGGCGCCGCTGCGTTCACGGCTGCGGAACAACCTCAGCGGCATGATCGGTTGCGCGACCCGGGACTCCGTGACCACCAGCGCCGCCAGCAGGACCACCCCGACGACGAGCGGGACGACCACCCGCGCCGAACCCCAGCCGGTCTCCCCGGACTCGATGATGCCGAAGACGAGGCCGCCCATACCGAGCGTCGCGCACAAGGCGCCGACGACATCGATACGGCCGCTCTGCCTGGGCGTCTCGATGAGCACGGCCCGCGCGGCGATGATCATGGCTATCGCGATCGGCACGTTGACGAGGAACGCGGCCCGCCAGGAGATCAGGTCGGTCAGCGCGCCGCCCACGAGCAGCCCCAGACTGGCGCCGATGCCGGCGGTGGCGGCGTACCAGGCGACGGCGCGACTCCGTGCCTCTCCCTCGAAGTAGGCGGTGATCAGTGCCAGCGAGGTCGGCGCGACGATCGCGGCGCCCACGCCCTGCAGCGCACGGGCGGCGATCATCCACCAGCCCGCGGGAGCCAGCCCGATCAGCAGCGAGGCCGTGCCGAAGACCCCCAGACCGATGACGAACAGACGACGCCGGCCGACGATGTCTCCGGCCCGGGCGCCGAGCAGCAGGAGTCCGCCGAACACCAGCGTGTAGGCGTCCTGGACCCACGACAGACCGGTGGGTGAGAGATCGAGGCCTTCCCGGATGCTCGGCAGCCCGGTGAAGATGACCGAGTTGTCCAGCAGGATCATGAAGTAGCTGATCAAGATGATCGCCAAGATCGCCGCTGGCTTGCTGTTCCGGGGCACGGTGCCAGGGCACGACGGCGCGGCCCGGCGTGGGAGTCACGGTCGTTCCGGGTACTGGCAGAGCCTCCCTCGGCTCGCCCAGGCTGCCTACCGTGTACTCGTGAGTAAGACCGACGTGAACGCCGAGATCCGCGAGTTCCTCAGCACCCGACGTGCGCGGATCACCCCTGAACAGGTGGGACTGCCGGCCTACGGAGGCAACCGCCGGGTCAAGGGCCTGCGCCGCGAGGAGGTCGCGATGCTCGCCGGCGTCTCGGTCGACTACTACGTCCGGATGGAGCGCGGCAGCCTCGCCGGCGCGTCGGAGAGCGTGCTCAACGCCCTGGCCGACGCCCTCCGCCTCGACGAGGCCGAACGGGCTCACCTGTACGCCCTCGCCCGGGAAAGCGGCTGCCACGGTCCGCAGCGGAAGCGCAGCGCTCCGACCGCCGTCCGGCCGGGGATCCAGCAACTGCTCGATGCGATGACCGACGCCGCGGCGTGGGTGCGCAACGGCCGGCACGACATCGTGGCCATGAACCAGCTCGCCCGCGCCCTCTACTCCCCCGTGCTGGCCAACCCCCGCCGTCCGGCGAACACCACCCGGTTCGTCTACCTGGACCCGGCGGCTCCGGAGTTCTTCGTCGACTACGACCGGATCGCCAACGACGCCGCCGCGATGCTCCGTCTGGAGGCCGGCCGCAACCCGCACGACAAGGCACTCATCGAGCTCGTCGGCGAGCTGTCCACCCGCTCCGAGCTGTTCCGCCGCCGGTGGGCATCTCACGATGTGCAGTTCCACCGCAGCGGCCAGAAGCGACTGCGCCACCCCGTCGTCGGCCAGCTCGACTTGGACTTCGAGGGCATGGAGCTTGCCTCGTCCCCCGGGCTGCACCTCAACATCTACACCGCCGCGCCCGGCACACCGACCGCCGATGGCCTCCAGCTGCTGGCGTCGTGGGCAGCCTCGCTGGAGAACCTGGCGACCGAAACCGCCGCGACTCCCGGGGCCTGACTCAGTCTTGCTACGAGCCAATGGTGAACACCGGCCAGCAAGTCGCGGCGGCCAGCGGTCGTAAGCGTCCGTGCGCACCGGAACCCTGCGGCGACTCCGACGCGGAGCTGTACCGGCTGCTGTAACCGGCTGCACTCACGGCTTCCTCGCAGCCAGGCTTAGGGAGCTCTTACGTACCCTCTTGGATGAGGGCCCTGGCCGATCTCGTCCCCTGTGTTCGAGATTGCTGCGAGCCGCCCGTTCACGCCCGGCGAGCAGTTCGGACTGCGGTGGTCGGGCTCTCGATGTCGCGGGACGCCAGAACGCCATCTACTTTGGCACGTCCGCTTCCGGGGCCGACGTCACGACGCCTGAGGACGACGACCGCCCCGTTGGGATCGGCCGCCGTCAGGAGCGCGCTGACCCGCCGTTCGTGGGTCGGGTGGGATGCCAGCCGCCGCGACCATGTGAGGGTGGTACTCGGGCCACCGCCCAGTGTGCGGAGCCCCGGTGGCCAGTTCCGGGCCGATACCGTGATCAGCAGCGAACCGGTCGGCCGCGAACTCGGCACGCCGGCAGACCGTGGCGTCGGCCAACGGACAGATCACCGCGAAGAGCGCGAGAGCCCCCAGCACTCCCCCGACCATCCATTGGCCCTGCTGCACGACGCGCACCACGGCCACGGTGATCCCGGAGATGACCACGGTCCGCAGCGCGCGCTGGGACGGGTGCCCGGACAGGAGACCCGCCAGGCCGGTCAACACTCTTACGGTCATGCGCCACGGCGCGGCCAGCCACATGGCGACCAGCATCGGCTGGGTCGCCCGGGTGGCGTGATGGCCCAGCTCGTGCACCAGCACGGCCACCATCTGCTCCGCCGCCAGCCGTCCAATCCGGTAGTCCTCCAGCGCCCGGCTGGTGACTGCAACGCTTCGCCCGCCGGCGGCGTACGCGTTGGGCTGGCGCGAACGCTGGACGAAGAGGTCGACCTCGCTCGCTGGTGTTGCGGACAGCCGTAGCGCTGCCGCCCACAGCGGCTGAAGCGCCGCAGCCTGGACCGAGCTCGGCGGACGGAACCCGAAAGCCATCCGCACGGCAACCCGCTCGCCGGCGCGGGTGAGCCCGACTGCCCCGCAGGCCAGCCAGACCAGAACGATCGGCGCCGTCCACGGGTCCAGTCCACTGGTGGCGGCAGCTACGAGGAGCAGGCTGCAGAGCATGGCCGGCGCCGCCGCGGCCGCGCGCCACAGCCCGAAGCCCACGGCATCTCCCCGTGGACCACTCGTCCGGGCTCGACAGCTCCTCACCAGGGCCTCCCTCGGATGCGGTACGCGCGCTTGTCAGCCTGCCGGCCGCTACTGACATCTGAGCCGGCGCCGGCACCGCGGGGTTCTTCCGCCAGCTACACCTTGCGTCAGATTCGATTGCAGTCAAGAGACCTTCGTGTCCGGCGTCAGTACGTGACCAGGAACTGCGCCTTCTCCCGGTGAGCACCAGCTGTCGGGAGGAGAGCCAATGCCGAGCCACGCCCAAGACCCACTTCCCGTCGATGCGTCCCCCGCCGTCGATCCCGGCGATCAACGGCGCCTCAGCGCAACCGGATCGACCGACGCGTGTGACCCAGACCGGCAGGCTGACCGCCGCCAAGCCTGCGAGGCCCTGGTCGCCGCCTACCGCGGAAACACCCACCGGCTGCTGACCGACCTCGCCGACCACCTCAGCGCCAGCGTGGCCTACGTCGACCGGCCCACGATCGAGGCTCACCTGGAAAGGCCGCTCTCTGACACCGAGTGGTCGGCCAGCGCCTCCCAGATGACCGGGATGGCCTTCGACGAGCACATCGGAGACGCCGGCACGATCCGCACCGACTGGATCGAGGACGTCCTGCTTCGAGCCGGCGTACCCGGCCGCCCCCGCACCGTCACCTCCCCGTCGAGTCCGCCACGTCGCCGGCGATGACGGTCACCCGAACCTGCTCGAGCTGCGGCTACACCGCCGCCTACGCCAGCGCCCCGCTCGCCGACGCCCACCATCCCCGGCACTCCTGCGACAAGCACCGGCAGACCGTCGAGCGAGCCGCTCGCCGAGCCGGCCGCGCCCGGATGCGGGTGAGACGCGAGTGCGCCCATGCAGGTCGCCCCCACGTCCACGGCACCCGAGCCGCCTACGTCAAGGACCGTTGCCGCTGTACCGCCTGCACCGCCGCCAACACCACTGCCTCCCGTCTGGCCAACCGCGAACGCTCCTACGGCCGCTGGCAGCCGTACGTCGACGCACGCCCGGTCCAAGAGCACATCGCTGCCCTGCGGGCAGCCGGCATCGGCGTCGAGCGCATCGCCCACCTCGCCGACATGGCCCTCAGCCACGTTCGCGAGCTCGCCGACCCCGGCTTCAATAGCGAGACCGGAGCCCGCCGGGTCCGTCCCACCACGGCCGCCCGGATCCTGAGCATCGACATCGACGACGCCAACCGCGCCTCACACAGCCGTGTCCATGCCACCGGCACCCGCCGCCGCCTGCAGGCCCTCATCGCCACCGGTTGGGCTCCCGAACTCCTGGCCGCCCAACTCGGTCGCCGGCCGAACAGCCTCGAGCGCAGCATGGTCAGTCCGTCGGTCACCGCACGCACCGCTCAGGACGTCGCCAAACTTTACGAACGCCTGGAGAACACCCCGCCACCACGAGCGACCGGCGAGCAGCGAGCTGCCGCGAGCGCAGCCCGGGCCCACGCCGCCGCCCAGGGCTGGCAGCCACCACTGGCCTGGGACGACATCGACACTGACCCCGCGCCCCAGCCGACTGTCAGCACTCCCCCGTCGGACGACGTCGACCAGATAGCAGTCGAACGCGCACTGACCGGCGACGGCATCCGCTACGACGACCTCACATTGGCCGAACAGCACGAAGTCATCCACCGACTCACCGCCCGCGGCAGGTCGATCCGCGACATCGCCGCGCAACTCGCCACCACGAAACGCACCGTGTCCCGGCGTCGCTCAACCGTTGGCCCGTAGCGAGCCTGGTGGCAGAGAACGGTGCGCCCGGCCCGGATGGGCACGGAATCGACGAAGACCAACTGGGGACATCAGATTGATTGACCCTGCGAATTAGTCTTGACCCTTTTGGCTGCGCGACCTTTAACGTGTCATTACAGGTCAGATGCCTATTGATCTACAGAATCGACGAACCAGTAAACGTGGTCGACGGTCATATTGACTGCCTAAAGGGTTCGAGCGGGTCGAGTTCGCTGCGACTGTTCGCAGACGTGCTGGGCGTACAGGAGACAGCTGACGTGGCCTGCCGCGACCTTGACGCCGCGTGCCCAGCCGTCGCCTCGGCATCAGGACAGGCCTACCGCTCGCCAGAAGCTGGCTTCGGTCATGATCCGGGTTCCGCACGAGCGCGCCTTCTCAGCCTTTCCGGACAAGGACTCAGGGTCGACGACGACGAGCACGTCGAGCGCTTTCGTGACGCGTTCGGGACTGCTGCACGGATCGGTGACAGGTTGGGTCAGGGGACTGCTGCACGAGTAGGTGACATCTGATCTGTGGTGCCGAGAGGTGCCGCTGGAA
>NZ_JPMX01000041.1 GCF_000761485.1 Modestobacter caceresii
GGCGGCGCGCCCCCGCCCGGCGGCGCGCCCCGGCCCGGCGCCGGGACCACACCCGCTGGCTGGTCCCGCTGCTGGCCGCCACCGTCGGCGCGGTCGTGCTCGCCCCGCAGCTCACGCCGGTGCTCGTCGACCTGACCGCCACCAACGCGCCGGTCGTGCAGGAGCCCGTCGCCGTCCCGGCCCCGGTCGCGGCTCCCGTGCCCGCGGAGGTGCCCGTGCTCGCGCAGGGCGTGGACACCCTGGCCGACGTCGCCGCCGCCCGCGCCGAGACCCGCTCGCGCGCCGAGGTGGCCGCCGGTGGCGGCGGCCTGGTCGTCCCCCAGCCGCCGCGCCCCGGACGGATCTCGATCATGCCCAACGCGTCGGTCGGCCGGGCGCCCGTCTACGAGCTGGAGCCCGACGGCTGCGGGGGAGCAGGCACCACACCGCGCCGGATCGTCCCCGGCGTCGTCCCCGGGCCGGGGTCGGCGACGTTGGACTGGATGTCGGACAACCGGCCCGAGGTGGTCGGGTACCGGGTCCAGGCGGTCAGCCAGCGACTCGTCGGAGGGCAGCAGCCGCCGCCGGTCGTGCGGGCCGTCGACCAGGTCGAGGGCTGCCAGCCGATGACCGTCACGATCGACGGGCTGGCCCCCGGCGAGCCCTACGTCTTCTGGTTCGAGGAGCAGGTGACCAGCGCCAGCACCGGGGTGACCCGGATGGTGCAGGTGGGCACGACCGCCGCCGTCGTCATCGGCTGACCCGCGCCGCCGCTCAGTGAGCGGCGACGGCGGCCATCTCGGGGTCGGGCTCCTCGAGCTGCCACGGGCGGACGACGACGACCAGGACGACGATCGCCAGCACCAGCGACCCGACGATCACCGCGCCCATCGCCACCGCGTCGTTGCCCAGCAGGCCGACCAGCGGGGAGACCGCAGCGCCGACGCCGAACTGCACCGCACCGAGCAGCGCCGCCGCGGTGCCCGCCGACTCGCCGTGCCGGGAGAGGGCGAGGGCCGGGGCGTTGGGCAGCGCCAGGCCGCAGGCGAACAGCACCGCCCACAGCGGGATCGCGACGGCGAACAGGCCGCCGGTGCTGGTGGCGGCCAGCAGGAGCAGCACCGCGCCGGAGACCGCGCCGGCCACCGTGCCGGCGACGAGCACCTGCGCCGGGGAGAAGCGGCGCAGCAGCAGCGGGTTGAGCTGGGTGGCGGCGATCAGCCAGAAGGCACCGGCGCCGAACAGCAGCCCGAACTGCTGCTCGTCGAGTCCGAACTGCCGCTGGTAGACGAACGACGAGCCGGAGACGTAGGCGAACAGCCCGGCCATGGTCAGGCCGGCGACCAGCACCAGGCCGACGTAGCTGCGATCCCGGAACAGCGACCGGTAGCCGCGCAGCGTGCCGCCGACCCCCTCGGTGCTGCGGCGCTCGGGCGGCAGGGTCTCCCGGATCAGGAAGAAGCCGATCGCCAGCAGCGCCAGGCCGTAGAGCGCGAGGATCAGGAAGACCCCGCGCCACGAGGTGAAGCGGAGGACCTCCCCGCCGATCGTGGGCGCCAGCACCGGCGCGGCGCCGAGCACCAGGAACAGCCGGGAGAGCATCGTGGCCGCCGCGCGGCCGACGAACAGGTCGCGGACGACGGCGATCGCGATCACCGCACCGGCCGCGGTGCCCACGCCCTGCAGCACCCGCAGGGCGCCCAGGACGGCGATGTTCGTAGCGAGCAGCACCAGCACCGAGGCGACCACGTGCACCGCCGTGCCGGCGAGCAGCGGGCGGCGGCGGCCGAACCGGTCGGACAGCGGGCCGAGCACCAGCTGGCCCAGGGCGAGGCCGATCAGCGTGCCGGTGAGCGTGAGCTGCACCGCCGCGGACGTCGTCTCCAGCTCGGTGGCGATCGTCGGCAGGGCCGGCAGGTACATGTCGATGGTGAGCGGCCCGAGCGCGACGAACGCGCCCAGGGTCAGCGCGAGGCGCGCGGTCTTCGGCTTCTCCACCTGCGGGTCGGGCAGGCCGGGGACGTCGACCGGGGCGGTGGCGTCGGCCTGGGCCGGCGCGGCCGGATCTCGTCGTGCGGAGTGCTGGGTGGCGGTCATCGGATCCCCCTGGTCGGTGCTGTGCTCCCGCGGGACCGACGCTGGCCACGTTCGCAGTACCTCGGCGACAAGGCTGCACGATGCAACTGCATTCCGGCTGGACGGGGTGTTCAGCCGCACGTCACCCCGACGTCACCCTCGTGGGGCGACCGGCTCGGGTGCGGCGGGCAGCAGCGCCCGGCCGTCCCGGGCCCGCAGCGCGCCCCACCAGAGCCCGGCCCCGTACGCCAGGTCCTCCAGTCGGCGGCCGGCCACGAAGGCGGGCAGGTCGATCTCCCGGCGGTGCGGCCACCAGCCGGCCACCGCGTCGGCGACCGCCACCTCACCGGCCGCCCGCCGCGCCCGGCGGGAGACCAGCATCGCGGCCACGGTCAGCGGCCAGTGGTGCCGGGTGACCGTGCGGGCCAGCGCCCGCCCGGACGACGCCGTCCCGCGCAGCACCAGGCCGGCCGCCCAGCCGATCGGCAGCGGCCGGCCGGGCACCGCCACCCGCCGGGCGAGCAGCACGCTGGCCCGGCCGAGCACGCCGAGGGAGCCCAGCAGCCCCCACCGGCCGGCGAACGCCGGGAGCACCCAGGCCGCCAGTGACCAGGGCGAGATCACCAGCGGGGCGACCGCGGCGCCGTGCCGCTGGGCGAGCAGCGCCGCGCCGGTGCCGTAGAACGCCCGGCGCCGCAGCCAGTCGCCCAGCTCGACCCGGTGGTCGTGGGCGACCCGCGCGGCCGGCTCGTAGCGCACCCGCCAGCCGGCGCCGGTGAGCCGCCACACCAGGTCGACGTCCTCGGCGACCGGCATCGCCTCGTCGAAGCCGTCCGCCAGCGCGGTCCGCCGGGCCAGCAGCGTCGCGCTGGGCACGTAGGAGACGCCCGTCCCCGGGGCGACCCGTGCGGCGGCCGGGCCCATGTCCAGCGCGCTGTCCAGCGCCTCGTACCGGGCCACCCAGCCGGGCTGGGCCAGGTCCAGGGCGGTGATCCGGGGCGCGACCAGGGCCAGCCGCGGATCGGCCAGGTGCCCGGCGAGCGTGGCCAGCCAGCCGGGCTCGGGCACGCAGTCGGAGTCGACGAACGCCACCGCGTCGGTGTCGGCGACCCGCAGCCCGGCGTTGCGGGCGGCGGCCGGGCCGCGGGCGTGCTCGTGCCGGAGCAGCCGCGTGCCGGCGGCCACCGCGGCCACCGCGGCCGGGTCGGCCGAGCCGTCGTCCACGACCACCACCGGGCAGCCGGCCGTGCCGGGGTCGGCGCGCAGGGCGGCCAGCAGCCGGGCGAGCCCGTCGGTCCGGTCCTTGACCGGGACGACGACCGTGACGTCGGGCCGCGGCACCGCCGGCACCTCCGGGGCGGCGACGCCGGCGTCGAGCAGCCGGGCCGCCAGTGCGGCGCTGCGGGCGTCGGTGACCTCCAGCCGGTCGCCGGCCAGCAGCTCCTGCGCGGCGGGGGCGAGCCGGAGCAGCCGGGCCGGGGAGCCGCCGAGCAGCGCCGTCCCGCCGTCCCGGCGCTCGACGCCCGGGCCGAGCACCACGGTGAAGCCGTCGGGCAGCCGGTCGGTGGGGGGCGGGTTCATCGCCGGGCGAGCACCGCGTCGGTGGTGGTGAGGGTGATCAGCGGCGCGTAGAGCGCCATCGCGGCCAGCGCCCGGTCGTGGTCGGCGTCGCTGGCTCCCGCGCAGGCGTCGGTGACCACCTGCACCGGCACCCCGGCGTCCGCGGCGGGCAGGGCGGTGGAGAGCACGCAGCAGTCGGTGGAGACGCCGGCCAGCACCAGCGGCCCGGCCCCGACCACGGCGGCGAGCTCGGGGCCCCACTTGCCGAACGTGGTCGCGTCGAGCACCGGCGCGTCGCCCGGGTCGTCGACCAGCGCGTACAGCGGCGCGTCCGGCGGTTGCCGCGCGAAGGGGTACTGCGCGTAGTAGGGCACCCAGGCCCCGGCCGGCTCGGCCGGGGCGACGAAGCGGGTGTGCACCACGCGCCCGGCGAAGGCCGTGGTCAGCCGGCGGATCCCCGGGTGCACCTCGGCGAACCGGGGCGCGCCCCACGGGGAGTCCCGGTCGGCGAAGACGTGCTGGGCGTCGACCACCACGAGCACGCCGTCGGTCACGCCGCCTCCTGCCGCCGCACCGCGCCCCGGCGCAGCAGCAGGGTGCCGGCGAGACCGACGGCCAGGGCGACCAGGACGCCGAGGTTGGCGAAGGCCCAGTCGCCGTCCTTGCCGCCCAGGCCCACCGGGCCGAGCAGGTAGCCCTGCCAGGTCAGCCAGGTGGCGTAGGTGTTGGTGACCAGCCCCCAGCCGAGCACGGTGCCGAGCCCGAGCAGCGCCAGCGGGACCGGCGGGACCGAGCCGTAGCGGCCGCGCGGGTCGTACAGCTCGGCCTCGGCGTAGTCGCGGCGGCGCAGCAGCAGGTCGGCCAGCACGATCCCGCACCAGGCCGCGACCGGGACCCCGAGGGTGACCAGGAAGCCCTGGAACTGGACGAAGAAGTCGCCCTCGGCGAGGAAGACGACCCAGATGGCGCCGAGCACCATCAGCAGGCCGTCGATCGAGGCGGCGACCGGGCGGGGGACCCGCACGCCGGCGGCGAGCAGGGACAGGCCGGAGGAGTAGATGTCCAGCAGGGCGCCGCCGACCAGCCCCAGGACGGCGACCAGGGCGAAGAGCACCAGGAACCAGGTGGGGAGCAGGGCGGCCAGGGCACCGATCGGGTCGGCGCTGATCGCCGCCGCCAGGTCGGTCGACGAGCCGGCCAGCAGCAGCCCCACGACCAGCAGGACGACCGGGGCCAGCGCGGAGCCGAAAGTCGTCCAGCCCACGACGCCGCGGGTGGAGGCGGTGCGCGGCAGGTAGCGGGAGTAGTCGGCCGCGGCGTTGACCCAGCCGAACCCGTAGCCGGTCATCACGAAGACCAGCGCACCGATGAACGCCTGCGTCGACCCGGCGGGCAGGTCGCTGACCACCGCCCAGTCGATCTCGTCGGCGACGAGGAGCAGGTAGCCGACGGTCAGCACGCCGGTGACGACGGTGATCACCGTCTGCATGCGCATGATCAGGTCGAAGCCGAGCACGCCGCCGACGACCACCAGCGCGGCGACCACCAGCAGGGCGACGACCTGGGTCGCCGTCCCGCCGCCCCAGCCGAGCTGGGTGAACACGGTGGCGGTGGCGAGGGTGGCCAGCGAGGCGAGCACCGTCTCCCAGCCGATGGTGAGGACCCAGGAGAGGACGGCGGGCACCCGGCCGCCGGTGACGCCGAAGGCGGCGCGGCTGAGCACGAGGGTGGGCGCCGAGCCCCGCTTGCCGGCGATGGCGATGAGGCCGCAGAGCCCGAAGCTGAGCACGATCCCGACGACGCCGGCGACGACGGCCTGCCAGAAGGAGATGCCGAAGCCGAGGACGAACGCGCCGTAGGCCAGGCCGAGCACGCTGACGTTGGCACCGAACCACGGCCAGAACAGCTGGCGCGGGGTGCCCTTGCGCTCGGCCTCGGCGATCACGTTGATGCCGTTGGTCTCCACCGCCACCCGCGGGGTGGCGGCCTCCGCCGGGGGCCCGGCCTCCCCCGTTGCCTGGTGCGCCATCCGTGCGTGCTCCGTCCTCGCCGGCGGTGCTGGCGCCCCGCTCCCGGTGCGGGACCCTAACCGCGGTCACCGACACCGGCGCGGGGCTCCGGGCGCCGATGCATCGACAGCCGATGCATGGAGCCGCTAGCGTCCGGCCATGGACGTGCGGCCGCTCACCGAGCCGACCTTCTTCGTGCTGGCGGCCCTGGCCGACCGGCCTCGGCACGGGTACGGGGTGATCGCCGAGGTCCAGGGCCTGTCCGGCGGCCGGGTGACCCTGCGGGTCGGCACGCTCTACGGGGTGCTGGACCGGCTGGTCGCCGAGGAGCGGGTGGCGCTGGACCGGGAAGAGGTGCACGCCGGCCGGCTGCGCCGCTACTACCGGCTCACCGACGCCGGCCGACTGGCACTGGAGGCCGAGCTCGCCCGGCAGGAGACCAACGCCCGCGCCGTACGGGCCCGGCTCGCGGTGCGGCCGGCATGAGCCCGCTGGAGCAGCGCTACCGGCGGCTGCTGACCTGGCTGCCCGAGCCGGCCCGGTCGCGCTGGGCCGACGACATGACCGAGACCTACCTGCAGGTGGAGACCGCCGACGACCCCGAGTACGCGGAGTTCGGCAGCCCGTCGCTGACCGACCGGCTGGACGTCGCCCGGCTGGCGCTGCGGCTCCGGCTGGGTGCCCCCGGTGCCTCGGTGCGCGCCGTGGCGACCGGCCGGACGGTGCGACTGGTCGCCGTCGCCGGCACGGTGGCGCTCGCCTCGCTGGCCCTCCTCGGGCTGCTCTCCACGGCCGCGCTGCACGGCGTGCTCCCGCTGGTCGACGCCCCCGACGTGGGCGGGACGCCCGGGTGGGGGCCAGGAGACGCGGTCTCCGTGGTGGTCAGGGTGCTCACCGTGGTGCTGGCGGTCTGCGCCATCCGGGGGTTGGCCGCCACCCGCCCCCTGGCCGTCGTCGTGCTCATCGGGCAGCTGGTGCCGGCGGTCGTCTCGGTGATCCGCCCGCTGGAGCTGCTGTTCCAGCTGACGATCGCCGTCCCGCTGGTCGCAGCCGCGCTGATGCCCCCGGGCCGCCCGATGCACCGGCCGCTGTGGCTGATCCCTGTCCCACTGGTCGCCTCGGTGTCGGTGGCGGCGCTCCGCCCGGGCGAGCCGCCGGAGTGGACCTGGGGGCTCTTCGACCCCGTGGTGCAGTGGGCGCTGCTGACGGCCGTGGCCGGCGCCGTGCTGCTGCTGCGCCGCAGGCGGGTGCGCGGGCCAGCCGAGCTGGCGGTGGCGGTGCTGGCCCTCGCGACGTTGCCGGCGCTGGCCAGCCGCTGGCCGTACGACACACCACCCGAGTACGCGACGGTCGTGGTGCTCACGACCCTCGCCGCCACGGCCACCGCGGCCGTCACCGGCACCGTCGGGCTGCGCGCCGTCCGCGCCCTGCCGATGGTGCCGGCCGACCGCTGACACGACGACGCCCCCGCCGGTCCGGGTGGACCGACGGGGGCGTCTGACGGACAGCGCGTCAGCTGCGGGTGCGCGCGCCGTACCGCTGGTTGAACTTCTCGACCCGGCCGGCGGTGTCGAGCACCCGCTGGTTGCCGGTCCAGAACGGGTGGGACGACGCGCTGATCTCGACCGGGACCACCGGCAGCGTCTCGCCGTCCAGCTCGATCGTCCGGCTGGTCTGCACGGTGGAGCGGGTGCGGAAGGTGGCCCCGGTCGCGGTGTCCTGGAAGACGACGGTGCGGTACTCGGGGTGGATGCCGTGCTGCATGGCTGGTCCTCTCGGTCTGCGCGGGACGTCCACCCCCGTTGGGGCGGGCTGATCGCGACTGTCTGGGTCAACCACCCCGACGGGCCCGCTGTTCCCGGCCCAGCACTGCAGGAGGAGCCGCCTGCGGTGACCGGACCGTGACCTCCGTGTGCTTAGGTCAGCCTCACCTGACCCACCGAAGGAGCTCGAATGTCCCGCCTCCCCCTCCGCCGCAGGGCCGTCCGCGGCACCGCGCTGCTGGCCGCCGCCCTCGTCATCACCAGCTGCGGGGGTTCCGGCTCCAGCGACGACACCGCGGCCGAGGGCACCGACCCGGCGACCGGGTCGTCGGACGCCTTCCCGGTCACCGTCGAGACCGCCTTCGGCGACGTGACGGTCCCGGAGGAGCCGACCCGGGTCGTCGCCCTCGGCTGGGGCGACGCCGAGATGGCGCTGGCGCTCGGCGTCCAGCCGGTCGGCGCCAGCGACTGGCTCGGCTTCGGCGGCGAGGGCGTGGGCCCGTGGGCCGAGGGGCTCTACGACGAGGTTCCGGCGATCATCGAGACGCTGGAGCCCAGCCTCGAGGCGATCGCCGCGCTGGACCCCGACCTGATCCTGGACACCAAGTCCCCCGCCACCGAGGAGCGGTACCAGGCGCTGAGCGCCATCGCGCCGACCATCAGCCAGCCGGTGGGCACCGACCCCTACATCGTCCCCTTCGAGGAGCAGCTCGACCTGGTCGGCCAGGCGCTGGGCAAGACGGAGGAGGCCGAGGAGGTCGCGGCCGAGGTCGACGAGGCCTTCGCCGCCGCCGCCGAGGCACACCCGGAGTTCGACGGCACCGAGGTGGCGGTCGCCGCCTACACCGCCGAGGGCTTCGGCGCCTACGTCAGCGGTGACTCGCGGGTCGACTTCATGGAGCAGCTCGGCTTCGTGAACAAGCCGGCCATCGAGGAGCTGGCCACCGACAGCTTCTACGTGCCGGTGAGCGAGGAGCAGCTCCCGCTGCTCGACGCCGACCTGACCGTCGCCTTCCCGATCTTCGTCGAGGCCAGCGAGATCACCGACAACCCGCTGTGGCAGGCGATCCCGTCCGTGCAGGCCGGCAACGCCGCGGTGCTCGACGACGAGACGCTGACCAACGCCTTCTCGATCGGCACGCCGCAGGGCATCCAGTACGCCCTGGACAACGCCGTCCCGCAGTTCGCCGACACGCTCGGCTGACCTGCCGAACCACCTGATCGGACCGGCGCCGCCGGGCAGCACCTGGCTCAGCCCAGGAGCCGCCCGGCGGCGTCGGTGTCCCAGGCCCGCACGGCGGCGACCAGCCGGCCGGTCAGCGTCCGCAGCAGCTGTGCCCCCTCCGCCGCCGAGGCACCGGCCGGGTCCCCGAGCACCCCGTCCGGGCTCACCGCCCGCACGCCCTCGGCCCGCAGCCGGGGCAGCAGCTCCCCGATCGGTGCGGTCTCCCCCGCGGCGGCGAGCTCCGGGCGGACCCCAGCAGGTTCCACGTGCAACATCAGTGACGTCTCGCTGCGCCCGGCGTGTGCGTCGCCCCCGGGCACCCCGCACGGGAACCAGACGACGTCGCGACCCTCGCCCCGCAGCTGCGGCACGGCCGCCCGCAACGCCTCGACGTTGCCGCCGTGCCCGTTGACCACCAGCAACCGGCCGGCCCAGCGTCCGGCCGAGCGCCCGTACTCCACCAGCAGGGTGGTCAGCGCGGCGGTCCCGATCGAGATCGTGCCGGGGAAGTCCTCGTGCTCACCACTGGCGCCGTACGCCAGCGCCGGGGCGAGCACCGCGCCGTCCAGCTCGCCGACGGCGGCCTCCGCCACCGCCTGGGCGACGGCGGTGTCGGTGGTCAGCGGCAGGTGGCGGCCGTGCTGCTCGACCGACCCGAGCGGGACGACGAGCAGCGGCCGGCCCTCCAGGTCGGGCCAGGTGGCCCCGGTCAGCCGCACGACGTCGTCCACGGCTGGGCACCCTGCCAGACCGTGCGTGTCGTCCGCCGCCGGAGCGGGCAGGGCAGCTGGATGACCGACGAGACCCGCGCTGACGACACGCGCAAGGTGGCCGAACTGCTGAAGGACGAGCGGATCGCCGTGTTCACCACGATCACCGCCGACGGCACGCTGATGAGCCGGCCGATGTCCATGCAGCAGGTCGAGTTCGACGGCGACCTGTGGTTCTTCGCCAGTCGGAGCTCCCGCAAGGTCGCCCAGGTGGCCGCGAACCCTCAGGTCAACGTGGCCACCTCGGGCAGTGACAGCTGGGTCTCGCTGACCGGTCACGCCGTGGTGTTCGACGACCTGGCGAAGAAGCAGCAGCTGTGGAACCCGGTCGTCGGTGCCTGGTTCCCGAACGGACCCGAGGACCCCGACGTGGTGCTCATCCGGGTCGACGCGGCCTCCGCCGAGTACTGGGACTCCCCCGGCGGGCGGCTCGCCAGCGTCTTCAGCTTCGCCAAGGCCAAGGTCACCGGGCAGCCCTACTCCGGTGGGGAGAACGAGACCGTCCGGCTCTGACCGGCGCTCCCAGCAGCCGCACAGGGAACGCGCCCGATGTCGGCCCGGCCGGGCTGTCGGCCCGGCCGGCATGGGCGTCAGCCCAGTCGCAGCCCGGCGAGCGGCGACTCGTCGCAGATCTTGGCCGGCGGGACGCGGGGCATGCCCAGCAGCGTGGGCTGACCGCGCACCGGGCCGGTGTGCGAGTGGTCGACGTGGCTCCTGGGCGTGGCCAGCTGGAGGTCCCGCGCGGCCAGCGCGGTCTCGCCGTAGCCCTGCACGCACTCGGGATCGGGCCCGTCCAGCGGCAGTCCGGTGAAGAACTTCGCCGCCATGCAGCCACCGCGACAGGCGTCGAAGTGGGCGCACTTGGTGCACGCGCCACCGGTCTGCGGGCTGCGCAGGTCGGCGAAGAGCTCCGACTGCTGCCACACCTGCTGGAAGCCGCCGGGGGACCGCACGTTACCGGCCAGGAAGTCCTCGTGGATGGCGAACGGGCAGGCGTAGACGTCGCCGACCGGGTCGATCAGGCAGACCACCCGGCCCGCACCGCACAGGTTCAGCCCCGGCAGGGCCTCCCCGAACGCGGAGAGGTGGAAGAACGAGTCACCGGTGAGCACGTTGTCGCCGTTGGCCAGCAGCCAGGCGTACAGGTCCTTCTGCTGGGCCATCGTGGGGTGCAGCTGGTCCCAGACGTCCGCCCCGCGGCCGGAGGGCCGCAACCGGGTGAGCCGCAGCTGGGCGCCGTAGGAGTCGGTGAGCGCCCTGAACTCGTCGAGCTGGCCGGCGTTCTCCCGGGTGACGACGACGGAGACCTTGAAGTCCTTCATCCCGGCCTCGGCCAGGTTCTCCAGGGCCCGGACGGCCATGTCGAACGAGCCGGTGCCGCGGACCCGGTCGTTGACCTCTGCCGTGGCGCCGTCCAGGGAGATCTGCACGTCGACGTAGTCGGTGCGGGCCAGCTGCGCGGCGCGGGTCTTGTCCAGCTTCACGCCGTTGGTGGAGAACTTGACGCCGACGTCGTGCCCGATCGCGTAGTCGAGCAGGTGCCAGAAGTCCGGCCGGACCGTGGGCTCGCCGCCACCGACGTTGACGTAGAAGACCTGCATCCGCTGCAGCTCGTCGATGACCGCCTCGGCCTCGGCGGTGCTCAGCTCGCGGGGGTCGCGGCGCCCGGAGGAGGACAGGCAGTGCGCGCACGCCAGGTTGCAGGCGTAGGTGAGCTCCCAGGTCAGGCAGATGGGGGCGTCCAGGCCGTACTCGAACTGGTCGATCAGCCGCCCGCCGGTCGGGCGGGAGGGGAGGACGGCGGTCACGCGGCTGCCTTCCGTCGTTCGATCATCTGCGACCGGGCGAGGTCGGCCAGCGCCTTCACGTAGGTGGGACGCTGCGACTCCGGCACCTCGCACGCGAGGAGGGCGGCCGTGGCGGTGGGGTGGTCGGCGAGGGTCTCCACGACCCGGACCAGCGTCTTCGACTTGAGGAAGGAGAGCTTCCGGGTGCCGAAGTGGTAGACCAGCGCCCCGAAGGGCTCCGGCCGCAGCGCGACCGACCGGGCACGCTGCCAGGGCAGCTCCGGGTCGAACACCGCTGGGTCGACCACCGCTGGGGCCGGAGCAGGCGAGGTCATCGGGCGCGGGTCAGTAGACGCCGCACATGCCGTCGATGGAGACCTCCTCCACGAGGGACTCCTCGACGAGGGCCTCCTCGGGGGCCGCGGGGGTCTCGACGGTGAGCTCGTCCTGCGTCGTCTCGGGCACGGTGCCTCCGGGTGAGCTGGGTCACGGACCTGACCCGGCAGACCGTAGGTGACACCCAGTGCCACCGGCAAGCGCTGCGACCGCTGAGCGCGGCGCCGGGCAGTCACCGCGCTGCCGAGGGGCAGGATGGGGATCGTGACCGAGACGATGGTCGCGGCCGACGCCCGCGAGGAGACCCGCGCCCGGATCGAGCAGGCCGCCCTCGACCTGTTCACCGCGCAGGGGTTCGAGGCGGTGACCATCGATGAGGTGGCCGACGCCGCCGGGATCAGCCGGCGCACCTTCTTCCGCCACTGCGGCACCAAGGCCGACGCGGTCTGGGGCCAGTTCGACGGCCACGTCGTCCGGCTGGAGGGGATGCTCGCTGCCGCTGCGGCCGACCAGCCGGTGCTCGCCTCGGTCTACGCCGCCTACGTCGAGGTCAACGACTACGCACCGGCCGACCTGCCGATGCTGCGCCAGCGGATGCGGCTGATCCTGACCGAGCCGGCGCTGCTGGCGCACTCCCAGGTGCGCTACGCCGACGTCGACCGGGTCGTCGCCGCGCACGTGGCCCGGCGGACCGGGGTGGCGCCGGACGCGCTGGTGCCGCGGCTGGTCGCCACCAGCACCCGCGCCGCCGCGACGACGGCGTTCGAGCTGTGGCTGGCCGACGGCCGGATCACCCTGGGCACCGCACTGCACCAGGCGTTCGACGAGCTGGCCGCCGGCTTCCCGTCGCTGCGCCTGCCCGGCTGACCGGGCAGCCGGGGGCGTGGGGCAGCCGAGCTGCTCCCACGCCCCCAGCTCGGCTCAGACGGTCGCGGGCTTCACGGTGACGCCACGCAGCACCTCGGACGGGCGCTGCTGCTCCCCCGCGTAGGAGCTGACGACGACGAGCGCCCCGGTGATCGCCGGCACGACCCACTGCAGCTGGTCCAGCCGCAGCTGCGCGGCCGCGACCTCGCCACGGGCCCGCTTGGAGGGCCTGGTGGCGCGCTTGGACGGGGTGGCGCCGCCCTGGTCGACGACCTTGCCGAGCAGCCGGCTGTAGGCGGTGACGCCGAGCGCAGCCGCCGTCAGCGCCGTCTTGACCGTCGACATGACCTTCACGCCCTGCTGCTCGGCGACGCGCTGCTTGTTCGCCTGCAGCTGGCCGACGCTGCCGATCAGGTGCGCGCCGATGGCGGCGGCGTTGACCGGCGTCCACCGGTTCCAGCCGGCGTTGGCGACGGCGCCGGTGGCGCGGGCGCTGCCCGCCTCCCCGGAGGCGGGGTTCAGCGCGACGGCGTTGGCGAGCGTGCCGCCGAACCAGGCGGCGAGGCCGACGTCGTGCAGGGAACGGGACAGGGTGTTGCGGGCCATCGCGGGCTCCTCGGATCAGGGGTGTGTCGTGGTCAGCGACCGAGGAGGGTCGACGACCTCGATCTGCATGGACCCCCGGTACCCGCCGTTGCCGGATGCACCCGTCCGTCGGCCAACGGGTCTGCGATCTGCCCACTCGGCGCCGGACAACCGGGTGACCGGCGCGCTGACCCGGCTCGTCGCGCCGGCCGACCGCTGCGAGGATGCCGGGATGGACAGCCTCACCCATGCCGGCTCCGTCGTCGTCCGGTCGTCCCCCGAGGCGCTCTACGCGCTGGTGTCCGACGTGACCCGGACCGGCGAGTGGAGCCCGATCTGCACCGCCTGCTGGTGGGACGAGGGCGCCTCGGCCGAGGTCGGCGCGTGGTTCACCGGCCGCAACCAGGTGCCTGGCCGCACCTGGGAGACCCGCAGCCAGGTGGTGGCCGCCGAGCCCGGCCGGGAGTTCGCCTTCCTGGTCGGCGGGAAGCTGGTGCGGTGGGGCTTCACGATGGAGCCGGTCGAGGGCGGCACCCGGCTGACCGAGTCCTGGGAGTTCCTCCCCGCCGGCCAGGAGTTCTTCGCCGAGCGGTACGGCGCCGACGCCCAGGCGCAGATCGACGACCGCACCCGTTCCGCCCACGAGAGCATCCCGGCCACCCTCGCCGCCCTCAAGGGCATCGCGGAGGGCGCGCCGCGCTGACCCGGTGCTGGACGTCCCCGGCCTGCCGTGTGGCGCCCTCCGGCCCAGGATGACCACGTGCCCGCACCCTCGCTCACGCACCTGATGGACGAGGACACGGTCGACAAGATCGCGTCCCAGGTCCGGCTGTCCGGCAGCTATCTGCTGTTCATGACCGCCTCCGGGGTGCTCGCCTCGGTGGCGCTGCTGTCGGACTCGGTCCCGATCCTGATCGGGTCGATGATCGTGGCGCCGTTGATGCCCCCGTTGGCCCTGGCCCCGTTCGCGCTGGTGGCGCGTCGTCGCGGCGAGGCCGGGCGCGGCCTGCGGGTCGCGCTGGTCGGCCTCGCGCTGGCCTTCGCCGCCGCGTGGGCCACCACCGCGCTGATGTCCGCGCTGGGGGTCGTCGCCTCGGACGCCGTGCTGCTGAGCCAGCCCCTCCTGCAGGAACGCGTCCACCCCGGCTGGTGGTCCATGGCCGCAGCGGTGGCCGCCGGCCTGGCCGGGACCGTCGCACAGGCCAGCGAGAAGACCGACACGCTCATCGGGACCGTCGCTGCGCTGGCCCTGGTGCCCGCCGTCGGCGCATCGGCGATCGCGGTGTACGTGGGCGCTGCGGAGCCAGCCCTCGGCGGGCTGCTGCTGCTCGGCATGAACGTCGGCCTGATCGTCGGGATGGGGATCGTCGCCCTGCTCGTCTCCGCGGGATGACCGGGGCTGCGCCCGCTGGCGCTGGTCCCGGTGGTCATCGTCGTGGTCGTGGGCCTCTTGCTGGCCTGGGCCCAGTCGACCGGCACGGTCTCCGAGACGCCCCCGAACACCGGGGTCACGTCGAACGCCGGGGCTGCCCCCCGTTGACCCGTGGGTGGTCAGCGGCGGCGGAAGACGTACCCGCCGTGGTGGAGCACGCCGTCCCGGAACCGGCCGTAGGCCCAGAAGCCGAGGTCGTCGCGGTAGACGATGCGGTCGCCGTCGAGCCAGAACGCGCCCTGGTAGGCGTGCGCGCGGCCGCCGCGGGTCTCGTCGTACCGACCGTCCGCGGTGAGCTCCTGGTGGATGGGACCCGTCTCGTCGACCCACGTCCCCAGATGCGGGCTGTCGGCCGGGGCGCGGCCCGGGCCCGTCTCGTCGATCGGGGCGGCGAGCCGGCGCCCGTTCCACCGCTGGACGACGCCGTCGGCCACGATCGCCGCAGCGCCGGCGGTGTACCAGACCAGCTGCTCGATCGGCCCGGTGCCCGCGGACGGGACGATGCCGAACGTGGCCGGGTCGCCCGGCGTCAGGCTGCCGACCCGGTCCCGCCGCCCGGCCACCGCCCCGGTCTCGATGACCGCCGGCGCGATCGTGAACCCGGTGCAGTCGACGACCAGGGCGTCGTCGTCCTCAGCGGCGGTGCGCAGGCCCGGCCCCACCCGCACGATCTCGGTGCAGCGGACCAGCACGTCGGCGTCGGTCAGGTCGCCGACCGAGAGGTCCATCGTGCGCACCGTCGCGTGCGCGAACAGCAGCGGGCGGTGCCCACCTGCCTGGTTGGCGAGGACCGCCGGGAGGACGTCGTCGCTCAGCTGGCGTGTCGTGGTCGTGGTCATGCCCCGACCCTGCGGGCCGGACCGGGGGCCATCCAGGCCCCGCCGGACCTGGGTGCAGCGCACCCAGGTCCGGCGCACACGGTCAGGAGGCGAGGAACTCCCGCAGCCCGGCGAGCAGCCGGTCGACGTCGGCGTCGTCGCTGTACGGCGCCAGCCCGACCCGCAGCCCGCCGGTGTCGCCCAGCCCCAGGTGGCGGCTGGCCTGGAGCGCGTAGAACGAGCCGGCCGGGGCGTTGACGCCGCGCTCGGCCAGGGACCGGTACGCGTCGGCGGCGTCCCGGCCGACGAAGGTGAGCAGCAGGGTCGGCGTGCGGTGCGCCGCGCGCGACCACACGGTCACGCCGGGCAGCTCCCGGACGCCGTCCTCGATACGCTCCCGCAGCCGGTCCTCGTGCTGCTCGATGGCGGCCATCGCGGCCACCAGCCGGCTGCGGCGGTCGCCCTCGGGGCCGGCCTGGGCGGCGAGCAGGTCGATCGCCGCCGTGGTGCCGGCCAGCAGCTCGTAGGGCAGCGTGCCCAGCTCGAACCGCTCCGGGACGGCGTCGGTCGAGGGCAGCAGCTTGTCCGGGTGGAGGGTCTCCAGCAGCTCCGGTGCGGCGATCAGGCAGCCGCAGTGCGGGCCGAGGAACTTGTAGGGCGAGCAGACGAAGAAGTCCGCGCCCAGCGCGGTGACGCCGACCGGCGCGTGCGCGGCCAGGTGCACGCCGTCCACCCAGGTCAGCGCCCCGGCCTCGTGCGCCAGGGCGGTGATCGCGGCGACGTCGGGGCGGGTGCCGATCAGGTTGGAGGCGCCGGTGACGGCGACGAGCCGGGTGCGCTCGGACAGCAGCGCCCCGACGGTCGCGGGGTCGAGCTCGCCGGTGGCGGGGTCGAAGTCGGCCCAGCGCACCGTGGCGCCGCGGGCCTCCGCGGCCTGCACCCACGGGCGGATGTTGGCTTCGTGGTCCAGCCGGGTCACCACCACCTCGTCGCCGGGCCCCCAGCCGGCGGACAGCACCCGGGAGAGGTCGTAGGTCAGCGCAGTGGCGCTGCGCCCGAAGACGACGCCGCCGGGATCGCCGCCGGTCAGGTCGGCGACCGCCTGGCGGGCCTCCCGCACCACCGCGTCGGCGTTGCGCTCGGCCTGGGTGACCGAGCCGCGGTTGGCCATCGGCTGGGTCATCGTGGCGGCCACGGCCTGCGCGACGACGTCCGGCGTCTGCGAGCCGCCCGGGCCGTCGAAGTGCGCGGCACCGTCGGTGAGGGCGGGGAAGTGGGCGCGGAGTGCTGCGACGTCGAAGCTCACGCGGTCACGCTAACCGCGAGCGACGGCGGCGACGATCCGGTCGGGACGCACCAGCACCGAACGCCTGCCGAGCCAGCGGACCAGCTCCGGCGAGCCGAGCCGGTCGGCCCGGACGATGGGACCCGGCCAGTCATCGGGCACCGGCCCGCCGGCCGTGAGCACCGCCCAGCCGGGGCCGAGCAGGTCGTCCAGCCGTGGGCTGCCAGGGACCGGCGGCTGCGGCACGAGCGACCCGACCGGCGAGCCGGGTGCGACGAGGGGCCGGCGCACCAGCGGCCCGCGACGCAGTGGCGGCGTCCGGCTGGCGGCGGCGAAAGCGGCCAGCCGCGGCAGTCGGCGCACCTTGGTCAGTGCCGCCCGGCGCACCAGTGCCGCCCGGTCCCCGCCACCGGTCATCAGCCGGCCGAGCAGCACCGCCACCCGGATCAGCGCCCGGGCGTGCGGCGCCCGCTCGGCCTGGTGGGTGTCCAGCAGCGCGTCGTCCGCGCCGTCCAGCACCGCCGCCAGCTTCCAGGTCAGCTGGTGCACGTCGCGCAACCCCAGGCCCAGGCCCTGGCCGATGAACGGCGGGGTCAGGTGGGCGGCGTCGCCGCAGAGCAGCACCCGCCGGTCCCGCCACCGGTCGGCCACCTGTGCGGCATAGGTGTACTCCGCGGTCCGGACGACGGTGCACCCCTGCGCCCCGAACCGGCCGAGCAGCGCCGGGAGGTCGAGGTCGGCGGCGGACTCCTCCGCGGCCAGCCGGAACTCGGCGCGGTACCGGTCGCCGGCGATGGGCATGAACGTCGCCGGGCGAACCGGGTCGCAGACCTGGTGCACGCCGGGCCAGACGTCCAGCGGGGCGTCGGCGGCCAGGTCGACCACCAGCCAGCGCTCGGAGGGGCCGAGGTCGTGCATCCACGAAGCGATCAGCCGGCGCACCGTGCTGTTCGCGCCGTCGCACCCCAGCACGGCGTCGGCGACCAGCTCCTCCTCGACGCCGGTGGCCCGGTCGCGGACGGTGAGACGGACCGGTCCCGGTTGTTCCACGTGCAACACCTCGACCCCGCCGCGCAGCTCGGCCCGCGGCTCGGCGGCCAGCGCGTCGCGCAGCACCGCCTCCAGGTCGGGCTGGCTGAACATCGACGCCTGCGGCCAGCCGTGCTCGCCGTCCCCCCGCCCGAACTCGACGAGCGTCCGGTGCTCGCCGTCCAGCAGGCGCAGCCCGGCCATCGGCCGGCTGACCGCGGCGAACGCCTCGGCGACGCCGGCGGCCTGCAGCACCCGCAGCGACTCGTCGTCCAGGTGGACCGCCCGCGGCTGCGGGTAGGCGGCCGGGTGCCGGTCGAGCACCAGGACGTCGATGCCCCGGCGGGCCAGCAGCAGCGCCGCCGTCACCCCGACCGGCCCGGCGCCGACCACCACCACCGTCACGGCGATGAGTCTGCCCGTGGCCCCACCCCGGGACAGACGGCAGGCCACGGGCCAGGATGCCGGGCATGGACCTGCACCTGACGGCGCCGTTCACCATCGACACCTGGGACGCGGTCCCGGACCCGGAGACCGCCGAGCCCGGCGCGCCGGCCACTGCGCGGGTCGTGCTGGTGAAGACCTACCAGGGCGACGACCTCACCGGCTCGGCCACCGGCCACGCGCTCACCACCCAGGGCGAGCGCGGCGCCTCCTACGTGGCGCAGGAGCGGATCACCGGCGCCCTGGCCGGCCGGCGGGGCAGTTTCGTGCTCGAGCACGGAGCCGCCATGGGCGAGGGCGTGGAGACCACCCAGTGGGCCCGGGTGGTCGCCGGCTCGGGCACCGCCGCACTCGCCGGGCTGAGCGGTACGGGGACGGTCGCCCACGAGCTGCTCACCCTGGACGTCGTCCTGCCCGACTGACACCCCGCCCGGCGGGGGCGGGGTGTCCGTCGATCAGCGGTCGTCGCGGGTGGCGTTGGGGTCGGGCACCATGTCCGTCTGGTCCCGGCCGTCGCCGGGCGCCCCACCGGTCGTGGGGCTGTCCGCCGGCGACCCGGCCGTGTCGACGAGCTCGTTGTTCGGCTTCCCGGGCGAGCGCCGCATCGCGATGATCAGCGCGGCGATCGCGACCAGGAGGACGGCCAGCCACAGCGTGCTCAGGTTGGCCCCGAACCCGTAGATCAGCACCAGCGAGATGCCACCGGCCATCAGGCAGTAGTAGATCGTCGGCAGGACGGTCTTGCGGATCAGGTCGCCCTCCCGCCCGATCAGGCCGACGGTGGCCGACGCCGCCACGATGTTGTGCACCGTGATCATGTTCCCGGCCGCGCCGCCGACCGCCTGGGTGGCGACGACGGTCTCCGGGGTCACCCCGATCTGCTCACCGGTGGAGAACTGGAAGAGCGAGAACATCAGGTTGCTGACCGTGTTGCTGCCGGCGACGAACGCCCCCAGCGCACCGATCCACGGCGCGAAGGCCGGCCAGGTGTCGCCCGCGATGGACGCCGCGCCCTCGGCCAGGGTCAGCGGCATCGACGCCAGCCCGGACTCGTTGAAGTCGGCGCCGGAGTTGATGAACACCCGGACCAGCGGCAGCGCGAACAGCAGCGCCACCGCCGCGCCGGCCAGCTGGCTGCCGGCCACCTTCCACGACGCGGCGATGTCGGCCGGCCGCATCCGGTGGATGGCGTAGGTGATCAGGCAGGTGAGGATGAACAGGAAGCCGGGCAGGTAGACCATCTGCAGCGCCTGGGCGATGCCGGTGCCGAAGATGTCGTCCACGGTGACGACCCGCCAGCCGGTGGTCAGGAACTCGGTGATCGGGTCGATGGTCCGGCTCAGGACCAGCAGGGCGGCGACGATCACGTACGGCGTCCAGGCCAGCCAGATGCTCATCTTCTTGCCGGCGACGTCCTTCTCGTCCTCCGGGGAGAGGTTGCCCATCCAGTTGGTCGCCCACCGCTGCCGGGCCGGGAAGTCCCAGGTCTCCTTCGGCATCAGGAAGCCGCGGCTGGACGCGAACATCACGATGACCAGGCCGATCAGGCCGCCGAGCAGCGACGGGAACTCCGGGCCGAGCACCGCGGCGACGGTCACGTAGGGCACGGTCATCGCGAAGGCGGCGAAGAGCGCGAACGGCCAGATCGCCAGGCCGTCAGCGAACCGCTTCCGCTCGCCGAAGAAGCCGCACAGCATGCAGGCGAGGATCAGCGGGATCAGCGTCCCGATGGTGGCGTGGATTGCGGCCACCTGGAAACCGATCCGCTCCAGGAACTCGGGGAACTCGATGCCGAGGAACGCCGTCCGCTCCTCAACGGCGTCCGAACCGGTCAGCCCGCCGCTGACGCCGACCAGGATGGGCGTGCCGACGGCGCCGAAGCTCACCGGCGTGCTCTGGATGATCAGTCCCACCATGACCGCGGCCATGGCCGGGAAGCCCAGCGCCAGCAGCAGCGGGGCGACCACGGCGGCGGGGGTGCCGAAGCCGGACGCGCCCTCGATGAAGCTGCCGAACAGCCAGCCGATGATGATCGCCTGCACCCGGCGGTCGGGGCTGATGCTGGTGAAGCCGGCGCGGATGGTCGCCATCGCGCCGCTCTTGGTGAGGGTCTCCAGCAGCAGCAGCGCGCCGAAGACGATGTAGAGCAGCGTCAGGGCCAGCAGCAGCCCCTGGACCGCCGAGGCGGCGATCGCGGTGGGGCTCATCTCCCAGGCGAACAGGGCGACGAGCACCACGACCACGAAGCCGATCGGCATGGCCCGCTTGGCGGGCCACCGGAGGCCGGCCAGCAGCACACCGACCACCAGGATCGGGAGCAGGGCCAGCAGGCTGAGCACAGCGAGGTTGTCCACGTTGACGCCTCTCGTCGGCAGTGTCCGCACCATCGAGGGCGTGCGGAGTCGCTGCACTGTGACGCACCGCACGGTCGCCCGCCACCCCTGCGCACACGGCCGTGGACCGTTGTCCGCCCGGGATCCCCGACATCCCGCCTTGACGGCACCCACCGGCCTCCGCAGGCTGTGAGAGAGACCACATCAACGACGACGTGGTCGCTGCAGACCTGGAGGACATGACTTGAAGACCAAGGGCGCCATCCTGTGGGGAATCGGCCAGGAGTGGTCGATCGAGGAGATCGAGATCGGGGACCCCCGGGCCAACGAGGTCACCGTGCAGCTGGCGGCCTCGGGGCTGTGCCACTCCGACGAACACCTGGTCACCGGCGGCACCCCGGTCGGCTCCTACCCGGTGCTCGGCGGGCACGAGGGCGCCGGCGTCGTCACCGAGGTGGGCCCCGGTGTCACCGGGCTGGCCGTCGGCGACCACGTCGTCACCGCGTTCATCCCGGCCTGCGGGCAGTGCCCGCCCTGTTCCAACGGCCACCAGAACCTCTGCGACCTCGGCGCCAGCCTGCTGGCCGGGACGTCGATCTCCGACGGCTCCTACCGGGTGCAGACCGGCGGCAAGGACGTCGTCCCGATGTGCCTGCTGGGCACGTTCGCCCCCTACATCACCGTGCACGAGGCGTCGGTGATCAAGATCGACCCGAACATCCCGCTGGAGGTCGCCGCGCTGGTCGGCTGCGGCGTGACCACGGGCTGGGGCTCGGCGACCAAGGTGGCCGACGTCCGCCCGGGCGAGACGGTCGTGATCATGGGCGCCGGCGGCGTGGGCATGAACGCCGTCCAGGGCGCCGCGGCGGCCGGGGCGCTGCGCGTGGTGGTGATCGAACCGGTCGTCGCGAAGCACCAGTGGGCCAAGGACTTCGGCGCCACCCACGTGTTCTCCAGCGTCGAGGAGGCCACGCCGGTGGTCAACGAGATGACCTGGGGCCGGATGGCGGAGAAGGCGATCATCACCGTCGGCGACATCCAGGGGGAGGACATCCAGGCCGCGGTCTCGATGATCGGCAAGGGCGGCCGGGTCGTCGTCACCGGCATGGGCAACGCGGCCAACATGGACGTGAAGCTGAACCTGTTCGAGTTCACGCTGCTGCAGAAGGACCTGCAGGGCGCGATCTTCGGTGGCGCGAACCCGCGCGCGGAGATCCCGGCCCTGCTCGCCCTCTACCAGGCAGGTCAGCTCAAGCTCGACGGGCTGGTGACGCAGAAGTACTCCCTGGCCGAGATCAACCAGGGCTACCAGGACATGCGCGACGGCAAGAACATCCGCGGGATGGTCGTCTACACCGACGCCGACCGCTGACCGGACCCGCGCCCCGTCGGCGGACGGGGCGCGGGCCGCACGGCGGCACCCGCCTGCGCCGGGTCCAGCGGGACGGCGGTGCGCAGCACGGCCGGGCCCAGCCGAAGGACGCCGTCCGACCGTGGTGCGCAGCGGACCCCCGCCCGCCCGCGGAGCCCGCGGTGTGCGCCGGGGGTGAGCGCGAGGTCCAGCCAGGCGCACGGGTGGGCCGGCCGCCCACCGGCCAGGACGACGACCCCCTCCCCGGAGTCCAGGCTGAACGGCTCCCCGCGCAGCGCCTCGACCTCCGCACCCCGCAGGACGACGTTGCGCCGGGCGGCGAGCGGGTCCAACGGCCCGCTGCCCAGCTCGTCGGCCAGGTGGTCCAGCCCCTCGGCGGCGAGCACCGTCACCGAGGCGTCCCGGTGGGCGGGCCGGCCGAAGTAGCGGTCGCCGACGATGCCCAGCCCGGCCCGCACCTCGACCCGGTCGGTGCGCTCGACCGGTCCGGCCAGGGCAGGGTCGGGCCGGCCGTCCCAGCGGTGCGCCGGCGAGGCGAGCAGCCCGACGACCTCGACGTCGTAGCGGTACGGCAGGTCCTCGTCCGTCACCCGCCGATCGTCCCCCCTCGACTCCCTCGACCACCAAAATGGCCATTTTGGTGGTGGGCTCGGGGGCCAAAGTCGCGACTTTGGCCCCCCGGGGGGGGGTGGGCGGCCGGGGCCGAGGACTGCGAACGTGGACGGCGTGGACCGCCAGACCGCCCTCGCCCGCGCCCGCGCCGCCGAGCAGCTCGACTCCGGCGTCTTCCTGACCGACCTGGCCCGCCGGGTCGCGCTGCCGACGGAGAGCGCCGACCCCGCCCGCGAGCCGGTGCTGCGGGAGTACCTGACCGCCGAGATGGTGCCGCAGGTGGAGCGGCTGGGCTTCACCGCGCGGATCGTGGAGAACCCCGTCTCACCGCGCCACCCCTTCCTGGTCGCGCGGCGGGTCGAGGACCCCGGGCTGCCCACCGTGCTCACCTACGGCCACGGCGACGTGCACCCGCCCACCCGGAGCAGTGGCGGGACGGGCTCGACCCCTGGCGGGTCGTGGTCGAGGGCGACCGCTGGTACGGGCGCGGCGTTGCCGACAACAAGGGCCAGCACAGCGTCAACCTGGTCGCGCTGGAGCAGGTGCTCGCCGTGCGCGGTGGCCGGCTGGGCTACAACGTCACGCTGCTGCTGGACATGGGCGAGGAGTTCGGCTCCCCCGGCCTGGACGAGGTCTGCCACCAGCTGCGCGACGAGCTCGCCGCCGACCTGCTGATCGGCTCGGACGGCCCGCGGGTCGCCGCCGACCGGCCCACCGTCTTCCTGGGCACCCGGGGCGCGGTGAACCTGACGCTGTCGGTGCGTGCCCGCGCCGCGGCGCACCACTCCGGCAACTGGGGCGGCGTGCTGAGCAACCCGGCCACGGTGCTGGCCAACGCGCTGGCCAGCCTGGTCGACGGCCGCGGGCGGTTGCTGGTCGAGGGCCTGCGCCCGGACGGCGTCCCCGAGCCGGTGCGGCGGGCGCTGGTGGACGTGCCGCTGGACCAGGGGCCGGACGCACCCGCCATCGACCCGGAGTGGGGTGAGCCCGGGCTGACGCCCAGCGAGCGGCTGTTCGGCTGGAACACCCTCGAGGTGCTGGCGATGACCGCCGGCGACCCGGAGGCCCCGGTCGGCGCAATCCCGCCGTCGGCCCGGGCGCACTGCCAGCTGCGCTTCGTCGTCGGCACGGACGGCGGCTCGGTGGCCGACCAGGTGCGCGCCCACCTGGCCGCGGCCGGATTCGGTGCGGTCGAGGTCAGCCAGGACCTCGCGATGGCCGCCACCCGCCTCGACCCCGAGGACCCCTGGGTCGCCTGGACGCTCGCCTCCCTGGAGCGCACCACCGGCGTCCGGCCAGCGCTGCTGCCCAACCTGGGCGGGTCGCTGCCGAACGGGGCCTTCGCCGACGTGCTCGGGCTGCCGACCGTCTGGGTGCCGCACTCCTACCCCGGCTGCGCCCAGCACGCCCCGGACGAGCACCTGCCGATCGGGCTGGTCCGGGAGTCCCTGCAGGTCATGGCAGGCCTGTGGTGGGATCTCGCCGAGCTCGCCCCCGCCTGGCCCCCGCCGTCCCACCCGTCCTGACCCACCACCACCACAATGGCCATTGTGGTGGCCCGGCTGAGGGCCAAAGTCGCGACTTCGGCCCCTGCTAGCGGTCGGCGGTGCGGTGGATGGGGCCGGCGACCTCGGCCAGGCGCTCGCCGGTGCCGCCCCAGCGGCCGGCGATGATCTCCGCGGCGATCGAGACGGCGGTCTCCTCCGGGGTGCGAGCGCCGAGGTCCAGCCCGACCGGTGAGGCGAGACGGACCAGTTCGTCCTCCGTCAGCCCGGCCTCGCGCAGCCGGGCCAGCCGCTCGTCGTGGGTGCGCCGCGACCCCATCGCGCCGACGTAGGCGACAGGCAGTCGCAGCGCGACCTCCAGCAGCGGGACGTCGAACTTCGGGTCGTGGGTGAGCACGCAGAGCACCGTGCGCTCGTCGATCGCCCCGGCGTCCACCTGGGCCTGCAGGTACTTGTGCGGCCACTCCACGACGACCTCGTCGGCGTCGGGGAAGCGGCGGGCGGTGGCGAACACCGGCCGGGCGTCGCAGACGGTCACCCGGTAACCGAGGAACGACCCCACCCGGGCGACGGCGGCGGCGAAGTCGATCGCGCCGAACACCACCATCCGGGCCGGCGGGGCGAAGGAGGAGACGAACAGGGTCAGCTCGTCGCCGCGCCGCTCGCCGTCGTGGCCGTAGGTGAGGGTCGCCGTCCGGCCGGCGGCGAGCATGCCGCGGGCGTCGTCGGCGACGGCGTCGTCCAGCCGCTGGGCGCCGAGCGTGCCCGAGGCGCGGTCCGGCCAGAGCACCAGCCGCTTGCCGAGCCGGTCGGCCGGGCCCTTCACGCAGGTGACGACGGCGACCGGCTCGTGCGCGCCCACCGACGCGGCCACGTCACCGAGCTCGGGGAAGGACTCGCGGGAGATCGCCTCCACGTAGACGTCGAGGATCCCGCCGCAGGTCAGGCCCACGGCGAAGGCGTCGTCGTCGCTCACCCCGTACCGCTCCAGGGTGGGCTCGCCGCTGGCGAGGACGTCCTGCGCCTCCGCGTAGACCGCGCCCTCGACGCAGCCGCCGGAGACGCTGCCCACCGCCGTCCCGTCCGGGCCGACCAGCATCGACGCCCCCGCCGGGCGCGGCGCGGACCGCCAGGTGCCCACCACGGTGCCCACGCCGACGGTCTCCCCCGCCTGCCACCACCCGACCAGGTCGTCAAGAACGTCGCGCATGAGAGAACTCCTTCCGGCCTCGTCCAGAGGCTCGTCCCGAGCCCGCGAGGGATGAGGAGGACGAGGTCCTTCCACCTTCAGGCACGCGTGATCACTCCTGCCAGTTCCTCGAAGGCGGCCAGGCTGTGCCCGGCGACGAAGCAGTCGACCGACGGCAGCGCCGCCACCATCCCGCCGGTCAGCGGCTCGTAGCCGGCCCGGCCCTTGTGCGGGTTGACCCAGACGACGGCGTGCGCCAACCGGGCCAGCCGGGCCATCTGCTCACCCAGCAGCTCCGGGCCGCCACGCTCCCAGCCATCGCTGCAGACCACCACGATCGCGCCGCGGGCGGTGCCGCGCTGGCCCCAGCGGTCCAGGAACGCCTTGAGCACCTCGCCGATCCGGGTGCCACCGGACCAGTCGGGGATCGCCGAACCGCTGGCGGCCAGCGCCTTGTCCGGGTCGCGCAGCCGCAGCTCGCGGGTCACCCGGGTCAGCCGGGTGCCGATGGTGAACACCTCGGTGCTGGCCGGCCGGGCCCGGACGGCGGCGTGCCCGAACCGCAGCAGCGCGTCGGCGTAGGGGCTCATCGACCCGGAGACGTCGATCAGCAGCACCACCCGGCGCGGGCGCGGCCGGGCCCGGTGGTGCACCAGCCGGGTGATCTCGCCGCCGTCACGCAGCGCCCGCCGGACGGTGCGGGCCCGGTGGATCGCCCCGTGCGCCGACGGGCTGCGCCGCCGTGACGCACGCATCGGGCTGGCCGGGACCAGCAGCGCGAACAGCCGGCGCAGCTGGTCGCGCTCGGCCACGGTCAGCTCGGCGACGTCCCGGTGCCGGAGCACCTCCTCGCCGCTGGCCTGGGTGGCCAGCTCGGTGGGCTCCCCGCCCTCCTGGCTGCCCTCGCCGGTCTGCAGCGGCGCGGACTGGGCGACCCGCTGCTCCTCCGCCCCCGACGGCCGCCGGGCGCGCGGCGCCTCGCCCCCGAAGTAGGCGGCGAAGCCGGCGTCGTAGCGCTCGAGGTCGTCGGGGCTTGCGCAGAGGGTCAGCCGACCGGACCAGTAGACGGCGGTGGGGTCGAGGACGTCGAGGTGCGCGACCGCGGCCAGCATCGCCTCGACCCGGTCGGGGGAGGCGTCGACGCCGGCGTGCCGCAGCGTCCGGGCGAACCCGAGCACGGTCGTGACGACGTCCCGCTGCTCACCCACCACCGAACAGCGCTCCCCGGGCGAGGGCGTGCACGCGGTCGGTGTCCTCCCGGTACTTCAGCACCGCCCCCAGCGTGCGGGCCGCGGTGTCCGGGTCGAGCTCGCGGGCGCCCAGGGCGTGCAGGGCGGTCGCCCAGTCCATCGCCTCGGCGACCCCGGGCGGCTTGAGCAGGTCGAGCTCGCGGAGCCGGGCCGTGGCGCGGGCGACCTGACGGGCCAGCTCCTCGGTGACGTCGGGCAGCCGGCGGCGCAGGATCGCCACCTCGCGCTCGAAGTCGGGGTGCTCCAGCCAGTGGTAGAGGCAGCGGCGCTTGAGCGCGTCGTGCACCTCGCGGGTGCGGTTGGAGGTGAGGACGACGAGCGGTGGCGTCTGCGCCCGGATCGTCCCCAGCTCCGGGATCGAGATGGTGAAGTCGCTGAGCACCTCGAGCAGGAACGCCTCGAACTCGTCGTCGGCCCGGTCGACCTCGTCGATGAGCAGCACCGACGGGGAGTCCTCCAGCGCCTGCAGCAGTGGGCGGGCCAGCAGGAACCGGCGGTCGTAGAGCGAGGCCTCCAGCTCCTCGGCGCGCTCGGCGGTACCCGCGGCCTCGGCGGCGCGCAGGTGCAGCAGCTGGCGGCCGAAGTCCCAGTCGTAGAGGGCGTGGCTGGCCTCCAGGCCCTCGTAGCACTGCAGCCGGTAGATCGGCCGGCCGGTGACGTCGGCGAGTGCCCGGGCCAGCGCGGTCTTGCCGACCCCGGCCTCGCCCTCCAGGAACAGCGGGCGGTGCATCACCAGCGCCAGGTAGGCCGCCGTCGCCAGGCCCTCGTCAGGCAGGTAGCCGGTGCCCTCCAAGGCAGCGGCCAGGGCTGCGGGGTCGGCGGGCAGCGTGGGCTCGGTCACAGGTCGCAGCATCCCATCCGCACCGCGATGGTGATCAGTCCGCCGTCATGACCGTCAGGTACTCGTCGTAGCTGGCGATGACGTCCTCCAGGTCGACGGTCTCCGGGAAGTCGGCGACGTCCTGGTGCCTGCGCAGGAACTGCACGGTGCGCAGGACCACGTCCTCCTCGTCGTCGGCGCCGAGCTGGTCCATCACCTCGGGGGTCACCTTGAACCAGGTGCGCACGTCCTCCAGCTCGCTCGGCTGGGTCACGAGGTAGCCATGCTCACCCTGGGCATCGATCTCGATGTCGTCGGCCATGCACCCGACCTACCCGCGCTGCCCACGCCAAACGCGGGTCGGACGGGACCGAGCCGGTCGAGCAAGATGGGCCCATGCCGGACCTCTCCCTCGGTGACGACCTGCGGGCCTTCGTCGACACCTCCCCGTCCCCGTCGCACGCCGTCGCGGAGCTCGCCCGGCGGCTGCGCGCGGCCGGCTTCACCGAGCTCGCCGAGGCCGACCGGTGGGAGCTGGCCCCCGGCGGTCAGCACTTCGTCGTCCGGCACGGCAGCCTGATCGCGTTCCGGGTCGGCAGCGCCTCCCCGGCCGAGGCGGGGCTGCGGCTGGTCGGCGCGCACACCGACTCCCCCACGTTCAAGGTGCGGCCGCGCGACGACGTCCGCCAGGCCGGGTACCGGCTGGTCGGCGTCGAGCCCTACGGCGGCGGGCTGTGGCACACCTGGCTGGACCGGGAGCTCACGGTGGCCGGCCGGGTGGCACTGCGCGGCGGCGGCACCGCACTGGTGCGGCTGCCCGGTGCGGCGCTGCGGCTGCCGTCGCTGGCGATCCACCTGGACCGCAGCGTGCGCGAAGGCCTGAAGCTGGACCCGCAGCGGGAACTGGTGCCGGTCTGGTCTCAGGACCTGGGCACCGAGCCGGGCCTGCGAGAGGCGCTGGCCACCGAGGTGGGCGCGGCCGTGCAGGACGTCGTCGGGCACGACCTGGTGCTCGCCGACACCCAGCCGGCCGGCCGCACCGGCGCCGACGGCAGCTGGATCGCCGCGCCGCGGCTGGACAACCTGGCCAGCTGCCACGCCGGGGTGACGGCGCTGATCGCCGCGGCGGCCACCAGCCGCACCCAGCTGCTGGTCGCCAACGACCACGAGGAGGTGGGCAGCGGCTCGATGTCCGGGGCGCGCGGCAGCTTCCTGGAGGACGTCGTCCGCCGGCTGGTGGCGGTCCTGGACGCCGGTGACCCGCAGGCGCTCCCCCGGGCACTGGCGCAGTCCCGGCTGGTCTCGGCGGACATGGCGCACGCCGTCCACCCGACCCGTTCCGACCGGCACGAGCCCGGCCACCAGCCGCAGCTGGGCAGCGGGCCGGTGCTGAAGGTGAACGCCAACCAGGCCTATGCCACCGACGCGGTGACCAGCGGCTGGTTCGCCGAGCGTTGCGCGGAGGCGTCGGTGCCGGTGCAGTGGTTCGTCACCCGCGCCGACCTGCCCTGCGGGAGCACGATCGGCCCGCTGACGGCGACCCGGCTGGGCATCGCGACCGTCGACGTCGGCGCACCCATGCTGGCCATGCACTCGGCCCGCGAGCTGGCCTCGGCCCTCGACGTCCCGCTGATGGTCGGCGCGCTGACCGCGTGCTTCGCCGACTGATCCGTCCCCCGGGCGGGGTCAGGCGTCGAGCCGACTGCGGCCGGTGGCCCGGCCGACCCCGACGGCGACGAGCAGCGAGCCGAGGAACAGGCCCACGGCGATCAGCAGGGCACCGACCAGGAAGAGCCCGGTCTCGTCCTGGAGCGCGGCGTCGACCGTCCAGCAGAGGGTGAACGGCACGGTCACCACGAGCGCAGCGACGAGCGGCCGCTGCACCCACCCGGCCAGCACCGCCGCGGCCAGCAGCGTCAGCACGCAGCCGATGACCTGCCACTCCGCGTAGGGGCCGGAGGTGGTGCTGGTGGCCGGGTCGAACTGGTACTCCCGGTCCCAGGCGAGCCACGCGGCCCAGGCGAGCACGCTGAGCGCGGCCGCTCCGGCGGTCCAGGTGCGTCGACGTCCGGTCATGCGGCGGAGGATAGGGCGGCAGGCATCCCGCCGGTGGGACGAGGTCAGGCGCGAGCGGCGATCGCGGCGAGGTCCAGGCCGGCGTCCAGCGCCCCGTACTCGAGGCTGCGGTCGGCCCCGAGACGGGCCGCGACGAAGGCGTCGGCGACGGCGGCCGGCGCCTCCCGGATCAGGACGGCGCCCTGCAGGGCGAGCGCCAGCGCCTCCACGACCCGGCGGGCGTGCTGCGGGGCGCTCCCCGGGTCGGCCTGCACCCGGCCGATGAGCGCCCGGGTGGCCTGCACGTGCGCGTCGAAGGCCCGGTGCTGGCCCAGCGCCGAGGCGACCTCCTCGTCGACGGCGGCCACCGACTCCGGCTCGCGGGCCAGTGCCCGGAGGACGTCGAGGGCGATCACGTTGCCCGAGCCCTCCCAGACCGCCATCACCGGCTGCTCCCGGTAGCGACGGGCGAGCGGGAAGGCCTCGGTGTAGCCGTTGCCGCCCAGGCACTCCAGCGCCTCGTAGGCGTGGTGCGGCCCGCGCTTGCACACCCAGTACTTCGCCACGGGGGTGGCGAGCCGGCGGAACGCGACCGACTCGGCGTCCTCGCTGTCGTACGCCGCGGCCACCCGCAGCGCCGTCCAGGTGGCGGCCTCGGCCTCCAGCTGCAGGTCGGCGACGACGGCGGTCATCGCCGGCTGGTCGATCAGCGTCGAACCGAAGGCGCTGCGGTGCCGGGTGTGCCAGGCGGCCTCGGCGACGGCCTGCCGCATGCCGGCGGCGCTGCCCAGCACGCAGTCCAGCCGGGTCTGCCCGACCATCTCGATGATGGCGCGGACCCCGCGCCCCTCCTCCCCGACCAGCCAGCCGACCGTGCCCTCCAGCTCGGTCTCCGAGGAGGCGTTCGACCGGTTGCCCAGCTTGTCCTTGAGCCGCTGGATGCGGAACACGTTGCGGTCACCGCCCGGCAGAACGCGGGGCACCAGGAAGCAGGAGAGGCCGGTGCCGGTCTGGGCGAGCACCAGGAACGCGTCGGACTGCGGGGCCGAGCAGAACCACTTGTGCCCGGTCAGCCGCCAGCTGCCGTCGCCGGCGTCGACGGCCCGGGTGGTGTTGGCCCGCACGTCCGAGCCGCCCTGCTTCTCGGTCATCGCCATGCCGAAGACCGCGGAGGACTTGGTGGCCGGGTCGCGCAGCTCGGGGTCGTAGTCCCGGGAGAACACCTTGGGCAGCCACACGTCGGCCAGCTCCGGCGTCGCCCGCAGCGAGGGGACGACGGCGTGGGTCATGCTCACCGGGCAGGCGTGCCCGGGCTCGACCTGGGCGAAGAGCATGAACGCCGCTGCCCGGGCGACGTGCGCACCGGGCCGCGGCTCCGCCCAGCAGCTGGTGTGCGCGCCGTGCGCGATCGCCGCGGCGCTGATCCGGTGGTAGGCGGGGTGGAACTCGACCGCGTCGACCCGGTTGCCCCAGCGGTCGTGGCCGGCGAACACCGGCGGGTGGGTGTTGGCGAGTTCGGCGTCCCGCTGGAAGTCGGCCTGCCCGACGAGCGACCCGACCTCGGCGAGGTGGTCGGCGGCCCATCCGGCGCCGTGGCGCTCGACCGCCTCGGTCAGGGCCGGGTTGGTCGAGTACTCGTCCAGGTCGACCCGCGGCGGCGCCTGGTTGAGGACCTCGTGCGTGCTGCTCACTGCGCCTCCTCACCGACGTGTCCCGGTTCCCCAGGAGTGGACCACGGCCGTTCGCCGGATCGGCTGATCAGGCGTCCCGGGGTTCAGGGCTGCGAGCCCTGGGCAGGGCGAGAAGGGGCCCTGCGGACGGCGGGCCCGCCACGACGACGGAGAGGACGACGATGCAGGCGACCCTCGTGGTGCTGGGCGGGACGGGTGACCTCGCCGGCCGCCTCCTCCTCCCGGGGCTGGCCCAGCTGGTCCAGGCAGGTGCGCTCGACGGCGACGTCGACGTGCTGGCGGTGGGCCGGGACGACTGGTCGGAGCAGGAGTACCGGGAGTGGGCGCGGACCCGGCTCGCCGAGCACGCCGGCCACGTGCCCGAGGAGGCCCAGGACCGTCTGGTCGACCTGCTCGGCTACGAGCGCGGCGACGTCACCGCCCCCGACGACCTGCGGCGGGTGCTGGCCCGCGTTCCGGGCCGCCCGGTGGTCTACCTGGCCCTGCCGAACACCGTCTTCCTCCCCACCCTGGAGGCGCTCACCGAGGTCGAGCTGCCCGAGGGGACGACGATCGCCGTGGAGAAGCCCTTCGGCCGCGACGAGGCCGACGCCCGGGAGCTCAACGCCGTCCTGCACCGGCTGGTCCCGGAGGAGCGTGCGTTCCGCACCGACCACTTCCTGGCCAAGCAGACCGTGCTCAACGTCCTGGGGCTGCGCTTCGCCAACCGGCTGTTCGAGCCGGTCTGGAACGCCTCGCACGTCGACCGCGTCGAGATCGTCTTCGATGAGACGCTGGGCCTGGAGGGGCGCGCCGGCTACTACGACACGGCGGGCGCGCTGCGGGACATGCTGCAGAACCACCTGCTCCAGCAGCTGGCCCTCGTGGCGATGGAACCGCCGAACGCGGTCGACGGCGCCAGCCTGTCCGCCCGCAAGGCCGACGTCCTGCGGGCGGTCCGGCCCCCGGCCGACATGGCCCGGGACACCGTGCGCGGGCGGTACACCGCCGGGACCGTCCAGGGCCGGGAGCTGCCCGACTACACCAGCGAGGAGGGCGTCGACCCGGCGCGGGAGACCGAGACGCACGCCGAGTTCACGGTGACGATCGACAACTGGCGCTGGGCGGGCGTGCCGTTCCGGTTGCGCAGCGGCAAGGCACTGGGCGCGGGCCGGCGGGAGATCGCCATCTGGTTCAAGCCCGTGCCGCACCTGGCCTTCGGTGACCAGCAGCTCCAGCCGGACGTGCTGCGGCTGGGCCTCGACCCCGACCACGTCACGCTGGAGCTGAACCTCAACGGGGCCGGCGAGCCGTTCGATCTCGAGCGCCGCGCCCTGGACATCGACCTGCCCCCGAACGACCTGTCGGCCTACGGGCTGCTGCTGCGGGAGGTGCTGGCCGGGGACGCCACCCTGTCCATCAGCGACGTGGAGGCCGAGCAGTCCTGGCGCATCGTCGAGCCGGTCCTGGCCGCCTGGTCGGCGGGTGAGGTGCCGCTGCGGGAGTACCCGGCCGGGTCGGCCGGCCCCGACCACGGCTGAGAGGGTGTTGGGTAACTGATCCAGCGCGGTCGGTGAGGGCGCGATCTGTTC
>NZ_JPMX01000042.1 GCF_000761485.1 Modestobacter caceresii
CGACGCCGAGCGCCCCGCGCCCCCGGCGACCGACCCGGACACCGGGCGGGCCGCTGCCCGGGCCGCCCTCCGGCCGCGGGACGTCGCGCCGCTGACCGGGCCGGCGGTCGTCGCCGAGCTGCGCGCCGAGACCAACCTGGCCGTCGGGGACGCCGCCTGGAGCCTGGCCCAGCCGCTGGCCGAGGCCGGCCTGCTGGCCGCGGTGCAGACGGTGACCGAGGGCGGGGTCACCGCGGAGGAGGTCGCCGCCGCGGCGGACGGACGGCCGTTGGTGGTCGCCGTCCGGGACGCCTACCGCAGCCCCTGGCAGATCGCGTGGCTCGACGGGCTCCGTGCGGCGCGGCCCGACGCGGTCCTGGTCGCGCTGGGCATGTCGGTCGATGCCGAGCGGGCGACGGGGCCGGCGATCGCGGCCCACGGCGCCGCCCGGGTGGTCACCCGGGCGGTCGCCGACCTGCTCCGCGGCGACTGAGCCGGCCGGCCGGCCGCGGGGGCGAGCCGTCCGGAGCAGACGGAGGTGAACAGGACCTGTCCGTATCGACGACTGACTGCTTTCATGTCGACACGTCGCGTTCACACGAATGAGTGACAGTCCTCGGCGTCGTACCGACCCGTCGCACCCGGAGGCCACACGTGCCCTTTGCCCACTCGATGACGGCCCGCAGGGTCGCTGTCGTCACCGCCGTCACCGTGGGGGGTGCCCTGCTCGGCGCGTCCCCTGCCCTGGCGGTGGAGTCGCCCGTCAGCGACGACGGCACCACCGAGCTGCAGCTGCTCGGGATCAACGACTTCCACGGCCGGCTGGACGACGCGGTCGCCCTGGCGGGCACCGTCGAGGAGCAGCGGGCCCGGGACGACGTCGACGCGACCGTGCTGCTGTCGGCCGGGGACAACATCGGCGCCTCGCCGTTCGTCTCCGCCAGCCAGCAGGACGCACCGACGATCGAGGTGCTCAACGAGCTGGGGCTGGACGCCTCGGCCGTGGGCAACCACGAGTTCGACCGCGGCTTCGCCGACCTGACCGGCCGGGTCGGGGTCGACGGCGAGAGCGGCCTGGCCGACTTCGACTACCTGGGCGCCAACGTCTACGGCACCGACGGTGACCCGGTGCTGCCGGAGTACGCGCTGCTGGAGGCCGCCGGCGTCACCGTCGGCGTCATCGGCGTCGTCACCCAGGAGACGAGCTCGCTGGTCTCCCCGGCCGGCATCGAGGGCATCACGTTCGGGGACCCGGTGGAGGCCGCGAACCGGGTGACCGACGAGCTCACCGACGGCGTCGGGGACGAGGCGGAGGTCATCGTCCTGGTCGCCCACGAGGGTGCACCGGAGGGCGAGGCCACCAGCACGCTGGAGGCCGAGCTCGCCGCGGACACCGCCTTCGCCGCGATCGTCAACGGCGTGGACGCCGACGTGGACGCGATCTTCACCGGGCACACGCACCAGACCTACGCCTGGCAAGCGCCGGTCCCGGGCACCGACGAGACCCGGCCGGTGATCCAGACGGGTTCCTACGCCGCGGACCTCGGCCGGATCGTGCTCAGCTACGACGAGTCGACCGGTGAGGTCACCACCTCCACGGTGGAGAACCTGGCGCTGACCGAGGTGCCCGAGGAGGAGCTGGTCGTCGCCTACCCGCGCGTCGCCGAGGTCGCCGAGACCGTCGCGGCCGCCCAGGCAGCTGCCGACGAGCTCGGCAGCGTGGTCGTCGGGTCGGTCACGGCCGACATCACCCGGGCCTTCACCACCGGCCCGGCGGGGGAGCAGATCGAGGACCGCGGGTCCTACTCGGCCCTCGGCGGCCTGGTGGCGGACAGCTACGTGTACGGCGCCGCGGACAGCGCCATCGAGCCGGCCGACCTCGGCCTGGTCAACCCCGGCGGCCTGCGGGCCGACCTGCTCTACGGGGAGGACGGTGAGATCACGCTGGCCGAGGCCAACGAGGTCACCCCGTTCGCCAACGACCTGGTCGTCGTCTCGCTGACCGGGGCGCAGCTGGTGCAGGTGCTGGAGCAGCAGTGGCAGCCCGAGGGCAGCTCGCGGCCGTTCCTGGCCCTGGGCACCTCGGAGGAGCTCACCTGGTCCTACGACCCGGAGGCGGCCCCCGGCGAGCGGATCATCGTCGACAGCATCCGGATCTCGGGGGAGCCGATCGACACCAACGCCACCTACCGGGTGGCGACCAACAGCTTCCTGGCCTCCGGCGGCGACAACTTCACCACCTTCGCCGAGGGCACCACGGAGCAGACCGGTCTGATCGACTTCGACGCCTTCCAGGGCTACCTGGAGGAGTTCTCCCCGCTCAGCCCCGAGGAGTTCACCGGACGGGTCACCGTCGGGGACGCCTCCGAGCAGCCGCAGCAGCCGGCGGCCGAGGTGGCGGTCTCGCCGTCGACCTTCGCCCGCGGCGACCTGGTGACCTTCTCGGTGAGCGGCTTCGGCCCCGCCGAGCGGGTCGAGGTGACCGTGGACGGCCGGCGGCTGGGCCGGGTCACGACCGACGCCGAGGGCGCCGCGACGGTCCAGGTGCGGGTGCCGGGCTCCGTGGACACCGGCACGGTCGAGGTCACGGCCACCGGCGTCACCTCCGGCTCGACCGCGACGGTCGAGGTGCAGGTGACCGACCGGGCGCAGCCGGTCGACCGCGGCACCCTGGCGCAGAAGCTGGCCTCGTGGCTGCGGCAGGTGCTGGGCACCTGGCTGCGGTGACCGCGGGTGCACCGGCTCGGGTGACCGTCCCGAGCTGAGGCACGGACCACCGCACGACGACGACGGGCCCTCCACTCCGGTGGGGGGCCCGTCGCCGTCGGTGCCCTGCAGCGGGCGGGGACTCACCCGTACGGGGCGGCCGGGGGACCGTGGGAGGCAGTCGGCCTCCCTGGCTGCCGATCACCGGAGGGTGCAGATCAACGAGCGGATGAGGGCGCGCGACCCTCGGACGGCAGCGCGGACCGCGGTCCCGGTGCTGCTGGTCTGTGCGGTGACGTTGCTGGTCTTCTCGCTGTTCGGGCCCAACGCGGTGACGACCGGGGGCGTCGTCGCCTCCTGGCTGTGTGCCGCACTGCTCGCGGTCCTGGCCGTGGTCTACCGGCTCGCCGACCCCGCCCGGGTCGACGCCCGCGGCGGGTACGTGCTGACCGCGCTCGTCGGCGTCGTGCTGTGCTGCGGGATGAACTGGATCACCCGCGACCCCTCCGCCGCCGGCCAGGCGTTCCTCGCCTTCCCGGTGCTCTGGGCCGGCGTCCACCTCCGGCACACCGCGGTGGTGCTGGTGACCGCCGTCGCGCTCGCCGGGGACGCCGTGGTGCTGTTCCACCTGCAGCCGGCCGGCCACGCGGTCAGCGACCTGAGCTTCTTCGGCGCCGTGCTCGTGGTCATGGCGACGATGCTGGTGCGCGCCGGGGACACCCAGACCCGGCTGGTCGCCCAGCTGCAGCAGCAGGCCGCCACCGACTCTCTCACCGGGCTGGTCAACCGGCGGGTGCTCGACACGGCGCTGGGCACCGCGCTGGCCGCTCCGGTCGCGCCGCGGGGCACCTCACTGGTCCTCGTGGACGTCGACTCGTTCAAGACGATCAACGACGAGCACGGCCACCCGGTCGGCGACGACGCCCTGGTGCACATCGCCGCGGTGCTGCGCTCGGTGGTCCGCGCCGGGGACGCCGTGCTCAGCCGGATGGGCGGTGACGAGCTCGCCGTCCTGCTGCCCGACTGCCCGGCGGACGTGGCCGCCGCCCGGGCCACCGAGGTGCTCGACGCGGTCCGGGCTGCGCCCCTGGCGCTGCCCGACGGGAGCCTGCTGGCGATCTCGGTGAGCCTGGGCGTGGCCCACGCCCCGACGCACGCCACCAGGCTGGAGGAGCTCTACGCGGCCGCCGACGCGGCGCTGTACGCGGCCAAGCGTGCCGGCCGCGGCCGGGTCGAGGTGGCGGCGGTCAGCTGACCCGGTGGGGGAGCGGCCGCCGGGCCGGGCGGTCGGAGGACTCCAGGACGGCGCCGACCAGCGGCGCACCGAGGGTGTCGAGGAGGGAGGTGACGTCGTGCAGCTCGCGCCGCGTCGTGCCCCCGGCCCGGACGGCCAGCACGACCCCGTCGCTGAGCGTGGTCAGCGACGCAGCCCCCGAACGCCGGTCGAGGGGCGGGGGCACGACGATGGTGACGTCGGCGTCGCCGGAGACCCTGGCCAGGACCTCGGCCATCCGGGGGCCGTCGAGCAGGTCCTCGCCCCCCGCCTCCGGCGCCCGGCCGGCCGGCAGCACCCGCAGGCCGTGCGGGCCCGGCCGCAGCGCCTCCTGGAGCGGGAGACGCCCGGCCAGCACCTCGGCCAGCCCGGGGGTCTGCTCGGGCAGGCCCAGCAGCCCGGCCGCCCGGGGCGCCCACAGGTCGGCCTCGACCAGCACCGTGCGCAACCGGGCTGCGGCGAAGACGCCCGCCAGGTCCCAACCCAGGGCGGCGCTGTCGGCGCGCGCGGTCGGACCGAGCACGGTGACGGTGCGGGGTGCCGGGGTGCGGCGGCCCGGACGGTCCCCGAGGTGGGCGCGGATCCGGCGCAGCGCCTCGCCGCGGTCGGGGGCCATCCCCTCGGCCGGGTCCCGGTGCCGCCGGTCGCGCAGCGGGACGACGCCGATGACGGGGATGCCGGCGGCGGACAGCTCGTCGACGTCCCGGACGGTGTCGTCCAGCGACTCGCGCAGGAAGGCGACGGCGATGCCGACGGCCAGCCCGAGCAGGGCGCCGACGGCGAGCAGCACCGCGGTGGTCGGCGCGGCGGGGGTGGTCGGCAGCGCCGCCGGCCGGATGGTGCTGACCTGCACGGTGTCGACGGTGGAGCCCGGCGCGTCCTCCAGCTCCGCCAGCAGCTCGGAGAACGTCTCCCCGACGGCGTTGGCGATCTCCTGGGCGCGCTCGGGCGAGGGGTCGCCCACGCGCACGGTGAGCAGCACCGTCTCCGGGGGCACCTCGACCGTCATCTCCCCGGCCACCTCGGCGCCGGTCAGCTCGAGGTCGAGGCGGTCGGCGACCCGTTCACCGAGCAGCGGGCTGCCCAGCACGGCCGCGTAGGACTGCATCCGCTGCTGCAGGTAGGCGGTGTCCTGCCGGGTCACCACGCCCTCGTCGGCCTCCTCGGACGCACCCAGGAACAGCTGCGACTCGGCGACGTACACCGGGGTGCGGAACAGCGACCAGGCCAGGGCCAGGGCGACGCCGAGGACGACGCACAGCGCGATGGGCAGTGCACCGCGGCGGAGCGCGCGGGAGATCTCGCGGAAGGTCATGGAGGTGCCTCATCACATCGACGGTGTCCCGGTGGCGACGTCCGCACCTGTACCGTGCCCTCGGTGGCGCCGAGCCGACGTAGCGTAACCAGCCGCTTGCGAGAAGTCGCGAACGGCGCACGGACGTGGGCGCGGAGGCGACAGTGACGGGCACGGAGAGCACGGCCGTGCCGGGCGCGGCGACCGGCCGGGTCGGTGTGGTGTGCGTGCTGCACGGCGACCCGGAGGTGCCGGGGTGGCTGTTCCGGCTCGCCCGGGAACTGCCGCTGGTGCTGGTGGTCAACGACCCGGGGCCCGGGCGCTACTCCCGCCTCCCCGCGGCCGCGGTCACGCTGGTCAACGACGAGCCCGCGGGCTTCGCCGTGAACGTGGACCGGGGCGTCGACGCGCTGCTGGCGGCGGCGCCGGTCGACGTCCTGCTGAGCGTCAACTTCGACCTGGAGCTCGAGCCGGCCGTCGTCGACAGGCTGGTGGCCGCGCTGGACCAGCACCCGGAGGTGGCGGCCGCCGGGCCGCTGCTGACCGGGCACGACGGCGAGCCGGTGTTCAGCTCGGGCCGGCTGCCCCGTCCGGTGCTGGAGTTCCTGCGTGCCGCCGGCCTGCGTCAGGGCCGGCTGCTGGAGTGGCAGCGGCGGGTCCTCCGCCGCTCGGCCGCCTGGCGCGAGCGCAACGCCGGAGCCGCCAGTGCCCCGGTCCGGCTGCTGCAGGACGGCGAGTACCTGCCGTGGACGTGCGTGGCGGTGCGCCGCGCGGCCTGGACGTCGGTGGGGCCGCTGGACCGCCGGTTCCGCCTGTACGCCGAGGACATCGACTGGTCGGTGCGGGCGGTCGCGGCCGGTTGGCGGCTGTGCCTGGTCGCGCCGGACTCCCCGGTGGTGCACGCCGAGCGCTGGACCCGCAGCCCGACCACCGACGCCTGGTACGAGGCCAGTCACACCCGGCTGCACCGCAAGCACGGCTGGACGGCGAGCGGCCGCGCCCAGCGGGCCGGTCTCGCGCTCCGCCGGTGGACGCCGCTGCGGTGGGTCAGCCCGCTGGTCTGGGCGGAGATCCGCCGGTGACCTCCCCGGCGCTGTCCCGCCGGTTCGTGCTGGGCTACGCCGTCCTCTGGCTCGCCGGCGCCGGCTTCCTGTGGTGGCCGTGGCTGCTGGTCCGGCTGGTGCTGCGCGCCCGTGCCGATCACCGGCCGCCGCTGCTGCTGACCGGGGTGGCCGGCTTCCTCGGGCTGAGCCTGTTGCTCGCGCTCGTCCAGGGCCCTCCGGCCGGACGGGTGCTGGGCGCTGTGCTCAACCTCCTCGTCTGGGTCTGCCTGGTGCTGCTCGTCGCCGCCCGGCCGTCCCGGCGGCAGCTCGCCGAGGCCGCCGCGGGCCTGGTGGGGCTGGCCCTGGTCCAGGCCGCGCTGACCCTGCTCGCGCTGCTGGTCTACCCGCGGGCACAGGACCTGGTGCTGCCGCTCGGGCGGCTGCTGCCCGGCTCGGTGCTGGCCGATCCCAGCATCACCGCCTTCGCGGTCACCCACCTGGCCTTCCCCGACTACTTCGCGATGCCGGTCATCCGCAGCGGCGGCATCCTCGGCAACCCGACGTGGGGCGGCGCACTCGCCGCGCTGGGGATCCTGCTGCTGCTGGTGGACCCGTTCGGCCGGCGGCGCCCCGGGGTGCGGGGCTGGGCGCTCACGGGCGCGGGCGTCGTCGTCTTGCTGCCGTCGCTGGTGCTGTCGTACTCGCGCAACACCGTGCTCGCCCTGCTGGTCGCCCTCGTCGCGGCCGGGGCGGTGCTGTTGCGGCGCCGACTGGGCGCCCCCGGCTTCGCCGCGCTGGTCTCGCTGTCGGTCGCCGGCGGCGTCGCGGTCCTGGCGGTGCTGCCGGTCCCCGCGTTGATCGCGTCGCTGAACGGCACCCGGGCCGGGTCGGCCGAGACGCGCGGCGAGATCTACGCGATCACGCTGGACCGGGTGCTCGCCTCGCCCACCCCGCTGCTGGGCTCCGGGGTCAAGGAGCGGGTGCCCGGGCTGGTGGCCAGCCTGGGCAGTCACAGCAGCTACCTGGGGCTGCTGTACCGCGGCGGCGCGGTCGCCCTGCTGCTCTTCCTGGCCGCGCTGGTCGTGGCCGGCTGGGTCGCCTGGCGGCGCGCGGAGGCGGCGGCGCTGGCACTGGTCGTCTTCACCGCGGTCTGGTCGGTGGCCGAGGACGTCGACGTGGGGCACTTCGTCCCGCTCGCGCTGGTGCTGGCACTCGGGCTGCTCCGGTCCGACGACCCCGAGCCGCCCGACGACGCCGAGCCGCCCGACGACGTGGCGGTGCCGGTGGGCACCGCGTCCGGTGTCCGTGTCGGCTGATCAGGCGATCCCGGGCGAGGAGGTGCGCCCGGGACGCCAGCGGCTGTTCACCCTGCTCGACCAGGGCCTCTCCAGCGTCACCAACTTCGCCCTGTCCCTGGTCGCCGCCCGGGAGCTGGCCCCCGCCGAGCTGGGCGCGTTCGCCGTCGCCGTGGCCACCTACCTGATCATGCTGGGGCTGGTGCGCGCGGCCTGCGGGGAGACCCTGCTGGTGCGGCACGCCGGCGCCCCGGCCGGCGACTGGCCGGTCCTGACCCGGGCGGTCACCGGGCTGGCGGCGGCGGGCGGGTGCCTGGCCGCGGTGCTGGTGGCGGGGGTCGGGCTGGCGATCGGTGGCCGCGTCGGGCCGGCCCTGGTCGTGCTCGCACTGACGCTGCCCGGGCTGCTGGTGCAGGACGCCTGGCGGTACTGCCTCCTGGGCGCCGGGCGGGCCGGGGCGGCGTCGGCGCTGGACGGCGTCTGGGTGGTGCTGCTCGTGCCCGCGTTCGCCCTGCCGCTGGTCACCGACCGGGTGAGCGCCGCGTCGCTGCTGCTGGCCTGGGGGGTCGCCGGGGCGGCGTCGCTGCCGCTGGCGGTGCTGCTCGACCGGGTCCGCCCGGACGTCGTCCTGGGCTGGCGGTTCCTGCGGGAGAACTCCCAGCTGATCCGGCGCTACTGCCTCGAGTCGCTCACCGGGTTCGGCGCCTACCAGGTGCTCGTCTACGGGCTCGCGGCGCAGTTCGGCCTGGCGCTGGCCGGCGCGCTCCGGCTGGCGTTGACCGCGCTCAGTCCGGTGAACGTGCTGTTCCAGGGGGCGTACACGATCGCCACCGTGCGCAGCGTGCAGCTGCGCGGCCGGGGCGCGGGGCAGCACCTGCGCTGGTCGGTCACCGTCGGCGCGACGCTGGCCGGCGTCGCGGTGCTCTGGACGAGCGTGCTGCTCCTGCTGCCCACCGGTGCGGTGAGCGCGGTGCTCGGGCCGGAGTGGCCGGAGGTCCGGGGGATCGTGGCCGTGCTGGGGCTCTGGCTGGTGGCCATCGGGGTCCAGTCGGGGGCGGCCACCGGGCTGCACGGCCTGGTCGACTCGGGCCGGAGCCTGGCCGCCCAGCTGATGTCCGCGCCCGCACTGCTGGTCCTGGCCTGGACCGGCGCCGCGCTGGCGGGCGTCCAGGGCGTCGCGGTCGGGTACGTGGCGGCCGGTCTGGTCTCCGGGACCATCTGGTGGAGCCTGTACCGCCGCTCGTTGCAGCTGGGCGCCGCGGCGGCCTGACCGAGCCCGCGCCGCCCGACCGCGTCGTTCCATTGACCGGAAAATTGCTCACTGTACGTAGTCGAGCGGCAGCGCGGTGGCGAGTGGCCATGCACCCGAACAGGTGAAACCCGGATCAGGGCGGTGGCGATGCTGACTCTGCGTTGCCTTGTGCGCAATGGGGACCGTAGCGTTCCGCCGCGACCCCCCGAGCGCCCGCTGGTGTGCGGATCGGCGTGTCGCCGTCCTCGGAGCCTGTCTCCTCGGCCCCTGCAGAGAAGAGCTCGTCTGTGTCTCGCACCTCCCGTCCGCCCGCACTCGCGTCCCGTGCCGGCGGTGCCACCCTGGTCGCCGCCGCCCTGCTCGGCAGCGTCGTCGTCGGTGTGCCCAGCGCCGCCGCCGCCACCGGCTCGACCGCCGTGGCCGACTTCGACGGGGACGGCGCCAGCGACCTCGGCGTCTTCCGGCCCGCCGAGGGCCGCTTCCTGGTCCAGGGGCAGGACGCCACCTGGTGGGGCGGCGAGGGTGACGTCGACGTCTCCGCGGACTACGACGGCGACGGCACGACCGACGTCGCGGTGTTCCGCCCGTCGACCGGCCAGTGGTTCGTCCAGGGCGGCGCCACCTCGTGGTGGGGCGAGGCCGGGGACGTGGCCGTGCCGGCGGACTACGACGGTGACGGTGCGGCCGAGGTCGCGGTGTTCCGTCCGTCGACCGGGCAGTGGTTCGTCGAGGGCGGTGCCAGCACGTACTGGGGCGGCGCGGGTGACGTGGCAGTGCCGGCGGACTACGACGGCGACGGCAGCAGCGACATGGCGGTGTTCCGCCCGGAGACCGGGCAGTGGTTCGTCCAGGACGGCGCCAGCACGTACTGGGGCGGCGCGGGCGACCTCGCACTGACCCGCAGCCTGGGCGCCCGGCAGGCGACGGCCGCCACGCCGGTCGACACCACCGCCCCGGCAGCCCCGGCCGAGGTCAGCACCGTGCTGGGCGACAGCTCGGTGACGGTCAGCTGGGCAGCCGGCGCCGAGGACGACCTCGCGGGCCACTCCGTCCAGCGCACCGAGGCCGGCGGCGAGCCGGTCGAGCTGACCGACGCGCTGGTCGAGGGCACCTCGTTCACCGACTCCACCGCCACGGTCGGGACCCGGTACTCCTACACGGTCACCGCGACCGACACCGCGGACAACACCTCGGCCCCCTCGGCTGCCGCCGTCGCCACCCCGGTGGACGCCGACGTGGTCGTCGCCTCCGACGGCTCCGCCGACGCCACGACGGTGCAGGCCGGCGTGGACCTGGTGCCGAACAACGCCGACCACCGGGCCGACCCGAAGCTGGTCCTGGTCCAGCCGGGCACCTACGAGGGCCTGGTCACCTCGGGCAACCGGTACGGCGTCACGGTCATGGGTGCCACCACCGACCCCGCCGACACCGTGCTCACCGCCGCCGACGCGGTGAACCCGACCGTCTCGCTGTCCGGCCACGAGTGGTCGCTGCTGAACCTGACCGTGGTGAACACCAACGGCACCGGCGTCGCCGGCGCCCAGGCCACCGCGCTGAAGGTCAACTCCGGTGACCGCGACGTCTTCGACAACGTCGCCTTCCTCGGCAACAAGCAGACCCTGCAGCTGCAGACGGCGAACACCACCACCTACAGCCGGCTCTTCTTCTCGAACGCCTACGTCGAGGGTGGGCAGGACATCGTCCTGGGCCGCGCCGTCGCCGTCTTCGAGGACAGCACGATCCACGTGCTCGACCAGCCCAACGCGGCGATCACCGACTCGTCGATCAGCTCCGCGCACCCCTACGGCTTCCTGGTCACCGACAGCGAGATCGTCACCGACGGGGCAGCCGGTTCGATCTACCTGGGCCGCCCCTACCCGGCCAGTGCCACCTCCCAGGCCCAGGTGACGATCCGCGGCACCGAGCTGGGTGCGGCGATCAACACCACCCAGCCCTGGAAGGACTGGAACGCCACCACCCCGTGGACGTCGGGTCGCTTCTCCGAGTACCAGAACACCGGCCCGGGCGCGACGGTCAACGCCAACCGCCCGCAGCTGACCGACGAGCAGGCCGCGCAGTACACCAAGGCCGCCTACCTCGCCGGCACCGACGGCTGGGCCCCGGTCGGGCAGCAGCTGCCCACCGAGCCGGCCGACACCACCGCCCCGGGAGCGCCGGCCGGCCTCACGGCCACCGCCGGGAACGCCCAGGTCGAGCTGACCTGGACGGCGAACGCCGACAGCGACCTCGCCGGCTACGACCTCTACCGGGCCGCAGGCACCACGGTCGAGGTCACGGCGGAGAACAAGGTGAACACCGAGCTGCTCACCGGCTCCTACTACACCGACCGCGCAGTGGTCAGCGGGACCGGGTACGCCTACGTGCTCACCGCCGTCGACGGTGCGGGCAACGCGTCGGCCGCCTCGGCGACCGTCTCGGCCACCCCGACCGGCGAGGTGCTGCCGGTGCACGACCTGCTGGTCGCGCAGGACGGCTCGGGTGACTTCACCACCGTGCAGGCCGCCGTCGACGCCGCCGGCGCCGGCACGGCGGGCGACCCGGTCGTCATCGCGATCAAGCCGGGCACCTACCGCGAGCTGGTCAGCATCACCGACAGCAACGTCTCGCTGCTCGGCACCACCGGGACGGCCACCGACGTCGTGCTCAGCTACGACAACGCCGCCGGCACCACCAACCCGGCCACCGGCTCGGCGTACGGCACCGGCAACAGCCAGAGCGTGCTGGTCAAGGGCAACGACGTCACGGTCAGCGACCTGACGATCGAGAACGCCTTCGACGAGGCGGCGGCGACGTTCAACGACAAGCAGGCGGTCGCGCTGAACACCACCGGTGACCGGCTGGTCTTCGACGGTGTGCGCGTGCTGGGCAACCAGGACACCCTGCTGGTCAACTCGGGCGACGCCAACAAGGTCGCCCGGTCCTACTTCGTGGACAGCTACATCGAGGGCGACGTCGACTTCGTGTTCGGCCGGGGCACCGCGGTGTTCGACCGGAGCACGATCCACGCGCTGAGCCGGGGCAGCAGCTCCAACAACGGCTACCTCACCGCCGCGAGCACCGCGGACGACAACCGGTACGGGATCCTGATCACCAACAGCACGGTGACCAGCGACGCCCCGGCGGAGACCTTCTCGCTGGGTCGCCCGTGGCGCGGCTGGAGCGACGACTACACGAAGAACGGCGTCGAGATGCCGAACTCGCGTGGTCAGGTCACCATCCGCGAGACCGAGCTGCCCGCCGCGATCCGGACCAGCCAGCCGTGGGCCGACATGTCCCCGAACCTGTGGACCGACGGTCGTTTCGCCGAGTACGCCAACACCGGTGCCGGTGCGACGGTGAACGCCAACCGGCCGCAGCTGACCACCGCCGAGGCCACCGAGTACACCAAGTGGGACTACCTGGCCGGCAGCGACAGCTGGAACCCGATCGGCTCCGAGGAGCCGGCGGCCGGCGACATCACCGCCCCGGCGGCACCGGCCGGCCTCACCGCCGCCGCGGACGGCGCCGGTGTGGCCGTGACCTGGACGGCGAACGGCGAGGCCGACCTGGCCGGCTACCACGTCTACCGGGCCACCGGCAGCACGGTCGAGGCCACCGCGGCCAACCAGCTGACCACCGAGCTGCTCACGGAGGCCGGCTACCAAGACACCGCCGTCTCCCCGGGTGTCGAGTACAGCTACCTGGTCACCGCGGTGGACACCACCGGCAACGTGTCGGCCGCCTCGGCGCCGGCCACGCTGACCACCGTGGGCACGCCGCTGCCCGACCACGACCTGCTGGTCGCCCAGGACGGCTCGGGTGACTTCACCACCGTGCAGGCCGCGGTGGACGCAGCCGGCGCGGGCACCGCGGCCGACCCGGTCGTCATCGCGGTGACCCCGGGTGAGTACCGCGGGGTCGTCACGATGTCGCGCAACCACGTGACGCTGATCGGCACCACCGGCGACGCCGCCGACGTGGTCATCGTGGAGGCCCACGCGGCCGGGACACCCAAGCCCGACGGCTCCGGCACCTACGGCTCCTCCGGCAGCGCCACGGTGCTGATCAAGGGCAGCGACGTCACGGTCCGGGACCTCACCTTCGCCAACGACTTCGACGAGGAGTCCTCCGACCTCTCGGCGAAGCAGGCGCTGGCGCTGAAGACCCAGGGTGACCGGCTGGTCTTCGACAACGTCCGGTTCCTGGGCGACCAGGACACCCTGATGGTCGACTCGCCCGGCACCGGCGTGCAGGCGCGGTCGTACTTCGTGGACAGCTACGTCGAGGGCGACGTGGACTTCATCTTCGGCCGGGGCACCGCGGTGTTCGACCGGAGCACGATCTTCGCGTCCACCCGGGGCAGCAGCTCCAACAACGGCTACATCACGGCCGGCAGCATCGACATCAGCCTCCCGTACGGGATCCTGATCACCGACAGCACCGTGCAGAGCGACGCCCCGGCGGGCACCTTCCACCTGGGCCGCCCGTGGCACCCCAGCGGTGACGTGAACGCCATCGCCCAGGTCGTCATCCGCGACACCGAGCTGCCCGCGGCGATCAAGTCCGCGCCGTGGACGGACATGAGCGGGTTCTCCTGGACCGAGGCCCGGTTCTCCGAGTTCCAGAACACCGGCCCGGGTGCCGGGGTCAACGAGAACCGTCCGCAGCTGACGGCCGCCGGGGCCGAGCAGTACACCAAGTGGGACTACCTGGCCGGCAAGGACGGCTGGAACCCCACCGGTGAGGTCGAGCCGCCGCCGTCGGACACCACCGCGCCGGCCGCGCCGGCCGGGCTCGCCGCCACGGTGGCACCGGGTGCGGTGACGCTGGACTGGGCCGACAACGCCGAGCCCGACGCCGCCGGGTACGTGGTCTACCGCGCGCTGACCGAGACCGGCACCTACGCCCGGCTCACCAGCGCCCCGATCACCGCCTCGACCTACCTGGACAACACCGTCCCGGTCGGCTCGACCGGTTGGTACCGGGTCACCGCGGTCGACGTCACGGGCAACGAGTCCGCGGCGGCGACGGCGAGCGCGACGGTTACCGAGGGCAACGGGGAGACCCGCCCGCTCAGCGTCTTCGTGATCGGTGACTCGACCGCGTCGGTCTACCAGGCCAACGAGGGCCCGCGGACCGGCTGGGGCCAGGCGCTGGGGCTGTTCACCACCGAGAACGCCACGGTGGTCGACTACGCCAAGTCCGGGGCCAGCTCCAAGGACTACTACGACAGCGGCCTGTTCGACCGGACGCTGGCGGAGATCCAGCCGGGTGACTTCCTGCTCATCTCCTTCGGGCACAACGACCAGAAGGCCGACGACCCGAGCCGGTACACCGACCCGTACGGCACGTACCAGGAGTACCTGCAGAAGTACGTCGACGGTGCCCGGGCCGCCGGTGCCACCCCGGTGCTGGTGACCTCGGTGGAGCGTCGCCGGTTCACCGAGGACGGGGTCGCCAAGAGCACCCACGGTGAGTACCCGGCCGCGATGCGAGCGCTGGCCGCCGAGCAGGGCGTCGCGGTGGTCGACCTGACCGCCATGAGCACCGACCTGTGGAACGAGCTGGGGCCGGAGGGGACGAAGGACTACTTCCTCCACGTCGAGCCGGGTGAGTACCCGAACTACCCGGACGGCCGCGCCGACGACACCCACTTCCAGGCTCGGGGGGCGATCGAACTGGCTCGCATCGTCGCCACGTCCCTGGCCGAGCAGGGGGTCCTGCCGGCGGGTGGCGAGTACTTCCAGCGGCTGGACGGCGCGGTCGCCGACGACGAGATCGTCTGGCCGGCCAAGCGCCCGATCTGACCCGACCGGGTCCTCGTCACCCGGGAGGGTGGGCCGGCTGCTGCCAGCCCCCCCTCCCGGGTGACGTACCGGCCTGCGCAGGAGCACCGGGGCCCCCTCGCGGGATGAGATGGCTGTGCACAACAGGATCGGACGAGGCGAGGACAGCGCGTGCGCACCCCGGACACATCACCACTCGGCTCGATCGTCGACTTCAGCACCGAACGAGCCCTCCGCCGGGCCGAGCCGGTCAGCCGGCCCGCGTCGGCTCCGCAGGCCGACCCGGTCGCTGAGGTGGCCGGCCATCTCGCCCGGTTGCACGACACCGGCCAGCCGGTGGTCACCGTCTCCTGGGTGAACCACCACAGCGCCCTGGAGCTGCTGCACGCGGCACCCGAGCTGCTGGGGCGCCTCACCTACCTCGGCGTCGACGGGCTCTTCCTGCGCAGCCTGCTGGGCGGGGGACTGGTGCCCCGCACCAGCGCCGATCTCGTCCTCCCGGAGCTGCTGGGCCGGCTCCGGGCGCCCCGGGTCGCCGTCGTCGGCGGGCGACCGGAGGACGTGGCGAGCCTCCGGCGCGCGGTGGCCGCTCTGCTCCCGCCGGACGGCGAGCTGGTCTCCGTCCGCGACGGCTACGCCGGCCGGCCCTCCCCGGAGGAGCTGGACGTCTGGCTGGCCCGCACCCGGCCCACCGTGGTGCTGGCCGGGCTCGGTGCCCCCCTGCAGGAGCAGTTCGTCCTGGACGTCGCCCGACACCTGCCGCGGGGGCTGGTGCTCACCTGCGGCGGCTTCCTCGACCAGGTGCAGCAGGCCGGCTACTACCCCGCCTGGGCCTATCCGCTGAAGCTGAACTGGCTGGTGCGGCTGGCCCGCGAGCCGCAGCGGATGTGGCGGCGGTACTCGGTCGAGGCCGTGGCGGCGCTCCGTGCCCGTGCCGCGCTGCGCGCCGAGGTCCTCGGCGCCCCGGGATTCCAGCGGCTCCGGTGGTACGCCTGGCCCGAGGTCGACGACCGGTGGACCGCGGAGGCCACCAGCTCCTGAGCCCGCCCGGTCGGCGCCGCCGGCGTGGCGTGGCCGTCCTGCTCCTGGTCACCCGGCGTCCGCCCTGCTCACGTGCATGATCGGCCGGTAGCGCGGCCGATGCGGGGGAGGGGGGGACGGTGGACGGGATGCTGCTGGTGGCCGGCGGCGTGGTCGTCTTCGCCGCCAGCGTCCTGGCCGGCGGAACCGGCTTCGGCTACTCCCTGGTGTGCGCGCCGCTCCTGCTGCTCGCCGGCATCCCGCTGACCGACGTCGTCGTCATCAACCTCACGGTCGGCGTGGTGACCCGGATCGGAGCCGTCCTCCGGCTCCGGCACTCGGTCGACCGGCAACGGTCCACGTACCTGGTGGTGGGTTGCGTCCCCGGACTGCTGCTCGGCCACCTCGCCCTCGACCGGGTCGACGCCGACGCGCTCAAGGTGACGGCTGGAGTCGTGGCGGTCGTCGCCGCGGGCTTCCTCCTGCTCCGGCGGCCGGCCGTCCGGTCCGGTGAGCCGGGGGCGCCGTCCCGCCTCGCGCCGGGTGTCGCCGGGGTGCTGGGCGGGTTCCTCGGCATCACGACCTCGATGAACGGCCCCCCGCCGGTGATCCTGCTCTCCCACCGGAACGTGGCGCCCCGGGCGTTCATCGCCGACATGGCGGTGTACCTGCTCGCCTGCAACGCCATGGCCCTCGCCGTGATCGGGCTGACGGGTGGGCTGTCGCTGGACCGGGTGGGGCTGCTGCTGGCGTGCTGGCTCCCGGGCGCGGTGCTGGGCAACCTCCTGGGCGTGGCCTACGGCTCCCGGCTGCCCCTGGCCCCGTTCCGGCTGCTGACGCTCGGTCTGGTCATGGTCACGGGGCTGGCGACCGTGGCGACGTCGGTCGGCAGTCTGTGACGGGGCCCCTGTCGCTCGAGGGTCAGCGCAGCCGGCGTGCGGTGGCCGCCAGGGTCCGGGCGGTGAGCCGGCCGTCGGCCAGCCCGAGGGCGACGACGTCGTCGAAGACCCGCTGGTCGGCCCGCGCCGCCCGCACGGCGGCGTCCATCAGCACCGGCCACCGGCTCAGCTGGGAGGTCACCGCCGACGCGCGGAGGTGCCCGCCGAGCCGGCGGCGCAGCAGCCGCCGGTGCACCTCACCGGCGCGCGGACCGTGGCCGGCCGCCGTGCCCGCCAGGGCGCCGGAGAGGACGGCGTAGAAGATCCCCTCCCCGGTCAGCGGGTTGATCAGTGACTGGGCGTCCCCGGCCAGCAGCACCCGGCCCCCGGGCAGCCTGGGCCGGCCGGTCGACAGCGGCAGCCGGTGCGCGCGCAGCCCCTCGGGCCGCACGCCCGGCAGCATCCGGTGCAGCCCGGCGACCAGCTCGGTGCGGGTCACGCCCCCGGAGACGAGCTCGCCGTAGCCGACGTTGGCCCGTCCGTCGCCGATCGGGAAGGACCAGGCGTAGGCCGGCCAGCGCTGGTCGGTGGTGGTCACCACCTGCACGCCGTCCAGGCCGGGGAGCACCGGGGCGTAGCCGCGGATCGCGATGGCCAGCCGGTCCGGCGGGTTGGGGGCCAGCCCGAGCGCCCGGCGCACCACCGACTCGGCGCCGTCGGCGCCCACCATCACCCCGGCGCGGACGACGTCGTCGACCTCGACGTGCGTGCGGCGCACGGTGACCTGGCGGACGGTGTGCCGCCGGAACCGGACGCCGGTGGCCAGCACCTGGGCGAGCAGTCGCCCGTCGAGCACCGCACGGGGCACGACGAGCGAGGGCCGGTGCAGGGCCCGCTCCACCGTCGTCCCGCCCGGGCCCTGCAGGCGGAGCCGGGGGACGGCGGGGAACCCCGCGGTCAGCGCCGGGACGTCGATCCCCAGCGCGGCGAGCACGTCCAGCGCCTCGGGGGCGATCCCGTCCCCGCAGACCTTGTCCCGGGGGAAGTCGGCGCGGTCGAGGACCAGCACGTCGGCGTCCGGCCGGGCCCGGCGGACGGCGGCCGCGCACGCCGCGCCGGCCGGCCCGCCCCCGACGACGACGACGTCCGCGTGCTCCATGGGCAGCAGGCTAGGCGGCCGGTGGCGGGGTCCACTTGCGCGCCGGGTGCTCGTAGCCCGCGACGAAGGCCAGCAGCTCCGCGGCGTCGTGCACCACGCCGAGGGCGTCGAGCCGGTTGGCCGCCAGGTAGCCGTCGTCGACCATCCGGCGCAGCTGGTCCAGCAGCGGCTGCCAGAACCCGTCGACGTCGAGGAACGCGGTGGGCTTGGCGTGCAGCCCGAGCATGCCCCAGGTCCAGGCCTCGAACAGCTCCTCGAGGGTGCCGGCGGCACCGGGCAGGGCGACGAACGCGTCGGACAGGTCCGCCATCACCGCCTTGCGCTCGTGCATCGTCTGCACGACCTCCAGGCGGGGCAGGCCGGGGTGCGCCACCTCGTCGTCCACCAGGTGCTGCGGGATCACCCCGACCACCTCGCCGCCGGCGGCCAGCGCGGCATCGGCGACGACGCCCATCAGCCCGACGTTCCCCCCGCCGTAGACGATGCCGACGCCGGCCCGGGCCAGCTCGGTGGCGAAGGTGGCGGCAGCCCGCTGGTGGGACGGCGGCCCGGCGTGGGACCCGGTGAAGACGGCGATGCGCACGCCTCGGACGGTATGCGCATCGCCGTCATGGCCCTCCTGCAGGGGCCCGCCGCGAACTTGCGAGCGGTGGGGGGCAGGAGGGTCCTTTCAGGCGTAGGTGCGGGTGACCCACTCGGCGATGCAGACCGGCTTGTCGCCGCCCTCGCGCTCGATGGTGACGGTGACGGTGTTCTGCAGCCCGCCGGCGATCTCCTCCACGTCCTTGAGGGTCACCCGCGCCCGGACCTTCGAGCCGACCGGCACGGGCGCGGGGAAGCGGACCTTGTTCAGTCCGTAGTTCACGCCCATCTTCGCGTCGGTGACCGTGTAGGTCTGCGAGACCAGGGGCACGAGCAGCGACAGGGTCATGTAGCCGTGCGCGATCGGGCCGCCGAAGGGGCTCTCCGCCTTCGCCCGCTCGACGTCGACGTGGATCCACTGGTGGTCACCGGTGGCGTCGGCGAACAGGTTGACCGCCTCCTGGGTCACCTCGTACCAGTCGCTGGTGCCGAGTTCCTGGCCCTTCAGCGAGGGCAGCTCGGCGATGGTGGTGGTGGTGCTGGTCATGCGTCCTCCTCGGTTGGCACGTACGTCTGTCGCAGGTCCGGCTTGCGGATCTTGCCGGTCGCGGTCTTGGGCAGCTCGTCCACGTAGCGGACCTCCTTGGGCACCTTGAACCCGGCGAGCCGTTCTCGCAGCGCGGCGCGGAGCGCGTCGGCGTCACGGGGGGCCCCGGGCGCGGGGACGACGACGGCCAGGCCGACCTCGCCCCAGTGCGGGTCGGGCTTGCCGATCACCGCGACCTCCTGCACCTCGGGGAGCTCCAGCATCACCGACTCGACCTCCGCCGGGTACACGTTCTCCCCGCCCGAGATGATCATGTCCTTGTAGCGGTCGCGGATGTAGAGGTAGCCGTCCTCGTCGGTGGAGCCGGCGTCCCCGGAGTGGTACCAGCCGTCCACGATCGCGGCGGCGGTGGCGTCGGGCGCGTTCCAGTACCCGGCCATGACGTTCGGCCCGGACAGCACGATCTCGCCGACCTCACCCGGCGGGCACTCGGTCCCGTCGGGCCGCACGACCCGGACGTCGGTGAAGAACTGCGACTTCCCGGCCGACCCGACCTTGGTCACCGCGTCCGCGCTGTCCAGCGCGGTGCCGGCCGGGGCCGTCTCGGTCATCCCGTAGGCCTGCTGCACGGTCACCCCACGCTCCAGCCAGGTGCGCAGCAGCGGGAGGGGGAGCGGTGCCCCGGCGGCGCCGATGGTGCGCAGCGCCGAGAGGTCGAGGGTGCCGAAGTCCGGCTGGCGGCTGAGCGCGTCGAGCATCGTGGGGACGGCGAAGAACGACGTCACCCGCTGCTCGGCGATGACCGCCAACGTCGCCGGCGGGTCGAACCCCCGCACGAGCACGACGCAGCCGCCGCGCAGCAGGGTCGGGTTGAGCGTCCCGTTCAGCCCGCCGATGTGGAAGAGCGGGGCGAGGGCAAGCGTCCGTTCGTCGGGGGTGAAGTCGAAGCCGAGCACCTGGCTCATGCACGACCAGGTCATGTTCCCGTGGGTCAGCACCGCGCCCTTGGGTCGTCCGGTGGTGCCGGAGGTGTACATGATCAGGCAGATGTCGTCGAGGGTGACCGGCTCGTCGCGCTGCACCGGCTCCGCCTCCGCCAGCAGCCCCGCCCAGTCCAGCGAGTCGGCGCCGCCGGACAGTGGGGGCTCGGCCGCCACCCAGTGCCGGACGGCGGGCAGGGCCGCGCGCAGGGCGTCCGCCGTCGCCCCGTGCTCCCGGCCGTGCACGACCAGGGACGCACCGGAGTGCTCGAGCACGTACTGCGCCTCGGGCGGGGTGAGCCGGGCGTTGACCGGCACCCAGATCGCGCCGAGCTGGCCGCACGCGTAGTGCGCCTCGAGCCCGGCCGGGTGGTTCCCGCCGAACCACGCGACCCGGTCACCGCGCTGCACCCCGAGCCCGGCCAGCGCGGTGGCGGCCCGCCGCACCCGCAGGGCGAACTCGCCGTGCGTCGTCGTCGTCCCCTCGAACCAGAGCGCCGGCTTGTGCGGGGAGCTCCGCAGCCGGCGTTCGGGCCAGGAGCCCAGTCCGGCGTTCCTCACCGCAGCCCCAGGGCCACGATCGCGTTCTCCTTCATGATGAGCGGCCGGACCTCGTCCTTGATCTCCAGGGCCTCGAAGTCGCGGATCCAGCGCTCCGGGCGCAGCAGCGGGTAGTCCGAGCCGAACAGCACCTTCCGCTTCAGCATCGTGTTCGCGGCGCGGACCAGCTGCGGCGGGAAGTACTTCGGCGACCAGCCGGAGAGGTCGATGTAGACGTTGGCCTTGTGGGTGGCCACCGAGATGGCGGCGTCCTGCCAGGGCACCGAGGGGTGGGCCATGATGATCGTCAGGCCCGGGAAGTCGGCCGCGACGTCGTCCAGCAGCATCGGGTCGGAGTAGCGCAACTTGATCCCGCGCCCGCCGGGCAGCCCGGCGCCGATCCCGGTCTGCCCGGTGTGGAACAGCGCCGGGACGCCGAGGGACTGCAGCTCCTCGTACAGCGGGTACACCGCGCGGTCGTTGGGCAGGAAGTCCTGCAGGCTGGGGTGGAACTTGAACCCCCGCACGCCGTGCTCCTGCACCAGCCGGCGGGCCGCCCGGATGCCGGCCACCCCGCGAGCCGGGTCGATCGACCCGAACGGGATGAGGACGTCGGGGTGCTGCGCGGCGAGGTCGGCGATCTCCTCGTTGGACAGCGTCATCTGCCCGGTGGCCGCCTCGGCGTCGACGGTGAAGACGACCGCGGCCATCTGCTTGCCCCGGTAGTCGGCGGCGATGTCGGGGACGGTCGGGTCGTAGGGGTCGCCCTTGAAGTACTGGCTGGCGGCGGCGTTGAGCTCGTCGTCCAGCGCGAGGTGCCCGTGCTGGTCGGCGTGCACGTGGACGTGCACGTCGATCGCGACCAGCGTGTCCAGGTCCAGCCCGGTCACTTCGGGGGCTCCGGCAGCTGCTGGCCCACCGTCTGCTGGGACGACGCGAACTTCGCCGGCCACGCCTCGGCGATGGCGTCGGGCGACCAGCCGGTGCCGTCGGCGAACTCGACGACGACCTCGGTCGGGTGGCTCCACAGTGCGAGCCGGTCGCCGCCGATGCCCACGGCCTGCCCGGTGATCCCGGCCGCGGCGTCGGAGGCGAGGAAGGCCACCAGGCCGGCGGCGTCCTGGGGGCTGCCGAAGCCCAGCTCCTGCCGGGCGAAGGCCGGCAGCGGGTCTCCGGCGGCGAGCGCGTCGACGTAGGGCTTGAGGAAGGGCACCGTCTCGGTCATCGCGGTGGCGGCGACCGGGACGACGGCGTTGACGGTGATCTCGGCCCGGGCCAGCTCCATCGCCCAGGTGCGCACCATGCCGACGATCCCGGCCTTGGCGGCGGCGTAGTTGGTCTGGCCGAAGTTGCCGACCTGGCCGGTGGGGGAGCCGATGCAGATGACCCGGCCGCCCTCGCCCTGCTCGCGCATCCGGATCGCGGCGGCACGGGTGCAGGTGAAGGTGCCGCGCAGGTGGGTGGTGAGGACGGCGTCGAACTGCTCGTCGGTCATCTTCCACACGGTGGTGTCGCGCAGGATGCCGGCGTTGTTGACCAGCACGTCCAGCCGGCCGAACTCGTCCACCGCCCGGTCGACGAGCGCCTGGGCGGCCTCGCTGCTGCCGACCGCGACGACCTCGGCGACGGCGGTGCCCCCGGCGTCGGTGATCGACTGCACGGCGGCCTCGGCGACGTCGGGGTCGACGTCGTTGACGACGACGGCGGCCCCGCAGCGGGCGAGTTCGGTGGCGTAGGCGAGGCCGAGGCCCCGTCCGGATCCGGTGACGACGGCGACCTTGCCGGTCAGGTCCATGAGTGCTCCTTCGTTCGACGCCGTGGTGGCGACGGTTGGGGGGATCGGTGGGTGGGTGGGGTCACGGGCCGGGAGCGGCGCGGACCGCCCGGGTCAGGGCGGCGTCGGCCCCGGGCCGGAGGGCGGCGAACGTCCGCCGGTAGAGGTCGGTGCTGCGGGCGGCCGGCCAGTCCGGGCCGAGGTGGCGCGCGGGGAGCCCGGGGTCGGTCCCCAGCAGCCGGAGCCAGTCGGCGATGAGCAGGGTGGCCCGCCCCAGCTCGCTGAGGTCCTCCGGCGGTGCGGCCCACGCCTGGAGGAAGAGCTCGTGCGCGGCGAGCACGGCCGGGACGTCCCAGGCCCGGTGCACCAGTCCGTCGACGTCGGTGCCCGGCAGCGGCTGCGCCGCGAACCAGTCGGCCAGCCCGGCGGCGTCCTCCAGGCCGGCCTCGGCGAAGACCTCCGCGACGTCGACCGTGCCCGGGGCGATCCACAGCCCGTCGCGCAGCCCGCCGAAGCCCGCCCACGCCAACCGGGAGCGCACCCGGTGCCGGAGGTCGCGGAGGCTCTCCGGCATCGAGTAGCTCAGCAGCGTCCAGCTGCCCTCGGGGTGCTCGAACGGGGTGGGGGAGTCGACCCGCCGGCCGGCCCGGCTCAGCACCCCCTCGCTCAGGGCGGTCAGCTGGTAGCGCGCGGTGCGCCCCACCTGCGACCGCTCCAGCAGGCCGCGGTGGGTCATCCGCTTGAGCGTGGCGCGGGCGGCGGCCTCGGTGACGCCGAGCTCCCCGAGGAGGTCGAGCAGCACCACCGCCGGCAGCGGGGGCACCTCCCGGCCCTGTACGAAACCGCCGAGGAAGCCCAGCAGCAGCGACTGGGGCCGGTGCGGCCCGTCCGCCCCGCGGTCGGCCGGCGCCGGAGCCGCCTGGGAGTTCACCGCTGCGTCCGCGTCCGCAGTCGCCTCCACAGGTCCCACGTCCGCAGTCGTCTCCACTGCGCCCACGTCCGCAGTCGCCTCCACCGCACCCACGTCCGCAGTCGCCTCCACAGGTACCCCCCGTCCGAGCCGCCGGGCGGCGACTCGGACACAAAGCTAGACAACTCCTTGACGCGCGTCGAGACCCTCTCTAGCTTTCGTGTGACACCGACCACGTCGGACGAGCGCCGCTCGTCCCTCTCGGGAGCGACCAGGAAGGACGGCGATGGCCGAACCGCTGCTGAGCGTCGAGCACCTCGACGTCTCCTACGACGGCGCAGTCCAGGCGTTGCGCGACGTGTCGCTGGAGGTCGCGGCCGGGTCGGTCGTCGCCGTCCTCGGCTCCAACGGCGCGGGGAAGACGTCGCTGCTGCGGGCGGTCTCCCGGGCCCTGGGCTCCTACGGCGGCGCGGTCACCGGCGGCACGATCCGCTACCAGGGCGTGGACCTCGCCGGGCTGGACACCTCCACGGTGGTCCGGCGCGGGCTGGTCCAGGTGCCCGAGGGGCGGCGCGTCTTCCGGGACCTCACCGTGGAGGAGAACCTGCGCGCCGGCGGGTTCACCGTCCGCGACGCCAAGGCCCGGGACGAGGCCCGCGACCGGGTCTTCGACCTCTTCCCGGTGCTCGCCGAGCGCCGCACCCAGCTCGGCGGGCTGCTGTCCGGTGGCCAGCAGCAGATGCTGGCGATGGGCCGCGCGCTGATGACCTCCCCGCAGCTGCTGCTGCTCGACGAGCCCTCGCTCGGCCTCGCCCCGCTCCTGGTCGACCAGATCGGCGAGATCGTCACCACGATCAACGCCCAGGGCACCGCCGTCCTCCTCATCGAGCAGAACGCGGTGATGGGCCTGCGGGTCGCCGACCGCGCCTACGTGCTCGAGGTGGGCCACGTGACCGCGGCCGGCAGCGCCGACGAGCTCGCGGCCAGCGACGACGTCCGGCAGCGCTACCTGGGCGCCGCTGCGCCGGAGCGTCCCGCGGCCGTCGTCGTCACCGAGCCGGGGATCCCGACCGCCGAGGCGCCCAAGCGGCTCGCCGTCGAGGGGCTGACCGTCCGGTTCGGTGGCATCGCCGCGCTGTCGGAGGTCTCCTTCGCCGTCGAGCCCGGCACCGTGCACGCGCTGATCGGGCCGAACGGGGCGGGCAAGTCCACCTGCATCAACGTGCTCGGCGGCGCCTACCGCGCCACCGAGGGGCGGGTGACCTACGGCGAGGACGAGCTGACCGCGCTGCCCTCCCACCGGACCGCCGGGCTGGGCGTCGCGCGGACCTTCCAGAACATCTCGCTGGCCCTCGAGGACACCGTCGAGGACAACCTGCTGGTCGGTCGGCACCGGTTGATGCGCTCCGGAGTCCTGGCCAGTGCCCTGCGCACACCCGGGGCCCGCCGCGAGGAGCGCGCGCACCGGTCGACCGTCCGCGACATCGCCGACCTCCTCGGCCTGGGCCCGCTGCTGCACGTGCCCGTGCACAGCCTGTCCTACGGCAACCGCAAGCGCGTCGAGATGGGCCGGGCGCTGGCCGCCCGCCCGTCCCTGCTGCTGCTGGACGAGCCGGTCGCCGGGATGACCCACGGGGAGTCGCAGGAGATGGCCGAGACCATCCGCCAGGTGCGCCGGGACCTGGGGCTGTCGGTGCTGCTCGTCGAGCACGACATGCCCTTCGTGATGGGGCTCGCCGAGCAGGTCACCGTCCTCGACTTCGGCAAGAAGATCGCCGAGGGCACCCCGGCCGAGGTCCAGCGCGACCCCGAGGTGCTCCGGGCCTACCTCGGGGCGTCGGCAGCGTGAACGGCAGCGGAGCGGAGACCCCGAGATGAGCTACTTCCTCACCCAGGTCCTCAACGGCCTGTCCTACGGGCTGGTGCTGAGCCTGATCGCGGCCGGGTTCGCCATCGTCTTCACCTCGACCGGGGTGCTGAACTTCGCGCACGGCTCGATCGTGCTGCTGGGGGCCTACCTGGTCGCGGTCCTGCACCCGACGATCGGCTTCTGGCCCGCGATGCTGGTGGCGCTGTTCGGTGCGGCGCTGGTCGGGGTGCTGATCAACGCGCTCCTGGTGCGCAACCTCGCCGATCCCGAGCCCGGGGCCGCGGCCATCCTCATGCTCGGGGTGGACATCGTGCTGCTCACCGAGCTGACCCGGCGGATCGGCAACCAGGTGCTCCCGGTCGGTGCGCCGTGGGGGGCCTCGGTGGTCCGCTTCGGCGACATCGCGCTGCCCACCGGACGGGTGGTGGCGGCCGGGGTGACGGTGGTCGCGTTCGCCGCCCTCTGGTACCTCTTCTCCCGCACCGACCTCGGTGTGGGCATGCGCGCCGCGGCCGCCGACGGCCCGACCGCCTCGCTGATGGGCATCCGGCTGTCCCGCACCGCGGCCACCGGCTGGGCGCTGGCCGGTGTGCTCGCCGCGGTCGCCGGCGTCTTCCTCACCTCCTTCCCCTCCCCGGGGGTCGCCCCGACGATCGCGCTCAGCGCCTTCGCGGCGATCCCGGCGTGGGTGCTCGGCGGGTTCGACTCGGTGCCCGGCGCCGTCGTCGGCGGCCTGCTCATCGGGCTCACCAGTGCCCTGGTCACCGGCTACGAGGGCGACCTCGAGCACGTCCTGGGCGCCGGGTTCGGCGAGGTCGCGCCGTACGTGGTCATGATCGTCGTCCTGCTCGTGCGGCCCTCGGGCCTCATGGGCAGCAAGGAGGCCGTCCGTGTCTGATCTCCTCCGTCGGCTCGGCGGCGTCGCGCTCCTCGTCGTCGCCCTGGCGCTGCCCCTGGTGCTCGACGACTTCTGGCTGCAGACCGGGCTGTTCGTGATGGCCGCGGCCATCGGGGCGGTCGGGCTCACCCTGCTGGTCGGCGTCGCCGGGCAGCTGTCGCTGGGGCACGCGGCCTTCGCCGCGATCGGCGCCTACGTGTACGCGTGGTCCACCGGTGAGACCACGACGTCGGTCACCGGCGGGGGTCTGCCCCCGGTGCTGGGGCTGGCGCTGGCCGCGCTCGTCGCTGCGGGCGTGGGCGCCGCCTTCTCACCCGTCGCCGGCCGGCTGCGGGGCATCTACCTGGGCCTGGCCACCCTGGGGCTCGTCTTCGTCGTCCGGCACCTGCTGCTCAACCTCACCGACTGGACCGGCGGGTTCACCGGCCGGTCGGTCGAGTCCTTCGCGCTCGGCGGGTTCAGCTTCAGCAACCGCGACCCCGACTACCTCGCCGTCGGCGGCGTGGAGTTCGAGGGGCTGCACCGGCTCTGGTACCTCTTCCTCCTGCTCGCGGTGGTGGCCTGCTGGCTGGCCGGGAACCTGCGGGCGAGCCGCACCGGCCGGGCCTGGGCCAACGTCCGTGACTCCGAGACGGCGGCAGCCGCCATGGGCATCGGGGTGGCCCGGGCGAAGGCGGCGGCCTTCGTCGTCTCCTCCGCCTACGCCGGGACCGCGGGCGCGATGCTGGCGCTCGCCTACGGGCGGGTCGCGCCGGACGTCTTCTCGCTGACCGCGTCGGTCGACTTCCTGGTGATGATCGTGTTGGGCGGGCTGGGCTCGGTGGCCGGAGCGGTCGTCGGCGCGCTCTTCGTGACCGCGCTGCCGCTCGTGCTGGCCGAGTACAGCTCGGCGCTGCCCTTCCTCGCCGCCCCCGGTTCGGGCGGCCTGGACCCCTCGACGGCCTCCCGGATCGTCTACGGGCTGGCGATCATCGCCGTCCTGGTCCTCCTCCGCGGCGGCCTCGCCGGCGCCGGTCGTCGACTCCGGCACCGGCTCGGGGGCGGCGGTCCCTCCGGCGACGCCGGCACCACCGACCCGGACACGCCCGGTCCCGGACCCACCGGCCGCACCGCCCCAGCCTCCGGCACCACCGACCCCAGCACCCCAGACGGCAGCCACCCGGCCGCGGTCACCCACCCCCGGTCGAAGGAGACCACCCGATGAAGCACCTGCCCCGCACCTGTGCGCTGACCGCCGCGGCCGTCACGATGCTCTCGCTGGCCGCCTGCAGCACCACGGACCCGAACGCGTCGGGCGAGGGCGGCGGTGGGGAGGGTGACGTGACCACCGGCAGCGGGGTCACCGACTCCGAGATCACCGTCGGCATGCTCACCGACCTGTCGGGGCCGTTCGCCGCCGGCGCCGCGGTGCAGGTCACCCAGACCAACGCCTACTGGGACCAGGTCAACGCCGACGGCGGGGTCTGCGACCGGGACGTCGTGGTCGACGTGCAGGACCACGGCTACGACCCGCAGCGCGCGGTCACCCTCTACCGGAGCATGGCGCCGGACGTCATCGCCCTGCAGCAGGTCCTCGGCGGCCCGACCAGCGCGGCCGTGCTGCCGCTCGCCGAGCAGGACGACGTCTACGTCGGCGGCGTCGGGTGGACCGGCTCCGCGCTGCAGTACGAGAACAACCAGCTCCCCGGCGCCAGCTACGCGATCGAGGCCGCCAACGCCGTCGACTACCTGGTCGACGAGCTCGGCGTGCCCGAGGGCGGCCGCATCGGTGTCGTCTACTTCGCCGGGGACTACGGCGGCGACGCCCTGGCGGGGGCCGAGCACGCCGCCGAGGAGCGGGGCGTGGAGATCGTCGCCCAGGAGATCACCTCGCAGACCACCGACCTGTCCGCGCAGGCCTCGGCGCTGGTCCAGGCCGACGTGGCCGGCGTCGTGCTCGCCGCCGCGCCCACCCAGCTCGCCTCGCTGGCCGGGGTGCTGGCCACCCAGGGGGCCGACGTCCCGATCGTCGGGATGAACCCGACGTTCAACCCCTCGCTGCTGGGCAGCCCGGTCGCGGACGCGCTTGTGGCCAACGCCTACAGCATCACCAGCGTGGCGCCGTACGCCTCGGACGCCCCGGGCGTCCAGGCCGCCAACGAGCTCTACGCCTCCGTCGCCCCCGACGGTGACGTGGGCTGGGAGGTCCCGCTGGCCTACGTCCAGGGTGAGCTGCTCCGGCAGGCGCTCGAGGGAGCCTGCGAGGCCGGGGAGCTGACCCCGGAGGGCGTCGTCGCCGCACTGCAGGAGAGCTCGTCGGTGGACACCGACGGTCTGCTGCCCGACGGGCTGGACTACTCCCAGCCCGGGCAGTCGCCCACCACCACCGTCTACGTCTCCAAGGTGGGCGCCGCCGCCGAGGCCGGACTGGCGCTGCTGGAGGAGTTCAGCGGCCCCAGCGCGGAGTCCTTCTCCTACGGGGGCTGAGCGGTGCCGGCGCTGGCGGTGAGCGAGCTGCGGTCGCCGGGCGTCGGCCTGGTGGAGGGCGTCCTCGGCGACGTCCTCCACCGGGCGGTCCGGGAGGGCCCCGAGGACCTGCTGCTGAGCACCCCGGCCACCGGGGGGACCTGGACGGCGGCACAGCTGCTGGCCGACGCCCGGGTGGTGGCCGCCGGGCTGCTGCGCGACCGGGCGCCCGGTGCCCGGATCGCCACCTGCCTGGGCAACGGGCCGGCGCCGGTGCTGCTGCAACTGGGCGTCGCCCTGGCCGGGATGACCCTCGTGCCGATCAACCCCCGGTCTCGGCCGGCCGAGCTGGAACACGCCCTGCGGCTCTCCGGCGCGGCCTGCGTCTTCGCCGCCGAGGACGTCGCCGGCAACCCGGTGGCCGACCTCTGCGCGGCCGTCGCCGGCGTCGAGGTCGTCCGGGTCGGCGCCGACTGGCGGGCCGCCCTGCCGGAGGCCGTGCCGGGGGAGCTGCCGGTCGTCGACCCCGAGAGCCTCGCCCAGGTGCAGTTCACCTCCGGCACCACCGGCCGGGCCAAGGGGGTGCGGATCACCCACCGCGCCATGGTCGTCACCGGGCACGCCTTCGCCGAGCGGCTGGGGCCCACCGCCGGCCGGACCTGGTGCAACCCGATGCCGCTGTTCCACACCGCGGGCAACGTGCTCGGGGTGGTCGGGGCGCTGTGGGCCCGGGCCGAGCACGTCGTCTTGCCGTTCGCGCCGGGACCGGTGCTGCAGGCGCTGGCCGACCGCCGGGTGACCATGCTGTCGGCCGCCCCCACCCTGCTGGACCTGCTGGCCGCCCAGGGCCCGCCCGGGCTGCCCGACCTGCGCGTGCTGTTCACCGGCGGGATGACGGTGACGCCGGCCTTCGTCGACCGGGTGGAGCAGGTCTTCGACGCGCGGCTGTCGATCACCTTCGGCATGACCGAGACCTGCGGGGCGGTGCTGCAGACCGCGCCGACCGACCCCGACCCGATGCGCCGGGAGACCGTCGGGGCGCCCCTGGCCGGCACCGACGTGCGGATCGCCGGCCCGGACGGCGACGCCGTGCCGCCCGGGACGCCGGGGGAGCTGTGGGTGCGCGGCGCGCGGATCACCCGCGGCTACCTGGACGACCCGCCCGCGACGGCCGCGGCCATCGACGCCGACGGCTGGCTGCACACCGGCGACCTGGCCGCGATGGACGCCGGTGGTGCCTGCCGGGTCGTCGGCCGGCTCAAGGACATGATCAAGACCGGTGGGGAGAACGTGTCCCCGGTCGAGGTCGAGGAGGTGCTGGCCGAGCACCCGGACGTCGCCCGGGCCGCCGTCGTCGGGGTGCCGGACGAGCGGTGGGGGGAGCTGGTGGTGGCGTTCGTCGTCCCGGCGGGCGGCCGCGACCCGCACCCGGACGAGCTGACCGCCCACTGCCGGGAGCGGCTGTCGCCGTTCAAGGTGCCGCGTTCGTGGCGGGTCGTGGACGAGCTGCCGATGACCGCCTCGGCCAAGGTGCAGCGCGCCGAGCTGCGCCGGATCGCCGCCGAGCCGTCGACGGTGCCGTGAGGCCCGGGCTGCTGGCCGACCTGGCCGCCGAGGGCGCTGCGCTGGAGGAGCTGCTCGGCACGCTCGAGCCCGCGGACTGGGCCCGGCCCACCCCCGCGGCCGGGTGGACCGTCGCCCACCAGGTCGCCCACCTGGCCTGGACCGACGAGGTCGCCCTGCTGGCCGCCGCGGACCCCGCCGCGTTCGCCGTCCGGGCGGCCGCGGAGCCGGCCGACGCCGTGGTGGGCGGGGCCGAGGAGGGGGCGGCCGAGCCGCCCGCGGTGCTGCTGGCCCGGTGGCGGACCGGCCGGGGAGCCCTCGCCGAGGCCCTCGCGGCCGTGCCCGACGGCACCCGGCTGCCCTGGTTCGGCCCGCCGATGAGCGCGGCGTCGATGGCCACGGCGCGGCTGATGGAGACCTGGGCGCACGGCGTGGACGTCGGGGACGCCCTCGGCCGCCCGCCCCGCCCCTCCGCCCGGCTGGACCGCGTCGCCCACCTCGGCGCGCGCACCCGGGCGTTCGCCTTCGCCGCACACGGCCGCCCGGCGCCGACGGCCCCGATCCGGGTCGAGCTGACCCGTGCGGACGGCTCGCGCTGGACCGAGGGCCCGCCGGACGCCGGGCAGTCGGTCACCGGGCCACTGCTGGACTTCTGCCTGCGGGTGGTCCAGCGCCGGCCCCGGGCCGCCCTGTCCCTCGTCGCCGTCGGCCCGGACGCCGACGCGTGGCTCGACGTGGCACAGGCGTTCGCCGGCCCGCCCGGACGGGGCAGCGATGGGCTTCCGTGAGGCGGAAGGAGGGCTGTTCTCCGCCGTGACTGCCGTCACGCTGGAGGGGTCGAAGAGGACACCAGCGGGAGGAAGCCCATGACGTCGATCGTCCGCAACCAGTGGTACGTGGCCGCCTACGGCCGCGAGGTCGGCCGCGAGCTGTTCAGCCGCACGATCTGCGGGGAGTCGATCCTCTTCTGGCGGACCGAGGCCGGCGAGGTCACCGCGATGAGCGACCGCTGCGTGCACCGCCGGTTCCCGCTCTCGCAGGAGCCCAGCCACCTGGTCGGCGACACCGTCGTCTGCGGTTACCACGGCTTCACCTACGGCGCCGACGGCGGCTGCGTGGCCGTGCCCGGTCAGACCCGGGTGCCGCGCACCGCCCGGCTGAAGAGCTACCCGGTGGTGGAGCAGGACAGCTTCGTCTGGGTGTTCATCGGCGACGCCGAGAAGGCGGAGGGCGCCGCGATCCCGCGGGCACCGTGGCTGGCCCAGGAGGGCTGGACGACGGTCAGCGGCATGGAGCCGCTCGCCGCGCGGGCCAGCCTGCTCGTGGACAACCTGATGGACCTCTCGCACGAGACCTACCTGCACGGCGGGTACATCGGGACGCCGGAGGTGGCGAACACCCCGATCACCACCGAGGTCGACGACGCCGCCGGGGTCGTCTACGTCAGCCGGCACATGGCCGACGCGGAGTGCCCGCCGTTCTACGCGAAGAGCACCGGCATCACCGGCCGGATCACCCGCTGGCAGGACATCGAGTTCACCCCGCCCTGCCTGTACAAGCTGCACAGCCGGATCGCCCCGGTCGGGGTGCTGCCGAACGACGACGGCACCGACCCGGACGCCTTCCACGTCGAGGTCGTCTACGCGATCACCCCGGAGACGGAGTCCACCACGCACGACTTCTGGGCGGTCGCCCGCGACTTCGCCCTCGACGACGAGGGGGTCTCGGACTTCCTGCGGGAGAGCAACCGCACCGTCGTCCTGCAGGACGTCGTCGCCCTCGACGTGCTGGAGAAGGTGCTGACCGGCGAGCCGGACGGCTACCAGGAGCTCTCCATCAACATCGACACCGGTGGCCTGGCCGCCCGGCGGATCATCGCCCGGCTGGCGGCCGAGGGCGCCGGCGAGCAGGCACCGGCCACCCCGCCGGCCCGCACCCCCGCGGCGGCCACCCGGTGACCGTCCCCGAGCCCCGGGACGGGTCGCGCACCGAGCCCGGGCTGACGCTGCCCGCGCCGCGACAGGTGCTCGAGGGCGAGCGGGTGCTGCGGGTCAACTGGCTGCCCGGCTCCGACCGGCTGCGCGGCCTGTGCCACTGCGGCGCCGAGGCCGAGGCGTCGGACCCGGTGGAGATGTGGGAGTGGCTGCTGGCCCATCCCGACCACCCGGCCGGTGGACCGGTCGAGCCCCCGGTGACAGGCCCGCTGCCGACCCCGCCCGCCCACCTGGTGACCGACCCGCTGGTGATCATCCGCAGGGTCCCGGTCCCCGCCTGAGAAAGTCGAAGGACCCCGTCCTCCTCACCCCTCGCAAGCTCGGGGCGAGCCTCGGGACGGGGCCGGGGCGGGATCTGGCGATGCGGGCGTGACCCCACGACGAGGAGAGCAGTGCACAGCACGCATGACGAGGTCGACCTGCGGCTGCAGGTGGCCCGGCGGACGACGGGCGCGGAGGGCGTCGTCGTCCTCGAGCTGCGCGACCCGACCGGCGCCGACCTGCCGGCCTGGTCGCCCGGTGCGCACATCGACCTGCTGCTGCCCGGCGGGCTGACCCGGCAGTACTCGCTGTGCGGCGACCCGCACGACCGGGCGGTCTGGCAGATCGGCGTGCTCCGCGAGCCGGCGGGGCGGGGCGGTTCGGCCCTCGTGCACGACCAGGTGCAGGACGGTACGGAGATCGACGTCCGGGGGCCGCGGAACCACTTCGAGCTGGTGCCCGCCCAGCGGTACGTGTTCCTCGCCGGCGGCATCGGCATCACCCCGATCCTGCCGATGGCGGCCGCCGCCGAGGAGGCCGGCGCCACCTGGGAGTTCCACTACGGCGGGCGCACCCGGACGTCGATGGCCTTCCTCGAGGCGCTGGAGGCGCTGGAGGCGAAGACCGGGCACGGTCTGCGGGTCACGCTGCACCCGCAGGACGAGGTGGGGCTGATCGACCTCGACCGCATCCTGGGCACCCCGCAGCCGGACACGAAGGTGTACTGCTGCGGCCCCGAGCCGCTGCTGGCCGCGGTGGAGCAGCGGTGCGCCGACTGGCCGCCCGGGTCGCTGCACGTGGAACGATTCGCCCCGAAGGAGCAGGGCGAGCGGGTGCTCAGCGGGGACTTCGACGTCGAGCTGACGCTGTCGGGCACGACGCTGACCGTCCCGCCGGACAAGTCGATCCTGCAGGTGGTGGAGGAGGCGGGCATCCCGGTCCTCTCCTCGTGCCAGGAGGGGACGTGCGGCACGTGCGAGACCGGAGTGCTGGAGGGGACCGTCGACCACCGCGACTCGCTGCTGAGCCCGGAGGAGCAGGCGGCGAACGACACGATGTTCATCTGCGTCTCCCGAGCCGCGTGTCCGAAGCTCGTCCTGGAGCTCTGAGCCCGGCCGGTCCGGTGGCCCGCCGGACGGCGGGCAGCAAGCTCTTGGCCGTCCTCGACGCGTTCACCCGGGACCGGCGCGCGCTGACCCTCTCCGAGATCGCCCGGGCCACCGACGTCCCGCTGTCCACCGCACACCGGCTGATCGGCGAGCTGTGCAGCTGGGGCGGGCTCGAGCGCGACCCCGACGGCCGGTACCGGGTCGGGTTGCGGCTGTGGGAACTGGGCGCGCTGGCGCCGCGCGGGCTGGGTTTGCGGGAGGCGGCGCTGCCGTTCATGGAGGACCTCTACGAGGTGACCCACGAGAACGTCCAGCTGGCGGTGCGGGACGGCGTCGAGGTGGTGTTCGTCGAGCGGTTCGCCGCCCGGGACGCGGTCGCGGTCTACACCGAGGTCGGCGGCCGGTTCGCGCTGCCGCCCACCGGGGTCGGGCTGGTGCTGCTCGCGCACGCACCGACCGCGGTGCAGGAGCAGGTGCTGGCCGCGCCGCTGCGCCGGTACACCGCGCAGACGATCACCGACCCGGTGCAGCTGCGCCGGGTGCTGGCCGAGGTCCGCCGCGCCGGGGTGGCGGTCAGCGACCGGCAGGTCACCGACGACGCGGTCTCGGTGGCCGCGCCGATCTCCGCCCGGGGCGAGGTGGTCGCGGCGCTGTCGATCGTGGTGCGGGGCAGCTCGGCCGCCGCCGTCCGGCCGATGGCGCCCGGCGTGCGGGCCGCCGCCCGGGCGATCAGCCGGACCCTGTCCGGAGGCCCTGACCAGGCCTGAGGTATGGCGCGCTCCCGGACGTCGGCTGTTCGCCCGATGATCTCCTGGGTGTCACCCGCTGGTCTGTACCGGCGACGCAGAGTTCCCGCGACAGATGCAGTGCGGACGATGCGGGAGCGCCTCGATGAGCCACGACCACCACCACGACCACCCCCACCACCACGATCACGACCACTCCCACGGTGAGGTCTCCGGCGTGGAGGGCACCTGGGCCGACCCGCAGGCCGACGACCCGTTGTCGGTCTCGCGGCGGGCCTTCCTCGTCACCACGGCCGTCGTCGCCGGTGCCGCCGCCGGGCTGGGCGGCGCCGTCTCCGGCGTCGGCCAGGGAGTCGCTGCCGCCGCGGGCGCGGGGACGACGACCAACGCGTGGACCGGGCGGACCCGGTACTACGCCGGCGACCACCACATCCACACCAAGTACTCGCCCGACGCGCAGTACGACGTGGCGACCCAGGTCATCAAGGGCCGTCAGTACGGCCTGGACTGGATGGTCATCACCGACCACGGTGGCGTCGCCCACCAGAAGCTCTCGATCGACAAGATCACCCCGGAGATCGAGAAGGTCCGCCGGCAGTACGCGGGCACGATGATCTACCAGGGCCTGGAGTGGAACATCCCCGGCGCCGAGCACGCCACCGTCATGCTGCCCCCGGGCAACGCGACCGTCGACATCCTCAAGGCGTTCGAGGCCGGCTACGACGGCAGCGCGCTGGCGGCCAAGGGCGTCACCGGCAACGTCGAGCCCTACGCCATCGAGGCGCTGAAGTACCTGGACAACCAGGTGCGCAACCGGCGCACCGAGATCGCGCTGATGTTCGCCAACCACCCCTCCCGGCAGGGCATCGACAGCCCGCACGAGCTCCGCAACTGGCGCGACGCGGCCCCGTCGGTCGCCGTCGGCATGGAGGGCGCGCCCGGTCACCAGGCCGCCGGCATCCCGGTCTCGCAGGGCGGTCCCGGCAGCGGCCGTGGCTACTACGACAACGCCGGCGCCCGTGCCGACCGGTTCCTGCCGTACCCGCCGGAGTCCTACCGCACCTTCGGTGGCTTCGACTGGATGACCGCCACCCTCGGCGGGCTCTGGGACTCGCTGCTGGCCGAGGGCAAGCCGTGGTGGGTCACCGCCACCTCGGACTCGCACCGGGTCTTCCGGGACACCCGGGTCCAGGGCCCGCTGGACTTCAACACCAACGGCACCAAGGGCGACGCCGTCGACACCGGCCGGCCGATCACCCAGTACGGCGACTTCTGGCCCGGCCAGTACAGCAGCACCCTGGTGGGATCGGACTCCCGCTCCTACGTCGGGATCATGCAGGGCCTGCAGGCCGGCAAGGTCGTGGCCGTGCACGGCCGGATCATCGAGGGCCTGGACGTGCGGGTCCGCTCGGCGAAGGACGGCGACCCGCAGGGTGCCACGCTCGGCGGCCGCACCTGGGTGCGCCGCGGCGGCAGCGTCACGGTGACCATCACGGTCAAGGTGGCCGGCGGCGCCAACGCCAACGGCGACGTGCCGAAGCTCGCCAAGGTCGACCTGATCAGCGGCCCGATCACCGGCGAGGCCAGCGACCGGGACCGGTTCACCGCCCCGGAGACCACCGTGGCGAAGACCTTCGAGGTGGGCCGCGGCCGGGCCCAGTGGACGTTCGAGCACACGTTCACCAACGTCGAGCGGTCGTTCTACGTGCGCCTGCGCGGCAGCGACGGCAATCAGCTCGACAGCAACGGCAACCCGCTGATGGACGTCGTCGGGGACGCGAACCCGTGGGAGGACCTCTGGTTCTACGCCAACCCGGTGTTCGTCGACGCGATCTGATGACCGCATCGCTGACGGCGGTCTGGTGGGGCGGGGCGCCGGCGGCCGACCGGGTCGCCGACGCCCACCTGCTGGCGGCGGTCGACGAGGCGCTGGCCGGCTCAGGGGCCGCGGCGGAGCTGGTCTGCACCCACGTGGACGGTTCCGCCCCGGCGCCCCGGGTCGGCGTCTCGATCCGGCTGACCGGGGAGCCGGCCGACCCGGCGGCGACCCGGTCGGTCCTGGCGAGGGCGTTGGCCGGCCCGGTCGTGGCCGGCGGCACCCACGACGCGGACGTCGCCGGCCCGGCCCGGACGGCGCTGGTCGAGGCCGCTGCCGGGGACGCCGGCCGGGCGGTCCGTTTCCCGGGGTCGGCGTCGGTCACCGGGCGGGTGCCCGTGGCCGACCTGATCGCCGCCACCGCGATCGAGCAGGTCGTCGGGATCGGCGTGGAGCCGGCCGGCACCGACGTCGTGGACACCGGGCCGAACGGGTTCCTGCGGCCGCGGTTCTCCGGCGGCCGGCTCACCCTGCTGGTCGAGCGGGCCGCCGGGGGCGTGCTCCAGCCGTTCGAGATCGAGGACCCGCACCAGTGCTGCGAGGGCGGCGGGCACTGAGCGACCCGCGGGGGCAGGGACGGTCCGTCCCTGCCCCCGCGGACGTTCAGACGGCGGAGACGGCGAAGCCGATCTCCTTGTCGGCGACGCACGCCGGGAAGGTCTCGAACACCCGGGCCCGCTCGGGGGAGTCGTGGTACGTCTCCTCCACCCGGCGGAACTCGTCCTGGTCGCCGTCGTGCGCGACGGCCCAGGTGAACGTCTGGTGCTCCTCGTCGGCCAGGGCGAACAGCACCCGGAACCCGTACTGCTCGCGCACCGGCAGCAGGGTCGGGAACCAGGCCAGGAAGTCGGCCATCCGGCCCGGCTCGAGCACGTATCGGCGCAGCTGCACGGTCTCCATGCCGTCATCCTGCCCGTCGGGCCGGCAGCTCAGGACGGTGGCGCGTAGAACTGCAGGTCGTTGCCCTCGGAGTCCCTGAACGGTGCGAGCCGGCCCCACGGGTGGTCGGCGATCCCGCCGAACTCCACGCCCTTGTCCTGCAGGGCGGCCACCTCGGCGTCCAGGTCGCCGTCGGGCTGGAAGGTGATCACCGCGCCGCCGCTGGCGGGCTGGGCGCTCTCCCGCGCGTTCAGCCCGATCATCAGGCCGTTGGCGTCGAACTCGCTCCAGTCCTCGGTGGTCTTCCCCTCGGACAGCCCCAGGGTGTCCCGGTAGAACGCCCGGGCCCGGTCCATGTCCGTCACCGGCACCCACACACTCGCCACGCCACTCGCCACGTCAGCACTCCCTCGTCCTCGATCGGTCGTGCCCGACCGGTGCCCCGCGCGGCGACCGGTCAACCCACGGCAGACTGTCGGCGTGCGCTCTCCGACCGATGGCTGGACGACCTGCGCCCTGGGCCACCGGCACTGGGGCCTGGCCGGCGCGGCCGGTCTGCTGCTGCACCGGCCCGGTGCCGACGGTGTCGAGGTGCTGCTCCAGCTGCGGGTGGAGTGGTCGCACCACGGCGGCACCTGGGGCACCCCGGGCGGCGCGCTGCACCCGCAGGAGTCCGCGGCCGACGGCGCGCTGCGCGAGGCGGGGGAGGAGCTCGGGCTGCGCCCTGTGGACGTCGTCCTCGGCGCGGAGTGGGTCGACGACCACGGCGGCTGGAGCTACACCACCGTGCTGGCCACGCCCGCCGGCGCGCTCGAGCCCGACGACCTGGCGCTGAACGAGGAGAGCGCCGGCGTCGGCTGGTTCGCCCTCGACGCGCTGCCCGTGCTCCACCCCGGGCTCGCCGCGACCCTGCCGGTGCTGGCGCGCGCGGTGACCGGCTCCGACGCCACATGAGCGGACGGCAGATCGCGCGGGGCTACTGGGCGGTGGTGGCACTCGTCGTCGGGGCGTGCCTGGCGACGTCCCTGGTGCGCACCGTGCTCGAGGCGGCGGGCGGCCGCACCACCACGGTGACAGAGGTGGTCCGGTGGCTGAGCCTGTTCACGGTCGGGAGCAACGTGCTGGTGCTGGCCGCTGCGACGACCCTGGCGCTCGACCCGGTGCGCTCCGGCCGCCTCTGGCGGGTGCTGGTGCTCGACGCGCTGCTGGCCATCACGGTCACCGGGTTGGTCTTCTCGGTCCTGCTGTCGCCGACCGTCGACCCCACCGGCGTGACCGTGTGGACCAACCTCGTGCTGCACTACCTGGCACCGCTGGCCATGGTGGGCGGCTGGCTGGTCTTCGGGCCGCGGCCGCGGATCACCGGCGGCACGGTCGCCTGGGCGATGATCTTCCCGGTGGCCTGGATCGGCTGGACGATGTGGCACGGCGCGCAGAGCCGCTGGTACCCCTACTTCTTCCTCGACGCCCGCGACCTCGGCCTCGCGGTCGCGCTGCGGAACACCGCTCTCGTCGTGCTCCTGGCCCTGGTGTTCCTGCTGGTCTACTGGGCGGCCGACCGGTGGCTGCCGGCGACCGACGGCCGCCGACGGGAGCGCGAGGAGGCTGCCGCGCAGAGCTGACCGTGGGCGGGCGCCCCCGGGGGCCACGCGGCCCGCGCGAGGGCTCAGCCCGGGGACACCGACACGGTGACCAGCCGGTGGTCGCCGAGCGGGAGCTGCCGCACCTCGGGGCGCTGCGGGTCCAGGCCGGCCGGGCCGAGCAGGTGGTCGAACTGCACCCGCGGCGCCGGGGCCGGATAGCTCGGCGCGCTGACCAGTCGCGTGGCGCCGAACACCCGCGCGGGCACCGGCCCCACCAGATTGAGGTCGCCGGCCAGCACCACCGGGCCGGGCAGCTCGGCGCACCACCGGCGCAGCCGGGTCAGCTGGCGCAGCGCGGTGTGCGGCGCGAAGGACAGGTGGGTGCAGACCACGGTGCAGTGCTCGAGCTCGGCGGCGATCGCCAGCCGCGGCTCGTCGGGGAACCACCACCGGCGGGTCTGCCCGGTGCGCGGGTCGGGCGCCCGCAGCGGCAGCCGGGCCCGGCCGGCGCCCAGCGCGAGCACCGACCAGCGGTGGACCGGCAGCCGACTGAACAGCGCTATCCCGTAGTGCGGGCCGGTCAGCGTCTCCCAGGACCCGCGGAGCACCGGCGGGTCGACCGGGGTCCAGCTGCGGAACGGGTCGGGGGTGCCGGCGACGGCTGCGGCGAACCGCCACTCGGGCGCACCGAGCGCGGCGGCCACCTCGGCGGCCTGGTCGACACCGTGCGACCGGGGCTGGCCCACGTCGACCTCCTGGACGGCGAGGACGTCGACGTCCACCTCCGCCAGCGCGCCCCGCAGTGCCGCGGCGTCGAGCGAGCGACCGGCACCGTCCCGGCCGGAGGCGAGGTTCAACGTCCCGATCCGGAGTTCCACACCTCCATCAGACCAGTCCGGGGCCACTCGTGCTCCGCTCACCCGGGCTGAGCAGAGCACGGGGCGGCGAGGAGACCCCGGCTCGGCGGAGCGGGGGCATCCTGCTGCGGCTAGGTTCGGGACCGTGAGTGCCCGCGCCGACGTCTCCGAGATCTTCGACCCCACCGCCTGGCGGCCGGTCGAGGGCTTCGAGCAGCTGACCGACGTCACCTACCACCGCGCCGTCGACGCCGGGGTGGTGCGGATCGCCCTCGACCGGCCCGAGGTGCGCAACGCCTTCCGGCCGCAGACGGTCGACCAGCTGCTCGCCGTCTTCGAGCACGCGCGGCTGGCCACCGACATCGGCTGCGTGCTGCTCACCGGCAACGGCCCCAGCGCCAAGGACGGCGGCTGGGCGTTCTGCTCCGGCGGGGACCAGCGGGTGCGCGGGAAGTACGGCTACGAGGCCGGCGACGGCGCGAACGGACGGCTGCACATCCTGGAGGTGCAGCGGCTGATCCGGTTCATGCCGAAGGTCGTCGTCTGCGTCGTCCCGGGCTGGGCGGCCGGTGGCGGGCACAGCCTGCACGTGGTCGCCGACCTGACCCTGGCCAGCGCCGAGCACGCCCGGTTCAAGCAGACCGACGCCGACGTGGGCAGCTTCGACGGCGGGTTCGGCTCGGCGTACCTGGCCCGCCAGGTCGGGCAGAAGTTCGCCCGGGAGGTCTTCTTCCTCGGCGAGGAGTACTCCGCCGAGGAGGCGCACCGGATGGGCATGGTGAACCGGGTCGTGCCGCACGCCGAGCTGGAGGCCACCGCGCTGGACTGGGGACGCCGGATCGTGGCCAAGAGCCCGACCGCCCAGCGGATGCTCAAGTACTCGTTCAACCTGATCGACGACGGGCTCGTCGGTCAGCAGCTGTTCGCCGGGGAGACCACCCGGCTGGCCTACATGGCCGAGGAGGCGGTGGAGGGTCGGGACTCGTTCCTGGAGAAGCGCCCGGCCGACTTCTCCCGCTTCCCATGGCACGCCTGAAGGAGGAGGACACGGATGATCGTCGAGGTGATCGGGGGTGCCGACGAGGTGCCCGAGGTGCGGGTGGCCGACGTCGACGACCTGGCCCGGCTGCACCTGGCCGTCGGCGCGCTGACCGACGAGGACGTCGACCGGGCGCTGCGCGAGGCGGGCCTGGGCCGGCTGACCGAGGGGGACACCGGCCTGCTCGACGTGGCGGCCCTGCGCGCCGCGGCCGAGCCGCAGGCGACCGCCGACGACTGGGCGCAGCGTTTCGACGGGATGGTGGAGCAGGCCGGCGCGAAGGGCTGGACGGCGGACGACGGGGCCAGCCTGCAGGTGCACGTGGAGCCCGCCGCGTCGGCCTGAGGGCGCTCCCCGACCTGCCCGGCGACATGTGTTCTCGATTGGAGTCGCTCGGTTGTTGTGGTCACTCCACCTTCTTGGGCACGATTGCACGGTGACCACGACCGACCTGCCTCCGCGACCCGCCGGCGCCCGTCCTCCGGGGCGCCCACTGTCCTCGGAGCTGTCCGAGCAACTGGTGGCCGTGGCGGTGGAGATCCTCGCCGACGAGGGCTGGGGGAGGCTCAACAGCGACCGCGTGGCCGCGCGGGCCCGGGCCGGCAAGGCCGGCATCTACCGGCGGTGGCCCACGATGGCCGCACTGGCGCGGCACGCCCTGAGCACCGCGCCGCTGGTCGAGCTGCCCGCCGACTCCGGGTCGCTGCGCAGCGACCTCTGCGAGCTGCTGGCCCGCTGGACCCGGCCGCTGGACCGGGCGGAGCGAGCCGCCGCGAGCCTGGTCGGGGCAGCCCGGCACGACGACGACCTGCGCGCCGGCCTCGAGGAGGCGCTGGTGCGCCCGCTGGCCGGTGCGGTGCGCGAGCTCGCGGCGCGGGAGGCCGCCCGCGGGCGTGAACTGCCGCACCAGCGGGTCGCGCTGCTGGGGTCGGCGGTGCAGGCCCTGTGGTGGCAGCGCTACACGGCCTTCGGTCCGGCGACGATGAGCACCGCGCAGGTCGAGCAGCTGGTCACCGACGTGCTGCTGCCGATCGTCGAGCTGGCGCAGCTGCCGCCCGGCTGAGGGAGGGCCCCGTCCTCCTCATCCCTCGCGAGCTCGGGACGAGCCTCTGGACGGGGCCGAGGGGCGGGGGCAGCGGAGTCCTCCTTCAGTCGATCCGCACGTCCAGCTGCCGGGCGAGCCGGCGCACCCCGTCCTCGAGCATGGCGAGGGTGGCGGCGGTGGTCGCGTGCTCGGGTCCGTGCGCTGCGGCGCCGCGCTCCGTGCCGAGCACCTGGCGGCGGTTCGCGAGCACCAGCACCCGCCCGGCCACCAGGAACAGGTCGGCCGCCAGCCGGCTGAGCAGGTCGACCGAGGCGCCGTCCGGCTGCTCCGTCGCCGAGAGTGCCGTCGCCAGCGCAGCGGCCACCCGCACGCCGGCCTGCTCGACCAGCGTCCGCTCCCGTTCCTGCAGGCTGGCCGAGCACGCCAGGGCCTCCAGGTAGCTGCGGTGCTCCGGCTGCGCCTCCTGCTCCAGCAGCTGGTGGAGGTCGCTCTCCAGGTAGCTGCGCAGCGCGGCCAGCGGTCCGGTGCCCTGCGGCCGGGCCGTGACGGCGGCGGCGACCCCCTCGACCCAGGGCGTCCGGCCGTCGAAGAAGAGCGCGTCCTTGCTGTCGAAGTGGTTGAAGACGGTCTGCACCGCGACGTCGGCGGTCGCGGCGACGTCGGCGATGGTCACCGCGTCGAAGCTGCGCTCGGCGAACAGGCGCTGAGCCGCCGCGCGTATCTCCGCCCGGGTCTGCGCCTTGCGGCGCTCCCGGCGTCCTCCTGTCGCCGCGTCCACGGTCGACAATGTAGAGCGCAACTGACGCTCGCGATGCTGTGTCAGCCGGTCAGGGCCGTGTCCGCGGCGGCGCGCAGCCGGTCGTGCGCCGGTGCCCAGTCCGCCCACACCGCGTCGGCCCAGGCGCGCACCAGTGCCGGCAGGTCCACGACGTCCAGGTCGGCGGCCAGGTCCGCGACGGTCGTCGTCCAGCGCGCCGGTGCGGTCAGGTCACGGGGGGCGGCGTCGTCCACCCGGCTGCCGAGTGCGGCCGAGCGCGCGTGGTCGACGTTCCGCTCCAGCTCCAGGCAGAGCCGGACCGGTGCGGCGGCCGGTCCGCCGGGCACCAGGTGCTGGGCGTCGTAGGCGTCGGTGGACACCCGGAGCAGCGATGCGGCCCGCACGTCCTGTCCGGCCTCCTCGCGCAGGCCGCGCACGGTCACGGCGAACAGCCCGGCGCAGCTGGCCGAGGCGCCGGGGTGCGTGCCGACCAGGCCGGGGACGACGGCGAGCACCGCACCGCAGCCGGGACAGGCGGAGGTCTCCGGCGCCTGCTGGGGGCTCGGGGTGTCGGCGCCGGTCACGACGGTCGATCGTGCCGTACGGGGACGGGCACCGCCGACCGGACGGGTGGCACTGGGTGCCACCCGACGGCGAGAGGTGACGCCGGACCCCCTAGCGTGGGCCAGGTCACGCTCGAGACAGGAGACGGTGGATGAAGACGCACGGCGCGGTGCTGCGGGGTCCCGGCGACTGGGAGGTCGCGGAGCTCGAGCTGGTCGACCCCGGCCCGGGGCAGGTGCTGGTCGAGATGGCCTATGCGGGGCTGTGCCACTCCGACGAGCACCTGCGGTTCGAGAGCCAGCGCTACCCCATCGTCGGCGGGCACGAGGGCGCCGGCGTCGTCCAGGCCGTCGGGGCCGGCGTCACCGGCGTGCAGCCCGGCGACCACGTGGTCACCTCCTTCCTGCCGGCGTGCGGCCACTGCCGCTGGTGCGCCACCGGCCGCTCCAACCTCTGCGACCTCGGCGCGACGATCGGCACCGGGCAGATGCCGGACGGGACCTGGCCGTTCCGGCTGGACGGCGAGGAGCTCGGCGGCTTCTGCATGGTCGGTGCCTTCGCCCAGCACTCGGTGCTGTCCCAGTTCTCCTGCGTCAAGATCGAGCCGCACCTGCCCCTGGACGTCGCCGCGCTGATGGCCTGCAGCGTCCCGACCGGCTGGGGGTCCGCGGTGAACGCCGGGCCGGTGCGCCAGGGCGACGTCGTGGTCGTCGTCGGCACCGGCGGGGTCGGCTGCAATGCCGTGCAGGGCGCGGCGATGGCCGGTGCAGGCGCCGTCGTCGCCGTCGACCCGGTGGCCTTCCGCCGCGAGTTCGCCCAGACCCTGGGCGCCACCCACGCGGTCGCCAGCACCGAGGAGGCGGCGAGCCTGGCGAAGCAGCTGTCCCGCGGCACGGGGGCCGACGTCGTCATCCTGGCCACCGGCACGACCAGCCCGGAGATCACCGGCGGCGCCTACCGCTGCCTGGGCAAGGGCGGCACGCTGGTGCTCACCGGCCTGGCCGACCACACGATGGCGACGACCGTCGCGCTGCCCGGCAACATCACCACCGTCTACGAGCAGCGGGTGCAGGGGGCGCTGTACGGGATGTGCAACGCCTACCGGGACATCCCGCGGCTGCTGCGGCTCTACGAGGACGGCGCGCTCGAGGTCGACTCGCTGATCACCAAGCGCTACTCGCTCGACGAGGTCAACCAGGGCTACCAGGACCAGCGCGACGGCACGGTCATCCGCGGCGTCCTCCAGCACCAGCACTGACCTCTCCAGGGCCAAAATCGCGACTTTGGCCCCTGGAGGGGTGGTCGTCCGGGTGACTGGGCAGGTCAGCGGGCATGGCCGAACCCACCATCGCCGTCATGGACGTCGACGGCACCCTCGTCGACTCGAACTACCACCACGCCCTGGCCTGGTACCGGGCGCTGCGCTCACTGGGGGAGACCTACCCCGTCTGGCGCATCCACCGCCTGATCGGCATGGGCGGTGACCAGCTCGTCGCCGCCCTCGGCGGGGAGGAGGTCGAACGGCGGATCGGTGCCGAGGCCCGCGACCGGTGGGTGGAGGAGGTCGACCCGTTCATCGACGAGATCGCCCCGCTGCCCGGCGCCCGGGACCTGCTGGTGGCCGTCAAGGAGCGCGGGCACCGGCTGGTGCTGGCGAGTTCGGGCAAGCCGAAGCACGTGGAGGCCTTCCTCGACCTGCTCGACGCCCGGGACCTCGCCGACGCCGTCACCTCCAGTGGTGACGTCGAGTCGTCCAAGCCCGAGCCGGACCTGCTGCAGGTGGCGCGGCAGATGCTCGGCGCCGCTGACGAGACGAGCAGCGTGATGATCGGCGACTCGGTGTGGGACGTGGTGGCGGCGAAGAACGCCGGGATGCCGGCGATCGTCGTCCGCTCCGGTGGCTTCGGGGACGACGAGCTGCACGACGCCGGTGCGGTCGGGATCTACGACACCCCCGGCGACCTCGCGGCCGCGCTGGACGACACCCCGCTCGCCTGAGTGATGCTCCGGCCCCTCGGCGGGGCACTGTGCAGTGAGGGCGCGTTCCCGGCCGGGAACGCGCCCTCATCGCACAGTGCGGTGGCCGCTCCTCAGCCGACGACGCCGGCGCGGTGCGCGGTGTACTCGTCGACCGCGCACATCGGCGGCCGCTCGTCGACGGCGACGGTGTGGCTGGTCGGCACGAAGCCGCGCCCGTCGTGGGCGAACTGGGTGAGCAGCCCGCCGGGCTCCAGCCGGCGCCGGTCCGACCGGCCGCGCTCGGCGCGGGACAGCACGGTCGAGACGATCTGGCCGGCCATGGTGCCCAGCGCCTCGTCCGTCTGGTGGGAGTGCGTGCGGGTGCCGAGGTCGACCTGGGCCAGCCCGTTGAGTCCGCAGACCTGCAGCAGGTCGACCAGCAGGCCGACCTCCACGCCGTAGCCGGAGACGAACGGCACCTGCTCCAGGGCCGAGCGGCGGCCGGCGTACTCCCCGCCCAGCGGCTGCACGAACCCGGCCAGCTCCGGCCACAGCGCGTTCAGCAACGGACGGGCGGTGAGCTCGGTGACCCGGCCCCCGCCGGCCGGGCGGTGCTCGCCGTCGACGGTGAGCGGGCGGGTGTAGCAGCCCTTGACGTACTCGATGCGGGGGTCGGTGAGCAGCGGGGTGAGCAGCCCCGGCACGTAGTGGCTGACGTCGCCCAGCAGGTCGGAGTCGATGAAGACGACGAGGTCGCCGGTGGTGGCCGCCAGGGACTTCCACAGCGCCTCGCCCTTGCCCGGACGGTCGCCCTGCCTCGGCAGCACGTCGCCGACCGCGACGACCTCGGCGCCGGCGGCCCGGGCCACCTCGGCGGTCGCGTCGGTGGAGTGGGAGTCGATGACGACGAGCTCGTCGATCAGCGGCACACCCTCGACCCAGCGCTCGACCAGGTCGCGGACCAGGACCCCGACGGTGGTCTCCTCGTTCCGCGCGGGGAGGACGACGCTGACCCGGTGGCCGCCGCGGCGTTTGGCCAGCAGCAGCGCATCGACGTCGATCTCGGCCAGGGAGGTGGCCGACGTGGTGCGGTGCTCGAACCAGGCCCGGGCGTCAGGTCGCATCAGCCCACTGTCGAGCAATCCAGCCACCTCCGGCACGTCGGCGGGGCGGCGTTCACATGAACTTCACGTTCCCCCTGCGACCCAGGGTGACGGCTGTGTGGCCACCCAGCAAATCCCGTGGGACGGACCGATCGGTGCACCGGAGGTCGGTCAGGTGCCCTCCCGGCCGGGCTCCGCGGCGTCCAGTGCGACGCGGGCGCCGGGGGCGGTCAGCGCCACGGCGGTGGCCGAGCCCGCGGCGGCGACCGCGGCCGCGAACCGGCGGGGTGGCTCGACGAGCAGTGCCCGCATCCGGGCCCGCCAGGGGCTGGGCACCGAGGTCAGCCCGGCGACGGCGAAGGTGCCCCAGTGCACCGGGACGGCGACCTGCGGGCGGAGCAGTGCCACCGCCCGGGCGGCACCGGCCGGGTCCAGGTGGCCGGGGCCGAGCGTGGGGCCCCACCCCCACACCGGCAGCAGGGCGACGTCCACGCCGTCGTCGCCGAGGTCGGCCATCCCGGGGAAGAGGTCGGTGTCGCCGGCGGCGTAGACGGTGACGCCGTCCCCGGCGAGCAGGTGCCCGACCGCCGGGGCGTGCGGGCCGTGGGTGAACCGCGGCCCCCAGCGGTGGGCGGCGTGGTCGGCGGGGGTGGCGGTGACGGTGAGGCCGCCGTCGGTGAGGCTCGCACCCGCACCGAGCTCCTCGACGGCGGTGAAGCCGTGCCGGCCGAGCCACCGGCCGGCGCCGCGGGGCACCACGATCGGCGTGCTGCGGCCCAGCCGGCGCAACGAGGGCAGGTGCAGGTGGTCGTTGTGCAGGTGCGAGACGACGACCAGGTCGACGCCGGCCCAGGCCTCGGGGGCCAGGCGGGGGACCACCCGCCGCAGCGGGCCCAGCCGGTGGGTGAGCAGCGGGTCGGTGAGCACCGTCCGGCCGACCAGTTCCACCCGGACGGTCGAGTGGCCGAGGAAGTGCAGGGACGGCGCGGTCACCGGGTCAGTGTCGCGCCGACCACCCGCCCGGTCGTCACACTCCGGCGCGTGGTCGCGGCAGCGGCACGGGGACGGGTGCGGGGGCGACCACCGCGGGACCGGGGTGGCGCAGCAGGGCGGCCACCTCGGCGACGGTCAGGCCGGTCGGCAGCACCGGGCCGGAGACGGCGACCACGCCCTGCACGCGCAGCTCGTGGAGCAGCTGCCGGGAGTCGATCTCCTTGGCCACGGTGGACACCTGGAAGTCGCGGGCACTGCGGCCGATCGCGCCGAGCACCTCCAGTGTCCGGTCGTGGTTGCCGCCGGCCGACAGGTTGCGGACGTCGACCATCACCACCTCCAGGGGCAGCCGGGAGAGCTGCGACCACAGGGTGGAGCCCATGCCGTAGTCGTCCAGCCCGATCCGGACCCCGGTCCGGTGCACGGCGTGCAGCGCGGGGATGAGGGCTGCCGACGAGGTCTGCAGCACCTCCTCGGTGACGAAGAGGGTGAGCCGGGGAGGTGCCAGGTCGACCGCGGCCAGCGCCACGGCCACCTCGCCGGGCAGCTCGTCGGCGTGCACCAGCCCCGCAGGCAGGTCGACGGCGACGAGCAACTGGTCGTCGAGGGCGGCGACGTCGGCGCAGGCCCGGGTGATCAGCCACTGCTGCAGGGCCGCGGTGCAGCCCTGCCGTTCGGCGGCGGCCCACAGCTCCGCCGCGGGCAGCGCGCCGAGCTCGGGGTGCAGCCACACGGGCTGGGCGTGCAGCGCGGCGAGGATGCCGGTGTCGCCGTTGGCGATGGTGTCGAAGCGGAGCTGGACCTCCCCGTCGGCCAGGGCGGTGGCGACGGAGCTGCTGGCCGCGGCCTGCGCCACCCGGTCGTCGGTGTGCAGCCGCCAGCAGCCCTTGCCGGCCCGCTTGGCGGCGCCGAGGGCGGCGTCGGCCTGGCGGAAGGCGAGCTGGCCGCCCCCGGGGTGCACCCGGCAGATGCCCACGCTGGCGCCGACGGTGAAGGTGCGGTCGCCGATCCGGCAGGGCCGGGCGAGCACGTCGAGCACCCGCTGGGCGGCCTCGACGGCGGCGTCCTCGCCCCCGGCCAGCAGCACGGCGAACTCGTCGCCGCCGAGGCGGGCGACCAGGTCGTCGGTGCGCAGCAGGCCCTGGAGCCGCCGGGCCACCTCGACCAGCAGCAGGTCACCGGCCTCGTGGCCGGCGGAGTCGTTGACCGCCTTGAACCCGTCGAGGTCCAGCACCAGCAGGGACCGCTCGGCGGTGGTCGCCGACCCGGCGGCCATCTCCTGGAAGAGCAGTGCACGGTTGGGCAGCCGGGTGAGGTGGTCGGTGAACGCCATCCGCTCCAGCTCCTGCTCGCGGCGTCGCCGGGTGGTCACGTCCCGCAGGTGGAGCACCCGCCGCCCGCTGCCGGGGCGCTCGTGGTGGGTGACCTCCAGGTCCCGGCGCTCGCCCTCGGGGCCGTGCAGCCGCAGGTGGACCACGGGGGTGACCCCGCCGGCCGCGGTGGTCAGCTCACGGCGGACGCGGGGGCGGTCCTCCTCGTGCAGCAGGTCCAGCAGCAGGGGGTGCGGGTCGGCCTCGACGACCCCGAGCAGGGTCCGGGCCGCGGGGGAGGTGAACTCGAGGCGGAGCTCGGCGTCCACGATCGCCACGCCGTCCGAACTGGCCTCGACCAGGCCGCGGAAGTCCTCCTCGCTGCGCAGCAGGTCCTCCTCGATGCGGTCGCCGTCCCGGATCCGCATGAACAGCCGCACCAGCAGCAGGAGGACCACCACGGCGGTGCAGGCCAGCGCGCCGTCGGGGACGCGCAGGTCGAGCAGCAGGGCGGTCACCAGGGTGACCGGCACCCCGATCAGGGCCAGGACGTCGATGACCAGGCCGGCGGAGTTCACCGTCGGGGTGGAGTCGGCGGCGGAGGACCGGCCCGGGACGGCGCTGGCCAGCTGGACGGCGTGGACGGCGGCGACCAGTGCGCCGGCGATCGCCACGTCGGCCGCGGCGGCCCACGTCGTGCCCGGCTGCACGATGTGCACGGCGAGCAGCGCCGAGGCCAGTCCCAGCAGCCCGGTCATGAGGATCATCGCGGTCGCCGGACGCCGGACGGCCGCGGTCGACACCGTGCACAGGGCCCCGACGACGCCCACGGCCACCGCGGGGTAGATGCCGTAGGCGAGCACCAGGGGCAGCAGGTCGGGGTCGATCGCGCCCGGCGTCACTGCCGGGGCCAGCACCAGCACGTCGGCGACGACGACGAGGGCGAGGGTGACCAGCACCCCGTCGATCACCAGGATCGGCCAGCGGGTGCCGCGGACCCGCCCACCGATCAGCGCGGCGCTGACCGTCGGCCCGAGGGCCGCGATGAGCACGAGCAGGTCACCCAGGCCCAGTTGGCCGAGCGCACCGCCGACGCCCAGCCCGGTGACCAGGCTGGCGCAGGTGAAGAGCAGGGAGCTGGCGCCCAGGACCTGCCAGGGCAGCCGGTCGCGGACGTCCATCCCACGGGTGAGCCGGGCGCAGCGCCAGGCCGCCCACCCGCCGAGCGCAGCCAGCACCAGGTTGTCCCACTGCGGCACGGCCCCGTGCGGACTGGCCGGCACGGCGATGCCCAGGGCGACCAGCGCGCCGAGCAGCACCAGGCTCAGCGGTGCCCGCCTGACCTGGTTCACCTCGGCAGTCCGTCGTCCGCGGCCCGGGGCAGCCCCGGTGCCGAGGTGGGCACCGGCGCCCCGCCCAGCCCTGGGAGCTGGGTGGTCAGCGCGGCCTCGTCCAGCGGCCGGGCCAGCAGGTAGCCCTGGATGAACCGGTGGCCCATGTCGCGCAGCAGCTGCAGCTCGGTCGCCGTCTCGACGCCCTCCACGACCACGACGAGGCCCAGGCTGGTGCCCAGGTGCAGGACGGAGCTGCACAGTGCCCGGCGCTGCGGGTCGGTCTCGACGTCGGCGAGGAACTGCCGGTCCATCTTCAGGACGTCGATCGGCAGGCCGACGAGGTAGGCCAGCGAGGACCAGCCGGTGCCGAAGTCGTCGACGGCGATCCGGACACCCAGCCGCCGCAGGGCGGCCAGGTCGTCGGTCACGTGCTCGTCGTCCAGCAGCACCGACTCGGTGATCTCCAGGACCAGCCGGGAGGCGGACAGCCCACTGGACCCCAGGGCCTGGAGCACGTCGGAGACCAGCTCGCCGCTGCGGACGTGCCGCGCCGAGACGTTGACCGCCACCGCCAGGTCCGGGTGCGGGAGTGCGGCGACCGTGGCGGTGGCCTCGGCGAGCACCCACCGACCCAGTTCGGTGATCAACGCCGACTCCTCGGCCAGGGGCACGAACTCCGCCGGCGACACCTCGCCGTACACGGGGTGCCGCCAGCGCAGCAGCGCCTCGACCGAGACGGTGCGGTGCAGCGCCAGGTCGACGACCGGCTGGTAGACCAGCCGCAGCTGACCCTCGGCGAGGGCCTGGTGCAGGTCGGTGCGCAGGGTCTCCTCGCGCTGCTGGGTGATCCGGAGGGCGTCGGAGTGCCGGCGGACCCGGCCGGGACCGGCGGCGCGGGCGCTGCGCAGCGCCAGGTCGCCCCAGCGCAGCGCGTCCCCGGCGTCCGCGTCGGCGTCCAGGGGAGTGACGCCGGCCGCGGCGGTCAGCCGCAGGGTGCCGTTGCCGATGGCGACCGGCTCGACGGCGGCGACCAGCCGGCCGGCGATCACCTCGGCGTCGGCCACCGTGCCGGAGACCAGGACGGCGAACTCGCTCACCCCGGAGCGGGCCAGCCAGTCGTCGCCGCGCAGGGCCCGGGCGAACCGGGTGGTGAGCTCGCGCAGCACCGCGACGTCGTCGCCCGCAGGGAGCCCGTCGACGCCCAGCACGACGAGGGAGGCGCTGCTGGCCGACGGGGCGCGGAGGGTGGCGGCGAGGCGCTGGGTCAGGGCCGAGCGGTTGGGCAGGCCGGTCGCCGGGTCGCTCGTGCTGAAGGTGACCACGGGCTCGGCCGGCTGCGGGGCACTGGCGCTGACGTCCCGGCAGTAGAGCACCAGGGCGCCCACGTCGGGGTCGCCGCGCAGGTCGCGGACCTGGGACTGGATGAGTCGCCATCGACCGTCGAGGTGCCGCACCCGCGCCGTCCGGGTCTTGGTCTCCATCGGGTCGGTCGAGGCGGCGCTGAGGGCGGCGACCAGGCCCGGGGCGTCGTCGGGGTGGACGGCGGCGGCGATCGAGTGGCCGACGATGCGCTGGGGGTCCAGGCCGAGCAGCGCGGTGATGGCGGGGGAGACCCACTGCACCTGCAGCTGGTCGTCGAGGATCAGCACCGGGTCGGCGCTGCCGCGCACCAGCGTGCGGAAGTAGGCCTCGCTGCGCTGCAGGTCGGTGGTGAGCCGCTGCTGGGTGCGCCAGGACGCCACCTGGTGGGCCAGCAGGGCGCCCAGCCCGAGCACGCCGAGCGTCGTCCCGAAGATGGTGAGCGTCCCGGTGACCGGGACGCTGAGCAGCAGCAGCGAGCCGCCGGCCAGCGCGGTGGCGTGCGGCAGCATGGCGCCGAGGGCGGAGCCGTCCACGCGCCCGCGGTCGGCGGTGGGCTGCGGTCGGTCGGCGTGGCAGGCGACCACCAGCAGGGCCAGCCCGAGGACGCTCAGCGCGCAGGCCAGGTACTGGACGTAGCCCGGCCCGGAGGCGATCGAGGAGCACGCGCCGGCCAGTGCGGTGGCGACCTGGGAGGCGAACAGCAGCCAGCCGACCGGACGCTGGGCGGCGGGGCAGACCGCGATGAGGACCAGCGAGAAGCCGGTGCCGAGGGCGATGCTGGACAGCAGCGCGAAGAGCGCGATCGTCTCCGACAGGGCCAGTACGCCGTCCCGGGCGATGGTCAGGTGGTAGAGCGTGTGCACGGTCAGCAGGTCGGCGATCACGAAGAGCGTGAACATCGTCGCCACCTGCGCCCGGGCGGCCCGGAGCGACGCCCGGTCGAGCATCCGCAGGATCGCCACGACCACCAGCAGCTGACCGGGGACGCTGCCCAGGGCGGTCTGCCCCCAGGGCAGCACCGACGCGGCGGCCAGGGCACCGCCGGCGCCCACGGCGACCGAGGCGGCGTACCAGCGCCAGCCGGCCGGGTGGGCGCTCCGGCGCCCGGCGCGGGTGAGGAGGACGAGCACCCCGACGACGGCGAGGAAGTTCACCGTCACCGCCACGGTGACGGCGGTCCGTCCCGGCAGCAGCCCGGCGGACAGGGTGGCGCAGGCCGCCAGGACGGAGAGCAGCAGTGGCCGGCTGAGCGTGCGGACGGCGGCCGGGCCGCCCCGCGTCGGAGCGGCCATGGCCCGCATGGGTGCGGCGAGGGCTCCGGAGGTCACGGATCAGTTGTCGGACCGCGGGCGGCCGGACTGCACCAGTGGCCGGCGCCACTCACCCGAAGGGGCGGGGGCGGGGGTGGAGGGGCGAGGGCGGAGGGGGCGACCGCTCAGTCGGGCCGGTTCACCAGCGCAGGGGCTGGGTCGCCCGGGAGTCGGCGGTGCGGCAGACCCGGCAGTGACCCCAGGTGGCGATCCGCACGAGGCTGCTGGGCTCACCGCACTCGGGGCAGTCGACCATCCCCTCGGCGCCGGGCCGGGGCTCGCCGGCGTGCCGGGCGTGGACGGCCGCGTCACCGGCGCACGGGCAGTCGAGGTGGGCTTCTGAGCAGCGTGCATGGTCGGTTGCGATGGGGCGCCTCCTGGTGTCCCCGACGACGCTACTCAGGCGCACCAGCCCCCCGTGCCGCGTCGTCCTCCCGGAGGCGGGCCCGCGCGGAGGGACAGGGCGACCCGCGGGAGGGCTCGGCGCGCGAACGGTGCCTCCGGGTGGCAAGCTCGTCGGGGTGAAGACGTGGCTGGATGCATGGCCGGTGTTCCGGCAGCTGACGGGTCCTGACCCGCTGGGGCGTGGCAAGGCCGCGCGCAGCAAGGCGACAGAGCAGGTGGTCAGCCGCACGGCCACCGCCGACAGGGTGGTGCAGTCGGTCTGCCCGTACTGCGCGGTGGGCTGCGGCCAGCGGGTGTTCGTCAAGGACGAGCAGGTCGTGCAGATCGAGGGCGACCCGGACTCGCCGATCAGCCGCGGCCGGCTCTGCCCCAAGGGCAGCGCCAGCAAGCAGCTGGTCACCAGCCCGAGCCGGGTCACCACGGTCAAGTACCGCCGTCCGCACGGGACGGAGTGGGAGGACCTCGACCTGGACACGGCGATGGAGATGATCGCCGACCGCGTGCTCGACGCCCGCCGCAAGGGCTGGCAGGACGAGGTCGACGGGCACCAGGTGAACCGCACGCTGGGCATCGCGAGCCTCGGCGGGGCGACCCTCGACAACGAGGAGAACTACCTGATGAAGAAGCTGTACAGCGCCATGGGCGCTGTACAGATCGAGAACCAGGCCCGCATATAGCACTCCGCGACGGTCCCCGGTCTGGGGACCTCGTTCGGTCGTGGCGGCGCCACGAACTTCCAGCAGGACCTGGTGAACTCCGATTGCATCGTGATCGAGGGTTCGAACATGGCCGAGTGCCACCCGGTCGGCTTCCAGTGGGTCATGGAGGCCAAGGCGCGGGGCGCGAAGATCGTCCACATCGACCCGCGGTTCACCCGCACCAGCGCGCTGGCCGACCTGCACGTGCCGTTGCGCGCGGGCACCGACATCGCCTTCCTCGGCGGGCTCATCAAGTACGTCCTCGACAACGACCTGGACTTCCGCGAGTACGTCGTCGCCTACACCAACGCGGCGGCGATCCTGCGCGAGGACTTCCAGGACACCGAGGACCTCGACGGCCTGTTCTCCGGCTTCGACCCCGAGACCGGGCAGTACGACGAGACCACCTGGCAGTACGAGGGCGTCAACGTGCCCTCCTCGGCCGGTCAGCGCTCACCGAGCCAGCCCGGCGGGTCGGCCTTCCGCGAGGACGACCGGCCCGACGACACCGCGGACGACGGCACCGACGACGAGACCGAGAGCGTCAAGGAGGCCGACCAGCAGCAGGGCGCGCAGGGCTCGGCCGACATCCACGGCAAGCCGAAGCGGGACGAGACGCTGCAGCACCCGCGGTGTGTCTTCCAGGTGCTCAAGCGGCACTACGCCCGGTACACCCCGGAGATGGTCAGCGACATCTGCGGCATCGAGCCCGAGGTGTTCCTCAAGGTCGCCGAGTGGGTCACCGCCAACAGCAACCGCGAGCGGACGACCGCGTGGGTCTACTCGGTGGGCTGGACGCACCACACCGTGGGCGTGCAGTACATCCGGACGGCGTCGGTGCTGCAGGCGCTGCTGGGCAACATGGGCCGCCCGGGCGGCGGGATCCTGGCGCTGCGCGGGCACGCGAGCATCCAGGGCTCCACCGACATCCCGACGCTGTTCAACATCCTGCCCGGCTACATCCCGATGCCCCACGCCCAGCAGCACACCGACCTGGACAGCTTCTGCGCCTCCAGCGACGACCGGGTGGGCTTCTGGGGCAACATGCGCTCGTACACGACGAGCCTGCTCAAGTCCTGGTGGGGCGACGCGGCGCAGCCGGAGAACGACTTCGCGTTCAACTACCTGCCCCGGCTCACCGGCGACCACGGCACGTACACCACGGTCGCCGACATGATCCAGGGGAACGTGCCCGGCTACTTCCTGGTCGGGGAGAACCCGGCGGTGGGCAGCGCCAACGGCCGGATGCAGCGGTTCGGCCTGGCCAACCTGGAGTGGCTGGTCGTCCGCGACCTGCAGATGATCGAGTCGGCGACGTTCTGGAAGACGGCCCCGGAGATCGAGACCGGCGAGCTGGTCACCGAGGACATCGCCACCGAGGTCTTCTTCATGCCGGCGGCCACGCACGTGGAGAAGGAGGGCACCTTCACCCAGACGCAGCGGCTGCTGCAGTGGCGGCACAAGGCGGTCGAGCCGCCGGGCGAGTGCCGCAGCGACCTGTGGTTCTACTTCCACCTGGGCCGCAGGCTGCGGGAGAAGCTCGCCGGGTCGACCGACCCGCGGGACCGTCCGCTGCTGGACCTCACCTGGGACTACCCGACGCACGGGGAGCACGACGAGCCCAGCGCCGACGCCGTCCTGCGGGAGATCAACGGCTGGGGTCCGGACGGCGAGATGCTCTCGACCTACCTGGACATGAAGGACGACGGGTCGACCACCGGCGGCTGCTGGATCTACACCGGCGTCTACGCCGACGGGGTCAACCAGGCCGCCCGGCGCAAGCCCGGGCGGGAGCAGGACTGGGTGGCCGCCGAGTGGGGCTGGGCCTGGCCGTCGAACCGCCGGGTGCTCTACAACCGCGCGTCGGCCGACCCCGACGGCAAGCCGTGGAGCGAGCGCAAGGCCTACGTCTGGTGGGACGAGGAGGCCGGCACGTGGACCGGTCACGACGTCCCCGACTTCGAGGCGACCAAGCGACCGGACTACGTGCCGCCGGAGGGCGCGACCGCGCAGGCCGGCCTCGGCGGTGCCGACCCGTTCGTCATGCAGGCCGACGGGAAGGCCTGGCTCTACGTGCCGGCCGGTCTGGCCGACGGCCCGATGCCGGCGCACTACGAGCCGGCCGAGTCGCCGGTGGAGAACGCGCTCTACGGCCAGCAGGCCAACCCGGGTCGGGAGGAGATCCAGGGGGCGTGGAACCGGGGCAACCCGCCGCGCAGCACGGTCTACCCCTACGCGATGACCACCTACCGGCTGACCGAGCACCACACCGCCGGTGGGATGAGCCGAACGCTGCCCTACCTGTCGGAGCTGCAGCCGGAGTTCTTCGTGGAGGTCAGCCCACAGCTGGCCGAGGAGCGCGGGCTGGAGAACGGCGGCTGGGCGACGCTGATCAGCGCCCGGACGGCGATCGAGGCCCGGGTGCTGGTCACCGAGCGGATCCGGCCGATGAAGCTCAAGGGCGGCCAGGTCGTCGAGCAGATCGGCATCCCCTACCACTGGGGCGAGCAGGGACTGTCCACGGGCGACTCGGGCAACGACCTGTTCGGCGTGGTGATGGACCCGAACGTGCACATCCAGGAGACGAAGGTCGCCACCTGCGACATCCAGCCCGGGCGGCGTCCGCGCGGCAAGGCGCTGGTGCAGTACGTGGAGGACTACCGGATCCGGGCGGGCGTCCAGTCGGGCCTGGTCCCCAGTGGCGGCCGGGCCCCGATCGAGGAGGGGACGAGCTGATGCGGCTCGACCCGATGGAAGAGGAGCGCTCGTGACGACCGTCAGCTCGGCGAGCCCGGCGCTCACCGGCAACGACCCGGCCAACCGGCTCTACGGTCCGCTGCCCGATGTGAGCGGGGAGGCCGGCTACGCGGAGGACCACCCCGCGCGGGTGGGCTTCTTCACCGACACCTCGGTGTGCATCGGCTGCAAGGCCTGCGAGGTCGCCTGCAAGGAGTGGAACACGCTCCCGATGGACGACGCGGACGGCAACCGCGACGCCATGGCGCTGACCGGGATGTCCTACGACAACACCGGCATGCTCGGGGCCAGCTCCTGGCGGCACGTGGCGTTCGTCGAGCAGAGCCGGGCCGTCGACCTCCCCATGCCGGGGGTCGGGCTGCCGGGCGCCGGTGGCGCGGGTGCCGCCGCACCCGCGGCCGGCTGCGGCAGCGGCGGGGGCTGTGGGGGTGGCTCGGTCGACCCGCACGCCGTCTCGGCCGGTGGCGACGCCGACGGCGGGCTGACCGCGCAGTCCAGCGTGCTCAACGCCGAGGCGCTCAGCGAGTTCGACCCGCAGACCGGCCACTCGGCCGACCGGGAGATCCGCTGGCTGATGTCCTCGGACGTGTGCAAGCACTGCACGCACGCCGGCTGCCTGGACGTCTGCCCGACCGGGGCGCTGTTCCGCACCGAGTTCGGCACCGTGGTCGTGCAGGGCGACATCTGCAACGGCTGCGGCTACTGCGTGCCGGCCTGCCCCTACGGCGTCATCGACCAGCGCAAGGACGACGGCCGGGTCTTCAAGTGCACGATGTGCTACGACCGGCTCACCGACGGCCTGCAGCCGGCGTGCGCCACCGCGTGCCCCACCCAGTCGATCCAGTTCGGCGACCTCGACGAGCTCCAGGCCCGGGCCGATGCCCGGCTGGCGACGCTCAAGGAGCAGGGTGTGGAGACCGCCCGGCTCTACGGGCGGGACGAGGACGACGGCGTCGGCGGTGCCGGGGCGTTCTTCCTGCTGCTCGACGAGCCGGAGGTCTACGGACTCCCGCCGGACCCGATCGTCACCACCCGGGACCTGCCGTCGATGTGGAAGCACGCCGTCGGCGGGGCCGCCATGGTGGTCGGCTTCGCGCTCTCGGCCGTGCTCGGTTCCCGGAAGGGGCTGCGCCGATGACCGAGGGACTGGCGACGCCGGGCGCCGGTTGGCGCCGGGCCGACGGCCCGCCGGCGCAGGCGCGGGAGAAGAAGCGGCGCAAGGGCGGCCGGCGCGGCGGTGGCCGGGACGGCGACCCGACCGTCGACGAGGCCGAGTTCACCTCGTACTACGGCCGCCCCATCATCAAGCCGCCGGTGTGGAAGACCCCGGACGTGCCGCTGTACCTGTTCCTGGGCGGCGCGGCGGGCTCGTCGGCAGTGCTCGGCGCGATCGCGGACGTGACCGGGCGCCCGGCGCTGACCCGGGCCGCGCACTACACCGCCGGCGGCGGGGCGCTGGCCTCGGTGGTCTGGCTGATCCACGACCTCGGGCGGCCGGCGCGGTTCCTGCACATGCTGCGGGTGATCAAGCCGACGTCGCCGCTGTCGGTGGGCTCCTACATCCTGGCGCCGTTCAGCGCCCTCACCGCGGCGACCGCGGGGATCCAGCTGCTGGAGGCCTTCCCCGGTCTGCAGAAGTTCGGGCTGCGCCGGATCGCCGGCTGGTTCCCTGCGCTGCGGAAGGTCGTGGGGAGCACCTCTGCGGTCTTCGGTGGTCCGATGACCACGTACACGGCGGTGCTGCTGGCCAACACCGCGGTGCCGTCGTGGCACGAGCCGTACAAGGAGCTCCCGTTCGTCTTCGCCGGCTCCGGGATGGCGGCCGGCGGTGGCATCTGCATGGCGTTCACCCCGGTCGACGAGGCCGGGCCCGCGCGGAAGATGGCGGTCGCCGGCGCGGCGGTCGAGCTGGCCGCGATGCACAAGGTCGAGCACGACCACGGCATCGTCGGTGAGCCTTACCAGCTGGGCAAGGCGGGCACCATGATGAAGGCCGCGAAGGCCTGCACCGCCAGCGGTGCCGGGCTGACCGTGGTGGCCGGCCGCACCCGGGTCGGTGCCGCGGTCTCCGGTGCGCTGCTGGCCGCCGGCTCGCTGCTCACCCGGTTCGGGGTCTTCGAGGCCGGCATGGCCAGCGCGCGGGACCCGAAGTACACGGTGGTCCCGCAGCGGGCACGGATGGCCGCCCGCGAGGAGCAGGCGCGCCAGGACGAGGCCCGCTCCGTCACCCGCTGAGCGACCAGCTCCGACCGAACTGCCCCGTCCCACCGCTGGTGGTGCGGGGCAGTTCGGCGTCCCGGGCACTGCACACCCGAGGTGGCCGTCGGTGACCAGGTGGCCGTCGGCGGCAGCCCCGTGCCGGGCCGGGCTCCTAGGGCGCGGTGGGAGTCCCCGGCGCAGCCTCTGGGGGCCGGGGGGATGCGACGTCGCCGGCCGCGGCCGCCGCATCCGGCTCGTCGAGCTCGCCCGGCTCCGTCGGCACCGGCTCCGTCGGCACCGGCTCCGTCGGTGCTGGCTCCGTGGGCGCCGGCTCCGTCGGCTCGGCCGGGTCGGTCGGGCTGAGAGTGGGGGTCGGCTCCGGGTCGGTCGGGGTCGGCGTGGGCTCCGGGTCGGTCGGCGTCGGCGTCGGGGTCGGGGTCGGGGTCGGCGTGGGCTCCGGATCGGTCGGCGTCGGCGTCGGCGTCGGCGTGGGCGTCGGCTCGGGATCGGTCGGGCTGGGGGTCGGGGTGGGCCGAGGCGCGGTGGGGTCGGCCGGGTCCGACGGCGTCGGTGTCGGCGTCGGCACGGTGGTGCGGGTGACCCCGCCGGTCGCGGCACCGCTCGCCGGCGGTGGGTCGTCGGGGACGGCGCCGGGTGGCACCGTCGGCCCGTCGCCGGGCGCGTCGTCGGTGGAGGTCGCAGGTGGGGCGGTGGTCCGGCTCGACTCGGTGGCGGCCGTGGTGGGTCCGGGGTCGGGTGCCCGCCTGGTGGACCGGTCGTCGAGCTCGTCCGACACCGTCCTGGTCGACGGAGACCGCCATTCGGGGATGGCGACCGGGGTGGTCAGCCCGGATGCCGCGGCCCCACGGTTGAGCGCCTCCCAGGTGGCCGAGTACTGGTCGGGGTTGGCGGCGAGCTCGGCCTGGAGGGGGTCGTCGAACCCGAGGGTGCTGCCCGATCGGGCCAGCACCGGTGCGAGCGCGATGGCCGAGAGCGCGGTGAGGGCGAGCAGCCGCTGCGGGCCGCGCCCCCGTGGCCCCGGGCGCGCGGGCCCCCCACGCGTCCACGCCGGCCGGAGGCGGTGGGCGGGAGCACCCGGCGCGATGCCGGCGAGGGGGAGCGGGACCGAGCGCGGCGGCTGGTGGGGGGGTGTCGAGACGAAGACGGTGACGGCGCCCCGCGCAGCTGCGGCGAGCGGACCGTGGCCGGCGGTCCGCCGGGGCGCGCAGCACGCCTGCGCCACGGCACCCGGCACCTGGGGGAGGGGCGTCCGGCTCGATGCGCGCCGCCGGCGCCCCGGGACGAGCTGGGCCTGCAGGGGGAGACGGTGGACCGGCCCGCGGGCCAGGCCGAGGGGCATCGGCGCGCCGGTCGTGGTCGTGGGGCGGTGCCGGGTGAGGGGTGGGCCACCGGGGCGGCCGGTCGGTGGACGGGAGGCGGGTCGGCGGCGCAGCCTCAAGGGGTGCCCGCCGGGGAGGTGGGCGCGTTTTACGGGGGTCAGCTCATGGCAGCGGTCCGGCGGCACGTGGCTGACGACGAGGTGGAAGACGGCAGCGGCCAGCAACCCCACCAGGGGCCATGCGACCAGCAGCCACCACCACGCCACGGAGTTCCCTCGTCTCGGCCACTCTGCCCACGCTGGCAGCGTCCCCACGCCAAGGTTCGCCCGGTCGGACGTTCCCGTCAATCGCGGGTCCACCAGGCCATCGGTCCGTTGGAGCGACCTGCCGACAGGTCCTCGGCGGTGCCCCAGCGGGACGGTGACCCCTCCGATCCGAAGGGGCGGCACCGAGGTCCGGGAGACGAGCGCAGCGGCAGCCTAGGGGGCGTGGCGGAGCGACCCGGCGACGGGTGGGTGCCAGCGCCGTCCGGGCTCGGTCGACCGGACACGTGGAGCTGCCCCGTGCCGCCGGGACACGGCGGCACGGGGCAGGCCTGGGGGATGGACGCCGATCGTCCACGTGTCCACCGCGCCGCTGCGGTGGACACGTGTCGTCAGCGGCGGGTGCCGCGGTAGCGGATGACCCGACCGCCGCCGATGCTGCGCGCCGCGGTGAGGCACAGGGTGGCCCGGCGGTGCACCTCGCTGGGGGAGGTGTCCGGGGAGAGCCCGGCGATGCCGGCGCAGGCGGTCAGGCCGGGGACGCCGGTGCCGGCGACGACCTCGAGGAGCCGGTCGGCCGCGGTCTCGGCGTGGTGTGCCGCCGCGCCCAGCAGCACGGCGAACTCGGTGGGCCCGGAGCGGGCCAGCCAGTCGTCGCCACGGACGTTGGCCGACAGCGCAGCAGCGACCTGGTCGAGCTGGTCGCCCGGCAGGGGCCAGCCGGTGTCCCGGCGGAGCAGTCCGACGAGCACCAGCGCCGCGGGGGCGACGTCCGAGGCGGCCGTCTGCTCGGTGATGCGGTCGAGCAACGTGGCCCGGGTGGGCAGCAGGGAGACGGCGGCGGCGTGGAGGCCCGGCGGTGACGGGACCTCGTCGGCGACCGGGGTGGCGGCGATCGGCATGACGGGGGTGTCGGCGTCCTGGACGGCTCGGTTGAGGCCGGCGACGACCGGGGTGCCTCGTCGGAGGGAGCGGCCGCTGCCCGCCGCTGAGGCGGGTGGTCCGCCGCGGCCCCGGCTCAGCGACCGACGAGGGTGCCCACCCGCTCGATGAGCGCGGCGACGGTGCCGTCCGACGCCTCTGCTGTTTCCGGAGGCGGCGGGGTCGTCGCGGTCGGTGCCGGCTCCGAGGGCTGCGGCGCGACCGTCGCTCCCGGCGCACCGGTGGACGGCTGGGTGGGGCTCGGTGGCGGCGCGTCCTGGGTCAGGAAGGACTGGACGGGCGGCTCGTCGGTCGACGGGGCGTCGGTGGTCTCCGGAGCCGGCTGGCTGCTCGTCGCGGGCGTGCTGTCGTCCGCCGGCGTCGCCCCGGTCGGCTTCGCGTCGGTCGGCTTCGCGTCGGTCGGCTTGGCGTCGGTCGGCTTGGCGTCGGTCGGCACAGGTGTCACCGGGCGGGTGCCAGGCGGCGTCGGCTCCCCGTTCCCGGTGGGCGAGCCGGCGGACGCGCTGCTGGTGGTGGTCGGACCAGGGGCCGGTCGGCCGGCGCTGTCGGGGCCTGGCGCAGCACCGGGCCGGGTGGCCGCGGCGTTCGCCGGGGCTGGAGCCGTGCCGTCGGGCTCCGCTGCCCGCGCGCCGGGGCCGTCAGGAGCGGGCGGCACCACGGCCGGGCTGGGCGAGGCCGCGCCGGCCAGGACGCCGCCGGCGGTGAGCGCCGCCAGTGTGTCGTCGGCCTGGTCGGGGTGGGCGGCGATCTCGGCGGCGACCGCGTCGTGCATGCCGAGTGCGGTGGTGGACCGGGCGAGCACCGGCGTCGCGGTGATCAGCAACAGGGTGGCGCCGGCGAGGACCCGCTGCGGTGTCCGGCTGCGCCGGCGGCGGGCATCGGGGTGCGAGCTCGGCGCCTCGTCCGCCGCGTGCCGGCGGCGCACCGGCCGCAGCGGCTCCGGGATCGGCAGCGCGGGCTCGGTCGTCCCAGGCGGCGGTGCGGGCTCGGCCGCCCGGGGCGGCGGTGCGGTGACCACCCGGTGCCGGCCGGTCTCGGGGGGCGCCGGTGGCACCTGGACCCGGCGGTGCCGGCCGGAGGTCTCCGGGTCTGGTCGATCGGTCTGCACGTCCTGCGTTCCCCCCTCGCGCGCCGGCAGGAGCCGACGGCAGCAAGGTAGTTGTCGTGGCAGCCTGTGCCTAGACGACTACGGCGTGTCCGCATCGACACGCTGAGCGGGGTGGAGTCGACGCCAGCGGCTCGCAGCGTCTGCGCCCGAGGTCCCCGACAGCCCGCCCGCAGTGACTCAATTCACCCGCTACCAGATGGATCGGGTATCGGGAAATGCCGCGTGTGTCCTTGCAGTCAGTATTGGCCGACTGACTGCGCGTACTCGGAAATGGTCAGTACACCAAGACCCGTGGAACTTCCATTCTCTCGGGGTGCCGCTATTGCTACGACTTCGTTACCTTCACCCTGGCCGGTCGGACAGAGCAGTCGTCGGTCCGTCCAAGACATGGCTACGAGGTGCGCTTCCCGTGGCGCCGACCTCCCGGGGGTGCACTGCATGAGCATGATCGACGAGCGGAACAGCGCCGTCCGTCCTCGACGGGGCACGGCGTCCAAGCACCGGGCGCAGGAGCCGCGGCGCCGCACGTTCGCACGCTCCTGGCTGCGCGGTGAGGGCACCGTGGCCCGCCGGGCCTGGCGTGCCCAGTACGTGCGTCGCATCGCCTTCGGGGACGCGGCAGCGGCCGGCGCCGCCGCCACCGTCGGTTACCTGACCCGCTTCGGCCCCGCGGGGATGTCCGCGGGCCAGCAGGCGTCGGTCTGGATGGCCACGATCCTCCCCGTGGCGTGGGTGACCCTGATGCTCGTCAGCCGCAGCTACGAGGAGCGCTTCCTGTGGGTGGGCCCGGAGGAGTTCCGCCGGGTCTTCTCCGCCGCCGTCCTGCTGCTCGCCCTGGTCGGCACCGTCTCCTGGGCCTTCAAGCTCGAGATCGCCCGGGGCTTCATCGTGGTCGCCCTGCCCCTGGCCACCGGTCTCTCGCTGCTGCAGCGTTACCTGCAGCGGCAGTGGGTGCACCGCCGTCGCGCCGAGGGGCGCTTCCTGCAGACGGCGATCCTCGTCGGTCACCGCAGCGGGGTCACCGCGCTGCACGCGCAGATCGACCGTGAGGCCTACCACGGCTACCGGGTGATCGGCTGCTGCCTCCCGGCCGGCCCGCAGGGGGAGTCCCCGCAGGCCTTCGACGGGCTGCCGGTGCTGGGCACCCTCAACGAGGTGGTCGACGTCGTCCACGCCTACGAGGTCGACACCGTCGCGGTGCTGCCCTCTCCGGAGCTGGACGGTCCGGCGCTGCGCCGGCTGGGCTGGGACCTGGAGAAGACCCGCGCCGAGCTGCTGCTGGCTCCTGCGGTCACCGAGATCGCCGGCCCCCGCGTGCGCATCCGCCCGGTGTGCGGGCTGCCGCTGCTGCACATGGAGCGGCCCGAGCTGCGTGGCGTCCGCCGGCTCACCAAGGAGTCCTTCGACCGCACGGCCGCGACGGTGGGGATCCTGCTCATCCTGCCGGTGCTCGCCGCCCTGGCCCTGGCCGTCGGGCTCACCAGCCGTGGCGGGGTGTTCTACCGGCAGGAGCGCGTCGGCCGGGACGGGCAGACCTTCGGGATGCTGAAGTTCCGCACCATGGTCGCCGGCGCCGACCGGATGGTGCCCGACCTGGCCGAGCAGAGCGACGGCAACGGCGTCCTGTTCAAGATGAAGGGCGACCCGCGGGTCACCCCGATCGGCCGGGTGCTGCGCCGCTACTCCCTCGACGAGCTGCCGCAGCTGCTGAACGTGCTGCGCGGTGAGATGTCGCTGGTCGGGCCGCGCCCGCCGCTGCCCACCGAGGTCGAGCGCTACGGCTTCGACATGCACCGCCGCTTCCTGGTCAAGCCCGGGATCACCGGGCTGTGGCAGGTCAGTGGCCGCTCCGACCTCTCCTGGGACGACTCGGTGCGCATCGACGTCCGGTACGTGGAGAACTGGTCCTTGGCCTTCGACTTCATGATCCTGTGGAAGACCGTGGGTGCGGTCTTCCGCGGCTCCGGCGCCTACTGACCGACCGCCGCCGACCGGGGTGGGCCTGGGCTGCGCATGCAGCCCCGGGCCCACCCCGACGTCGTTCCGGCGCCGGTGTCAGTGGGCCGTGCACCCCTGACGCGCACCCCTGACGCCCGGTGACGGCCCGACACGACGGAGGCGGGGCGCTGGTCTGCCAGCGCCCCGCCTCCGTCCTGCCGTCCGTGTCGGACGCGTCAGATGATCAGCAGCCCGGCGTCCTCGGCCTGGATGACGGCCTCGACGAGCTTCCGCGGTGACTTGTACGTACCGAAGGGGAGCAGGTGGGTCGCGTACCCGTCGAGCATCCGCTCGATGTGCACACCGTGCCGACCGTTGATGACGGCGTGCGCGCTGTTGCCGATCTTCTGGATGGCCACCGCGCGCCCCCGGGACGTGAAGCGCTCTTCCCCGGCCGCGGCCGCACTCGGCACGTCGCCGAACGGAGGGGTGCCGGTCACGGCCACCGCGGTGCCGGCCACGGCCACGGAGGCCCCGATCACGAAACGTCTGCGATCCATGTGCCTCGGTCCTCCTAGACGTAGTTGTAGTCGAGCCGGTTGATGTCGAGGACGTCAGCCGGGGTCCGCGGGACGACCAGGCCCTGCATCGAGTCGTTGAGGTTGTGCCCGGTGGGACCGCCGGAGGTGGGCTGGTAGTTGTTCACGCCCCGCATCCCCTGCCAGACCCACCAGAGCCGGTCCACGTTCGCGTGGGTCAGCCAGAAGACCGGGTCGTTCGGCGAGGTGCCGGCGAGCATGTCGCCGCCCACCCACCGGTGCACCAGGTTGTGCATGCGGGGGCCTCCGGACCAGCCCTCCATCCGGTTGCGGAAGGTCGCCACGCTGGCGTCCCAGGGGGACCTGTCGTAGGTGGTGTAGCGGTCGATTGCGTCGGTGACCTGTGCCGGGGTCGGCAGGCTGCTCGACCCGCGGGGGTCGCGACCAAGGAGCCGGATCAGGCCGGGCGTGGAGCGCGGGACGAGGGCGCCGGTGCTGTTGTTGACGATGAGCGCCACCCAGTGCGCGAACGGCCCGTTGAGCACCCGGTTGCCTCGGGCCGGGTCGCCGTCGCCGCCGATGCCCCCCGCGGTCCACAAGGGCGAGCGTCGCGGGTCGCCACCGTTGAGGGCCGTGTCGTTCTGCCACCGCCAGTAGGGCATGCCCTCGATCGACGGGTCGACGGCCTGCAGGGCGTTCTCGATGTCGAGCAGGGTCGCCCGGTGCCAGGGGAGGAAGGCGGGTGCGCGATGGGCGGCGTTGCGCGTGGAGCCCGGGGGGGTCGCGACGTTCATCGCGGCGACGTGGTTGCGGATGAACTGGTCGTAGGTGCCGTTGGCCTTGAGCACGTTGAAGGCCGAGGTCAGCCGCTGCACCTCGGTCGAGGACAGGCTCAGGATGTTCCGTCTCGTCCCGGTCATCAGGAGCACACCCCTTCCCGGCGCGACGGGGGGGCGATCGGTGCCGCAGGGCCTCGTTCCAGCATGTCCGACCCTTCGAGAACAGTTGGTGACGTACGACAGAGGTAATCGAACCGTCGGGAATCCGCAGCTGGAAGGCGCGAACTCGAAGGTCGATCACTCGTAATCTCGTCGACACCATAGCCACATCTCTCGCGGATATGGAATGAGCGAGCTGTCACTTCTCCCCGTGATCAGGGGGTCACCATGAGCATTCCCAAATGTCACTCATCGCGTGCATTCGGTGACTCATTCAGTGCATGTCGGAGCGGGCGCTACTCGTACGGTGACTGTCCGGTGACCGACAGGCTCAGTCGGCCCGCGCGGCGCCGGAGGTGGGGCGACGGCGGTCGGCGAGCGCGGCGAGCCACAGGTCCTCGACCCGCGGGAACACCGCGTCGGCGCTGAAGCGCTCCTCGAAGGCCTGCAGGGCCGACTCGGCCAACCGGGACCGGCGCTCCGGGTCGCTGAGGACCGACTGCAGGGCGGCCCGGAAGGCCTCCACGTCCCCGGGCGGGACGACGATGCCGTGCTCGTCCCCCAGGACCGCGGCGATGCCCCCCACGTCGGTGGAGACCACGCAGTTGCCGCGGGCCATCGCCTCCAGGATGAACATCGGCATCGCCTCGTCCCGGGACGGGAGCACCGCGATGCGGGACCGGTCCAGCAGCGCCATGAGCTCCTCGTGCGCCAGCGAACCGGCCATCGTGAGCCCCTCGACGTCCGCACGCACGAGCGCGGCGTCCTGGACGGGGCCGGCCACGACGAGCTCCCAGCCCGGGGCGTCGATCCGGGCCCACGCCTCCTGCAGCACGTCGATGCCCTTGCGGTGCGACACGACGCCGCCGAAGACCACCAGGTCCTCCTTCGCCACGGGCGCGCTGGAGGGGATCGCGTTCGGGATCAGCACCACCCGCTCGGCCGGCACGAAGCGGGCCGCCACCTCCGAGGACTCGGCCGACAGGCTGATCACCCGGTCGGCGCCACGCAGCGCCCACCCGGTGAGCCGCGGGTGCGCGGCGGCGAAGGCGGCGAACGAGCTGCCGTGCAGGTGTGCCACCGTGGCGATCCCGCGGCGGTGCGCCACCCGCATCAGCGCGCCCTCGCGGACGAAGGACCCGCGCTCGGACAGGTGCGCCACCACGACCGAGGACCGCCGGGGCAGCCGCAGCACCCTGCCCAGCGCACCGGTGCCCTTCACCAGGGCGGCCCGCAGGTCGTGCGGGTCCCCCCGGGAGGTGATCACCGCGACGTCCACCCGCGGGAAGGGCCACGCCAGGTAGCCGTTCATGACCTGCGTCATCCCACCCGGGATGTCCCCCACGCGGCCCAGGTGGTGCACGGTCGGCCGGGTCGTCACCGCGATCAGCCCGCGACCGGCTCGGTGGTGGCCGGGGCCGATGGGGAGCGCCCCGACAGCACCTGCTGGATGTCGTCGCGGTGCCCGCGCAGCCGCCGGCGCGCCTCCAGGAGGGCGCCGAACAGCTCGGCCCGCCGTCCGGCGAGGGTCTCCAGCCGGGCCACCAGCTCGTCGGCGGAGTCGGTGGCCGCCGACACGGTCACCCCCGGGATGCCGATGGTGGTGAAGTGCCGGTCCACCTTGTCGGAGTCCCCGACCGGTGAGCCGACCGGCACCGCGCCCTCGGTGAACGCGGCGATGACCACGTGCAGCCGGTCCGACAGCGCGATCGCGGTGCGGGAGTACAGCTCCCGCAGCCGGCGCTCCTGCTCGTCGTGACCGGTGGGGCCGTCCCAGCCGAGCGTCTGGCCGCCCAGGTCCGCCGCCAGTCGCTGGGTGCGCTCCTCGTCGGTCCACACCTGGGTGACCGCCCAGATCTCCAGGTCGTGCGCCGCGGCGTACGCCCGGACGCCGTCCAGCCAGGCCTGACTCGGGTAGGGGCGGGCCGGGTCCTCGCCGCGCATCGACACCACGAGCGCGTTGCGCTCGGGGGCGGGGGAGGCGAACCGCGCGACGGCGGCGTCGTCGGCCCCCTCGCCGAAGGCGAGGTCCGGCATGACCGCGCCGGTGCCCATGTAGCGGCCGGTCGCGTCGTCACGCCACAGGGTCCGGTCCGACAGGGCGATGGACGGGCGCATCAGGGCACGGGGCACGGCTGCGTAGTTGCGCGTGCCGACCCCGGCCCGGACGGCGGCGCCGCCCCGCAGCTTCAGCGTCAGCAGCAGGGGCAGCAGGGAGAGGTGCTCCTTCATGCCCACGAGGGTCAGCTGGATCTCCCCGGGCTTGAAGACGTAGGCGGCCCGGCCCCGCGCGGCCGAGGTCAGGGCGACCCGGTACCAGGCCCGCAGTGACCGGTAGACGTGGTCGCCCGGCCGGAGCCCGAGGCCCTCGTCGTAGCCGGCAGGGGAGGCCCCCACGTAGACGTGCAGCTCGCCCACCGGACGCACCCAGTCGAGGAGCTGCCGGCGCAGGATGATGTCCCCCACGTTCTCGTACTGGCCGCGGCCGATCGCGAAGACCTTCGTCATGCGGGCGCCTTTCGGTGACGGTGGCGGCGGTGGCGTCGTCGGCACCTCAGGACACGCAGGTCCGCAGATGGCCTCGACGGGACCCTAGGGGGGCGCAGGTCGGGCGGCCCACGGAGCCGTCGAACGGTAACGCACCGTTCACCCCCGCCCGGCTGCTCACCGGTTGGCGACGGCCAGGAGCCGGCGGTAGGCGGAGAGGGACACCTTCGCCGAGATCGCCAGCGCCAGCCGCTTGGCGTCCCGCCGGCGGGCCAGGAGCACCAGTTCCCGTACCCCCAGCCGACGGCGCAGCCGGCGGACGTGCTGCGCGCTCTCCGCGGGGCTGTAGGAGCCGAGGACGGCGTCCTTGAGCCCGGAGAGGGTGAGGTAGCGGGTCACGAAGTAGCGGTACTCGGCCGTCCCGATCGCCGTCGGGTCCACCCGCCGGGCGGCGCCCTCGACGGCGGCGGCGATGAGCTCGAGGGACTCCACGCGCCGGGACCGGGTGGTGATGATCGAGGCGCTGCGCACCCGGTACTCGTAGACGGTCACCGGCAGGAAGCCCACCCAGCGGGCCCCGGCCACCGCCTGGGCGACCATGGCGAGGTCGGACTGCACCCGGGCGGGGGTGAAGTCGATGCTGCCCAGCAGCTCCCGGCGGAACAGCTTGTTCCACAGGTGCCCGGTGATGCGGCCGGTCAGGAAGAGGCTGAACGCCTCGTGGCCCGGGACGGGTGGGCCGGCCGGCGGCTCCTTGCTGGTGGGTGCCTTGCCGGACTCGAAGGTGGCGAGAGCACCGGCCACGACCACGTCCGTGCCCGGGAACGCCGCGGCGGCAGCCAGCAGCTGGGCGGCGGCGTCGGGCGGCCAGCCGTCGTCGGAGTCCACGAACCAGATCCAGTCCGCGGTCGCCTCCTGCACCCCGCGCTCCCGAGCACGCGCGACCCCGCCGTTCTCCGGCAGGGGGACGAACCGGATCCGGTCGTCCCGGTCGGCCGCGGCCTGGGCGATCGCCCGCGAGCCGTCGGTGGAGCCGTCGTCGACGAGCACCAGCTCGACGTCGACCCCCTCCTGGCCCAGCACCCGGTCGATCGCGTCGGCGAGGTGGGCTGCGTCGTTGTAGACGGGCAGCACGACGCTGATCAGCACGTTTCCTCCAGGAGGCGGTCAGGCGTAGGCAGGGTAGCCGTAGCTGATCAGCGCCTGCTCCTCCCAGGGGCGGGCGTACCGGCGCACGAAGCGCTCGGGGTAGGGCAGCGAGAAGGGGTGGTCGCCCTCGACCGTCTGCGGCACACCGCGGGTCACCGAGGTCACCAGCCCCACGTGGTGCGGGCGGTTGACCTCCCCCCGGGAGTAGAAGACCAGCGCCCCGGGCTCCGGGTCCGAGCCCACCCGGCCGTCGCGCTGCAGCTCCGCGTAGAGGGTCACGGGGTCGGCCGTCCGCTGCACCCCGTTCTCGCGCAGCAACCAGGTGACGTAGACGGCGCTCCACGGCTCCGACGTCTCACCGAACCAGGCGCGCCACGGGCTGCCGAGCAGCCGGCGCCCGGCGGTCCGGTCGGCCTCGGCCAGCACCGCGTCCAGGGAGCCGGGCACCAGCTCGGACGGCGCCGGCGTCTCCGGGGGCGGCGCCGTCACCGGCGGGACGTCGGGCTGCCCCGACCGGGACAGCCCCGCCACGACAGCCGCACCACCGGCGAGGACGGCGCCGCCCCCGAGCAGGAACGTGCGACGGCTGACCGGCCGCCGACCGGAGGCCGGGGCGTCCCGGCCGTCGGGGCCGGTCGGCTGGTCGCCGCGCAGGGACGGGGCGTGCGGGTCGATCACGCCGACGCCCCGTTCCGGTAGGAGCCCGGGTCTGCTTCCTCGACCGTGCGGGCGATCTTGTGGCCGGTGTGCCAGAGGGTCACCCGGTCGAAGCGGCCGGCCACGCGGTAGAGCTGCATGTCGGTCCGGTGGGCCTCGGAGTCCGGCCGGAGGAGCACCCGGGGGACCCGGAGCCGGCCGTCGGCGAGCTGCATCGGACGGACCGCCGTCGACTCGCCCTGGTTGAGGTGGCACTCCACCCAGCCGGACGCGATGGACGACGACGCCCGGACCCGGAACACCACGTCGGTCCACTGCCCGCGGCGGTAGGGCAGCGAGAGGAAGGGGACCGGGTCGCCGGGGTTCAGCTCGTTGCCCCGCACGCTGAACTCGTCGATCGGGTCGCCGGGCGTGCGGCGCTCGGTGTGCAGCACGAACGGGGAGCCCTGCTCGTACGGCGGCCCGTAGAACTGGAAGACCGCGATGTAGCCGGACGCCTCGCCGCCGGGGCGGAGCACGCCGTCCCGGGGGTGGACGGAGGGGAAGTCGTCAGGGGGCAGGAACGCGAACCCGACGCAGAACTCGTCGCCCTCGCGGATGTTGGACCTGCTCGAGGACTGGAACCGCACGGTGGACGACGTCGGCTGGTCGCGGTCGCCCCGCGCGCTGTCGGGCACGGAGACCCGGACGGCCCGCCGCGCCGGCCCGAGGACCGGGTCGGGCTCGACGGAGGCGTACTCGGCCCCGACGACCGCGGTGTTGCTGGCCAGCCACTGCTCGGTCGAACCGCTGTAGTCCGCGGCCCAGGCGAGCTCCTCCCGCCATCCGCCGGCGGACTCCGCACGCACGGCGTCCCGGTCGTTGGCGGTGACGACGGCGATGTAGGGCGCCTCCACCCGGATGCCGTCCACGACCGCCGAGGCGGTGATCCAGAACAGTGCATCGGCCGGTGCGGGCACCTCGGGGTCGACCAGCTTGCGCGTGGTGTCCCAGCGGACGGCGTACGTCCGGTCGCCGACCCGTTCGGCCGGCCGGGTCCCGAACTCCGGATCGCCGATGGCGACCGTGACATCGCCCACCCTGCTGCCGCCGCGCACCTCGACCCGCACCACGACCGTGCCCCGCACCCGGGCCCCGGGAGCAGGGTCCAGGACGGCGATCGAGGCCATGCTCCTCCTCCGGGCGGTGCGTGCGACGGTGTCACGGCGGGCCCTGGGCCAGGGAAGTCGCCTTCGGTCCAGGGTACGTGCCGACCCGGCCACGCCTGCCTCTGTCGGTCACCGGTGGACGGGGACGGGGTCGACGGTGCGTGCGCTGTCGCGGCGCCATCCCCCGATCGGGTGACACCCGGACGGGATCGGCCACAGGTCTTCCCTGGCATCTGCGTTCGGTGGAGGCTAGTTTTCCGGTACACCTGTTGCGGTCCTGCGGCTCGGTGCCGACCACCCGTCCCGGTTCTCATGGAGGGCCTAGCCCGTGTCCCGAGTCCGCCCGGACGTCCCCGCGTCCGACCTGTCCGCCGTCCGCTCGCCCCTGGCCAGTCGCCGCACCGTCCTGCTGGGTGCCGCTGCCGGGCTCGCCGGCGTGGCCGTCGCGGCTCGGCCCGCCCAGGCGGCCCCGGTCTACACCCCCATCCCGAAGCTGCCGGGTGAGGTGTCCCGGACCGACACCCGGACCACCCGGATCGGGAAGAAGAAGTTCGAGGTCATCGACGTCGTGTGGGGCAAGGACCGGGCCCGACTCTACGTGCCGTGGGCGACCCCGCCGAAGGCGCCGAAGCCCGGCGCGGTGGCCTGGATGTACCACTCGAACGGCAGCACGCACACCGCCCTCGACGGCGCCTACGCCTACCCCGGCATGCTGATGGTCGACCGGGGTGCGGTCTGTGTCTGCCCGAACTTCGGTGGCAGCACGTGGACCACGCAGGCCGCCCTCACCCACCAGGTGAACTGGGACAAGTACATGAGCGGCGTGTTCAACATCGGCGTCGCCTTCGCCCGCGCGAACTCCGGCGGTGGCTCGCTGATGACCTACGCCTACGCGAAGGACATGGTCCGCGGGATGCGCGGGATCTACCTCGCGAACGCGACCTACGACATGGAGGACCTCTACGCCCGGGACCCCGGGCGGATCGGTCCGGTCTACGGGAACGACCCGGCGCTCGTCGCGGCGACGAACCCCGCCCGCCTGCCGCAGAGCGCATGGGCGGGCAAGCGGGTGAAGACCGTGGTCTCCCTCGTGGACCCGGTCGTGCCGCCGGAGAAGCACGGCCTCGCGCTGGCAGCTCTCGCGAAGCCGGTCGCGGCCGACGTGCGGGTCCAGTACCACGAGCAGGGGCACACCGTGCCGGGTTGGACGCACTCCGACATGGCCGCCACCTTCTCCTCCTGGCTGTGAGCGGGAGCCCACTGCCCCATGTCCGTTGCACCGAGGCCCCGTCCGCTGTCCCGTGGGCGGCGACACCCATGACCGCGCGAGGAGCGATGTGCGTCGGGCCGCACGCTGGAGTGCCTGGCGACGGGCACTGCCGGCCGTGACCGGCCGCCGGCCCCTGCGTCCGGCGGCCGCTGGGACCGACCCCGAGCAGCGCCTGGTGGTGCTGCACTCCCTGCGCGAGCCGGACGGCACCACGCAGTACGCCGACCAGATGGTCCAGGGCGCCGCCCCGGACGTGGACATCCGCTTCTTCGACTGGCAGACGGGGCTGTTCGGCCGGTACGACGTGCTGCACGTGCACTGGCCGGAGCTGCTCATCCGCGACAGCCGGCGGCCGTGGCTGCGCTTCGTGAAGCGCCGGCTGCTGGAGCTGCTGCTCCTCCGGCTGCGGCTGCGGCGGATCCCGCTGGTGTGGACGGCGCACAACCTCAGTCCGCACGAGCAGGGCAGTCGAGCCGACCACCGGTCGCTGGACCGGTTCTACCGGCACGTCGACCTGGTGATCCGGCTGAACCCGGCCAGTCCGGTCACCGCCGGACGCGAGACGGTGACGATCCCGCACGGCCACTACCGGCAGCCCTTCGCCCAGTACCCGCAGCCCGAGGCGGAGCCGGGGCGGGTCCTCTACTTCGGCATCATCCGGCCGTACAAGGGCGTCGACGTCCTCATCGACGCCTTCCGGGGCATCGACCGGGCCGACCTCCGGTTGCGGATCGTGGGCAACCCGCACCCCGGCCAGGCCGAGTTGGTGCAGGAGGCGTGCGAGGGCGACCCGCGCATCGACACCCTGCTCCGGCTCGTGAGCGACCAGGAGCTGGTCGACGAGATCCGCCGATCGCAGCTGGTGGTCCTGCCCTACCGCGGGAGCATGCACAACTCCGGGTCCCTCTTCGCGGCGCTGTCCCTCGGTCGGCCGGTCCTCGTACCGGAGTCGCCGACCAACGCGGCGCTGTCGGAGGAGGTTGGCTCGGAGTGGATCCTGCAGTACACCGGTGAGCTGACCCCCCAGGTGCTCGAGGCGGCGATCGCCGCCACGGCGACCGGCCAGGACGGGGAGCCGCGGCTCGACGACCGCGACTGGGAGCGGATCGGGCTCCGCCACCGCGACGCCTACCGCCGGGCCCGAGTGCTCAGCGGGCGAGGGTGAACGCGGAGCCACGAGCGGGGGAGGGCCCGGGGCTCGGCGCACGAGCCTCCCGGGGTGCTGCCGTCACCCTGGGCGGCCAGGGGATCCGCGTGCTCGTCCAGCTGGTGGGCATCGCCGTCCTCGCCCGGCTGCTCGACCCCGAGGACTACGGGCTCATCGCGATCGTGGCCCTGATCGTCGGCTTCGGTGAGCTGTTCCGGGACTTCGGGCTCTCCTCGGCCGCCGTCCAGGCCAAGACGCTCTCCGACGGGCAGCGCGACAACCTGTTCTGGCTCAACACCGGCATGGGCGCGGTCCTGGCCGTGCTCGTCTGCGCCGCGTCGCCGTTGATCGCGATGGCCTTCGACGACGACCGGCTCACGCTCGTCGCCGTCGTCATGTCCGCCACGTTCCTGCTGAACGGGGTGTCCACCCAGTACCGGGCGATGCACACCCGGCACCTGCGGTTCGGCAAGCTGGCTCTCTCCGAGATCGGCGGGCAGGTCGCCGGGGTGGTCGTCGGCATCGTGCTCGCCGTCCTCGGGGCCGGCTACTGGGCGCTGGTCGCCCAGCAGCTCACCCAAGGGCTGGTCGCGCAGGTGTTCCTGGTCGCCACCAACCGGTGGCTGCCGGGCTGGGTGGACCGGAGCGCGTCGGTCCGGCCCTTCATCGGGTACGGCATGCCGCTGCTCGGCTCCCACCTGCTCAACTACGTGGGCCGGAACATGGACACCCTCGTGCTGGGTGCGCGCTTCGGTGCCGCGCCCGTCGGGCTCTACAACCGCGCCTTCCAGCTGGTCATGATGCCGTTGCTGCAGGTCCAGGCACCGGCGACCCGCGTGGCCCTGCCGGTCCTCTCCCGGCTGCAGGACGACCGGAAGCGGTTCGCCGAGTTCATCAGCTTCGGCCAGGTCGCGCTGCTCACCCTGATCGGCGGTCTGTTCGCCGTGCTGTTCGCGCAGGCCGAGTCCGTGGTGTTCGTGATGCTCGGGTCCCAGTGGACGGAGGCGGTGCCGATCTTCCGGGTGCTGCTCGTCGCCGGGTTCTTCCAGGCCGCCACCTACGCCATCTCCTGGGTCTTCCTGGCCAAGGGGCTGACGCGCTCGCAGTTCGTCTACGCGTTGGTGACCAGGCCCGTGCTCGCCGTCATCATCGTGGTCGGCTCCGCCTGGGGGCTGCAGGGCGTGGCGGTGGGCTACGCGATCGGGGTGGCCCTGTCCTGGCCGGTGGCGCTGCTGTGGATCGCGCGCGTCTCCGACGCCCCTGCCGGGCGGATGTTCGGCAACGGGCTCCGCACCGGGCTCGTCTTCAGCACCGCCTCGGCGCTGTCCTTCCTGTCCACGATGGCGCTGCCGGACGACGCGCATGCGCTGCGCCTGGTCGTCGGGGTCCTCGCCGTCCTCGGTTCGACCGGCCTCATCGCGCTCGTCTGGCCGACGTTCCGGCGCGACCTGCGCGGCATCGCGGGGATGCGCAGGTCCCTCCGGCGCGGCTCCGGCCGTCCGGCCACCCGGTCCCCGGGCGATGCCGACGCACCCACCGGCCGGACCGCCGACCCGACCACCCTCAGCCTCACCGGTGCGGCTGCCACTGACCCGATCACGACCCCGAAGGCGGGTATGGACGCATGACCAAGGCCATCGAGCGCGCGCACCGGATCTGGCGACGGGCGGTGGTGGCATCGGGGCTGCCCAGCCTCGTCGACCGCCGGATCGTCCGGTCCCGGGTGCGCGCCGAGCCGCGCGACCGGAGCAGGCACCTGCTCCTCGCCGCGCCCGGCGGCGGCAACGTCGGGGACCAGGCGATGCTCGAGGCGGTGCTGGAGAACACCGCCGGCCCGGTGACCCTGGTCGTGCCCGACCGCGCGTCGGTGGAGCTGCCCGAGGAGTTCCGGCAGCGCGTGGAGGTGCTGGAGATCCCGCACCTGGTGTACGGGACCGGAGCCGACCACCGGGCATCGGTGGCGTCGTTCGGCCGGGCTCTCGCGGGTGCGGCCCAGCTGTCCGTCCTGGGCGCGGACGTGATGGACGGCCGGTACTCGCTGCCGGCGTCGGCGCGCCGGTCGAACCTCGCCCGGGCGGCCGCTCTCGCCGGGGTCGAGACCCGGGTCATCGGGTTCAGCTGGAGCGACCGCGCACGGGTCGCGGCTCGGCGGTCGCTGGCTGCCGCGGCCCGGGACGGGGTGCGCCTGCTGCTCCGCGACCCCATCTCCGCCGAGCGGGCCCGCCGTGACGGGATCACCCCGGTGGAGGAGGTCGCAGACGTCGTCTTCGCCGCCCGGAGCGTGGACGGCTCCGCGGCCGACGAGCTGCTGCAGCACGTCACCCGGCCGGTCGCGCTGGTCAACGTCAGCGGGCTGCTCGCCGGCCGGGTGGACCAGACCGAGGAGTACGTCCGCGTCGTGGAGGCGCTGCTGCAGCGGGGCCTGCACGTGCTGGTCCTCCCGCACGTCGACCGAGCGCAGAGCGGCGACATGGAGGCCTGCGCCGCGCTGATGGCGCGGGTGGGCGAGCTCCCCGACGTCAGCGGCGTGCCGTCGATCCTGACCCCGGCGCAGGTCCGCGGGCTGACCGCGCGGGCGAGCATCGCGGTGACCGGGCGCATGCACCTGGCGGTGATGTCGCTGCTGCACGGCGTGCCGGCGATCACCCTGGCGTCCCAGGGCAAGGTCGAGGGCCTCATGCAGCTGTTCGGGACGCCGGAGCTGCGCATCGACGCGGTCCCGGGCTTCTCGGCGGTCGTGGTCGACGTGGTCGACCAGGTCCTCCCTGCGGACTCGGCAGCCCGGCAGTCCATCCGGCAGGCGCTCCCGGGCGTCGTGACGATGGCGCAGCGCAACACGGTCGACCTGCTGGCCTCCGCCCCCACCGGGCAGGCGTAGATGGCCGGCAGGCTGCGGGGCGCGTTGGCCAGCACGGTGGCCGCCAGCCCGGTCTGGGCGCCGCGCACCAGGGCGCGCCTGCTCCGGGCGCTGGGCGTCCGGGTGCACGGCAGCGCCCGGGTCTACCCGTGGATCCGCTTCGTGGGCGGCGTCGACCACCTGGAGATCGGCCGGGGCGCGTTCGTCAACGTCAACGCCACGATCGGGGCCAACGCCCGCGTCGTCATCGGCGACCGGGTCCACCTCGGCCCCGGGGTCAGCCTGCTGCCCACCTCCCACGAGATCGGGCCGCGGGAGCAGCGCGCCGGGGCACCGGTCAGCGCCCCGATCACGATCGGGGCCGGCGCCTGGCTCGGCGCCGGCGTCACCGTCCTGGGCGGGGTGACCATCGGTGAGGGCTGCGTCATCGCCGCCGGCACCCTGGTCAGCGCCGACACCCAGCCCGACGGCGTCTACGGTGGGGTGCCGGCACGGCTGATCCGGCGCCTGGGCCCCTCGGGTTCGGAGCCGGCACCGTCGCTGGCGGAGCCGGCGTCCTCCCCGGTCGAGTGAACGCCGTCCCCGGTCAAGTGAACCTGTCCCGGGTCAGCCGTCCGATGATCACGGTCCCCTCGTCGCCGGTGTACCGGCTGTTAGGGTCCGCGCGGATGACCAACAGGTCACCACGGGATCACATGACCGGACACGGTCGGGCGACGGACCAGGCCGTAGGAAGAACGGATCCTCGATGAGCGCCCACAGCACAGCCCCGACGACGGGGCGGTTCGCGTGGCTCGAGCCCGTCAAGGGCCTGGCCATCTTCATGGTCATCGCCTACCACGTGACCCTGTACCTGAAGACCGCTGACGTCGACGCGGTGCTCGGCCGGGCCAAGGCCGTCTTCGAGCTCTTCCCGATGCCCGCGTTCTTCCTCATCGCCGGGATCTTCGCCGGCCGGCACGGGGCCACGAAGTTCCGTGCCCTGTGGAAGCGCCGGCTCCTGCCGCTGCTGTACCTCTACGTCCTGTGGTCGATCATCCGGACCGTCTTCTACTTCGTCGTCCCCGGGCTCAACGGCGAGCTCGGTGAGATCCCCGCGACCGACCCGCTGGCGCTGCCGCTCATCCTGTTCTGGCCGAGCAGCAGCTACTGGTTCCTCTACGCCCTCTTCCTGTTCACGCTCGGCCGCTGGCTGATCGCCCGTGCACCGGTCTGGGCACAGCTGGCCGGCTCGGGTCTGGTCTCCACCCTCTTCACCAGCGGCCTGGTCGACGCGCACAACATCGGCTGGAACCGGGTTGGCGCACTGTTCTTCTTCTTCGTGCTGGGCGCGGTGTTCTCCCGGGAGATCCGGGACCTCGTCGAGCGGGCGCGGCCGGTGCACCTCGGGATCGCGTTCGCCGCCCTCCTCGTGTCCACCGCGCTGATCGTCCTGGGCTTCCGCTGGGTCCCGCTGGTGGTGCTCGTCGGGCAGCTCTCCGCCGTGGCCGTCGGCATCCTGCTCACGCGGTACCTGGTCCGGCTGCCGGGCTTCGGCATCTTCACCTCGATGGGCACCGCCAGCCTGAAGCTGTACCTGCTGCACCTCTACGTCATCGTCTCGGCGACCGCGCTGATCGCGCTGCTGGACCCGGCGTGGCCGCGGTGGGTCGACGTCGGCGTGCAGACGGCGCTGGTGGTCCTCACCGTCCTCGCGTCGTTCGGTCTCGCCCGGCTCACCAGCCGGGTCCGCTGGCTGTACGCGCCACCGGCCTTCCTCCGCGGTCCCCGTCCCCGCGGGGTGCGGCAGGACCCCACCCCCAACGACCCGGAGGCGGCGGTCAGCCCGCAGCGCGACCTCACGCCCCGGCCCACCGAGACGAGGGAATGACGATGCCCCGGGAACTGCCCGAGCTCCGGCCGGGCGCCGAGCGGCGGCTCGTGCTGGCCGCCTCCACCGGTGGTCATCTCGCCCAGCTGGTCCGGCTGGCGCCGGGGCTCGGGGCCTCCGCCGACTCGCTGTGGATCACCTTCCCCACCGCCCAGAGCGAGTCGCTCCTGGCGGGCCGGAACGTCCTGCACGTGCCCTACATCCGTCCGCGGGAGGGGCTGCAGATCGCCCGGGCGTTCCGGTCGATCCTGCCTCGGCTGCGGTCGGACCACTTCGACGCCGCGGTGAGCACGGGGTCGGCGTTGGCGCTGGCCGCGCTGCCTGCCGCGCACCTGGCCGGGATCCCGACGCTCTACATCGAGAGCGTCTCGCGGGTGAACGGCCCCTCCGTCAGCGGCCGGGTCCTGGCCGCGATGCGCTTCGCCCAGCTGCGGACACAGCACCCGGGCTGGGCGGGAGGCCGCTGGGGCACCCACCCGAGCGTGTTCTCGGCGTTCCGGATGGTGCCTCGAGCGGTGCAGGGCGAGGGGCGGGCGAGACTGTTCATCACGCTCGGCACGCTCCGCGGCTATCCGTTCCACTCGATCGTCGACCGCGTCCTGGAGCTGGGGCTGGCCGACGACCACACGGTCTGGCAGCTGGGGGAGACCGAGCCGACCGTCGAGCTGCCGGGTCAGGTCCACCGCGAGCTGCCCGCCCGGGACTTCGAGCGGTACGCGCGCGAGGCGGACGTGGTGATCACCCACGCCGGCGTCGGCAGCGTCCTCGGGCTGCTGGAGATGGGCATCGCGCCGATCGCCGTCGTCCGCCGCCGTTCCCGTGGCGAGCACGTCGACGACCACCAGCAGCAGCTGGCGGGCCTGATGAAGAGCAGCGGGATCGGCTTCGCCGTCGAGGTCGACGAGCTCTGCCCGGAGGTCGTCGCGGCTGCGGCGCGCGTCCGGGTCGAGACCGACCCCGGCACGACCGGCGAGTCCGGCACGTCGCTCTCCCGGCCCTGACCACTGCCGCGCGGCGGTTCAGGGGGCCGGACGGCGCACGGGGCGCTCGTCCGGCCTGCTGACCCAGCCGGCGCGACCCGTGCCGGTCGCGGGCGGGGTCAGATGACGCTGTGCCCGGCCTGCGAGATGGCGGTGATCTCCCGGAAGAAGTCGTTGTCGCGCAGCAGGACCTGGGGCTCGTCGATCGCCTGGAGCCGGCCGGCCCCCATCACCATGACCCGGTCGCAGATCGACAGCGTGGACACCCGGTGCGCGACGAGGAAGAGCAGGACCTCGCCCTTCATCCGCGCCAGGGACTCCTGGACCGCCTGCTCGCTCTTGACGTCCAGCGCACTGGTGGGCTCGTCGAGGATCAGCACGTCGGGACGCCCGGCCAGGGCGCGGGCCAGGCACAGTCGCTGGCGCTGGCCCCCGGAGATCGCCGCGGCCCGCTGCCCGATGACCGTCTGGTAGCCCTTCGGCCAGCTGAGGATCTCCTCGTGCAGCGAGGCCTTGCGCGCGGCCTCCTCGACCTCCGCGTCGGAGATGTCGTCGCGGTAGAAGCGGATGTTGTCGGCGACGGTGCCCCAGAGCAGTTGCGGGCTCTGCGGCACGTAGGAGACGCGCTGCCGCCAGTCACTGAGCCGGAAGTCGCGGGCGTCCTGGCCGTTGACCGTGACGGAGCCGCTGGTCGGCTGCCGCAGGCGCAGCAGCAGCTGCACGATGGAGGACTTCCCGGCCCCGGACGGGCCGACGATGCCGATGACCTCACCGCGGCTGGCCTCGAAGGACACGTCGTGCAGGACGGGCGCCGTGGAGTCGTAGGCGAAGTCCACGTGGGACATGCCGAGCCGCTCGACGCGGGACAGCGGGTGGTCGCCGTCCTGCCGGGTGTGCCCGGCGTAGTGGTCGAGCGCACGGCGCAGCCGGCCCATGTAGGGGATCAGCTCGTTCATCCGGGTGGAGGAAGCCTGGATCCGCTGCCCGAAGGTCAGCGACCGGATGAGGATGAGGACGACCGCGCCGAGCTCGCCGATCGCCGTCGCCCCGGACAGGTGGACGATCGTGAGGGCGAGCAACAGCAGGAAGAACGCGACGCTCTGGTAGAGCGCCGGGACGGCCCGGTTGAGGAAGCGGGTCTGCAGGAGCGGACGGCGCACCTCCTGGATCATCTTCTCGACGGCCTCGCGGTAGGCCCGGTTGGCCCCGAAGACCTGGGTCTCCTCGGCCAGCTGCACCATCTCCTGCACGCCCTTGGCGTACTCGACGTTCTCCGCGCTCAGCGCCCGGGCGTGGCCGCGCTGGCGGCGGGCCAGCGGGGCCAGCATCACGAACAGCACCGCCGAGGCCCCGATGAGGATCAGCGCCGTCGGGGCGCTGAGCAGGAAGGCGGAGGCGAGCAGCGTGAAGAACATGAGGACGGCGCTGATGCCCTCGGAGAGGGTGGTGACCGCCGCCGAGGCCTGGATCGCCTGGGTGGTCATCAGGGACTGGAAGTGCCCGTCGCGCTCGGCCGACTGGATCTTCCAGGACGCCGAGGTGAACCGCTCGAACAGGTCACGCCGGAGGGCGGCCATCACCGACGCGCTCATCGAGGCGGGCACGTAGGCGAGCCACACCTGCAGCGCGCCGCGGAAGACGGCCAGCCCCATGCCCACCGCGCAGAGGACGACGAGCGGGGCGGTGACGTCGAGCGGTCCGGGGATGGCGTCGACCTCCGTCTGCCCCTGGGACAGCGCGGTGGCGAGGGAGGCGACCAGCGCCAGCAGCGCGGCCTCGACCAGGCCGGCGATCACCGAGCCGCCCGCCATCAGCGCGATGCGCGACTTCGACGAGCCGAGGAAGGGGCCGAACTGCTGCCAGGCGGTCCTGTAGCGCCGGACGACCCTGGTGGGGGTCGGCCACTGCTTCGGCAGTGACAACTGCCCTCCCGGACTCGAGTGCACGACCCCGGCCGGGGTCTTGGTCACGGCGAACCCTACCGTCGTGGCCTGGCCACGAGGAGCGTCGTGGCCCACACTGAGCGTGGGGACGAGGGGGGCGACCTTGCGGCGCAGTCGCGGGTCTGTTGAAGTGTGCGCCGTGGCCCCGGCGCCGTTCCCCCGTCTCGACCTGCAGCGGCTGGTCCCTGTCCAGCTGCGCCGGGCGAGGAAGTTCTACCTCCGGCACGGTCGGCTCCCTCCCGTGATGGGCTTCGAGACCTTCAACGACAAGGTGCAGTGGCGGATCACCCGGGACCGTCGGGACCTGCTCCGGGCGACCTGCGACAAGCTGGCCATGAAGGAGCACGCGGCACGGCTGGCGCCGGATCTCACCCGGACGCCGGAGACGTACTGGTTCGGCACCGATGTCGCCGAGCTGCGTGACGTCGACCTGCCCGAGAACTGGGTGCTGAAGCCGAACCACGCGAGTCAGCGCGTCATCATCAGCGGTGGCCCCGCCGACGTCGAGAAGCTGGCGGTCGAGGTCGCCGGCTGGGTGGACGAGCCGTACTGGCGGCGCAGCGGCGAGTGGGCCTACCGCACGGCCCGCCCCGGGCTCCTGGTCGAGGAGTTCATCGGCACGCCGGGCGAGGTGCCCGCCGACCTCAAGCTGTTCGTCTTCGACGGGCAGCCCCGCGCCGTCGCCGTGCACAGCAAGGACGGCGCCGTGCACAAGGCCCGGTACTACACCACCGACTGGGAGCCGATGCCCTGGACCGGTGGCTACGTCGCGGGGCCCGACACCCCCCGCCCCGAGCGCCTCGAGGACATGCTGAAGGCGGCCTCCCTGCTCGCGCAGGACTTCGACATGATGCGGGTCGACTTCTACGAGCACGACGGGGTGCTGTGGTTCGGCGAGCTGACCCCCTATCCCGCGGCCGGCCTGGCCCGGTACGAGCCCGAGCTGGACCGGCTGCTGGGCAGTTGGTGGCAGCTCCCCGTCACCGGGCGCAGAGGGCTGCTCCCCCTGCGCTGAGCGGCGCGGCCGCCGCCGGGCGCGCGGCGCTCAGGCGTGCCGGGCGGCGAGCAGGCCGTGGTCGATGTAGAAGCGGCGCACGCGCGAGTCGGCCAGGAAGGACCCGTGGAACTGGAACACGTTGAGGTTCGGGACGCCGGCGTTCCCCTCGAGCACCAGTGGGCCGCGGTCGGTGACGCAGACGTCCCAGCCGACGTGCGTCACCTCCGGGAAGGCCGTCATCAGCTGCCCGACCAGGTCGAGCACCTCGCCCCAGTGCGGCACGGTCTCCCCGGCAATCGGCACCCCGGTGTCGGGATGCCGGTCGTAGGTGGGGCGCCCCCGCTCCCGTGGGCGCCCCACCGCCGGACCGAGGCGCCCGGTCGCGAGGTCGACGGCGCTGCACAGACCGCCCGAGCTGACGTTGTCGACGGCGCCGCTGGCCGCGGTGCCCCACCGGTGCACCGCGGCGGCGACCACCGGGTCGCCGTCCGGCAGCCGGATGGCCAGCGCGCGGAGCGTGTTGAGGGAGCCCGGGTGGACGGCCCGGAGCTGCGGGTGCTGCTCCAGCCGCTCCTGCACGAGCACGGCGGCTCCCGGCTCGCCGGCGACCAGGCCCTCGACCCGCTCGCCCGCCACGATGCGGACCCCGCGTCCGCCGGCGCCGTCGAGGGGCTTGAGGACGACGTCCGGCGCGGTCCGCATCCGGTCCAGCGCCGCGGCCGACCGGCCGTGCACCGTGCCGCGGAGCCCGACGCCGTAGACCTCGGGGGCGGCAGCCGCGAGGCCGCGGGCGACCACGACGTCGGCGAAGACGTTCTTGTCCTCCAGCAGCCGTGCGCCGGCCGGGTCGTTCAGCCGGCGCAGCCGTGCCTCGACCGCGGCGTCGCTGATGAACGGGACGGCGGGGTCGTGGATGCCGGGGTAGGCGTACCAGCGGTTGGAGAGGAAGCCGCGTCGCCACATCGACGGGTGCAGGCGGCCGGCGTACTGGCGCCGCTCCAGCCGCGCCATGGTGCGCAGCAGCGTGGCGCGACTGGTCATGCAGTGCGCCGGACCCGGCGCCTGGCGGCCCGGGTGACCCGGCGCTGGGTCCGCACGAGCTTGCGACCGAGGACGAGCGCCGGGGGAGCGAAGGTCACGCCGTCCCGGTTGGTCAGCTGGCAGGGCCGGCACTGACCGCAGGGCAGGTCGCCGAGCGGGTCGTGGCAGAACCAGCGCTGGGACAGCAGGTCCAGGAAGCCGTGCTCCCGGGCGATCTCGGCCATCTCGCCCTTCGTCGTCCGGAGGACGGGGAAGGACCAGAACCGGAACATCTGCGCCTCGGGCGCGGAGCTGAGCGTCCCGCGGTCGTCGGTGAAGACCAGGCGGTGCAGCGCGGTGGGGCCGTCGTCGTGGGCCTGCATGCAGACCTCCACGCCCGACCAGCCGAGCCGCTCGGCGACACCGGCCAGGTAGACGTACTGGCTGCCGATCCAGGTGCCGTTGCGCAGGATCGACGCGTTGAGGGCCTGGAGCTCCTCCGACGGCGGGAAGTCCCAGCGCAGGTGCATCTCGACCGGGGCCAGCATCGCCGGGTCGTCGAGCCGCTGGAGCAGCTGCTCGCGCATCCGGGCCATCGTGGTGAGCTCCAGCAGGGTGCTGCGCCGCTCGGGGTTGACCACGTAGATCGGTTGCACCGGCCGGTGCTCGACGAGCAGCGCCTGCATCAGCCGGAAGGAGGAGTCCCAGCCTCCGGTCCACAGCAGTCGGACGGGGGCGTGGTCCTCGGGTTCGTGGTCCTCGGCGGCACTCATCGCCGTCCTCTCGTTCGTTCCAGGGGTCACGGGCCGGGTGCGGTACCGAACGGGTGGCCCCGTCCGGTACCGGGGTTCATCGGGAGGTGAGGGTGCGCCCGACCCGCCGGGCGACCCGACGGGCGCGGTCCCGACCGCGGGCGAGCACCCCGGCGGCGACCTGCCGGGACACCCGGCCGGTGGGCAGCGGCACCCCGAGGCCCTCGACCCGCTCCCGGGTGTCCGGATCGGCGAGCCAGCCGTCGGCGGCCAGCATCTGGGAGCCGCGCAGGCTCCAGTGCACGTTGCCCTCCAGCAGCATCGGCCCGTCCGGGCCGATCACGACGTCCCAGCCGAGGAAGCGCAGCCCCGGGAAGAGGACGGCGGCGCGGCGGCACAGCTCGACGGTCTCCTGCCACAGGGGCAGCTCCCGGCCGGCGAACCGCTCGCCGGTGTCGGGGTGCTCGGTCAGGTCACCCGGCACGCCCTTGAGGATGCCCGGGCCCATCACGCCGGTGGCCACGTCGATCGGGATGCTGACCCCGCCGGACCCCCAGTTGTCGATCATGCCGCCGCGTCGGCCGAGGCGGATGCTCGCGGCGTGCACGTGCGCGGTCCCGTCGGTGGCGACGGTGGTCAGCACGCGGCAGGTGTTGGTCGTCGTGGGGGCGAGCTGTGCCAGCTCCGGGTGGTTGCGGACGGCGTGCTGAAGGACGTAGCCGCTGACCCCGCGCTCACCGCCCGGGTCGAGTGCGGCGAAGACGCGCTCGAGGGTGGTCTCCTCGCCGGTGCGGGTCGTGGCCGTGCCGGTCGCGTGGTCGATCCGGTCGAGGATGGTGATCTGCGCGCCCTGCCCCCCGCCGGCGGGCTTCACCACCAGCCCGGTCGGACGGACACGGTCCAGCTCGGCGAGGACCTGGGGCACGGTCCGTAGCGGGCGCTCGCCGTCCCAGGTGGTGCCCTGGACGCTGTCGAAGAAGCCGATGGTCGGCGGCACGGGCAACCCGAAGCCGTCGGCGAAGCGGTAGAAGACCCACTTGTGCTCGGTGAGGACGTGGTTGCGCGGGTCGTTGACGACGTCCTGGACGAACCTGCGGTTCCAGTCGCTGCCCAGGTACCGGCCGGCGTCGGCGGCCGGGCGCCCGTCGTCGAAGCCGTAGGCGGTGATGTCCGCGGGCCGATAACCCCACAGCCAGACCAACTTGTTGCGCTGCAGCCTGCTCAGGGTCACGTTCCTCCTCCTACCGCTGACTCACGAGGGCGCCGGGGTGTCGGCCGGCCACGGCATTGTGCCCGAAGACGATCAAGGAACGGTCGGTTCTCGGTGTCCCGTGACCGGGGGGCGTCCCAGGGCCGCGGCCTGCCGCGCGTCGACGCGGAGGGAGGCGATGACGCCGGCGGCCGCGAACACGAACGGGAAGGACGGCGACGAGACGAACACCGGGGCCACCGCGGACTCCACGAGCAGCAGGACCAGCCAGCCGACCCCGGTGATCCGCATCCAGCGGACCAGGACGTCCTCGCGGGCGGAGACGCGCCGGAGCAGGGCGACGAGCATGCAGGCGAGCCCGGCCGCGAAGCAGAACGCGCCGAACCAGCCGGTCTCGCCGTAGATCGCCGGCCACTGGGAGTCGTTGAGGAACTGACCGGAGTCCGGCCCCGGGCCCAGTCCGTAGCGGCCGGGGAAGCCCAGTGCGTAGTACAGCGGGCTGTAGTCGTCGGCGGCCGTCGAGCTGCCGTACCGGCCGAACCCCGCGCCGAGCGGGAAGAACTGCGCCGCGACGGTGACCCCGCCTGCGGTGAGCATGGAGCGGGCGGAGTCCTGGTTGAGGTAGATGTCGATGTCGCCACCGATGAGCGCCGCGAGCGGCGGCACGGTGAGGAGCGCCACGAGCGGACCGACGGCGAGGAGCGCCGCGACCCCGACCGGCCGGAGGAAGCGGGTGCCGACCGCCGCCAGCGTGGCCAGCAGCCCGACGATGGACTTGACCTGGAAGGTCAGGAAGGCCAGGCCGCCGGAGAGCAGCACGAGGATCGTGTTGGCGAGGGAACGGCGGACCACCAGGCCGTAGACGAGCGCGCCGACGGCGAGCACCCCGCTGAACCGGCTGAAGGCCGCCGGGTGCTGGAACACACCGTTGATCGCCGGGAACGGGCCGATGTAGCTGATCGGCGGCCGTCCGGTGGTGAAGTTCGCCCACGCTGCCGGGAGCGCGAGGTTCAGCAGCGCGGTGAAGGCCATCACCACGATCGCCGTGACGCCGAGGCGGACCAGGAGGGCCAGGTCGTCGCGGGTCCAGTGCAGCTGCGCGATGGCGAAGGCGAAGACCACGCCCTTGACGGCGATGAAGGCAGCGGGGACGGCGAGCCCGGCGGGGACCTCCGCCAGCGCGGCGCTGACCAGCCCGGCGACGAGGAAGCCCAGGAACCAGCCGGTCCCCGGCAGCCAGACCAGTCGTCCCTCGGTGACCAGGCGACGGGTGCTGAGGGCGACGAAGGCGAGGGCGATCACGCCCTCGTCCGCGTAGGTGCCCACCTGTCCCAGCACGTTCTGGATCGGCGCCGAGAGGATGATCACGACCAGCGCCAGCAGGACGAAGAGCTTCGGTCGGAACGCAGCGATCAGCACCCCGGTGAGGGCGATGAGCACGGCGAGCGGCAGGGCCGGCTCGATCCAGGCCAGGGCGGCCAGGACGAAGGCCAGAGCTGCGGCGAAGACCACCCAGGCGGGCCCGGGCGGTGTTCCCGGGCCGGACCGCGCGGGGGCCCCAGCCGTCGTCGGCGGTGCCGACATCAGCGTCCCCGGGTGCCCGCGGAGAGCGCCTGGCGGAACACGATCACCAGGAAGGCCACCAGCAGGCCGACGGCGAGCCCCACCAGCAGGTTGAGCAGCAGCAGCGGCGACGCCAGCTCGTCGGGGATCTCCGGCGCCTCGACCACGGTCCCGGTCAGGCTGATCGGGGTGGCGGCGGCGGCGTCGCCCTCGATCTGGGTGATGAGGCTGGCGGCGATCGCGTTGGCGAGCTCGGCCGCGTTCGTCGGCGTGCCCGCCTCGACGGTGATGTTGATGATCGACGTGCGGGGGAGCACCTCCGCGGTGACGTTGTCCACCAGGTCGGTGGAGGCCACGTCCGCGCCGATGGCGTCGATGGCGGGGTCGAGCACCGCGGGGGTCTGGGCGAGCGCGGCGAAGGTCTCCACCCGGTCGGCGACGAGCGCGGACGCCTGGGACAGGGTGTCGGTGGCCTCGACGGAGACGACCGGGTCGACCAGCACCTTGGTCTCGGTCTCGTAGCGCTCCGGCATGAAGACGGTGACGAGCCAGCCGGCGAGGAGGCCGGCGACGACGGCGGCCACGATGATCATCCAGCTCCGGCGGATGACGCGCAGCACGTCACGCAGGTGCATGGAGCCCGGGTCCTCGTGGCGGTACCGGGGGAGCGGGGGCGCAGCGGTGTCGATGGTCATGTAGGGGGTCCTCTCGGGTGCTGGGGTGCGGGAGTCCGGCGTGCTGGTCACAGCTGCTCCTCCAGGAAGGCGAGGACCGCACGTCGCACGTCGCTGTCGAGCAGCGTGATCCCGTGGCTGGGTGCATCGACGATCAGCAGCTCTACCTGGACGCCGGCGTCCTCCAGCGCTGTCGCCAGCGCCTCGGGCTGTTCTTCGGGTACGAGTTCGTCGGTGCCGTTGACCAGCAGCATCGGTGGGTCGGAGGGGTCGACCCCGGTGATGGGGGAGGCCGGCACCGACTGTGGGCAGTCGGCCACCGAGGTGCAGCCGAGGTAGTTGAGCACCAGGTCGGCGGCCTGCTCACTGGGCCGGCCGAGCTCCAGGCCCTCGGGGGACAGCACGGAGACGCCGCTCAGGGACGCCACCGCGCCCAGCCGGGCACCGGTGTCGAGCGGGCCCTCCCCGCGGGTGGCCAGGCTCTGCGCGATGATCGCCCCGGCCGAGCTGCCGATGGCGCCGATCCGGGCCGGGTCGATGCCGAACGCCTCCACCTGGGCGGGCTCGCGCAGCCACTGGACCGCGTTGGCGAGGTCGTCGACCTGGGCGGGGTAGGTGAACTCCGGTGCGAGCCGGTAGTCGACCGAGAAGGCGGCCGCACCCTGTTCGGCCGTCAGCTCGCACAGCGTGCGCAGTCCGCTGCTGTCGCGCGCGCCCTCGGTGAAGCCACCGCCGTGCACGATCAGCACGGCCGGGACGGGCCCCTCGGCGTCGGTGGGGAGGCAGGCGTCGAGCTTCAGCTCGCTCTGGTCGTCGGACCAGTAGGTGAGGCCTTCCTCCACGCGCACGTTGTCCGGGCCGGGGTCGAGCCGAGCCGTCGGCTCGGACGACGAGGAGCAGGCGCTCAGCGTCAGGACCAGGGCGGTCACGCCGAGCGCGGCAGCGGGGAGGCCGGGTCGCGACGCGGCGGGGCTCTTCACGTGCATCGGGGTTCTCGAATCCGTCGGGCGGCGACGGACGAGGGCCCTGGTGTTCGAGGACAGCGGGGCCGGGTCTCGTCGAGGCCGTCGGCTCATCAGTGCTGCGCGGCTGCGCTGCATCATCTTGCCGTCGCGGGGTACGGGGTGGCTCGCAACGTGACGAACCTAGCGTCCAGGGCTCCGTGGTCGCCGTGAGCGCTGTCACGGCCAGGGCGGTCAGGCCGCGCTGCTCGCGGGTCGTGAGTGACGTGACTCACTTTCGACGGGTTGTGATCGCTCACGGTGACTGCCGTGCGTCCTTACTCGTCGAGTTCCCACAGCGTGGCGAGCGGCCAGTTTAGTCCGCGCACGCCCGTGCAGCGGTAGCTCGTTCACTTGATCGGGTGCCGCGGTGGGCGCTGCGTCGTCGCGCGCCCGGGCCACGGAGTGCTGCTCGGGTGCACGCCGCACAGGTGACCGGGGACAGGATCGACGATGTGCTGTCAGTCGGTACCGGTCGGCGCATGAACTGCCGATGAACCTGGCGAGGCCCGCGCGCCCTCACGCGCCGGAGGCCGGCTGCTCCGGGAACGACAGTCACAGAATGTGACTCTCGTATCACCGGACTCAGCAGTTTCACAAGGCTGTGGCGTGACGTAATCAAACTGCTACGTTCCGCTGCGTGCCTCGCTCCCGTTTCGTCTCCACACGAAAGTCCGCCTCGGCCACGTGCCGCGCGATCATGGGCGGTGGCCGCAGCCGCTGGCTCGCCCTCGCGATCGCCTTCGGGTGCCTCGTGCCCGTGACCGAAGCCGCCACCGGTGCGGCCGAGCCGGTGCCCGCCGCCGACGTCGCTGCCCCCGCGCCCGGTCAGGCCGCCCCCGCGCCGGTCGCGGCCGAGACGCAGGCCCCGACCGAGGACGCGGTCAAGGAGACGACCGGTGGCGCCCGGGCCAGTGCGTCGGCGGATGCGCGGGCCGACAGCCTCGCTGCCTCCTCGTCAGCCCCGGCCCCCGCCCCTGCTCCTGCCCCTGCGCCCGCGGCGCCCCGTACCGAGGTGGCGGCCCCCGCTCCTGCCCCCGCGCCGGTGAAGGTCGAGCAGGTCGCCGCACCGGCCCCCGCGCCGGCGGCCACCACCTCCGGTGCAGCGCTCAGCTGGGCGCCGCCCGCCGGTTACGCCAACTACCCCGTCACCAACGTGACGGCCACCGACACGCTGACGACGGTGAGCGGCCGCGGCGGTGACGTGCTGATCAAGCTGCCCACCGACCGTGCGGTCGGCCCGATCACGATCGCGGACTGCCGCAACGCGGTGATCATCGGCGGCAGCATCCGGGCGCTGCCGTCGGCCAAGGTGGCCGGCCATGACCAGCGGGCCATCTACGTGCGCAACTGCACCGGCACGGTGCACATCGAGGGCGTCCACATCGACGGCGCCGTGAGCGGCGCGCAGACCGACGGCATCGCCGCCAACGCACCGAAGGCCATCCTGCAGATCCAGAACGTGCGGGTCGACGGCCTGCGCGGCATGAGCACCGGGAACC
>NZ_JPMX01000043.1 GCF_000761485.1 Modestobacter caceresii
TCCGCCGCCCGCCCCCGCCCCCGCACCGGCGCCCGCCCCCGCGCCGGCCCCGGCGCCGACGCCGACGGTCGAGCCGACTGAGGACGCCGAGCTGGACGAGAAGGACATCGAGAAGGCCCTCGAGCGCTGGCGCGAGCGCCGGCGCGACCGCGACGACTGACCGGTGTGTGTCGCGAGCGAGATGCTCGACCCGGCGACCGGCGACCTGCTCGGCAACCTCCCCCAGGCGCTGGTCAACGCGGCGATCACCGTCTCCGAGGCGTCCTCCCCGGGCTGAGCAGCAGCACGTGCGCGACGGGGTGCGGGGAGTGTGCACGCGCCGGAGCGGGCCGAGCGCGGTGCGCGAACCCCTCGACGGCCGCGGTGCGCGAGGACCCTCGACCTCGCGGCGGTGCCGTCCGGGCGCCGTCAGGGAGGAGGACGGAGATGCACGCCAGGACCACCATGGTGCGCTGCGACCCGCAGGCCGTCGACGAGGGCATCGAGTACGTCCGCGACGCCGTCTGGCCCATGCTGCGCGGCATGAGCGGCTGCGTGGGCATGTCGATGCTCGCCGACCGGGACGCCGGCCGCTGCATCGTCACCGCCGCCTGGGCCACCCACGAGGCGATGCGGGCGAGCGCGGTCGCCGTCGGTGAGCTCCGCGACCGGGCCGCCGAGGTGATGCGGGCCGAGGAGATGGACGTCGCCGAGTGGGACATCGCCGTGCTGCACCGGGAGCACCCGGCCGGTGACGGCGCGTGGACCCGGGTCGTCTGGACCGACGGCGACCCGGCGCAGCTCATCGGCATGATCGACGCCTTCCGGATGAGCCTGCTGCCACGGATGAGCGACCTGCCCGGCTTCTGCAGCGTCAGCCTGCTGGTCGACCGGGACACCGGCCGCGCCTCCGCGGCGATCACCTACGCCAGCCGGGCCGAGCTGGAGCAGTCGCGGGAGATGGGCTCGGCGATGCGCGAGGACTTCGCCGCGGCGACGGGCATGCGGATCGTCGAGGTCGCCGAGTTCGAGCTGGCCGTGGCGCACCTGCGGGTACCGGAGATGGCCTGACCGGCTGAGCTGGTGCCGCCTACCACCGACGGCACCAGCCGAGCCGCGGCCGGAGCGCCCGGCTGTGGGCGGCGCAGCAGCCTGTGGACGACGGCCCGCCGGCACCCAGGGGCTGCCACGGTCGACCCGTGACCACGACGCCGCTCGCCCAGCTCCCCGTCCGCTCCGCCACCGACCTCACCCGGCGCTGGACCACCGTGCTCGCCCCGCCGGTCTTCGGTGCGCGCAGCCTCTGGCTGGCCTGGTTCGACGCCGCCGGGCTGATGCTGCCGGTGCTCATGCCGGTCGACGACCTCCCCCGCCGGCCTCGGCACGAGAGCCTGTCCGGTCTGCTGGCGCTGCACGACGCGGTCACCGAGCAGAGCGACTGCGCCGACGGCCACCTCGCGCTGGCGCTGTGCCGGCCCGGCCGGTCGCTGGTCACCGCGAGCGACGACGAGTGGGCCGAGGCGCTGCGGGAGGACCTGGACAGCGGGGTCGACGGCAGCTGGAGCCTGCACCTGGCGGCCGGCGGCACGGTGTTCCCGCTGGTCGAACCGGCCCGCTGGGCCTGGCAGTGACCAGCTCCCACAAGGGCGAGACTTGACAAAAGTCATTGCTGGGCCGGCAAACTGGTCGGCATGAGCGACGACGTCGATGCGGTGGTCCAGGCCGTCGGGCCCCGGCTGCGTGCGCTGCGCCAGCAGCGGGACACCACGCTGACCCAGCTGTCGGAGACCACCGGCATCTCGGTGAGCACGCTGTCCCGGCTGGAGTCCGGGCAGCGGCGAGCGACGCTGGAGCTGCTGCTGCCGCTCACCCGCGCCCTGCAGGTGCCACTGGACCAGTTGCTCGACGAGCCGCCGTCGCAGGACCCCCGGGTCCAGCCGCGCCCGGTGTTGCGCAACGGCATGACCATGCTGCCGCTCACCCGCCGGCCCGGCGGGCTGCAGGCCTACAAGATGATCATGCCCCCGGGTCACCCCACCGGCGGGGTGGAGCTCAAGACGCACGAGGGCTACGAGTGGCTCTACGTGCTCAACGGCCGGTTCGTGCTCTTCCTCGGCGACCAGCGGCTGGAGCTGACCCCGGGCGAGGTGGTCGAGTTCGACACCCACGTGCCGCACGCACTGACCAACCCCGGGCCGGCCCCGGTGGAGCTGCTGGCCCTGTTCGGGCCGCAGGGCGAGCGGATGCACGTGCGCGCCCGGCCGCGCGGCAGCGGCGACTGAGCCGGCACCGACGGCGCCGGGCCGGCCGGACACCTGCCCCCGGCTGGTCGGCGGGTCCACCGCTCACCGTGCGGGACCGCGCGCGGTTCGACAGGCTGGTGCCTCCCGGGCCTGAGACCACGGGCCGACCCGCTCGACTTCCCTGGAGGCACGCCTTGCCCGCTCGCGCACCCAAGGAGATCGCCCAGGTCGCCGCCGCGACCGGGGCGAAGAAGACCCGCCGTACCTGGGACAAGGTGCTGGTCAGCGCCTTCCTGGCCGGCGCCTACATCGCCTTCGGCGGCCTCGTCGCCATCGTCGTCTCCTCCGGCCTCGACCCGGAGACCTGGGGGACGCTGCCGACGCTGTTCACCGGCGCCACCTTCACCCTCGGCCTGGTGCTCGTGCTCGTCGCCGGCTCCGACCTGGCCACCGGCAACATGGCACTGGTCCCGCTGGGGGCCATGCGCGGCAAGATCGGCGCCGGCGACGTCGCCAAGAACCTGTCCCTGGTGCTGATCGGCAACCTGGCCGGGGCGCTGTTCGTCGCGTTCTTCCTGGCCGTGCAGACCGGGGTGATCGGCGACTCCAGCGCCACCGGCACCGGCGGGCTCACCTACGAGCGGCTGGCCTCGATCTCGGAGGGCAAGGCGCTGGGCGAGACGGCCTGGCAGACGTTCCTCCGCGCGGTCGGCTGCAACTGGCTGGTCTGCCTCGCGGTCTGGATGTCCCTGGCGGCGACGACCGTCTCGGGCAAGATCCTGGCGATCTTCTTCCCGATCATGGCGTTCGTGGCGATGGGCTTCGACCACGTGATCGCCAACATGTTCTTCCTCCCGGCGGCGATCTTCGCCGGTGTCCCGGACCTGGGCTGGGACGACGCGGCGCTCAACTGGCTGCTGGCCGGCGCCGGCAACCTGGTCGGCGCGGTGGTCTTCGTGTCCACGTCCTACTGGTACCTGTTCCTGAAGGACGAGCCGGAGGACGAGCCCGAGGAGTCCGAGGCGTCCGCCCCGCCGGCGGAACGCGGCTGACCCCCTCCACGAACGACGACGGCGGCGCCCCACCTCGGTGGGACGCCGCCGTTGCTCGGTTCAGGAGCCGATCACCCCTCGGTCAGGACACCGCGCCGTCCTGCTCCTCGGAGCCCTTGCCCCGCCCCTGGTCGAGGAGGTCGGTGCCCGGGCCGCCGATCAGCGTGTCGCTGCCGTTGTCCCCGCGCAGCTCGTCGTCCCCGGCGCCGCCCAGCAGGACGTCGTCCCCGTTGCCGCCGCGGAGCACGTCGTCCCCGTCGCCGCCACAGATCACGTCGGCGCCGTTGCCGCCGGTGATCGTGTCGTTGCCGCCCAGGCCCATGATCACGTCCACGCCGTTCCCGCCGCGCAGCACGTCGTCGCCCTCCGTGCCGACGAGCGTGGGCTCCAGGCCCTGGCAGAGCAGCGGCTCCGGCTCGACGACGACCGACTGGAGGTCGATGCCGAGCAGCAGCGGGTCGTGGTCACTGGAGCGGTAGGGGTCCGCCACGTACAGCTCCGGGTCGCCGGCGTACTGGTAGGCGAAGGACTCCACCGAGTTGATGTTCCAGTGCACGACGTCGGTGACCTTGGCGGTGAGCTCGGCCGTGGCCAGCGCGTGGTCCAGCGAGCCGGACAGTGCGTTGAACACGTAGCTGTACCGGCCCGGGTCGAACTCCTCACCCAGGTTGACGAAGCCCTCGTCGCGGAGTGCCTCGATCGGGTCCTCCTGGGTGTAGGCGTTGAAGTCGCCCATCAGCACGACGTCCGAGTCGCCGGTCTGCGCCTCCAGCTGCTCGGCGAAGGCCGCCAGCGACTCCGCCTGCCGCACCCGGTCGCCATTGAACGAGCCCTGCCCGGTGTCGAGGTTGTTACCGGTGCCGGTGCCGCCCTTGGACTTGAAGTGGTTGGCCACCACGGTGAAGGCGTCGCCGTCCGCGGTGAACGTCTGGGCGATCGGCTCGCGGGCGTTGGACCAGACCGACTCGTCGACCAGGCCGACCGAGTCGCCGACCGGGGTGACGACGGCGGGCTGGTAGATGATCGCGTTGCGGATCACGTCCCGGTCGACCGCGTACAGCTCCTCCGGGAAGGCGACGTAGGCCCACTTCTGGCTGCCGGCGTCGGCGTTGAGCCGGGTCACCAGGTCGGCCAGCGCGGTGTCCGCGTTGCCCGGGGTGTAGCCGGTGGAGTCGGTGTCCTCGATCTCCATCAGGGTGACCACGGCGGCGTCCAGCGCGTTGATCGCCGGCACGATCTTGCCGGCCTGCTCCTCGAGCTCGGCCTGGTTCGGCGCACCCCGGCCGACCCCACCGAAGGTGAGGAAGTAGTTGAGCACGTTGAAGGCGCCCAGCTGGACGTCGCCACCGACCTCGCCCGGCGCGGCCGGACGGGTGTTCTGCGGCGCGAAGACGCCGTCCGCGGTGCCGTCGGCCGGCTGCAGCCGCCAGGCGTCGAAGCCGTAGCCGAGCACCAACGGCTCGGTGAAGGTCAGCTCGTCGCCCACCCGGACCGGGGTCTCCGGCGACAGGTAGGGCGCGGTGGTGACGCTGACCCGGCTGCTGAGCGCGTCGTCGAGGACGATCCTGCGCAGCGCGTTGTCCGCCGCGATCGCGTCCGCACCGGCGCCGGGACGGGCCAGCTCCGTCGGCTGGACCAGCAAACCACCCTCGGACAGGGTCAGCTCGCCGTAGCTGGTCAGGGCGTAGACCTCGCTGACGGTCAGGGTGTCGACCGGCTCGACGAGCATGCCCTCGAGCCGCTCGCGGGCGTCGTCGTCGGCGGGCAGGTCCAGCGGGGTGGCTGCCGGCAGGTCCTCCACGGTGCCGTCGGCGCAGACGCCCACGTTCGCCTCGCCGCGGACCTGGGTCTGCTCGAAGTACTCCTCGGCGGCGCCGGTCACCGCGACCGTGTCGCCGAGGTCGACCTCGACCGCGGAGAAGACGAAGACCCCGTCGGAGGTGGCGGCGTCGCCGTCACCGTCGGCGTCCTGCAGGTAGAAGCCGGAGAGCCCGGGGACGTCGCCGACGACGACGCCCTCCACGGTGACCGTGGAGCCGGCCAGCGGGGTGGTCGCGCCCGCGCCCTGCACGTCGCCGATCTCGTGCGTCACCGGGGTGTCGCAGACCTCGCCGGAGGGCGGCGGCGGGTCGACCGGGCCGGGCGCTGCGGAGTTGACCACGCCCTTGCTGGCCGCGGCCGGACCGGACCAGACGAGCGCGTCGGTGGCCGCGTCGTAGCTGCGCGACAGCGACTGCCCAGCCGGCTCGCTGCCGGTCTCCTCGACTCCGATGTCGATGCTGGTCGTCCCGGCGGCCGGGCCGCCGGCGGCGGTCATCGTCCCCTCGTAGGAGAGGAACTCGAGCACCTCCGTGCCGCGGACCAGGGCGACCGCGTCCGGGGCGCCGTTCTGGATCCCGTTGGACGGGTAGTCGACGACCGCGACGGCCGAGCCGTCCGCGGGCGCGGTCACGGCCGGGAGCGCGTCGGTGTCGTAGACCGCACCGTTGCCCCCGTTGTAGAGGACCACGCTCAGGCCGTCGGAGCTGGTGCCGGCGGGGAGCTGCACCTCGACGAACTCACCCACGTCGGTGCTGACGTTGTCGTAGTGGATCTCGGAGATGAAGGGCGTGGTGGGCGGCGCGGCGACCGCGACCGCCGGGACGGCGACGGCGGCGAGCACGGCAGCGGATGTCGCTGCCGCGCCGAGGGCAGCGCGCCTCGCAGCGGTGCGGGCGGTACCAGTGGGGAGGGGCACGAACGGTCCTCTCGGAGGGCGACGCGGAGTGGGTCCGGGCACAGCCTGAGGGGCGGATGTGGACGACTCGCTGACGTTAAGTGACCATTTCGTGACACGCCAAGGCGATGGACGGCGTCCCCGGCGAGTCCTCGGACGCGTGGCCGTGACCGGCTCCATCCCGCCGTCCCGTTCCCGGTGCGCCGAGGACCACTCCGCTGCCCCGGCACCGGCCAGGGGCACGGAGCGGTGCCGTCGGGTCGCCGGTCAGTCGGCGGCGGTGTCCTGACCGGTGTCCTGCTGCTTGCGGAACCGCAGCGACTCCACCAGCACGTACCCGAACACCACGGTCCACGCGAAGCTCAGGAAGGCCTCGCCCCAGTCACCGTCCACCAGCCGCAGCACGATCGCGCCGAGGTTGTAGGCCACCGCGACGCCCGCCAGCAGCTGCACTCCCCGGTGGCCGAACCAGGGCGGGCGGAAGGGTGCGGCCATGCCCAGAGGCTAGCCCGGCCCGGACCCATGAGGCCGTGGACAGCCCGGCGCCGCGCGCCACACGCTGCGGCGGAGCGTCCGGTCGGCGAGGCTGGAGGGGTGAGCACCTCCAAGAGCGGCAGCGGTTACGTCGAAAAGGGCCAGGACTACCAGCGGGACCAGAACTACATCACCGACCGGATCACCGCCGACGGCGACAGCCGATGGCCGGTGGAGGCCGGCCGGTACCGGCTGGTCATCGCCCGGGCCTGCCCGTGGGCCAACCGCGCGGCGATCGTCCGGCGGCTGCTCGGCCTGGAGCAGGCCATCTCCATGGGCATCTGCGGGCCCACGCACGACGAGCGCAGCTGGACCTTCGACCTCGACCCCGACGGCCGCGACCCGGTGCTGGGGTACGAGCGGCTGCAGCAGGCGTTCTTCGCCCGCGACCCGGAGTACCCGCGCGGCATCACGGTGCCGGCGATGGTCGACGTCCCGACCGGGGCCGTCGTCACCAACGACTTCAAGCAGATGACGCTGGACTTCTCCAGCGAGTGGACCGCGTTCCACCGCGACGGCGCCCCCGACCTCTACCCCGAGCACCTGCGGGCGGAGATGGACGAGGTGATCGAGCGGATCTTCACCGAGGTGAACAACGGCGTCTACCGCTGCGGCTTCGCCGGCTCCCAGCGCGCCTACGACCAGGCCTACCAGCGGCTGTGGACGGCGATGGACTGGCTCGAGGAGCGGCTGTCCACCCGCCGGTTCCTGATGGGCGAGACGATCACCGAGGCCGACGTGCGGCTGTTCACCACGCTGGCCCGGTTCGACCCCGTCTACCACGGCCACTTCAAGGCCAACCGGAACAAGCTGACCGAGCTGCCGGCGCTGTGGGGCTACGCCCGCGACCTGTTCCAGACCCCGGGCTTCGGTGACACCACCGACTTCCCGCAGATCAAGGAGCACTACTACGTGGTGCACGCCGACATCAACCCGACCCAGATCATCCCGATGGGCCCGGACACGTCGGTCTGGCTGACCCCGCACGGCCGCGAGGAGCTGGGCGGCCGCCCGTTCGGCGACGGCACCCCGCCCGGGCCGCCGATCGAGGGCGAGGTCATCCCGCCCGAGCACGGCCCCGGCGGCATCGGCCACCGCTGAGCGCGCCGCAGCCCGGGCGCCCTGGTTGGCTGACCACGGCGTCCCGGGCAGCGGAGCCCGCGGACCGAGGAGAGGTGGCGCAGTGGTGCACAGACTGATCGTCCAGTACGGCCAGCCGACCGACCCGGCGGAGTTCGACCAGCACTACCGGGACGTGCACGTCGGCCTGGCGCAGGCCATCCCCGGGCTCCTCCGCTTCACCGTCGGGCACCCGCGGTCGATGGACCCCATCGCGCCCGGGCCGTACCTGATCGCCGAGCTGGACTTCGAGTCCGCCGACGCGATGGGGGCCGGCATGGGCTCCGAGGCCGGCCGCGCCGCCGGCGCGGACGTCGCCACCTTCGCCACCGGCGGGGCGTCCATGTCCAGCTTCGACCTGGACGACGTCAGCCCGGCCGGCTGACCTCCGCACCGTGCTGACCGGCCGGCCGGACCTCGCACTGCCCAGCGCCGGGCCCGAGCCGCTGCCGTGGGGCACCGCGCTGGCCGCCGTCCTCGGGTACGCCCGGGGACGGCGGCCGCTGCGGTACCGCTCCCCCAACGAGCGGGACGGCCGGTGGGTGCAGGTGCCGGCCTTCGGCTACGAGCGCTTCGACGCCCGGCCGGTGCCCGCCGGGCCACTGGGCGACGAGGACGTGCTGGTGGCCGAGGGGCTGCACGGCCGTCTGGGCCCCGACGCCTGGTCTGCGGTCCGCACTGCCCTCGACGCGGCCGAGCCCGTGGCCGCCGCCCTCGCCGGGCGTGCGGCCGGGCGGGCCTTCTGGGAGCTGCCGGACGACGAGCTCTCGGTGCTCGGTGAACCGGGCACCGTCGGCGCCGCCCTGCGCGGTCTCGGTGAGCTGCCCGAACCGCAGCGGCGGCACGTGCCGGCTGCGCTGCACCACCGCCGTCCCGACCTGGTGCCGTTGCTGCACCGCGCCACCTGGCTGCAGACGGTGCCGCACCTGCGCGAGGGCGACAGCGGGACGGCGGCGGTCGTGCACCGCGAGCTCCGCGCCAACGATGCCGCCTTCACGGCGCTGGAGCAGGCGGCGGCCGAGCTGCTCGGCGCCCCGCTGACCCGGCTGCGGCTGCACGACCTGCTGGTGTGGCTCAGCGGCACGCTGCGGCTGGGCACGGCGGTGGCGCTGGGCGAGGCGACCGAGGAGGGGCGCCGGTCGCTCACCGCGACCCGCTGAGCGACCGGGCGAGATTCCCCGTCCCCCGGGGAGCAGAGGGTGCGTCGTCGTTGAGCGGGCCGTGACGCAACGCCGGGTCCGGTGACCGAAGCCCGTTCCCCGGCTGACCTCGGCCCAGGCACACGAGCACGATTCGCTGCACGGCGGCGTTGCCGGGGGCGGCGCCGGAGGCGAGGAGGCAGCCCATGTACGCACGGACCACCACCCTCCGTGGCAACCCGCGTGCCCTCGACGACGCGATCGAGTTCGTCCGCGACGAGTGGCTCCCGGCGACCACCGACCTCCCGGGCTGCACCGGGCTGTCCATGCTCGTCGGCCGCCGCACCGGTCGCTGCATCGTCGCCAGCGGCTGGGCGGACGAGCAGTCCATGCTGGGCAGCGCCGAGGGCATGCGCCGCGACCGCGCCCGCCTCGGCCAGCTGCTCGGTGCCGTGCCGGTGGTGGCGCAGTGGGAGGTCGCCGTCATGCACCGGGTGCAGCCCACCGGCGCCGATGCCGTCTGCCGGCTCATCTGGAGCTCGCGCCCGAACCCGGCGGCGCTCGACGACGACGTCGCCACCTTCCGGATGGCTCTCCTGCCCCGGATCGAGGAGCTCACCGGCTTCTGCAGCGCCAACCTGATGATCGACCGGGTCTCCGGCAACACCGTGCTGGCCGTCGCCTACGCCGACCGGGAGGCGATGCTCGTCGCCGGCCAGCGCGCGGACGCGCTGCGCACGGAGTACGCGCGGGCGACGGGCGGGCGGATCACCGAGGTCGCCGAGTTCGACCTGGTCGTCGCCCACCTCCGCATCCCCGAGACCGTGTAGTCGACGGCGGGACGAGCGCGGGTCAGGCGGCCGGGCGGGCGAGGAAGACCGCGCCCGGGACCGACGGGACGGCGACCTCGGTGAAGCCGAGCCGGGCGTAGAAGCCGAGGGCGCGGGCGTTGACCGGGTCCACGCCCAGGTGCACGCCGGGTGCCCCGGCCGCGGCGACCGCGGCGCAGAACACCTCGATCAGCGCCCGCCCCCAACCGGCGCCCTGCGCCTCGGGCAGCAGGTCGATGTGCAGGTGCGCCGGGTACGCCGCGAGCTCGGGCACGAGCATCCGCTCCGGCCGGTGCAGCAGCGACACCATCCGCTCCTCCGCCGTGCGCGGCGGCTCGGGCGGTGCCGGGTACCGGTCGGTCAGCCGGGGCAGCCACTGCGCCCGCCAGGCCTGCACGAAGCCGGCCGTGTCCGCGGTGCCCAGCACGTAGCCGACCGCCCGCCCGCCGTCGTCCAGTACGAACGCCCGGTCCGGCTCGAGGTCGACGTACGGGCCGGCGAACAGGTCGGGCATCAGGTCGTCGCTCGACCACCGGCCCCGGGCGTCGCCCCCGGCGTCGGCGGTGCGCACACAGACGTCGTAGACCGCCGCCCGGTCGGAGCGGCGGTACGACCGGATGCGCGGCTTCACACCACCCGGGTGAGTGCCGGCCAGAGCCCGTCGGGGCCGTCGGCGAGCAGCCCGGCGCCGAGCACCCGGGCCCACGCCGTCTCGGTGCCGGCCTCGTCCCGCCACGACCAGCAGCGCCGGGTGAGGTGGTGCAGCCGGTGCTCCTGGGTGAAGCCGATCGCGCCGTGCACCTGGTGGGCCAGCCGGGCGACCACCTCGACCGCAGCCCCGGCCCGCACCTTGGCCGCCGCGGCCGCCAGCACCAGCGACTCCCCGCGCTCGACCGCCTGCACCGCGGCGTCGACCAGCGCCGCCACCGCGGTCACCTCACCGGCCATCTCGGCCAGCTCCATCTGGATCGCCTGGAACTTGCCCAGCGGCCGGCCGAACTGGTGCCGCTCGCCGGCGTGGTGCACCGTCCAGGCCAGCACCTGCTGCAGCGCCGCGGACAGCTGCACCGCCCGGGCCAGCGCGTACCGCGCCCGCAACTGCTCGGCCTGCGCGTCGGTGAGCAGCGCCCCGGCCGCGGTCACCCCCTGCAGCACGAACGAGCCGCGCGGTTCGCCGGCCAGGTTCGCCGCGTGCGTGGTCTCCCGCCCGGCGACGTCGACCAGTGCGAGCACCGGCCCCACCGCGCTGGTCGCGAGCACGGCGAGGTGCTGCGCGACGCCGGCCCACGCCACGTCGGTCGCGGTGCCGGTGAGCGTCCAGCTGCCCGGGCCGTCACCGTCGTCCCGGGGCTCGGCGGTGACCGCGCCGTCCACCGCGACGGAGAGCGGCTCCTCGGGTGCCGGCAGGTCGAGGCCGGCGGCCAGGACGGCGGGCGCGGCCACCAGCAGCTGCTCGGCCACCGGCACGGCCGCAGCCCCGGCGGCCAGCGCCCCCACGATCGCCACGGCGTCCGCCAGCTCGCCGCCGGAGCCGCCGGCCTCCTCGGGCAGCCCCACCCCGGTCAGCCCGGCCGCGGCGAGTGCGGACCACAGCCCGGCGTCCCACGGCCGTTCGGCGGTGAGTACGAACGGCTCGAACTTCGTCAGGATGTCCCGGACGGTCTCGACGACCAGGTCCACGTCGGAGGAGGTCATCGCAGTCCCAGCCCTCGTGCCACGATCCCGCGCAGGATCTCGTTGGTGCCGCCGCGCAGCGTGTAGCCCGGCGCGTGCAGCTGCGCCTCGGCCAGGGCCCGGCCCAGCGGGTCGGGTGAGTCCAGCGACGCCGGGACGTCGACCACCCGGCGCACCTCGTCGATCACGTCGGCCTCGAACGTCGTCCCCACGTCCTTGACCAGGGCGGCCGGGATGTCGGGCAGCTCCCCGCGGTCCAGCGCCCCGGCGATGCGGAGCGACAGCTGGCGCAGGGCGAGCAGCCGGGCCGACAGCCGGCCCAGGGTGGCCAGCTGCGCCGGGTCCTGGCCCTCGGCCGCGCGCCGGGCGAACTCGGCGATCAGCGGGTAGGTGGACAGGAACCGTTCCGGCCCGGATCGCTCGAAGGCCAGCTCCGCGGTCACCTGGTGCCAGCCCGCGCCCTCCTCGCCCAGCAGCATGTCGCCGGGGATGACCACGTCCTCGAACACGACCTCGTTGAAGTGGTGGCCGCCGTCGAGGATCCGGATCGGGTTGACGGTGATGCCGGGCAGCGACAGGTCGACCAGCAGCTGGGAGAGCCCCGCGTGCCGGCTGGCCGGGTCGGCCGGCGACGTGCGCACCAGGGTGATCGCGTAGTGCGAGGTGTGCGCGTTCGACGTCCAGACCTTCGCGCCGTTGACCACCCAGTCGCCGTCGCCGTTGCGGGTGGCCCGGGTGCGGATCGAGGCGAGGTCCGAGCCGCTGTCCGGCTCGCTCATCCCGATCACGAAGTAGCACTCCCCCGCCGCGATCCGCGGCAGGATCTCCGCACGCTGGGCCTCGGTGCCGTAGCGCAGCAGGTTCGGGCCGGACTGCCGGTCGGCGATCCAGTGCGCCGCGACCGGGGCGCCGGCGGCCAACAGCTCCTCGGTGACCGCGTACCGCTCCATCGCCGTCCGCTCGTGGCCGCCGTACTGCTTCGGCCAGGTCATCCCCAGCCAGCCGCGCTCGCCGAGCTTGCGGGAGAACGCCGGGTCGACTCCGGACAGCCAGGTGTCCACGTGCGTGGTGAAGCTCCCGGCGGCCAGTTCGGCGGCGAGGAACTCGCGCACCTCGGCCCGCACCTCCTCGGCGGCGGCCGATCGCGGCGCGGGCGCCAGCGTCAACGAGTTGCTGCCCATGCAGTGCTCCCCACGTCGGTGTGGTGCCCGGTCTCGCTGGGTCCGGTGTCGGTTCTACCGGCTGCCGTGTGCCCCGGCCCACTGGGGGGCAGGGTGGCCGGGTGACCGATCCCTTCTCGCTCTCCCGGTTCGTCGACGCGCAGGACTCCGGCGGCACCTACGACCGGGCGCTGTCCGAGCTGCGTGCCGGGCGGAAGACCAGCCACTGGATGTGGTTCGTCCTCCCACAGCTGGCCGGCCTCGGCAGCAGCGCGATGGCCCAGCGGTACGCCATCAGCGGGCTGGACGAGGCCCGCGCGTACCTGGCCCACCCGGTGCTCGGTCCCCGGCTGCGCGAGTGCGCCGAGGCGCTGACCGAGCTGGACATCGACGACCCGGTCGCCGTCCTCGGGTCGATCGACGCGCAGAAGCTGCGCTCGTCGATGACGCTCTTCGCCCGGGCCGCACCCGAGGAGCCGGTCTTCGCCGCCGTCCTGGACCAGTACTTCGCCGGCGCCGAGGACGCCGCGACGACGTCCCGGCTGTAGGACGACCACCGGCCCTACGGTGCCGCCATGAGCGACGACACCCCCTGGGAACCGCCCTTCGCCGGCACCGAGGCCGAGCACCTGCTCGGCGCACTCGACCGGCTGCGCACCACCTTCCGCTGGAAGGCCGCCGCCCTGGACGCCGCTGGGCTCCAGACCCGGATCGGCGCCTCCGCCCTCACCCTGGGCGGCCTGCTCAAGCACCTGGCCAGCGTGGAGGACGACGTCTCCACCGGACGGCTGAGCGGCGCACCGATCGGTGAGCCCTGGGAGTCGGAGTGGGCCGGCGGCGACGACTGGCCGTTCACCTCCGCCACCGATGACTCCCCCGAGCGGCTGTACGCGCTCTGGGACGACGCCGTCGCGCGCTCCCGCGCCCGGTGGGACGCCGCCCTGGCCGACGGCGGGATGGACCAGCGGGTCGACCTGACCGGCCCGGACGGCGAGCGCGCCGGTCTGCGCCGACTGCTGTGCGACCTGATCGAGGAGTACGGCCGGCACACCGGGCACGCCGACCTGCTCCGCGAGGCCGTCGACGGGCTGGTCGGCGAGGACCCGCCACCCGGCTGGCGCCCGCAGGTGGGCCGTCGACCGGTGGGCTGAGCGGGCGGCCACACCTCGTCGTGGTGCACCCTTGACCACGAGTGGCTAATCGCGTTAGTTTTGGGCTAACGAACTTAGCCAAGTGGGAGACGACATGACCGAGCACCTGACCGTTGACGGCGGCACGATCGCGTACGAGGTGACCGGAGTCGGCCCGCTCGTCGTCCTGGCCCACGGCATGGGTGACAGCCGCGCGGCGTACCGCTTCCTCGCCCCGGCCCTGGTCGCGGCCGGGTACCGGGTCGCCGCCGTGGACCTGCGCGGCTCCGGCGAGTCCAGCGTGGGCTGGACGTCCTACACGCGGACGGACATCGCCGGTGACCTCATCGCCCTGGTGGAGCACCTGGGCGGCCCGGCCGTGCTGGTCGGTCATTCCATCTCCGGTGGCGCCGTCACGATCGCCGCGGCGACGGCCCCCTCCCAGGTCACCGCGGTGGTCGAGCTGGCGCCGTTCACCCGCAAGCAGCAGATCGCGCTCGGCGACCTGCGGAACGCCCGCTTCCGGCGCGGCATGCGCCACCTGCTCGGCACCGCCCTGCTCGGCAGCACCGGGCAGTGGCGGAGGTACCTGGCGGTGGCGTACCCCGGGCCGAAGCCGACGGACTGGGACGCCCGCCTCGACCAGATCGAGGCGATGCTGCGGGAGCCGGGCCGGATGAAGGCCCTGCAGGGGATGGGCAGGACGGCGCCCACGGACGCCGGTGCGCGGCTGGCCGACGTCCGCTGCCCCGTGCTGGTGGTGCAGGGCACGCTGGACCCCGACTGGGCCTCCCCGCAGGCCGAGGGCGAGGCGATCGCGGCCGCACTGCCGCCCGGACTGGGGCGGCTGGCGATGGTCGACGGCGCCGGGCACTACCCGCACGTCCAGTTCCCCGACCAGGTCAGTGCTCTGGTCCTGTCGTTCCTGGACTCCGTCCGTGCCTAGGGCCGGTCTCGACCGGACCGCCGTCGTCGAGGCCGGTGCGGCGCTCGCCGACGAGGTCGGCTTCGCCGGCCTGACCATGGGCCGGCTGGCCGAGCGGGTCGGCGTGCGCACCCCGTCGCTCTACAAGCACGTCGCCGGCCAGGACGACCTGAACCGCGGGATCGCCGCGCTCGCCCTCGCCGAGGCAGCCGCCGCCGTCGGCACCGCCACGCAGGGCTGCGCCGGCCGGGACGCGCTCGCCGCCGCCGCCCACGCGTTCCGCGACTTCGTGCTCACCCACCCGGGCCGGTACGCGGCCACGATCGGCGTCGAGCCGACCGGTCCGGACGACCCGGTCGCCGTCGCGGGGCTGGGGTTGCTCGGCTCGTTCACCGCGGTGCTCCGGTCCTACGCGGTCGAGGGAGCGGAGATGGACCACGCGCTGCGCGCGCTGCGCAGCTTCCTCCACGGTTTCGCCACGCTGCAGTCCGCCAACGCCTTCCAGTGGTCCGCCGACGTCGATGACAGCTTCGAGTGGCTCATCGCCCTCCTCGACCGTGGCCTGCGGAACGCCTCCTCCCCGCAGTAGCCCGGACGCCGCCCGACCCACCCACCAAAATGGCCATTGTGGTGGTCACACGATTCGGAGGCGGAGGCGGCGGAAGCCGCGGCCCTTGTTCTCCACCTTCAGCACCTCGACCCGGCCCACCATCGCCGTGGACGCCACGTGGGTGCCGCCGTCGGCCTGGGTGTCCAGCCCGACGATGTCCACGATCCGCACCACCTCGATGTCCGGCGGCAGCAGGTTGGTGGCGGTCCGGATGATGTCCGGGATCGCGAACGCCTCGTCCCTGGGCAGCTCCCGGACCTCGATCCGGCGGTCGGCGGCCAGCTCGGCGTTCACCGACTCGGCGACCCGCTCCTTGAAGTCGGCCGGCACCTCGGCGAGGTCGAAGTCCATCCGGGCGGTCAGCGGCTCCATGGTGCCGCCGGTGACCAGCGCACCGAAGTCCCGGAAGACGACGCCGGTGAGCACGTGCAACCCCGAGTGAGTGCGCATCAGCGCGGTCCGGCGCTCGTCGTCCAGCGCTCCGCGCACCGCCGTCCCGGGCGGTGGCAGCGGGTCGCCCTCCTCGGGCACGAGGTACAGCTCGTCGCCGCGGCGGGTCCCGGCGATCCGGGTGCGGACCCCGCCCCACAGCAGCACGCCCTGGTCCGGGGGCTGACCGCCGCCGCCGGGGTAGAACGCGGAACGGTCCAGCACGATCCCCTGCTCGGGGTCGGCGGCGACCACGGTGGCGTCCCACTCGCGCACGGTGGCGTCGGCCAGGTCGAGGCGGTGGGTGTGTCCGGCGTGCGCAGCAGCCATGCCCGCATCCTGCCCGCCGCGGGCCGGCTGCGGACCAGTCCACCCGCAGTCCAGTGGCCCGCAGGGTCGGGGAAGACCACCGCAGCCCGTACGGTTGCCAGTCGCCGCAGGGCCCCGTCCGCGTCCCACCACGTCCGAGGAGCAGCCGAAGTTGTCGAGCCCGTCCCCGGACGTCGCCCCTGACCCGGCCATCGCCGCCGAGCAGGACGCCGTCACCGACCTGTACCGCCGGCTGGATGCCGCCCGCGAGCTCGCCGTGACCCGCTTCCGGCAGGCGCTGGCGAGCCCGGTGATCAACCCCCAGTCCCTCGGTGAGCGGGAGGCCGCGGCGCGTTTCCACTCCCAGCGGATCACCGCGCTGGACGCCGCCGACCACGGGCTGGTGATCGGCCGGCTGGACCGCCAGGAGCAGCCACAGCCGCTCTACATCGGCCGGGTCGGGCTGCCCGCCGACGACCCCGCGGGCGACCCGGCCCTCGTCGACTGGCGCGCGCCGGCGTCCCGGCCGTTCTACACCGCGACCCCGTTCCGGCCCGAGGGCGTGGTGCGCCGCCGGCACATCCGCACCCGCAGCCGGGCGGTCACCGCGGTCAACGACGAGGTGCTCACCGTGCGCCCCGAGGACACCGACGGCCCGCCGCTGACCGGCGAGGCGGCGCTGATGGCCGCGCTCACCGCCCAGCGCACCGGCCGGATGGCCGACATCGTGGCCACCATCCAGGCCGAGCAGGACGCCATCATCCGCAGCGACGCCCGCGGGGTGCTGGTCGTGCAGGGCGGCCCGGGCACCGGGAAGACGGCGGTCGCGCTGCATCGGGCGGCCTACCTGCTGTACACCCACCGCGACCGGCTGGCCCGCAGCGGCCTGCTCGTCGTCGGGCCCACGCCGACCTTCCTGCGCTACATCGCCGACGTGCTGCCCGCGCTCGGTGAGACCGGGGTGCTGCTCGCCGGGCTCGGCCAGCTGCGCCCCGGGCTGGACGCCCGCGGCGCGGAGAGCCAGCAGGTGGCCGAGGTCAAGGGCCGGCTGGCGATGGTCGACGTGCTCAAGGCCGCCGTCCGCGACCGGGAGACGGTGCCCCGCGGCATCCGCGAGCTGCGCATCGACGGGGTGTCGATCAAGCTGCGCGCGGTCGACCTCACCCGCTGCCGTACCGCCGGCCGGCGCGCGTCCCGGCTGCACAACCTGGGCCGGCCGGCCTTCCGCCGCGCCCTGGTCGACCTGGTCGCCCAGCGCTACGCCGACCGGATCGGCGCCGACGTGCGCGGCGGCGGCAGCCTGCTGGACTCCCGGGACCTGGACGCGCTGCGCTCGGAGATCGCCGGGGAGGCCGCCGTCCGGGCGCTGGTCGACGAGATGTGGCCGGTGCTCACCGCCGAGCAGCTGCTCGGTGACCTGCTCTCCTCCCCCGAGCGCATCGCGCGGGCGACGAAGGGCTGGACCGACGAGGAACGCGCCCTCCTGGCCCGGCCGGCCGGCACGCCGTGGACGCCGGCCGACGTCCCGCTGCTGGAGGAGGCCGACGAGCTGCTCGGGTACGACGACAGCGCCGACCGCGCCCGTGAGGCACGTCGTCGTCGGCAGGCCCGGGACGAGGCGCAGGAGACCCTCGACCTGCTGTACGGCTCCCGCTCCACCGACCTCGACGACGACGAGGACGGCGAGGAGCTGACCGCCGGCGACCTGCTGGACGCCGAGATGCTCGCCGACCGCGAGGCCGAGGTCGACGTCCGGTCGGCCGCCGAGCGGGCGGCGACCGACCGCACCTGGACCTTCGGGCACGTGGTCGTCGACGAGGCGCAGGAGCTGTCGGCGATGACCTGGCGGCTGCTGGCCCGCAAGTGCCCCACCCGGTCGATGACCGTCGTCGGCGACCTGGCCCAGACCGGCAGCCTGGCCGGCGCCACCGACTGGGGCGCGGTCCTCGCGCCGCACGCCGCTGCGCAGTGGCGGCTCGCCCAGTTGACGGTGAACTACCGGACCCCGGCCGAGGTCATGGCCGTCGCCGCCGACGTGCTGGCCGCCGGCGGCGCCGGCACCACCGCGCCCCGGTCCGTGCGCAGCACCGGGGTGCCGCCGACCGCCGAGCAGGTGAGCGAGGCGACGCTGCTCCCCCGGGTCGCCGACGTGACCGCCGAGCTGGCCGCCGCCGGGGGCACGGTCGCGGTGATCGTGCCCCCGAGCCGGGTCGACGACGTCGTCGACTGCCTGCGCACCGGCTGGCCGGCGGTCTCCAGCGGCCCGGCCGCGGACTCCTCCGCCGGGCCGGTCGTGCTGGTGCCCGCCGACGCCAAGGGCCTGGAGTTCGACTCGGTGCTGCTGGTCGACCCGGCCGCGGTGCTCGCCGAGGGCGTGCGCGGGCACAGCGACCTGTACGTGGCGCTCACCCGGCCCACCCAGCGGCTGGCCGTGCTGCACCCCGGCGAGCTCCCCCGCGAACTGGACCGCCTCACCGAGCCCCAGCCGGTCGAGGGGTGAGCCGGGTCAGCTGACCCGGAGCACCTCGTCGGCCGGTGTCGCGGGGGTGGGCCGTGGTCCGCTGCCGCCGGCGAAGTCGCGGACGGCGAAGTTCGTGGCGCGGCTCTCCGTGGGCAGGGCCGCGACCGGTACCCCGTCGGGTGCGTCCGGGTCGGTCCGCAGCCAGGCCTGCAGCTCGGCCAGGTACGCCGGGTCGTGCTGCTCCAGCTGCTCGCCCTGGTCGAGCAGGAGGGCGACCGCCGTCTCCTCCTCCGTCCGGCTGATCGGCTTGAGCCAGACGCCGTCCCGGCCCGCCTCGGCCTGCAGCCGGTCGACCAGGCCGGCCGGCAGCGGCTCGGGCAGGAACGGCGCACGGTCGGTGTGCCGGGCGCCGATCGCCGCGGCCGCCCGCACGTCGGTGGCGTCGGGCTCGCCGCGCCCCGTCACGCGCACGGTCGCCAGGTGCTCCGGGGTCAGCGGGGTCAGGCAGCACGTCGACCTCGGCGGTGACGCCGGACGCCCGCAGGACCACCACCGCGAACTGCACGGCCACCCCACAGCTGAGCACCTGCTGACGGCCCGTGGGGTCGATCGCCGGCAGGCCCCGGGCGGTGTCGCGCCGCACCTCCAGCCGGTCGCCGGAGGCGGTGAACGTCCAGGGCTGGGTGTTGTGGATCGACGGTGCCCGCACCGCCTGCTCCACCACCTGGGGCCACTGCGCCTGGTCCAGCATGTCGGTCTCCTGTCGCCCTCGGGTGCGTCTCCCCCAGCCTCCCCGCCCGACCGGACGCAGCGCAGGAGCCGAAGGTCCCGGGGTCAGGCGTCGCGGGTGAGCGCCAGCAGGGCGATGTCGTCGGCGCGGTGTGCTCCGGCCAGCTCGGCCAGCAGCCGGTCGCAGAGCTCGTCGGCGCCCACAGCGGCCCAGCGCTCGGCCGCCACCTGCAGCCGGGCCAGGCCGGTGTCCAGGTCGCTGGTGCGGCTCTCCACCAGGCCGTCGGTGTACAGCAGGAGCGTCGCCCCCGGCGGCACGACGCCGCTCCACTCGACGGCGGGCGCCGGTGGTGCCCCGAGCATCCGGCTGGGCGCCACCGGCAGGTACTCGGCGCGGCCGTCGACGATCAGCAGCGGCGGCGGGTGCCCGGCCGAGGCGACGTGCAGCAACCCGGTGGGCAGGTCCAGGGTGGCGAAGAGGGCCGTGGCCATCCGCTGCAGCCCGAGCAGCGGCCAGCTGGCCTGCAGCCGGTCGATGACCGCGGACGGCGCAGGCGCCTCCACCAGCAGGGCCCGGTAGACGCTGCGCAGCTGCCCCATCGTCGCCGCCGCGGTGATGTCGTGCCCCACCACGTCGCCGACCGCGATCGCCACGTGGTCGCCGGGCAACGTGGCGACGTCGTAGAAGTCCCCACCGATCTCCACGCCGGAGGTGGCGGCCAGGTAGCGCACGGCGACGGTCATCCCCGGCACCGCGGGCGGGTGCGGCGGCAGCAGGGTGGCCTGCAGGGTGTGCGAGGTCCGCGACTCCAGCTCGTACCGCTGGGCCTTGGCGAGCACCAGGGACACCTGGTGCGCCAGCTGCTCGACCACCTCGACGTCGGCGGCGGTGAACGCGCCCCGGCGCCGGTCGGCGCTCAGGGTCAGCACGCCCAGCGACCGTCCCTCCGCCACCAGCGGCACGCTGACGATGCTGGCCAGCTCCAGTGCCCGCACCCCCGCCAGCTCCCGGGGATCGCGGACCACCGAGACCAGCCAGGCGTCGTCGGGCGCGGAGAACCACTGGGTGCGTCCCTCGGCCAGCGCCCGCCGGGCCGGGAAGGGCAGCTCCCGGGCCGGTGGCGCCCACTCGAGCAGGTCGTCGACCAGGTGCTGGCGGGCCGGGTCCCCGTGCCGGGCGAGCACCCGCCGGGCCCCGTGCTGGGTGACCAGGTCGAGCATGCAGACGTCGGCCAGCCGCGGCACGGCCAGCTCCGACAGCCGGTCGACCGTCTCCCCCACCCCGGCCGCCGCGGCCATCTGCCGTGCGGCGTGCAGCAGGAAGGCCGAGCGCGCGGCCTGGCGGGTGGTCTCCTCGTGCAGCCGGGCCCGCTCCAGCGCCTGACCGGCCTGGCGGCCCAGCGTCCACAGCAGGTCGACGTCCCCGTCCGAGAGCACGCCGTCCCGGGGCTCGTCGAGGTCGATCAGGTCGTCGGCGCCCGAGCTGCCCTGGCCGAGCAGCAGGACGCCGAGCCGGCGGGTGTCGGCGGACACCGGGACGACGACGAGCGCCTGCAGCTCCGCGCTCTCCAGCGCAGCGGCCAGCTCGGGCCGCCGGCCGTGCAGCCGCTCGTCGGGCACGACGACCCGCAGCCCCTCGGCCAGCTCCAGGGCGATCCGCCCGTCGGCCGCGGTGGCCAGCTGGTCCAGCAGGGCAGCCGGCAGACCGTCGCTGCGGGCCACGACCAGCTCCGACCGCCGCACCACACCGTCGGCGTCGCCGTCGGACCCGGCCGGACCGGGGACGACCAGCAGCAGCGCGGCTCCGCGACTGCGCAGCGCCGAACGCGCCTGCTGGACGACGACACCGGCCACGTCGGCCACCGACGTCGCGCCGGCCAGCTGCACGACGACCTGCTGCAGCGTCCGCGACCGGGCCTCGGAGAGCTCCGCGGCCCGGTGCGCGGTCAGGATCTCCCGCTCGTAGCGCCGCCGGGCGGTGGCCTCGAACAGCGTCGCGCGCACCAGCACCGGCCGACCCTCGGGGTCGCGCAGCTCGACCGCGTTCACCAGGCAGGGCAGCACCGAGCCGTCGTCCCGGACGACGTCCAGGGCGACCTCGCGGACCGCCCCCTGCATCCGCAGCAGCGGGGCCAGGTGGGTGTCGTGGAAGACCTGGCCGCCGACGCTGAGCAGGTCGCGCAGCCGGGTGCGCAGCACCCGCTCGGCGGGGCGGCCCAGCCAGCTGCACAGCGTCTGATTGACCTTGACGATCGTCCCGTCCGGCAGCGTGGACAGGTAGCCGCAGGGTGCGTTCTCGTAGAGGTCGGCCGGGTCGTCCTCGAGCAGCTGGTCCAGCTGCGCCCGGTCGCCCTCCCCGCGACGACGGTCGGAGCCGGCCGTGCGGGACACCGTCACGTCCAGGCCCGGATGGCGGCCGTGGTCTCCTCCGGTGCGCTCAGGTGCGGGCAGTGCCCGGTCGCGGACAGCTGGGTGAAGGTCGAGCCGGGGATGTGCTCGTGCACGTACCGACCGGCCGTCTCGGGCGCGATCACGTCCTCCGAGCACTGCAGCACCAGGGTGGGGACGTCGACGCCGGGCAGGTCGGCCCGGTTGTCGGAGAGGAAGGAGACCCGGGCGAACTGCCGCGCCACGTCGGGATCGGTGCGGCAGAAGCTGTTGGTCAGCTCGGCGGCCAGCTCGGGCCGGTCCGGGTTGCCCATGATCACCGGCGCGATCGCGGCGGACCAACCCAGGTGGTTGGCGTCCAGGTTGTCCAGCAGGTCCTTGATCTGGGCCCGGGAGAAGCCCCCGACGTAGTCGCCGTCGTCGACGTACCGGGCGCTGGGCCCGACCATCACCAGCGCCCCGAACAGCTCGGGGGCCTGGGCGTGGGCCAGCACCCCGATCATGGCGCTGACCGAGTGCCCGACGAACACCGCGTCGGTCAGCTCCAGGTCGCGCATGACCTCGACGACGTCCGCGGCGTACCCGTGCAGGCTGTTGTACTTCACCGGGTCGTAGGCCGAGAGGTCGGAGTGGCCGAACCCCACGTGGTCGAAGGTGACCACCTGGTGATCCACCTCGAAGTCGGGGGTGATGAACCGCCACATGTTCTGGTCACAGCCATAGCCGTGTGCGAACACCATCGGCCGGCCACCTGGTCGACCGCTCACACGGACGTAGTGCCGCGTGCGGACGCTCATGGGGACGAACCTACGCGACCGGGCTGTTCCGGTACCAGCCTCCGCACCGGTCAGCCGGGCCGGACCGCGGTGAGCACGACCCCACTCGCCGGCCGTGCGGGGATGCGGCTGAGTGAGATCTCCAGGTCCTGGGGCGGCAGGGTGTACGTCAGCCGGGCCAGCCGGACGGCGAGCGCCGACAGCAGCGCGACGGTGATGTCCTCGCCGGGGCAGCGGTGCCCGGTGCGCGGGTCACCGGCCCCCTGCGGGACCAGCTCCCACGGGCCGATCCGCCGGACGGCGGCGCCGGCTCCCTCGCCGTCCAGGAACCGCTCGGGCCGGAATGCGTAGGGCTCGGGGAAGAGCTCAGGATCGTGGTTCTGCCCGAACAGGTCCAGCAGCACCATGGCCCCGGCTGGCACCGTCTCCCCCTCCCACTCGACCGCCCGCGGCGACCGGCCACCGATGAACGGGGCGAACGGGTAGAACCGGCGCACCTCGTGGGCCACGGCCGTGGCGAACGCCGGCTCGCCGGTGCGCAGCCGCTCCCGGATGGCCGGCCAGTGGTGCAGGGCGTGCGCGGTGAAGCCGACGAACCAGCAGACGGCGACGGTCGGCCGGATCACGTTGAGCACCTCGACCGCGGCCACCCGCGGCTCCAGCAGCTCCCCGTCGGAGTCGCGGTGGCCGGCGACGACATCGAGCACCGAGCCCGCGGGCACGCTCCGCCGGCCGCTGCGCACCTCCTCGACGATCCCGGCCAGCCACGCCTCGCGCCGCTGCCGCGCCCGGCGGGCACGCCAGTGCCGAGGGGCACCAGTGGCGAAGCCGTCGACCAGGGTGGTGAGGTCGCGGGCCAGCGCCGGCAGCTCGTCCTCGCTGACCGGCACCGCCGCCCAGTCACAGACCCCGCGGGTGAGCACCTCGGCGGCTGCGTCCATCAGCACGACCTGCGGCTGCTGCGCCCAGCGCTGCGCGGCCTCGTCCCAGGCGGTGGTGACCCGGTCGACCAGGTCGCCGATCCCCTCGCCCATCAGCAGGTCCACGAACATCGCCTTGCGCACCCGGTGGGGCTCGCCGTCGAGGGTGTGCACGGCCCCGTGACCGAACAGCGTGCTGACGACCGGCTCGGGCAACGCACCGCTGCGGCGCACGTTGCGCTCGTCGTAGAGGAAGCGAGCGCCACCGGCCCCCACGAGGCCGAGGGTCGGGCGCACCATCAGCCGGGTGCGCACGGTGTCCCGACCGGCCGCGCGGCGCAGGTCGGGCAGCCAGGCGTAACCCCTGGCCAACATCTGGATCGACTGGTCCAGCCGGGGCATGCGGATCATGGCCTGTGGCGTTCCCACCGGGCCGTCGGGGAAACCGGAGCTCAGCACCCTCCTCGCGCGCCGCCGTCGTCGTGGCCCAGCAACCGCAGCAGCGCGTGCACCTCAGCCGCGGCCCCGCCAGGTCGCCGGGGACTCGTCCGGCAGGGGCTCGCCCCTGGCGGCCCGCGCAGCGGCGTAGGCCGGGTGCCGGAAGCGGGCCATCGGCCCGTCGGCGGCCAGCCCCGGCGGCGCGTGCAGGACGGCGTCGAAGTGCACGGCCGGGTCCGGCGGGTCGGTGGGCCGGAGCAGCGTGACCTGGGCGAACGGCTCGTCCGGGCCGCGGCCGATCGCCGCGCAGAGGGTGATCTGCAGGCCGGGGCCGTGGACGGTGAGCCCCGGACGGTCGGAGGGGATCCCCGACCGCTGCGGGACGGCGGTCAGCCGCACCGGGCCGGCCGCGCTGCCGTAGGCCATGATCGACCCGTAGCTGCTGCCGGCGTCCTGGCGCAGGACCGGGACCCGGCGGCTCCACCGGCCGGTGCCGGTGGAGGAGAGCAGCAGGTCCACCGGGGGGTCCCGCGGCAGTCGCAGCGCGAACCCGAGCAGGTCCGGCAGCGGCCGGGGCAGGCCCGCGCCGCGGGAGAGCCGCACCAGGACGTCGTCGGTGCCGGTGGAGTCCAACCAGGGGACCCCGGTCTCCCGGGGCAGCCCCCAGCGCTCGAGCCGAGCGGAGAAGGTCAGCCCTCGTGGGTGCAGGGGTTTGGCACCACGGGCACGGGCGAGCGCCGCGAGCGGGACGGCGACCGCTCGGCCGGCGATGTCGACGACGGGCAGCATGCCCAGCGGATTACCAGCCGGCGGTCAGGTCACGCCTGGGTTCGGGGCCCTCCGGGCCGGCGCCCCGTTGCGCACGGCCGGCGGGTGGTGTCGATCAGTGCCGGGTGGTGCCGCAGTCGGCGCAGCGCTTCCGGGCGCTGGCGTTCTTGCGTCGGCAGTTCTCGCACGTCCAGAGCGTGCGTTCGATCGTGCGCATGTCCCGTTCCTCTCGCCCGGCCGGTGTCCCCGGCCTCCCCCTGCGGGTGGGTCAGGGGTCTCCCGCCCACCTCCGGATCGACGCTAGGTCGCTCCGGTGACGGGCAGGTGTCCGGCGCGAGACGACTGGACGGCGCGCCGCGGTGGGACGGGACGGGGGTGCTCAGCCGGCCGAACCGCAGCCGCCGGCACCGCAGGCGCAGCCACCGCAACCGGCCGCCGGGGCCGGGGCCGGCCGGCGGGCGACCCGCGCCATGCCGACGGCCCCGGCCAGGTTGGCCAGGCCGAGGGCCCCGACCGTCCCCGCGGCGAGGACGCGCGCCGTGGCCAGCAGGGCGTCGACCCCACCGAGCACGGCGATCGCCACCGCGGCGGCCGCGACCAGCACGGCACCACCGAGGGCCAGCGGACGCCGGTCGGTGGCGGCGACGGCCAGGGCCGGCAGCGCGATGACGCCGGCGGCGACGAACAGCCAGCCGGTCGCCGTCGCCGACAGCAGTGCCATGCCCATGGCGAGGGCCCCGAGCCAGACGCCGCCCGCGCCGACCAGCGCGGCCGCGCGCTCGACGGCACCGGTGCGGGCACGGCGCAGCACCCGCACGCCCTGGACGACGCCGAACAGGCCGACCGCGCCCAGCAGCACCCGCGGACCCACCTCGGACCAGGTCAGCGCCAGGACCGCGAGCGCGAGCAGGACGCCGCCCAGCGCCGCCATCCGCGGCCAGGTGGCCCGGGCCTGCTCCGGGGTGGGTGGGGTGATCGGGGAGCTCCCGGCCTGCCGGCCGGCGGTCACGGCGTTCGTCACGCCGCCATTCTCCCTCACCGACCGGGATCCGTCCCGTACGGACCGGCACCCCCGGTCCCGCACGCGCTCCCCCGGCGGTCGACCGCGTGTTGTGCCACGCTGATCGCCGCTTGCGACAGGCGATCGCCGAGCACACGGCGACACAGGAGGAACGGTCATGGGCACCTCGGGAACCGCGGCGAGCGCCGACCGGGCAGGCAACAGCGACGCGCTGGAGAACCTGGCGCGGGTGGGGCTGATCGCCTACGGCGTCGTCCACCTGCTGCTGGCCTGGCTGTCGCTGCAACTGGCCTGGGGCGGCGGTGGCGGCTCGGCCGACCAGTCGGGCGCGATGGCCACCCTGGCCGCACAGCCGTTCGGCAAGCTGCTGCTGTGGGTGCTGGCCCTGGGCCTGCTCGCGCTGGCCGTCTGGCAGCTGGCCGAGGTGCTGCGTCACCGGGCCGGCCTGCAGGCCTCCGGCGATGCGCGCAAGGACGCGCTCGCCACGATCGCCAAGGCGATCGCCAAGACCGTCATCTACCTGGTGCTGGCCTACACCGCGATCCGGTTCGCCACCGGTGGCGGGCAGTCCAGCTCGGGGCAGGAGGAGCAGACGGTCGCCGGGGTCCTCGGCTGGCCCGGTGGCCGCTACCTCGTCGGAGCTGCGGCCCTCGCGCTGCTCGGGGTGGGTGCCTACCTGGTGCACAAGGGCGTCACCAAGCGGTTCCTCAAGGAGATCGAGACCGCGGAGGCCTCGGCGACCCAGCGCCGGCTGATCGAGCGGCTCGGCCAGGTGGGCTACCCGGCGAAGGGGGTCGCCCTGGCGGTCGTCGGTGGCCTCCTCGGCTGGGCAGCGATCACCTTCGACTCCGACAAGGCCGGCGGGCTCGACGACGCGATGCAGACCATCCTGTCGGCGCCGTTCGGTCAGGCCCTCCTCACCCTGGTCGCCCTCGGCATCGCCGCGTTCGGCGTCTTCTGCCTCTTCCGCGCCCGGTTCCCCGAGCGCACCTGACCGGCGCGGGTCGGGCTCCTCGGGCAGGATCACCGTGGTGAACGTCGTCCCGCAGCGGGTGCACGACGCGGTCGCCCGGGCCCGGGAGGTCACCGACCACCCGGTCCTCGAGCACCTCGCCCGGGTCGGGCTCGTCGCGTACGGCGTGCTGCACCTGCTCATCGGCTGGCTGACGTTCCGGATCGCCTGGTTCGTGCAGCCCGGCACCGAGGACGCCGACCAGACCGGGGCGCTGCAGGCGGTCTCCGAGTCCCCCGGCGGCCAGGTGCTGCTCTGGGGCATCGGGCTGGGCCTGTTCGCCCTGGCGCTGTGGCAGGCCGGTGAGGTGCTGCGCTGGTGGACCGGGCTGCTGCACCCCGCACGCCGGTTGCGCACCGGCGTCGTCTGCACCAAGTGCGCGGCGAAGGCCGTCGTGTACGCGGTGCTGGGGCTCACCGCCCTGTTCTTCGCCGTCGGCGCCGGCTACCAGGCCGACGAGCGGTTCCAGGCGATGGCCGACGACGCACTGGAGATCCCCGGCGGATCGACGCTGGTGGTCGCCGTCGGGCTCGGCGTCGCCGCGGTCGGCCTGTACGTGCTCGTCCGCGGGGTGACCGGGAAGTTCATGAGGGACGTCGACCTCGACTCGGCCCCCGACCGATGGGAACCGCTGATCGAGCGGCTGGGCTCCTTCGGCTACGTGGCGAAGGGCATCGCCTTCACCGTCTCCGGCGGTCTGCTGGTGTACGCGGCGGCGACCCGGGACGTGTCGACGGCGACCGGCCTGGACGGCGCGATGAACGCGATCGGCGGCGTCCCCACCGGGCGGTGGCTGCTCACCGCGGTCGCCGTCGGCTTCATGGCGTTCGGCGTGTACGCACTGGTCCGGGCCCGCTACCCCGACCGCGACCCCGCGACCTGACCCGTCCTGACCACCAAAATGGCCATTTTGGTGGTCAGCGGAGTCGGACCAGGCCGGCGCCGGTCGGGGTGAAGCCGCACTCGTCCAGGTAGAAGCCGCGCAGGTGGTCGTCGAAGTCGACGTGCAGCCACTCGCAGCCCGACGCCTGCGCCCCGGCCACCGCCGTCTCGACCAGCGCCCGGCCGATCCCGGTCCGGCGCCGGTCGGCCCGCACCATCGTGTCCAGCAGGAAGGCGTGCACCCCGCCGTCCCAGGCGACGTTGACGAAGCCGACCAGTTCGCCGCTCTGCACGGCGGTGACCCAGCCGAGGCTGTGCCGCTCCAGCTGGGCGCCCCAGGCGTCGGCGAGCACCGGGTGCCCGAAGCCCTCGGCGTGCAGCACGTTGACGTCGGCGTCGGCGAACGGACCGCGCCACGTGTACTCGGTCATCGGCGCCGTGCCCTGCGCCGGTCAGTCGATGATGGTGAAGACGTCCCACAGGCCGGTGATCCGCAACGGCCGGGCGACGGCGCGCGTCGTGCCGCACCGCATCCGCAGATCGCGGCCACTGGCCAGAGCCGACCGGTGTGCCGTCGCCAGGGCGGAGAGCCCGGCGGAGTCGAGGAAGGTGACCCCGCGCAGGTCCACCTCCACGGTCGTGGTGCCCGGGCGGGCGAGGACCTCGAGGAGGCAGCCGCGCAGCCCCGGGGCGGTGGCGGAGTCGACCTCACCGCTGACGGAGACGGTGCAGCCGGCCGACGAGGTGGCGGCGTGTACGTCGATGCGGGTGGGGTCGACGTCGACGTTGAGTGCGGTCATGCGGACCTCCGGCTTAGCTCGCGTGACCGGCGGCGTCGCCGACCGGTCTCGTGCGCCGAGCAACGTGCACTCGGTCGCGGCTGGTGGTTGAACCGCACCGCGAACGCTAGGGAACAGGTCGGTTGGGCACAAGGGGCCCTCGGCGTGGCGCGCGGCGCCACGCCGAGGGAGCGGTCCAACGGACCGGGCGTGTCAGCCCCAGACCTCCTGCGCCGTCTCCACCACCAGGGCCAGCTTGGCCATCTGCTCGTCGCGGGTCAGCGCGTTCCCCTCCACGGTCGAGGAGAAGCCGCACTGCGGCGAGAGCGCCAACTGCTCCAGCGGCACGTGCCGCGCTGCCTCGTCGATCCGGCGCTTGAGGTCGTCCTTGCGCTCCAGCTCCGGCCGCTTGCTGGTGACCAGGCCCAGGACGACGCGCTTGCCCGGCGGCACGAACCGCAGCGGCTCGAAGCCACCGGAGCGTGCGTCGTCGTACTCCAGGAAGAAGCCGTCCACCTCCAGCCCGCCGAACAGCGCCTCGGCGACGAAGTCGTACCCGCCCTCGGCGACCCAGGAGGACCGGAAGTTGCCGCGGCACATGTGCGTGGTGACGGTGAGGCCGTCGGGCCGACCGGCGAGGGCTGCGTTGATCTGCCGGATGTACCGCTCGTGCTGGTGTTCGGCGTCGCGCCCCTGGTCGGCGAGCTCCGCACGCTGCGCCGGGTCGTTGAGGTAGGCGAGGCTGGTGTCGTCGAGCTGGAGGTAGGTGCACCCCTGGGCCGCGACCGCCTGCACCTGCTGGCGGTAGGCGGCCGACAGGGCGTCCCAGAAGCCGTCCTCGTCGGGGTAGACGGCCGGGTCGATCGCCGCAGCACCGCCCCGGTAGTGGACCATCGACGGCGACGGGATGGTCAGCTTCGCCGTCTGCCCCGGCTGCACCTGCGACTGCAGGAAGGCCAGGTCGGAGCCGAAGATCGGTTCGTCGATCGACAGCGGCCCGTCCACCCGCAGGCCGGCCGGGGTGAAGTCGATCGTGCCGTCGGCGTTCCTGAAGTGGACCTCGATGTTCTCGCGGACCTTGCTGATGCCGTTGATCGCGTAGATGAAGTCCATGTGCCAGGACGCCCGGCGGAACTCGCCGTCGGTGGCGGTCGACAGGCCGACGTCGGCCTGCATGCGGACCACGTCGGCGATCGCCTCGTCCTCGACCCCGCGCAGCTCGGCGGCGTCGATCGCCCCGGCGGCGAACCGCTCCCGGGCGTCGAGCAGCGCCGGAGGGCGGAGCAGGCTGCCGACGTGGTCGGCACGGAACGGTGGGCCGGATCGGTCGGACATGTCCTCAGCATGCTCGGTCCACCGGACCCCGGCCTCTCCGGACGGCACCGGATCGGTGAGGCCGCGCCGGGCGCACAGCCGACAGGCGGATACTGGCCCGCATGTCGAAGCGGACCGTCGTCGCCGGCACCGTCTGGGTGGCCCTCACCGTGCTGGCCTTCGGCACCGACGCGATCCTGGGTGCCGTCGTGCTGATCTTCGGTGGCGCGGCGGTCGTCGTCGTCCAGCTGTCCAGCACCTGGTCGCAGCACCCGGACTTCGAGGCGCGCGAGGTCGCCCGCGCCCGACGGCGCAAGGTCAAGTGGGAGAAGAACGCCCCCCGCCGGGAGAAGGACGCCGCCCGCTACGCCGCCCACCAGGCGCGGCAGGCCGCCAAGGCGCGCGCCGCCCAGGACCGGACGGCCCGGGCCGAGACCGCAGACGACCGCCCGGCCTCCTGAGCCGAAAAGGGCTGGACGGCCCCGGACGACGTCCCTACCGTCCTCGACATGGGCGACACCTCGCTGCGGCTGCGGCTGCGCACCTCCTGAGCTGATCCGCGGGCGCTGTCACGCAGCCCCGCCGTCCGCCGGTCCAGCGACCGGCTGCGACCGCTCCTCCCCCGTTCCCGGCGTGCCCGCGCCGATGTCGCGGGCTGCCCGCTGCCCTCCCGGAGGTCCTCCATGTCACGACCCACCCCTGCCCTCGACGGCCCGGCCGGCGCGGCCCGCGGCCAACTCGCCGACGACGCCCACGACGGCTTCGACCGGCTGACGCACGCGGTGCTCGCCGCACCCGGCGCCAGCCGGCAGCCCGCGCTCGGCGCGGTGCTGCGCGGCCTGCTGCCCGGCACCGCCGGGGTCCGCTGGCTGCACGCCGAGGGCCTGTCGCCGACCTCGCGAGCCGCGGACCTCACGGCCGCGCACTGGCTCTCCCTGCACGAGGCGTGACTGGCCCACCAGCGGGCACCGCGCGCCGGGGGCCGGGCGACCGGGCACGGTCCGCGCCCGGACAGCCGGCACGGCCACGCACCCGGCGCGCAGGCCATCCCGCGCTACTACTGAGAGGGGTCCGGTGGGGGCGCGACGGCGTCCTCGGCAGCGAGCTCGGTGGCGCGGTGCGGGTGGGCGAACGCCTCGGCCAGCGCCTGCCGCAGCGGCCAGGCGCCGGCCCGCCAGGCCAGCGCCCGGCCCAGGGCGGCCGGCGTCCCGTCCACCGCGTCGACGTCGGCACCGGGCCACCAGGCCACCTCGACCCCACCGGTCCCGGTCAGCGTCGGGTGCACGGCGACCGACCCGGTCAGCGCGGTCAACCCCAACCGGGCGGCGGCCAACCCGGCACCGGGCACCTCCGCCCAGCCGACGGTCCGGGCCGGGCGACTGGTCACCCGGGCGGCGACCTGCTCGCTGGCCAGCGGCACGTCCAGCAGGTCGGCGACCGCGTCGGGGCGGCCACCGGCGGGCACCACGGCCGATGAGACCAGTGGCTGTAACCACGGGGCGTCCAGCACGACCGCCGCGTCGCTGACCTGGGCCGGAGCGGTCCGGACTCCCGCCGGCGGGTCGACGTCCACGCCGTCCAGCGCGCCGGCGAGCTGGGCGTACACCGTGCGCAACACCGCCGGGGAGACCGTGCGCGCCGGGTCCCCGAGCCGGTCGAGCAGGTCGATCGCGTCGTCGACGTCGGCCAGCACGTCGGCCACCGTGGCCGGGACGCCGAGCAGGGCGAGCACGGCGTCGGGGAGGTCGCCGACCAGTTCGTACAGTCCCTGTAACTCGGGAGCGCCCGGAGCGCGGAGCCGGGCCGGCCGCACTCCGTCGAGGACCGGCGAGGTGCGCAGCCACCAGCGCAGATAGCCGGGGACGACGGTGCCGCCGAGGTCGAGGTCGGCCCGGGCGGCCGGCGGCAGGGCGGCGAGGAGCGGCAGCGCGGACTCCCAGTCACGCACCAGCTCCAGGTCGCGCACCGCGGTGAGCACCGGCCACTCCGGCGGCGGCGCATCGGCCGGCAGTCGGTCCAGCACGGCGTCCACCCACTCCTCGACCCGGTCGACGTCCAGGTCGTCGGGGTCCTCGGCGGTCAGCAGGGCGAAGGTGTCCAGCACGCCCACCGCGAGCAGTGCATCGACGTCCTGGCCGCGGGCGAACTCCGGGTCGAGCGCGCCGAGCGCGCCGGGCGCGAGCACGTCGGCCAGCGGCGACCCCGGGCGCACCAGCTCCCCGGCGGGCGTCCAGCCGCCGTCGTCGTCGGGCAGCGCCAGCTCCGCCAGCCACGGCAGCTCCCCGGGGGCCGGCGCCGCCGCGGCGACGAGGGTGAGGACGGCGACGGCCAGCGGCTCGACGTCCTCACCGCCGTCGGCCCGGTCCAGCGAGCTCTCCACCGCCGCGCGCACGTCGGGGTCAGCGAGCACCGCGGCTGCGGTCGCCGGCCGCGCACCCAGCCGCTCCAGCACCCGCCGGGCCGGACCGGCCGCCACGGCGGGGTCGGCGATCCGCAGTCCGAGCGGAGCCAGCCGCGCAGCGGGCAGCGACTCGTCGGCGAGCAGCACACCGGCCGGGGTCTGCGCCGTCCGCCCGTCGGCCAGCGGCACCGGGAGGGCGGCCAGCTCGTCCCGGTCAGCGCCGTCCAGCGCGCCGTAGAGCCGGGCCCACCACTCCCCTGGCCGCCGCACCCCGCGCACCGCCTCGACCACGTCGGCCCACCCGGCGCGCCGCACGCCGAGGGCGGCCAGCACCCGGGCGTCGGTACGCCGGGACCAGCCGGCGGGCAGCAGGCCGGGGAGCACGCCGACCAGGGCGGCGACCCGGTCGTCGGTCGGGTCGTCCAGCGCCACGGCCCGGTCCGGGCGCAGCGGCGGCTCCTCCGGGTCGGCGGCCGGCAGCCACGAGGTCGCGGTGACCCGGTCGAGCACCGCCCGGCACACCGCGGCGTCCAGGTCGGCAGCCGCCAGCCCGACGGCCGGCACCAACTGCAGCAGCACCGGGTCGGCGGGCAGCGTGGCGAGCAGGTCGGCGTAGCCGTCGGCCGCCACCTCGACGAGCGCGTCGGTCACCGGACCGGGGGCCACGTGCCGCCGGTCCGGGCCCAGGGGGAAGGGGGCGATCAGCCGGGCCGGCAGCGACAGCGGCTCGTCGCTGGGGGTCGGCGCGTGCAGCACCTGCCGGCCGGTCAACGGGAGCGGCACCCCGTCGTCGTCGACCGGGACGGCCCAGGTGACGGCGTACCGGCGGCGCTCGCGCTCCTCGACGGGCCGGTCGGTGAACAGCGCCGCCGGCAGCTCACCGGTGCGCTGCACCAGCTGCCAGGTCCTCACCGTGCCCCCGCCGGCCAGCCGGACCCGTGTGCCGTCGTCCTCGCGGGTGGAGGTGCGGACCCGGCCGTCGAGCACCACGTCGACGCGGCTCAGCGCGGGCAGCGCCAGCAGCACCTCTGGCTGCAGTGACTGCAACGACGTCCGCACTGCGGCGACGGCGTCCGGCCGCAGCGGCAGCACGACCTCGGTGGCGAACCCGGCCGCGGGCCGGCCGTCGGTCTCGAACGGCAGACGCAGCACCGGGACGGCACCGCCCCGGCGGGCCAGCTCGGGCCCGAGGGCGGGGACGGCGGCGATCGCCGTGCGGGTGTCGGCGGCGCTGAACCGCACGGAGCGGTCGGTGGAGACGACGGCCGGCTCGTCGGTCACCGCGAGCACGGCCGCGAAGCCGACGCCGAAGCGGCCGACGGTGTCGCCGGTGTCCCGCTTGGCCGACGCCCGCAGGGTCGCCAGCGCCTGGACGCCGTCGTCGTCCAGCGCCGCCCCGGTGTTGGCGGCCCGCAGGACGCCGTCGGTCAGGTCGAGCCGGAGGTGCCCCCGGACCCCGGCCCGGCTCGCCGCGTCGGCGGCGTTCTGGGCGAGCTCCACGAGGAGCCGGTCGCGGTAGCCGCCGCGGACCAGGTCCTCCTCGGCGTTGGCGTCCTCCCGGAACCGGGCCGGGGAGTCGGTCCAGGCAGCCAGCACCCGACGGCGCAGTTCGGCGGGGGTGGGCACCCGGGCAGCATGCCGGAGGAACGCGTCGGGGAGGTGCCCGGACAGACGTCGAGGGCCCGGCCAGTGCGGCCGGGCCCTCGACGTCTGTCAGGGAGTTCGGGCTCCCGTCAGCGGGAGATGTTCTTGCGCCCCGTGGTCATGACGTAGATCCCGAGCACGATGATCGCGCCGATGATCGAGCCGATGATGCCGGCGGTGCCGATCTCGAAGCCGTCGCCGGTGAGGAGACTGCCGAGCAGGTTGCCGACCAGCGAGCCGACGATGCCGAGCACGATCGTCAGACCGATGCCGAGGTCCTGCTTGCCAGGGATGACGGCGCGGGCGATGAACCCGGCGATGGCGCCGATGACGATCAGTACGATGATGTTCCAGATCACGTGTGCCTCCTCGTGTCGACGGCGGACCGTCGTGCGTCCTGGCGTCTCCAGTAAGCGGTTGGTGATGTCCCCGGAAGAGGCCCTGGTCAAACGCCGTGATGATCTAGGTTCATCACATTGAGTGATGGTGAGCCGCGTCGTGGTCCACCGGATCGCTCACGATCACGGCCTGACCAGGCCTCTCTCCCCTGCGCCAGCGACCCACCTCACGCTTCGTGACCTCAGCCACTCGCCTGTCACCGCACCGCTCGGCACGGCATACCGGCCAGTAACCTGGCTCACATGCCGCTCAGCGAGGAGTCGGCCAGTGTCCCGGGCAGCACCGCCGGGACCGTGGCCCGCCACGACACGACCGAGACCTTCGAGTCGACGGACCCCGCCACCGGCGGCGTCGTCCAGGTGTTCCCGGTCCACGACGCCGACGCCGTCCGGGAGACCGTCGCCCGGGCGCACCCGGCCGCCGAGAGATGGGCCGCGCTCGGCTCCGCCGAACGCGAGCTCCGGCTGGCGGCCTACCGCGGTCACCTCGCCCGACGGGTGCACGAGCTGGCCGACCTCGTGCACCGGGAGAACGGCAAGCCGCGCGCCGACGCGATCCTGGAGATCACCCTCGCCGTGGACCACCTGGCCTGGGCCGCCGGGCACGCGGAGAAGACCCTCGGCCCCCGTCGGGTCAAGGCCGGGATGCTGGCGGCCAACCACGCGGCGTACCTCGAGTACCAGCCGCTGGGGGTCGTCGGCGTGATCGGACCGTGGAACTACCCCGTCTTCACCCCGATGGGCTCGATCGCCTACGCGCTGGCCGCCGGCAACGCCGTCGTCTTCAAGCCCAGCGAGTTCACCCCCGCGGTCGGCGCCTGGCTGGTCGATGCCTGGCACGCCGCGGTCCCCGACGTCGCCGACGTCCTCCAGCTGGTCACCGGGTTCGGGGAGACGGGTGCCGCCCTCTGCCGGGCCGGGGTCGACAAGCTCGCCTTCACCGGGTCGGCCGCCACCGGCCGAAAGGTGATGGCCGCCTGCGCCGAGACCCTCACACCCGTGCTCATGGAGTGCGGCGGCAAGGACGCGATGATCGTCGACGACGACGCCGACGTGAGCGCCGCCGCCGACGCCGCGGTGTGGGGGGCGATGAGCAACGCCGGGCAGACCTGCATCGGGATCGAGCGGGTCTACGCCACCAGCGCCGTCTACGACCGGTTCGTCGCCGAGGTCACCCGCCGGACGGCCGCGCTGCGGCCGGGTTCGGACGACGCGGCGGCCTACGGCCCGATGACCATGGCGAGCCAGACGGATGTCGTCCGCCGGCACCTGGACGACGCGGTGGCCGCCGGCGGACGGGCGGTGACCGGTGCGACCGTCGAGGGCGGGTTCGTCGCCCCCACCGTGCTGCTCGACGTGCCGGAGAGCTCCGCCGCCGTCCGGGAGGAGACCTTCGGCCCGACCCTGACCATCGCCGAGGTGGCCGACGCCGAGGAGGGCCTGCGCCGGGCCAACGACTCCACGATGGGGCTGGGCGGCTCGGTGTTCAGCGGGTCGACGGACCGGGCGATGGACCTGGCCCGCCGGATGCGCAGCGGGATGACCTCGATCAACTCGGTCCTCACCTTCGCCTCGGTGCCGGCGCTGCCGTTCGGCGGGGTCGGGGAGAGCGGGTTCGGCCGGATCCACGGCGAGGACGGGCTGCGCGAGTTCGCCCGGGCCAAGGCGATCACCCGGCAGCGGGTCGGGCTGCCGGTGGACCTGATGAGCTTCGGCCGGCCGGCGAGCGCCGCCGACGTGCTCGCCCGGGTGATGGGCCTGGTGCACGGCCGGCACCGCTGAGGAGCGCCCGGCCGTGGCGAGCAGGTCACATCCGGACATGGCCGGGCTCGACCGGGGGCATGGCCAGGGCATGCCCCTCTCCGACGTCCTCCTCGGCGACCCCGCTGCCGCCGGGTACGCCGCTCTCAAGGCCGTGCTCCTCTTCCTGACCGCGCTCCTGGTCCTCCGGTTCAGCGAACGCCGCACCGTCGGTCAGATGACCCCCTACGACTTCATCGTGGCCGTGGCGATCGGCGCCATCGTCGGACGCACCGCCACCTCCTCGCAGACGCCCTGGCTGACCGGGGCGCTCGCCCTGCTGGCCCTGGCGGTCGTGCACACAGCGGTCAGCCGGCTGCGGTTCCTGCCCGGGGTGCACCGCGCGATCGACCCCCGGGTGCACGTGCTCATCCGGGACGGCGAGGTGGACCGGCACAAGCTCCGCCGCGCGGGCCTGCTCGACGTGGACCTCGCCGCCCTGCTCCGCCAGCAGGGGATCTCGGACGTCAGCGAGGTCCATCTCGCGGTCTTCGAGTCCAAGGGGGGCATCTCGGTGCTCAGCTCACCCTCGCAGCGAGCCGACACCTCCACCGACCCGACCGGGCAGTGACCGGGGAGCCGGACACCCCGATGTGACCAGTCCCTCCCCCGCCTGCGCCCGGTGACCGGCCGGGTCTGGCAGAGTGAGGGACACCGGCGCCGCCCCCCGCTCATCCGAGAGCAGGTGGACTCGACGTCGGCGCGAGGCTGCGCCACCGAGGCGCGCCGGCGACCCGACGTCCGACCCGGACCAGCGATGCGGCCCCCTGCGGTGGCCCCGCCCGCGGTGGACGAACGGTGGCCACCGGAGTGTTGAGGACCCCCAGATGACCAACTCCTTCCCCCCTGCCCAGAACGACAGCGCTGACCGCCCGCGCCGTCGCGCGACCCGTCCGTCCGCCGCCCCCGCGTCGAGCACCAGCTCCCCGGCCTTCCGCGCCCCCGCCGCGCCGCCGGCCGAGGGCAGCGCGGAGGGCAACCGCCGCCGTCGTGGCGGCCGTGGCCGTGGCGCCGGTCCCCGTCCGGAGGGCCAGCCGACCGCCCCCCGCGCCGACGAGCACGTGCCGGCCGCCCCGGTCGTGCCGACCGGCGACGTCCCCACCGTGCTGCCCACCGACACCACCTTCGCCGAGCTCGGCGTGCCCGCCCCGCTCGTCGAGGTGCTCACCGCCAGCGGCATCACCGCGCCGTTCCCGATCCAGGTCGCCACGCTGCCGGACACCCTGGCCGGCCGGGACGTGCTCGGTCGCGGGCGCACCGGCTCGGGCAAGACGCTGGCCTTCAGCATCCCGCTGGTCGCCCGGCTCGCCTCCTCCACCACCAAGCGCCAGCCCAAGCGGCCGCGCGCGCTGATCCTGGTGCCGACCCGCGAGCTGGCCAACCAGGTCGCCGCCGTGGTCGACCCACTGGCCCGCGCGCTGGGCATGCGGTCGACCGTCGTCTTCGGTGGTGTCGGGCAGAACCCGCAGGTGCAGGCGCTCGCCGGCGGGGTCGACGTGCTCATCGCCTGCCCCGGCCGGCTGGAGGACCTCATCGGCCAGGGTCACTGCGACCTCGGCGCCGTGGAGATCACCATCCTCGACGAGGCCGACCACATGGCCGACCTGGGCTTCCTGCCCGGCGTCAAGCGCCTGCTGGACCGCACCCCCAAGATCGGCCAGCGGCTGCTCTTCTCCGCCACCCTGGACAACGGCGTCGACGTGCTGGTCAAGCGCTACCTGGACCGGCCGACCACGCACTCGGTCGACCCGGCCGTGGCGCCGGTCTCGACGATGACCCACCACGTGTTCCGGGTCGACGCCGCCGACAAGGGCCAGATCGTGCAGGAGCTCGCCGCCGGGCTGGGCCGCAGCGTGCTGTTCACCCGCACCAAGCACCAGGCCAAGAAGCTGGCCAAGCAGCTGACCGCCGCCGGGGTGCCCGCCGTCGACCTGCACGGCAACCTCAGCCAGAACGCCCGCGAGCGCAACCTCGAGGCGTTCAGCAACGGCGACACCCGGGTGCTGTGTGCGACCGACATCGCGGCCCGCGGCATCCACGTCGACGACGTCGCGCTGGTCGTGCACGTCGACCCGCCCTCGGAGCACAAGGCCTACCTGCACCGCTCGGGCCGCACCGCCCGCGCCGGCGCCGGCGGCATCGTGGTCACCATCGCCACCCCCGACCAGGCCGGCGAGGTCCGCACCCTGGCCCGCCAGGCCGGGATCACCCCCGACGTGTCGGCGATCAAGCCCGGCGCCCGGGAGATCACCGCGCTGACCGGCCCGGCCGCACCGTACGTCGAGCCCGCCCCCGCACCGGCCCCGCAGCCGCAGGGCACCGGCGGAGGCGGCAACGGCGGCCGTCGTCGGCGCTCCGGTGGCGGTGGCGGCGCGGCACCGGCGGCGTCGTCCGGTGGCGGACGCGGCGGGCAGACCCGTTCGGCCGGCCCG
>NZ_JPMX01000044.1:0-74890 GCF_000761485.1 Modestobacter caceresii
CTCGGCGGGACGGCGGGCCGCCGCCGCCTCGGCCGCCCGAGCGGCCTCCAGCCCACCGTGCCGGACCGGCTTCACCGTGGCGTCCGGTGCGGTGGCCAGCAGCGGCGGCCGGTCGCTGCCCGAGCCGTAGTCGGCCTCGGGGAGCACCTGCGGCGCCGTGGCGCGGGCGGCTGCGGCCTCGACCGGCTGCCCCCGGCGGGGACGGCGCTTGGCCTCGGTGCTGCGCGGGCCGTAGCCGACCAGCACCGCCGTCCGGCCGTTGGCGTTCGTCTCCCCGATCAACCCGGAGCCGGTGCCCTCGGCCGCCGATGCGTCCGCGGCCGGGGCTGCGCCACCACCGACGTCGATGGTGATGATCGGTGCGCCGACGTCGACCGTCGTCCCGGCGTCGAACAGCAGCTCGGTCACCGTGCCGGAGAACGGGCTGGGCAGCTCGACCGCGGCCTTCGCCGTCTCCACCTCGCACAGCGGCTGGTTGACGGTGACCGTGTCGCCCACGGCGACCAGCCAGGACAGGATCTCGCCCTCGGTCAGCCCCTCCCCGACGTCGGGCAGCTTGAACTGGCGCAGCTCGGCCATCAGAACCCCATCGCTCGGTCGACGGCGTCGAGCACGCGGTCGAGGTCGGGGAGGTAGTCCTCTTCCAGCTTCGACGGCGGGTAGGGGGTGTCGTACCCGCCCACCCGCAGCACCGGCGCCTCCAGCGAGTGGAAGCAGTTCTCGGTGACCCTGGCGGCGATCTCAGCGCCCAGGCCGAGGGTCACCGGCGCCTCGTGCACGACCACGCAGCGACCGGTGCGGCGCACCGACTCGTAGACCGGCCCGAGGTCCAGCGGGGAGAGGGTGCGCAGGTCGACGACCTCCAGCGAGCGGCCCTCCTCGGCGGCGGCGTCGGCGGCCTGCAGCGCCGTCTTCACCATCGGCCCGTAGGCGAGCACCGTGACGTCGTCGCCGCCGCGGACCACCCGGGAGCCGAACAGCGGGTCAGGGGCGCCGTCCGGGTCGACCTCGCCCTTCTCCCAGTACCGGCGCTTGGGCTCGAAGAAGACGACCGGGTCGGGCGAGGCGATCGCCTGCTGGATGCCCCAGTAGGCGTCGGCCGGGCTGCTGACGGCGACCACCTTCAGGCCAGCGGTGTGCGCGAAGTAGGCCTCAGGGCTCTCGCTGTGGTGCTCGACCGCGCCGATGCCGCCCCCGAAGGGGATGCGGATGACGATCGGCATCGGCAGCTTGCCCCGGGAGCGGGCGTGGATCTTGGCGACCTGGGTGACGATCTGGTTGTAGGCGGGGTAGACGAAGCCGTCGAACTGGATCTCGCAGACCGGCCGGTAGCCGCGCATCGCCAGCCCGACCGCGGTGCCGAGGATCCCGGCCTCGGCCAGCGGGGTGTCGACGACGCGGGCCTCGCCGAAGTCCTTCTGCAGGCCGTCGGTGATCCGGAAGACCCCGCCCAGCTTGCCGATGTCCTCGCCCATGAGCACGACCTTGCCGTCGTCCTCCATGGCCTTGCGCAGGCCGAGGTTGAGCGCCTTGCCGATGGTCAGCGTCTCGGTCACTGCTCCCCCTCGAACGAGGCGTGGTACGCCACGAACTCCTCGCGCTGCTGCGCCAGCTCCGGGGTCTGCTCGGCGAAGACGTGGTCGAACATCTCCGTCCCGGCCGGGTCGGGCATCTCCAGCGTGCCCTTCCGGATCCGGGCGGCGAGCTCGTCGCCCTCGGCGTCGACCCCGGTGAAGAAGTCGGCGTCGGCGATGCCGGCGCGGGACAGGTGCGCCTTGAGCCGGGCGATCGGGTCGCGCAGCTTCCACGCCTCCAGCTCGCTGGCCAGCCGGTAGCGGGTCGGGTCGTCGGAGGTGGTGTGCGCGCCCATCCGGTAGGTGAACGCCTCGATGAAGGTGGGGCCGGAGCCCTCGCGGGCAGCGGCGAGGGCCGCCCGGGTCACGGCGAGGACGGCGAGGACGTCGTTGCCGTCGACCCGCACGCCGGGGAACCCGAACCCGGCGGCGCGCTGGTACAGCGGTACCCGGGACTGCCGCTCGATCGGCGCGCTGATCGCGTACTGGTTGTTCTGGCAGAAGAAGACGACGGGAGCGGCGAACGACGACGCCCAGATCATCGCCTCGTTGACCTCGCCCTGGCTGGTCGCCCCGTCGCCGAGGAAGGCCAGCACCGCGCTCTCCGCGCCGTCGCGCTGCACGCCCATGGCGTAGCCGGTGGCGTGCAGGGTCTGCGCGCCGATGACGACGGTGTAGAGGTTGAAGCTGTGGGCGACCGGGTCCCAACCGCCCTGGTCGACGCCGCGGAACAAGCTCATCACGTGCAGCGGGTCGACGCCCCGGGTCCAGGCGACGCCGTGCTCCCGGTAGGTCGGGAAGGCCATGTCGCCCTCGGCGAGCGCCCGGCCGGCGCCCACCTGGGCCGCCTCCTGACCGAGCAGCGAGGCCCAGATGCCGAGCTCCCCCTGGCGCTGCAGGGCGGTCGCCTCGACGTCCCACCGGCGGACCAGAGCGAGGTCGCGGTAGAGGGCGCGCAGCTCCTCGTCCGAGATGTCCAGGCCGTAGTCGGGGTGCTCGACCCGCTCGCCCTCGGGGGTCAGCAGCTGGACCAGGTCCGGCTGGCCCGGCAGGTGTGGCGCTCCGGCGCCCGGTACGGGATCGACCACCTCGGTGGTCTTCTGCTGCAACGCAGTCACGCCACTCTCCTCGCCGTCTGGCCTTGCCGCCTCGACGGAGCCCGGGGTCACCGGAGCGCCCGTCGCTGGACGTCCATGCGGCGCCGGAGTGTGGCGCCACTCACATATGGTGGCACGCCGGACCGCGTGTGCAGAAGATCACTCGCCCGCCGATCTGCGCAACCACCTCTGCTGCCATTGCGCAGAAAGGGCACTGCCGGACCGCCCTCCCATGTCAGACTGAGCAACGTGCCCGCCCTGGACGCCACCGACGCGCGGCTGCTGCTCGCCCTGTCCGAGGACCCCCGGGCCACCGTCCTCGCGCTCTCCCAGCAGCTGGGCCTGGCCCGCAACACGGTGCAGGCGCGGCTGGTCCGGCTCGAGTCCAACGGCGTCCTGGACCCCTTCGAGCGCCGGGTGCGGCCCGAGGCGCTGGGCTACCGGCTGGGCGCCTACGTCACCGTGCAGGTCGTCCAGCGCAGCCTGGCCGACGTCGGGGAGGCGCTGGCCGCGATCCCCGAGGTGCTGGAGGTCATCGGGCTCTCCGGGGTCGCCGACCTGCTGGTCCAGGTGGTCGCGGTCGACGCCGACGACCTGTGGCGGATCACCGAGCAGGTGCTCGCGATCCCCGGCGTCCAGCGCACGGACACGAACCTGGCGCTGCGCCGGTTCGTCGACCACCGGATGACCCCGCTGCTGGAACGCGCCGCCGGGTCCCTCCCGGTCACGGACGCGGACTGACGTCCGGCCCGGCCGTCGGCGAGACCTGATCGAGACCCTGCCCGAGCAGGCTCTCGGCCATGGCACGGACGACGACACCGATCGCGGTGCTCGTGGCCGCTCTGGCCATGGTGGCCACCGGCTGGGTCCTGGCGACCCCGGCCGCGGCGTGCAGCTGCGCCGGGCTGGCCACCACCGAGCAGTTCGCGCGAGCGGACTCCGTCTTCACTGGGCACCTGGTCTCCCGCGAGGTCCGCGGCGGCTCGCACAGCGACGACCCCGCTCTGCACGTGTTCGCCGTCGACGCGGTGTTCAAGGGCACGGCGCACGCCCGGCAGGGCGTCGTCTCGGCCGCCTCGGGCGCCAGTTGTGGCATCGAGCTGTCGGGTGACGGACCGTTCCTGGTCTTCGCCGGCGGGCAGGACGGCGGCCCCCAACGCGCCGACCTCTGTGGTGGCACCGCGCCGGCCGCACCGGAGCTGGTCGCCGAGGTCCGGGCGCTGAGCGCGGCGGAGGGCGCCGCCGTCGACCCGCTGCCCGGCGCCGCCGGCACAGAGCTGCGGTCCGCGCCGCAGCCCTGGGCCGGCGTGCTCGTCGCGGCGGGCGCAGGCCTCGTCCTCCTCACCGCCCTGCTGGTGCACCGGTCCCGGCGCCGCGGCGCCTGATCGGCGCACCTCAGCCCGGGGCGCTGCCGAGGAGGGTGCGGGTCATCGCGTTGCGGGTGTCGAGCAGCTCGTCCAGCGCGCCGGAGAGGTCGGCGGCGGACACGCTCAGCGGCCCGGTGCCGGTCCGCTGGGCCGCCAGCAACGCCGCCCGGCGCAGCAGCTCCTTGAGGAACGACGCGGTCACGCCCTCGGTCCGGGCCAGGACGTCGTCCAGCCCGCTGGTGTCCACCTCCAGCCCGCGCCGGTAGAGCTCGAACAGCGCCCGGCGGGCCTCGGCGTCGGGCAGCCGCAGCTCCACCGCCTGGTCCACCCGCCCCGGCCGCGCCGCCAGCGCCGGCTCGAGCAGGTCGGCCCGGTTGGTGGTCAGCACGAAGACGACGTCGGCGTCCTCGGCCAGCCCGTCCATCTCGTTGAGCAGCTGGAACAGCAGCGGGTGCTGACCGGGGTGCATGCCGCGGTCCTCGGCGATCAGGTCGACGTCCTCGATGACCAGCATCGCCGGCGCCAGCGCGCGGGCGACCGAGCAGGCCTCGGCGATCAGGTGCAGGGCGTTGCCGGTGAGCTGGAGGACCGTCGTCCCGGTCAGCCTGCTGGTCAGGTACCGCACGGTGTGCGTCTTGCCGACGCCGGGCGGCCCGTACAGCAGCACGCCGCGCTTGAGGTGCTGCCCGGCGGCGAGCAGCTGCTCCTTGTGCCGCGCCACCTCCACGACCTGGCGCTGCACCTCCGCGAGCGTGTCCGCGGCGAGCACCAGCTGGTCGGCGGCGAGGGTGGGCCGACGGTGGAACTGCAGCAGCGTCTGGCCGTGGCCGAACACCTCGGCGCCGAAGGACAGCACCTGCCCGCGGAACACGTTCTGCGCCATCGCCGCGGCGCGGATCTCCGTCGCGGCCCGCGCAGCCAGCTCCGGGTCGGTGCTGACCACCTGCACCGTGGTGTTCGGCAGCCCCGACTCCGGCTCCGGGCCGCGCACCAGCACCGCGGTCCGGGCCGGCCCCTCGGTCACCAGGTAGACGCCGCAGCGCACGCACGGCCGGGACTCCCCGTCCGGTCCGGCCGCCCGGTTGACCCGCGAGGCGTTCCCCGGCCGGGGCCCGTACGGGTCCTGCGCCTCCGGCCCCGCCGACAGCAGCTCCCCCAGCCCGAACGGCCGGTGCTGGAAGCCCACGACGCCGACCAGCTGCCAGGCGCGGTCCGCGCCGGCCAGCCAGGTGTCCAGCCCGGCCTGGACGTTCACGTGCTCGTAGCCCGGCCACGCCTCCTCGACGACGTCGAGCTCGGCACCCGCCGGACCGAGATGGGCCAGCAGCAGGCCGGACAGCGTCGTCCGGTCCTCGGCGCGGGCCGCCCCGACGACTGCCCGCACCCCGCGGCGCACCAGTTTGCCGACGTCGGCCAGCTCCGGCCGGGGTGCCGCGGTGGGCGGCGGGTCGAACTCGAGCCTCAGCTCGGACCGGTACGCCTGTCCGTCGACCGCCACGCTGCCCCGCTTCCCGTACGCCGGTGGAGATCGCACGGTAGCGACGCACCGGCCCGCGGGGACAGCCGTTTCAGCAGGGCCGGCGGACCCGCACCGGCCCGCGCGCGGTGGCGACGTCGACCACCGCGCCGGACTGGGTGACCTCGACCGTGCCCGCCGCGGCCAGCCGTCCGGCCGCCGAGCGGGCGGCGGGCATCAGGTCCCGCCAGCCGTCGGGGTCGACCGCCCGGGCCGCCTCCGACGGGCAGATGGACGCGCCGGGACGACGCTGGTCCAGCAGGGCGTCGATGGTCTGCTCGAGCAGCCGGTCGGCGTCGTCCACCCGGTCAGGATGCCCCGGCCGCCGTCCGGGTGCTGGGATGGGCACGTGCCCCACGACTCCGTTGCCCAGCTGGGTGTCGGCCTGGCCGCCGTCGGCCGGCCTGCCTACCTCACCCTCGGCCGGGACGCCGACCTGCCCGCCGACCGCGCCCCCGCCGTCCTCCAGGCCCGCACCTCCGAGCTCCTCGACGCCGCGACCGCGCTGGGCATCCAGTACGTGGACACCGCGCGGTCCTACGGCCGCGCCGAGGAGTTCCTCGCCTCGTGGCTGCGCGCCACCGGCGCCGCCCCGTTCGTGGCCAGCAAGTGGGGCTACCGCTACACCGCCGACTGGCGCCCGGACGCCACGGTCCACGAGGTCAAGGAGCACACGGAGCCCGCCTTCGAGCGGCAGCTGGCCGAGACGACGGCGCTGCTCGGCCCGTGGCTGAAGCTGTACCAGGTGCACTCGCTGACCGCCGACAGCCCGCTGTGGACCGACCGGCCGCTGCAGCACCGGCTGGCCCAGCTGCGCGCCGACGGCGTCGAGCTGGGCTTCTCCACCTCGGGGCCGACCCAGGCCGATGCGGTGCGGCGCGGGCTGGAGCTGACCGTGGACGGCGCGCCGCTGTTCACCAGCGTGCAGTCGACCTGGAACCTGCTGGAGCCCTCGGCCGGGCCGGCGCTGGCCGAGGCGTCGGCCGCCGGCGCCCGGGTGGTCGTCAAGGAGGGTGTCGCCAACGGCCGGCTGACCGACCGGGGCAGCGCGGCGGACTCCCCGCTGGCCGCTGCTGCACGGGAGCGCGGCGTCGGGGTCGACGCCCTCGCCCTGGCCGCAGCCCTGGCCCAGCCGTGGTGCGACGTCGTGCTGTCCGGCGCGGTGACCGTGGCGCAGCTGGAGAGCAACGCCGCCGCCCGCACCCTGGACCTGACCGCCGCTGATCCGACGGCGGCGGGCTGGGTGCAGCCCGAGGAGCCGGCGGAGTACTGGTCCGCCCGCAGCCGGCTCAGCTGGCGCTGACGGTCGTTTCGCCCGCCCGGCGGTCCGGGTAGGGCCGCGACCATGGCCAAGCACACTCCGTTCGGGACGATCGGCAAGGGCAAGCGCGGGATCAGCACGCTGGGCTGGGTGCTCCGCGGGGCCGCCGCCGGCGCAGCGGGGACGACCGCGCTCAACGCCGTCACCTACCTGGACATGGTCGGCCGGGGCCGGGGCACCAGCTCCACCCCCGAGCAGACGGTCGAGGTGCTCGCGGAGAAGGCCCACGTGTCGATCCCGGGCGACGAGGAGACCCGGCAGAACCGGGTCCAGGGCCTCGGCCCGCTCACCGGGCTGGCGGCCGGGGTGGGGGTCGGGGTGCTCGCCGGGCTCGCCCGCGCGGCCGGCTTCCGCTCCCAGCCCCTCGTCGGGACGGCGCTGACCACGATCGGCGTGCTCATCGGCACCAACGGCCCGATGACCGCGCTCGGGATCACCGACCCGCGCACCTGGTCGGCCACCGACTGGGTCAGCGACGTCGTCCCACACCTGGCCTACGGCGTCGTCGTGAAGACGACGATGGACGCGTTCGACCTCGCCTGAGGAGCCACCCCGGTCGCGGTGGGCCTCGGGACGGGGCCGTTGGGCCAGACTGGCCCCGTGGACGAGATCACCACCGAGGCGGAGCTGCGCGAGCTGCTGGGTGAACCGGCGCCCCGCGCCGCCACCAAGGACCGCCCCTGCCTGGACGCCATCGACCGGGACTGGCTGGCCGCCTCACCGTTCTGCCTGGTGGCGACCTCCGCGGCCGACGGCAGCTGCGACGTCTCCCCGAAGGGCGACCCGCCCGGGTTCACCGTCGTCCTGGACGACCGGACGATCGCGCTGCCCGAGCGCGCCGGCAACCGCCGTGCCGACGGGTTCCGCAACATCCTGACCAACCCGCACGTCGGGCTGATCTACCTGGTGCCCGGCCGCAGCGACACCTTCCGGGTGCAGGGCCGGGCCCGCCTGGTGCGCGACGAGGACCTGCTGGACCGGATGCTCGTCCGCGGACACCGGCCGCTGCTGGCCATGGTCGTGGAGATCGAGTCGGTCTTCTACCACTGCGCCAAGGCGTTCCTGCGGTCGCAGCTGTGGGACCCGGCGACCTGGGATCCCGGGGCGTTGCCCTCCCGGGCCCGGATCGCGCACGCCCAGGAGGCTGCCGCCACGCCACTGGCCGAGCTGGAGCAGTACTACGGCGAGCAGTACGCCGCCGGCCTGTACCCCAGCGCCCGACCGCCCGGCACCTGACGCCTAGGGCGCCGTCCAGCCGCGTTCGTCGACCCCGCCGGGCACGGGTGCCTCGGGGTCGTAGGGCGTACGGGTGAGCACGAAGGTCGCCAGGTCCAGGTGGTCGGGGGCGATGCGCAGCGTCTCGCCGGCGTAGTAGCCGTCCAGCCCGACCCACGTGCCGTCCGCGCGGGGAGCGAACCGGCTCGCCCGGCCGGGCCGGCCGGGCAGCGGCCCCAGGTGCAGCAGGCCACCGGACTGGGCACGCAGCACCAGCGGGGCCGGCCCCCAGAACCAGACGCCGAGCAGGTCGAGCGGCAGCGGCGGCGGGGACGGCGCCCAGGCGTCGACGATCCGGGGCTCGGCGGCCCGCAGGTCGGCCAGCAGCCCGGGCACCAGCGGGTCGAGCCCACTGGTCGTGCTGGCCAGCATCACCGCTCCGGCCTGCTCGGACCGGTCGACGAAGACCCCCGCGAGGAAGCCCGGCATCGAGCCGCCGTGGCCGATGAGGGTGTGCCCGTCGACGCGCAGCACCTGCACCCCCAGCCCGTAGGCCGACCACCCGGGGGACGACGAGTCGATCCCGGCCGGCACGGTCATCTCCTCCAGCGTCGCCGGGGAGAGCACGTCGCCGGTGTCGCCGAGCAGGAAGGCGGCGAACCGGCCGAGGTCGGCCAGCGTCGCCCACAGCTGGCCGGCCGCGGCCATGATGCCGGCGTCGTGCTCGGGCTCGGGCAGGACGACGTCCGCCCACGGGTGCACGGCCGCACCCTGTGCCGCCCGACCGGTCGGCCGCGGGGTGGTGCGCGCCATGCCCAGCGGCAGCAGCACCTCGTCCCGGACGACCTCGGCCCAGGAGCGCCCACGATGTCGGGCGACCAGCTCACCGAGCAGCCCGAACCCGAGGTTTGAGTAGTGGAAGCGGCGTGCGCTGCCCAGGACGACGTCGTCGTCGGTCAGCCGCAGCTCGGCCAGCGTCCCGCCGGGGACGCGCTCCCACCAGCCGCCGGGGCTCTCCGAGCTCGCGCCGGCGAGGTGGGCGAGCAGCTGGCCCACGGTGCGCTCCCCGAAGGGGGTGCCGGGGACGTGCTCCTCGAGCAGGTCGTCCAGCCCCAGGCGGCCCTCGTCGCGGAGCCGGAGCACGACCAGGGCCGTCACCGTCTTGCTGATCGAGCCCAGCCGGTACTGCACGTCGGTGTGCGGCTCGGCGACGTCGCCGCGACCGGCCGACCAGGCCAGCCCGCCGTCCCGGACCACGCCCGCGACCAGGCTGGGTGCCCGGCCGTCGCGCTGGACCCGGGCGGTGCGGGCCAGCAGGGCGCGGGCGGTGGCGGGCAGGACGGGGGTGACCATCGTGCGCTCAGCCGACCCGGACCGGCCTGGTGGCGTCGACCGGCAGCCGGCCGGTCCGCCGGGCCCAGCGCTCGAACCAGATGGTCACCAGCGGCGGGATGGAGGCGGCCAGCGCCAGCAGCCCGGTGGCCGGCGTCCAGCGGAGCACCCGCCACGCCAGCAGGGTGACGACGACGTAGACCACGAACACCGCACCGTGGACCGGGCCGAACACCTGCACGCCCAGCTCCGAGGCCTCCAGCACCCGCTTGACGAACATGCCGGCCAGCAGGAGCACCCAGGAGACGGCCTCGGCGATGGCGACGACGCGGAAGACGCGGGCGACCCTCGTGGGGTCGGTCAGTGCGGCGGGCACGGTGCTCCTCGGGGTGGGCGTGGGTGGACTGCTCCTCATCGTGCCCGGCGGGACGGGCCGCCGGTGCGCGGACCCGGGTGATCGTCGCCACCGGCGATCAGCCGCACCGGACCCCGACGCAGCGGGCCCGGACGCGCCGGTGCCCCGGCCGCCGTCAGGCGACCGGGGCACCGGCGGGTGTCGCGGGGTGGTGCAGCTGTCAGCCGGCGACCCGACGCATGGCGGTGATGGGGCCCATGGCGTCGATGCTGGCGACCTTGACCACGTCACCCGACGTCGGCGCGTGGACCATCTGGCCGTTGCCGATGTAGATGCCGATGTGGCTGACCGGGCTGTAGTAGGCGATCAGGTCGCCCGGCTGCAGCTCGCCGCGGGAGACCGCCCGGCCCGACGCCGCCTGCTGACTGCTGCTGCGGGGCAGGTTGACCCCGGCCGAGGCGTAGGAGTACTTCACCAGCCCGGAGCAGTCGTAGGAGTTCGGGCCGGTGGCGCCCCAGACGTAGGGCTTGCCGCGCTGGGCCATCGCGGTGTTCACCGCGGTGGCGGCAGCGCCGCTGCTGGCCACGACCGGCGCGGCCGGTGCCGGCGCCGGTGCGGCGACGGCGGCGGAGCGGGACACGGACGGAGCGGCGGCGGCGGGGGCCGTGCGCTCGTCTCGCGAGGCGGTCTGGGCGTTGTTGCGCTCGGCCGCCGCGGCAGCCTGGGCCTCGCGCTCGGCTGCGGCCTGAGCCGCTTCTGCGGCCGCGTGCTGCTCGGCCAGGATGCGGGCGCGCTCGCGCTCCTCGGCGGAGAGCCGGTCGTACTCGGCCTGGTACTCGGCGATCTGCTCGTTCAGGTCGGCCTGCTGGGCAGCGACCTCAGCGACCTGGGCCTCCGCGTCGGCGGCGGCCTTCTCGGCAGCGGCCTTCGCCTCGTCGGCGCTGACGGTGGCCTCCTGCGCGACCCCGAGCACCTCGTTGTTGTGCCCGGCGATGCTGTCCAGCGTGCCCATCCGGTCGAGCATCTCGTCGGCGGAGGAGCTGGTGAGCATGGCCTGCATCGAGGAGAGCTGCTCACCGGTGAAGGCGCTGCGGGCGACCTGGCGCACGTGGTCACGAGCCTCGACCACGGCCGCCTCGGCGGCGACGAGCTCGGCGGCGGCAACGTCCGAGGCGGCCTTCATGCTGGTCAGCACGTCGGTCGCCTCGTGCATCTTCTCGGTGACGACCTCGAGGTCGTGACCGCGGGCGGCGATGAGCTCGGCCGCCTCCTGCGAGGTGGTGGGTGTTTCAGGAGCCGCCAGGGCGGGCACCGGAGCGAGGGCTACGCCACCCGCGACAAACAGAGTGAGCAGGGCCCGTCGGCCGTTGCGGCCACGACGGACAGAGGTGTGCGAACTCGCCATGTTCGGCGGGTGTGTCCTTTCTTCCACCTGCCGCCTACCGAGTTAGCTGACGGGTTCGGGCGGGAAGTCGCCCGGCTCCGCGAGGCCCGCGAACGGGCCGTGCAGAGCTTCACCCCAGTGCTGCGGTGGGTCCCCGGTCCACGAGCCCGCGAGTGTTGCGGCGAGCCGTGTGGTTCGGCGGCGGTCCTGTCGGTGGTCACCCGGGTGGGCGACTGCGCTGCCCGTCAGGACCGCTGGTGACCGTACGTGCGTTATGTGCTCGTGACAAACGACTGGGGTGAATTTGTGGAAATCCCCGGGCGTGTGCTCCAACACGCTCACCGAGCGTGACAGGCTCGCCGGGTGGAGGGGCTGGCACGGCGGGAGTTCTGCCTCGTGCTGCTCCGTCGCATGGCCGACACGCGACCCGACCTGGTCGCCGAGGCCCTGCCGATCATCGGCGCCGACCGGGCCGAAGTGCATGCCGCGCACCGTCGTTGGCGCGCGCTCCATCACACAGAGCGAGCACCGCGCGGACTCGCGCTGCGCGCTGCCGTGCTGGGTCCACCCGCCGAGCAGGAGGACCGCAAGTTCGGTGACGTCGACCTCGTCGTCCGGCGGTGGCCGCTGCCGTTGTGGCCCCACCTGCGGTGGGAGGTGCTGGGCGGCCCGGACGGCGCGGTGCTCCACGAGCAGCTGGTCCGCGCGCCCGGTTCCGCGGTGCCGGCGGCCGCACCGGGAGCCCTGCGCGTCTGGGAGCACGTGGTGGACGACGTCGTGACCCTGCCCGGCGCGGCCGCGGTGGACCCCGGCGTCCCGAGTCGTCTCGAGGTGCACCTCCCCGGCCGGGTGCGGGCGAGGTTCGTCTGGGGGCTGCTGCAGCAGGTGGACGACGGCGCGCCAGGATGACCTCGTGCCGAACCTCTCCGCCGCCTCGTGGGACGACCCGGACGTCGCCGCGCTGACCGCCGCCCAGCAGGTCGAGCTGCGGGCCCGCTACGGCGGTGCGAGCGAGCCGGGGGTGCCGCCGTCCGCCGCCGACGTCGCCGTCGTCCTCCTCGCCCGGGACGACGACGGCACGCCGATCGGCTGCGGCGCACTGCGGCCCCTCGGGGACGGCACCGCCGAGCTCAAGCGGATGTACGTCGTCCCGGCGGCGCGTGGTCGCGGCGTCTCCCGGCTGCTGCTCACCGGGCTGGAGGCCGAGGCGGTGGGGCGGGGCTGGACCACCGTGCTGCTGGAGACCGGACCGCGCCAGCCCGAGGCGATCGGGCTGTACACCGCGGCCGGCTACCGGCCGGTCCCGGCGTTCGGGCACTACGTGGACGACCCGTTCTCGCTCTGCTTCGCCCGGGAGCTGGCGTGAGCACCGCAGCCCGGTACGACGCCATCGTGGTGGGCGGCGGCCACAACGGGCTGGTCGCCGCCGCCTACCTGGCCCGCGCGGGCTGGTCGGTGCTCGTGCTGGAGCGGCGGCCCGTGCTCGGCGGCGCCGCGGTCAGCGAGCAGGTCTTCCCGGGCGTCGACGTCCGGCTGTCGGCGTACTCCTACCTGGTCAGCCTGCTGCCCGATCGGGTCGTCACCGACCTGGCGTTGCCGATCACCCTGCTGGACCGGACGGTCGCCTCCTACACCCCGCTGCGCCGCGGCGGTGCGGCCACCGGGCTGCTGGTCGAGCGGGACGAGGGGCCGGAGACGGCGGCCTCCTTCCGCGCCCTCACCGGCTCGGACGCGGAGTTCGCCGGCTGGCAGCGCTTCTACGGCCGGCTGACCACCCTCGCCGAGGACCTGGCCCCCACCCTGACCGGACCGCTGCCCAGCGAGGCGGCGCTCCTCGCGCGCCTGCGGGACCCGGACATCTGGCGCGACCTGCGGGAACGGCCGCTGGCCGACGTAGTCGCCGACCACCTGACCGACGACGAGGTCCGGGGCATCGCGCTCACCGACGGGCTGATCGGCACCTTCGCCGACGTGCACGCCGCGGACGGGCTGGCCGGCCGGTGCTTCCTGTACCACCTCGTCGGCAACGGCACCGGCCGCTGGCGGGTGCCGGTCGGTGGGATGGGCGCGGTCAGCGGCGCGCTCGCCGACGCAGCCCGGGCGCGCGGGGCCGCACTGCTCACCCGCGCCGAGGTCACCGCGGTCGAGACCCGGGCCGACGGCGTCACCGTGCACTGGACCGACGCCGACGGGACGGCGCACGCGGCCGACGCCGGACACCTGGTCTGCGGTGCGGCCCCGGCCGTGCTCGACGAGCTGCTGGGCACCGCCCCGGCGCCGCGGCCGTCGGGGTCGCAGCTGAAGGTGAACATGGTGCTGCGCCGGTTGCCCGGGCTGCGGTCGGGCGCCGACCCCCGCCGGGTGTTCAGCGGCACCGTGCACGTCGACGAGGCGGCCGGCCAGCTCGACGCCGCGTACGCGCAGGCTGCGGCCGGGCAGCTGCCCGAGGTGGTCCCCTTCGAGGTGTACTGCCACTCGCTCACCGACCCGTCGATCGTCGGCGACACCGGGCTGCACACCCTGACCCTGTTCGGGCTGCACACGCCGGCCGAGCTCTACGCGGCCGACCCCGTCGGCACCCGGGCGGAGGCGGTGCAGCGGGTGCTGGCGCAGCTGGACGCCCACCTGACCGAGCCGCTGGCCGACTGCCTGGCCACCGACGGCGACGGGCGGCCGTGCCTGCAGGCGTCCTCGCCGCTGGACGTGGAGGCGTCGCTGGCGATGCCGGGCGGGCACATCTTCCACGGTGACCTGTCGTGGCCGGTCGCGCCCGACCCCGCCGCCGTCGGCACCTGGGGCGTGGCGACGGCACACCCGCGGGTGGTCGCCGCCTCCTCGGGCGGCACGGTGCGCGGCGGTGCGGTCAGCGGCCTCGGCGGATTCGCCGCTGCGCAGCACCTGCTCGGCGGCCACTGAGCGGAGTGGGCCACGTCTCAGGCGTGAGGGTCCGCGGAAGTGGGCAGGCACCGGGCACCACCGCCTGCTCGACCGAGCAGGCGCCGCCCCGGGGGCACCACGGTGTCGGAGCGGGGCGCGTACCGACTCCAGGAGGACCGATGAGCGAGCGACCCGATGGCCGCCCGGACCGCACCGGGCAGGGCAAGATGCCGAAGAACCGGGCACGCCTGCTGATCGTCGGCACGTTCGTGCTGATCCTGGTGGTCATCTTCTCGTACATGCTGCTCGTGGGCTCGGGCGGCTCGACCGGCTGACCGAGGTGCGGGCGCGCCGCCGAGCGGGACCGCGCCGGACCTGATCACATGGCCCGGTGCAGGTGGCGGAGGAGGCGCGCGGCCTGCTGAGGGCGATACGGGCCCGACTGCGCAACCGGGACACCGCACTGATCGCCGCCGGGCTCACCTTCTACGCCGGGATCGCCGTCGTCCCGGCGCTGGTGCTCTCCCTGGGGCTGACCAGCTGGGTGGCCGGGGCCGACGAGGTGCGCGAGCTCGCCACCCGGCTGTCCGAGGTGTTGCCCGACGCGCTGGGCGCCCCGGCAGCGGTGCAGCGGCTGGCCGAGGCGGGCACGGGCCTCAGCGTCGTCGGCGCCCTGCTGACCCTGCTGCCGATCTCGCTGTACGGCGAGGGCCTGCGCCGGGCGCTGCTGCGGTTCAGTCCCGCGCACGACCGGTTCACCGCCTGGCGGGGCCGGGCGCTGGCCCTGCCCCTGCTGGTGCTGGCACCGCTGCTGCTGTACCCGTTGCTGCTGGTCGCCGAGGTGCTCGCGCACCTGGCCGAGACGCCCGGCTTCGGCGCCGCGGTCGGTGGGTTCGCCACCGGCTACTACTCGGTGCTGTTCGCGCTCACCCTGCCGTTGGTGTGGATCTTCCGGGTCGTCGCGGCCAGTCGGCTGGGCTGGCGGGCCGTGGTGTCCGGGGCGCTGTTCACCGCCGCCTGCCTGTCCGGCTTCCTGCAGGGGTTCGTGCTGTTCCTGGCCCTGCCGCTGGACCTCGGCGCCCCGTTCGGCGGCCTCACCGTGGTCGGCGGCGTGATCGCCATCGGGTTCTGGCTGTTCCTGCTCCAGTTCGTGCTCATCGGCGGCTGGCTGTTCACCCAGGCCCTGGACGAGCGCCTCGACCGCGGGACCCCGGTTCAGAGCTGACGGACGGCGATGCCCGGGTAGTCGAGCACCAGCCCGGACGGGTCGAACACCAGCTGGCAGCTGAAGTCGAAGGCCGGGGACTTGTAGTGGAACTGCCGGTTGGGCCCGTCGTCGTGCAGCCGCGTGTAGGACTGCTCGAGCCGGTCGACGCCCAGGCCCACGGCCCGCACGTAGGCGGCCGGCGCGGACGCCCGCCGCCCCACCGCCAGGTCGAGCCGGTGCACGGGCAGTGCGTTGGTCATGGCCGAGGACTCCAGGTCGACGTCCTGGCAGCCGTCCAGGTCCGGCGCCCGGAGCCCGTCGACGTGCCAGCGGCCGTCGCCGATCGAGTCCAGCGTGGTCCTGCGGGCACCCATCGACGACCGTCCGGTGACCACCGCCCGGCGAGTGGCCCAGGCGGCGTCGAGATCAAGGGTGTAGTCGACGGTCCAGGCCACGCCCGCCTCGACCGCCGTGGTGCAGCCGACCACCTGCCAGCCCCCGCCGGACCGCCGGAAGTGCACCACCTCGAAACCGGTGCGGACCTGCTGGTGGCGCCATGCGGCGACGGCCGGCGGGTCGACGAAGCTCACGTCGGCATCCCGCTCCTCGGCCCGGCCGGCGCGCGCTCCACCGGGTCGCCCAAGCTACCCGGGCACCCCGTGCTCCACCAGCACTCAGCCGGCGATCGGGTGCTCCTCGATCAGCCGGTCGCGCTGCTCGTCGACGTCCCAGGCCGGCTCCGGCAGCCGGGGCTGCAGCTCGGTCAGCGTCTCCAGCAGCAGCCGGCCGACCGCCCAGTTGCGGTACCACTTCCGGTCGGCCGGGACGACGTACCACGGTGCGGTGTCGGTGTCGGTGCGCTCCAGGGCGGTGGCGTGGGCCTGCTGGTACTGCGGCCACAGGGCCCGCTCGTCGATGTCCGCGGGGTCGAACTTCCAGCGCTTGCTCGAGTCGTCGAGCCGGGCCAGCAGGCGCTGCTTCTGCTCCCACGGCGACAGGTGCAGCAGCACCTTGACCACGGTGACGTCGTCGGCGACGAGCTGGCGCTCGAACCGCACGATCTCCCGGTAGCGCCGCTCGATCACCTCCGGGGTCGCCAGCTCGCGCACCCGGCCGATCAGCACGTCCTCGTAGTGCGAACGGTCGAAGACACCGACCTTGCCGGGGCCCGGCAGGGCGCGGCGCACCCGCCAGAGGAAGGAGTGCCGCAGCTCCTCCGGCGTCGGCTTCCCGAAGCTCGCCACCGCCACGCCGTGCGGCTCCATCGCGCCGACGACGTGCTCGACCACGCCGCCCTTGCCGCTGGTGTCCATGCCCTGCAGCACCAGCAGGACCCGCCGTCGGCTGCCGCCGGTGCCCTCTGCGTAGAGCCGCTGCTGCAGCTCGGCCAGGTGGGTGGCGTCCAGCCGCGTCGCCTCCCGGGTGCGCTCCTTGTCGCCGGGGGCCAGCGGCGTCGACCGCGGGTCGATCTCGCGCAGCTCGATCGGGGCGGCGGGGACGCGCAGCGCGCGGCGCAGGGAGTCGGGCATGCCCGGGAGCCTAGGGACGTCGGTCAGCAGCACCGGACCGCGGTGATCAGTCGACCAGCAGGCCGGGCAGGTCGGCGTGGTGGAGCACGACCAGGCTGCTCACCGCCCGGGTGAGGACGACGTAGAGCCGGTGCAGCCCGCGCGGCTCCGCGGCGACGATCGCGGCCGGCTCCACCACCACGACGTGGTCGAACTCCAGCCCCTTCACCAGCCCGGCCGGGACGACGGACACCCGGGCCGGCGCCGAACCGTCGTCGGTCAGCGGCGCCACGTCCAGCCCGGCCGCGGTGAGCACCCCGACGACCTCGGCGACCGACGCGTCGGCGCAGACCACCCCGGTCGACCCGGGTCGGGCCGCCAGCTCGCCGACCACCTCGGCCAGCGGCCCGGCCAGCGTGCCCACCGGCCGCAGCTGCAGCGCCCCCGGCTCCCGGCGGGCCGCGGTGGCCGCGGCCAGCCCGGGGGCGATCGCGGGCAGCAGCCGGTTGGCGAAGTCCAGCACCTCGCCCGGCACCCGGTAGCCCCGGGTGAGCGGCCGCACGGCCGTGGCCGGCCGGCCGAGCGCCGTCAGCGTCTGCGACCAGTCCGCCACCGACCAGGGGCTGGTGGCCTGGGCCAGGTCGCCGAGCACGGTCAGCGAACCCGCGCCCAGCCGGCGGGCGACGGCGCGGCACTCCATCGGGGAGAGGTCCTGCGCCTCGTCCACCACCACGTGCCCGTAGCCCGGCGTCCGCTCCAGCATCCCGGCCACCTCGTCGACCAGCACCGCGTCCGCGGCGGTCCACCGGGCGGCGCGCACCGACCGCGGCGGCTTCGGCCAGTGCAGCAGCGCCTGCTCCTCCTCGGTCAGCACGCCCCGGGCCGCCCGGGCCAGCCGCTCGGGGTCGGTGAACAGGTCGTGCACGAGCCCGCCGGCGTCCACCGCCGGCCAGACGGCGTCGCAGAACGCCCGCACCTCGGCGCTGCGGGCGGTCCGCCGGGTCTCCGCGTCGGTCGGGCTGCCCCCACCGGCCTCCTTGAGCCGCCGGGCGTACTCGGCCAGCCCCATGGCCAGCCGCTCCCGGCCGGCGGCGTAGTGGACCAGCTGCTGCTCGTCGACCCCGGAGGTCCCGGCCCGGCGCAGGTCGTCGACGAAGCGCTTGAGCCGGTCCTCACCGATCCGGTACTTCCGCCCGGACAGCGTCACCTGCACCGAGTCCGTCGGCTTGCGGATGCCGCCCCACAGCGCCCGGCGCAGCACCTCGGCCATCCGCGGGTCGCCCTTGAGGACGGCGACCGCCGGCTCGTCCTGGGCGCGCACGGTCACCCGGGCGGTGAGGCTCGCGACCGTCGCCTGGTCGACCTCCACCTCGCCCAGCGCGGGCAGCACCTGCTCGATGTACCGCAGGAACGCCCGGTTCGGCCCGACCACCAGCACGCCGGTACGGGCCAGCTGGTCGCCGTGCGTGTAGAGCAGGTAGGCCGCCCGGTGCAGCCCGACCGCCGTCTTCCCGGTGCCCGGGGCGCCCTGCACGCAGATCGACTCCGCCAGCGGCGCCCGGACGATGTCGTCCTGGTCGGGCTGGATGGTGGCCACGATGTCGCGCATCGGGCCGCTGCGCGGGCGCTCGATCTCCTGGCGGAGCAGCTCACCGGTCCCGCCGTCGTCCTGGCCGTCGGCGAGCAGTTCGTCCTCGTAGCTGGTCAGCTCGCCGTCGGCGAAGCCGAAGCGGCGACGGCGCAGCAGGCCCTGCGGTTCGGTGGCGCTGGCCTGGTAGAACGGCCGGCTCATCGGTGCCCGCCAGTCGATGACGACCGGGTCGCCGGCCGCGTCGCGCACGTGGCGGCGGCCGATGTGGAAGGTCTCCGGGTCGGTGTCACCGGCAGCGTCGGTGCGGCCGAAGAAGGCCGGGACGCCCGGGTCGGCGGCCAGCGCGAGCAGTCGCTCGGAGCGGGCGGCGCCGAGTCGCTCGGAGGCCCAGGCGTCGACGCCGGCATCGGCGACCGCGACGGCGGCGGCACGCATGGAGGTCAGGCACTCGGCGGCCTGGGCCAGGTGGTCGCGTTCGGCGGCGAGGACGGGGTCGGTCGGGTCGGCGGCGGTGGGGTGGGCCGGGGCGGGCGGCACGGACACGATCGGAGGACGCTACGCGCGCACCGTGCTCGGCTCAACCGACTTGCGGCACGACCCGCCGGGGGATGTGTAGACCACCGACGTCTGGATCACCCACCAGTCATGGCCAGCGACCCGATTCCCCCCTCTGTCATCGGTGCGATCGCCCACGACCGCGACGGGAAGCCACTGGGCACGGTCACCGCGGTCTACCTGGACGACGTGACCGAACAGCCCACCTGGGTGGGCCTCACCCCAGGGACGCACGCCGCCCCGGACGACGACGAGGTCCCGCTCATCGCCCCGGTCACCGGGTCCCAGCTCGCCGAGGACCGGATGCAGCTGGCGGTCGACTCCGCCGCCGTCCACTCCGCGCCCCGGGCGACCCGGCCGGACCACCTGAGCCCGGAGGAGGAGGCCGCGCTGCTCGAGCACTACCGCCGGCCGATGGCCACCCCCGGCCGGGGTGGCGACGGCACGACGACCGGCGACGGCACGATGACCCTCGCCGAGGAGCAGCTGGACGTCACGACCGTGGTCGAGCCCTGGACCCGGGCCGTGCTGCGCATCGAGGAGGTCAGCGAGGAGGTGCTCGTGCCGGTGACGATCACCCGGCAGCGCGCCCGGATCGAGCACCTGCCGCTGGCGCACGGCGACCGCGAGCCGGGCCAGGCGGCGACGGGCGAGCGGCAGCCCTCCCGGAGCACCGGCTGGGTCACCCTGTACGCCGAGGAGCCGCGGGTCTCCCTGGAGCGGGTGGCAGCCGAGCGGGTACGGCTGACCACGACGTGGGAGACCGAGCAGTCGTCGGTCACCGAGCAGCTGCGGCACGAAGAGGTCGATCTGACCACCGCCGACACGCCGCGCGACTGAGCCACCGCCCCGGCCGGTCAGCCGGCCGGGGCGCCGAGCCACCACTCCAGCCCGGCGGTCACCAGCTCCGGGGTGAGCACGTGGCCACCGGCGAACTCCTCGTAGGTCACGTCGTAGCCGTCGGCGAGCAGCTCCGCCGACACCCGCCGTCCGCACCGGTCCACCGGCAGCACCGGGTCGTCGGTGCCGTGGCTCAGCCAGAACCTGGCCCGGCCGTACCGGCCGGGCGAGGAGACGAAGCCCGGGGAGAACGCCAGCACGGCGGCGGCCAGGTCGCCGTTGGCCACGCCCAGCGACAGCGCGTACGAACCACCGTCGGAGAAGCCCGACATCGCCACCTGGCTGACCGGGCAGCGTGCGAAGACCTGTGCGAGCGCCGCGTCCAGGACGGCGACGTCCCGGCCCAGGCCGCCGTCGATCAGGTCCCACGTGGTGCCGGTCGAGGTCGGGGCGAGCAGCAGCACGTCTCGGGCGGTGACCAGTTCGGCGACGGCGGCCAGCGACTGCTCCGCCGTCCCGCCGGCACCGTGGAAGAAGACCAGCAGGGGGCGCGGTCGCGGGTCGCCGGGCGGGACGGCGAGCAGCGCCTCGGCACCGGGCCCGAGGTCGAGCCGGGTGACCCCCGGACCGGGAGCGGCGCCGGTCGGCTGGTCGGGGCGGCTGTCGAGGCGGCCGTCCGCCGCGCGTGAGGAAGGAGACACCGCGCTCCCCTACCCCCGGACGGCGCACCTGCACGGCCGAGGGCAAGGGGGCGACCCGATCCGACGGGTCCTGCAGCCCTCCACCGCCCCAGGGGCCGAGATCGCGAATTCGGCCCCTCTGTGATCACTGGTCGTGATGTGAGTCATACGCCGGGTGGCGGCGCTCGACGGCTGCCGGGCCGAGTCCGGCGCCGCTCTCTCGTCGGGCGTCGCGGGGGTGGTCAGCTGCACCCGGACGCCGGTCGCGGCGGCCACTCCTCCGACGACGCAGGAGCCGCACGGTGGCCCAGACCCTGGACCCGACCGACACCACGACCCCCGACGCCGACGACCCGGGCAGCCGGGTCGGGGCCTGGCTGGAGGAGTTCCAGTCGGCCCTGACCGCCCGGGACGTCGACCGGGTGGCCGAGCTGTTCGCCCCCACCTGCTTCTGGCGCGACCTGGTCGCCTTCAGCTGGAACATCACCACGGTCGAGGGGCACGACGGCGTCCGGGACCTGCTCCAGGCGACGCTCGACCACACCGACCCGCAGGACTTCCGGGCCACCGGACCGGCCACCGGCGCCGACGGCGTCGACGAGGCGTGGATCGCCTTCGAGACGGCGGTCGGCCGCGGCCGCGGGCACCTGCGGCTGCAGGACGGCAGGGCCTGGACCCTGCTGACCACGCTGTACGAGCTGACCGGGCACGAGGAGCCGGTCCGGGACCGGCGACCGATGGGCGCCGAGCACGGCGTGCACCGGGACCGGGAGACCTGGCGGGACCGCCGCGAGCGGGAGGCCCGTGAGCTCGGGTACGAGACCCAGCCCGTCGTGCTGGTCGTGGGCGGCGGGCAGGGCGGCATCGCCCTCGGGGCCCGGCTCCGCCAGCTCGACGTCCCGACGATCGTGATCGACAAGCACCCGCGCCCGGGTGACCAGTGGCGCAGCCGCTACAAGTCGCTGTGCCTGCACGACCCGGTCTGGTACGACCACCTGCCCTACATCCCGTTCCCGGACAACTGGCCGGTCTTCGCCCCCAAGGACAAGATCGCCGACTGGCTGGAGTCCTACGCCCGGGTGATGGAGCTGGACTACTGGGCGAACACCCGGGCGATCAGCGCCGCCTACGACGAGAAGACCGCCGAGTGGACGGTCACCGTCGAGCGGGACGGCGTGCCGGTGGTGCTGCGCCCGGAGCAGTTGGTGCTGGCCACCGGGATGTCGGGGAAGCCCAACGTCCCGGTGCTGCCCGGACAGGACGTCTTCCGCGGCGACCAGCACCACTCCTCGGCCCACCCCGGGCCGGACGCCTACCGGGGCAAGCGCTGCGTCGTCATCGGCTCGAACAACTCGGCGTTCGACATCTGCGGCGCGCTCTGGGAGAACGGCGCCGACGTCACGATGGTCCAGCGCTCCTCGACCCACATCGTCCGGTCTGACTCGCTGATGGAGATCGGGCTGGGCGCGCTGTACTCCGAGGAGGCGGTGGCCGGCGGCATGACGACGGAGAAGGCGGACCTGACCTTCGCCTCGCTGCCCTACCGGATCATGCACGAGTTCCAGATCCCGCTGTACGACCAGATGCGGGAGCGGGACGCCGACTTCTACCAGCGGCTCGAGGCCGCCGGGTTCGACCACGACTGGGGCGAGGACGGCTCGGGCCTGTTCATGAAGTACCTGCGCCGCGGCTCGGGCTACTACATCGACGTGGGCGCGGCCGACCTGGTGGCGAACGGCGACGTCCGGCTGGTCAACGGGCAGGTCGACCACCTGACCGAGGACTCGGTCGTGCTGGCCGACGGCACCGAGCTCCCGGCCGACCTGGTCGTCTACGCCACCGGGTACGGGTCGATGAACGGCTGGGCCGCCGACCTGATCAGCCAGGAGGTCGCCGACCGGGTGGGCAAGGTGTGGGGGCTGGGCTCGGACACCGCCAAGGACCCCGGGCCGTGGGAGGGCGAGCAGCGCAACATGTGGAAGCCCACCCAGCAGGAGGCACTGTGGTTCCACGGCGGCAACCTGCACCAGTCCCGGCACTACTCGCTCTACTTGGCGCTGCAGCTCAAGGCCCGGCAGGTGGGCATCCCGACCCCCGTGTACCGCCTCCAGGAGACCCACCACACCAGCTGAGGGGCCGAAATCGCGACTTCGGCCCCTCAGGCGCGGTCGGTGGGCTCCACGATGTGCACCCGGACGGCCCGGAACTGGGCCGGGGTCTCCAGCAGCACGGCCTTGGTCGGCTCGCCGACCTCCAGGGCGGGCAGGCGCGGGAGGTCGGCGAGGGGCCGGAGCCGCGGGTCGGTGAGCACCTCCGCGGCCAGGCCCTTGTCCCCGCCCGGGGCCAGGCCGGCGAGCGTGCCGACGTGCGGCAGCAGCACCCGGGCGGCGGTGTCCGCGGCATGGCTGACGACGGCGTCGGTCTGGTGCCCGCGCCGCCGGGCGAACCGCTGCTGCGACCACCCGCCGGCGGCGGTGCGGCCCTGCACCTGGCGGGCGTCGACCTTGGAGACGACGAGTTCCGCGCCGTCGAACACCCCGACCGCCCAGCGGCCGCGCCGGACCAGCAGGACGGCGGTGCGCCGCGGCACCTTGGCCGCGGCGCTGAAGGCGGTCAGCGGCGCGGGGCCCGGCGTCCAGCCGTAGGGGGCGGTCAGCCGCACCGTGGTGGTGTCCTGGCAGGTCACCGTGAGCGCGCCTGCCTCGTCGGACCGGACGTCGGTGAACGCGCCGTGCCGCTGGGCGACGCCGTCCAGCCAGCGGTCCAGCCGCTCCGGGGCGACCCCGAGCAGTCGTCCGCCACCGGCGGCGGGGCGGGGGGAGGTCATCCGCGGAGCATCCCAGCCCGCCGCCCCGCCCCGGCCGGGCGTGCCGGCGTCAGTGGGCCAACGCCGGGGAGGCGGCATGCTCGGCCGGTACGTGCAGGGTCCGCTGCCACAGGCCGACCACCACCGCCGCCAGCCCCGCGGCCACCGTGGCGACCAGGAAGCTGGCGTTGGCACCGACCGTGTCCACGATCTTCCCGGCGACCGACGCCCCGATCGCCACCCCGAGGGCGAGGGCGGTGCCGATCCAGGTGAACGCCTCGGTGACCGCGGAGCGGGGCACCAGCACCTCGGCGAGGGTGAAGGCGCTGATCAACGACGGCGAGACGGCGACGCCGGCGACCACCACGAGCGGCAGCATCAGCCAGTAGCTGGTGACCAGCACCAGCGGCACGGTCAGCACGGTGAGGACGACGAGGGCGGCGACCAGCCGGTGCCGCAGCCGCACCTTCCAGTGCACGACGCCCCAGCCGATGCCGGCGAACATCGAGCCGGCGGCCAGGCCGGCGATGAGCAGACCCGACAGCGAGCGTTGACCGACCTCGTCGGCGAAGGCGACCAGGCCGATCTCCAGGGCACCGAGGATGGCGCCGACCGCGGCCCCCACCACGAACAGCACCCGCAGCCCCCGGACCCGGATCGCCGACGCCCCGCGCCGGTGCCCGTGCACGGCCGGGGGCGGCTCGGTGTGCCCCTGCGCGGCGAACAGCAGGCTGCCGACCGTGGCCAGCGTGAACGCGGTGACGACGCCGGAGGTGGTGTGCCCGGTGGTGGACAGGAAGGTGACCAGCACCGGCCCGACGATGAACACGAACTCGTCGACCACCGACTCCATCGCCAGGGCGGTGGGCAGCCGCGGGGTGCCGCGGAGCAGGTGGGTCCAGCGCACCCGGATCATCGAGGAGACCGGCGGGATGCTCGCCCCGGCGGCGGCGGCGGAGAGGAAGACCGTCCACAGCGGCCAGCCGCCGCGCACCGACCAGAGGAAGGCCACCCCCGAGACGATGAAGATCGCCAGCACACCCAACAGCACCCGCCGCTGGGCGTGGGTGTCGGCCAGCCGGCCGATCACCGGCCCGGCGATCGCGGTGGCGATCGCGCCGACGGCGGCCACCGCACCGCCCAGGCCGTAGGAGCCCGTCTCGGACTGGACGAGCAGCACGCTGCCCAGGCCGATCATCGACAGCGGCAGCCGGCCGATGAACGCGGCCAGCACCATCGGCAGGGCGTGCGGGGTCCGCAGCACGTGCAGGTAGGGGTTGGGCACGAGCGGACTGGCCTCCGTCACGGGGATGGGCACGCCGCAGCCACGCTAACCCGACGGCGTTGCCCCCCGCGGCACGGGCACGGAGCGTCGCCGGACGAGATCCCCGGGCGCGACGAGGTCCCGCCCCCCGACGACGCTGTCGGTGAGCGGGACCTCGTCCCGGGGGTCGGCCACCGCGACGGCCGACCCGGTCCATGGCGCCCGGAAGGGCGGCCTGCTAGGCGAGCCGGCTCTTGAGGATCTCCAGCTCGTCCCACATGGTGCTGGGCAGCTTCTCGCCGAACTTCTCGAACCACTCGGTGATCTGCGGGACCTCGGCCTGCCACTCCTGCTTGTCCACGCGCAGCGCCTGCTCGACCTGCTCCCGGGTCATGCCCAGACCCGAGACGTCGAGGGAGTCCGGCGTCGGCACGTGCCCGACCGGGGTCTCCTCGGCGGCCGCGGTGCCCTCGAGGCGCTCGACGACCCACTTGAGCACGCGGCTGTTCTCCCCGAAGCCCGGCCACAGGAAGCCGCCCTCGTCGTCCCGGCGGAACCAGTTCACGTAGAAGATCCGCGGCAGCTTGTTGGCGTCGTGCTGCTTGCCGGTGTCGACCCAGTGCTGGACGTAGTCACCGGCGTTGTAGCCGATGAACGGCAGCATGGCGAAGGGGTCGCGGCGGACGACGCCGACGGCGCCGGTGGCCGCGGCCGTCGTCTCCGAGGAGAGCGTGGCGCCCATGAACACGCCGTGGTTCCAGTCCCGCGCCTCGCTGACCAGGGGGATGGTGGTCTTGCGGCGTCCCCCGAAGAGGATCGCCGAGATCGGCACGCCCTTCGGGTCCTCGTACTCCGGGGCCAGGATCGGGCACTGGGTGATCGGGGTGCAGAAGCGGCTGTTCGGGTGGCTGGAGGGCTCGTCGGAGCCCGGCGTCCAGTCGCGGCCCTTCCAGTCGGTCAGGTGGGCGGGGGCGTCGTCGGTCATCCCCTCCCACCAGATGTCGCCGTCGTCGGTCAGCGCGACGTTGGTGAACACCGAGTTGCCCTGGTCGATGGTGCGCATCGCGTTGGGGTTGGTGTCCCAGCCGGTGCCCGGGGCGACGCCGAAGAGGCCGTACTCGGGGTTGAGGGCGTAGAGCCGGCCGTCCTCGCCGAAGCGCATCCAGGCGATGTCGTCGCCGAGGGTCTCGACCTTCCAGCCCGGGATGGTCGGCTCGAGCATCGCCAGGTTCGTCTTGCCGCAGGCCGAGGGGAAGGCGGCGGCGACGTAGTAGGTCTTCTGCTGCGGGCTGGTGAGCTTGAGGATCAGCATGTGCTCGGCGAGCCAGCCCTCGTCCCGGGCCATGACCGAGGCGATGCGCAGCGAGTAGCACTTCTTGCCCAGCAGGGCGTTGCCGCCGTAGCCGGAGCCGTAGGACCAGATGGCCCGCTCCTCGGGGAAGTGCACGATGTACTTGGTGTCGCTGCACGGCCACGGGACGTCGGCCTGCCCGGTCTCCAGCGGGGCGCCGAGGGAGTGCATCGCCGGCACGAACGGCCGGTCCTCCGCCATCGCCTCGAGCACCCGGCTGCCGATCCGGGCCATGACCCGCATCGAGACCACGACGTACTCGGAGTCGGTGAGCTCGACGCCGAACATGGGGTTCTCGGCCTCGACCGGGCCCATGCAGAACGGGATGACGTACATCGTCCGGCCGCGCATGCACCCCCGGTACAGCTCGGTCATGACGGCCTTCATCTCGGCCGGGTCCATCCAGTTGTTGGTCGGACCGGCGTCGGCCTCGTCGACCGAGCAGATGAAGGTGCGGTCCTCGACCCGGGCGACGTCACTGGGGTCGGAGGCGCAGTGGAAGGAGTTGGGCTTCTTCGCCAGCCGGGTGAAGGTGCCGGCGTCCACGAGCCGGGTCGTGAGCCGCTCCCACTCCTCGTCGGAGCCGTCGACCCACACCACCTGGTCAGGCTGGGCCAGCTCGGCCATCTCCTGCACCCAGGCGAGGAGTCGGGCGTGTGTGGTGGGGGCGTTCTCGAGACCTGGGGTGGCCACGGAAGTCACGGCGTCTCCTCCTTCGGGTGCCGCCGGCGTGGGTGTCGCACCGGCGCTGTGTCGACCCCCCGACCGCGACGCTGGGGCCGGGGGGATCGGGCCAGGCTACCGCTCGAAAGGCGTACGTCTAGAACGTCTACCGAGAGTGTGACGTACCTCCCTGCGGAATGCCTCCCGGTCTCCGCGCGGTTGACGGCGTCCGTGAGCACACCTCAGCTCCTGCAGCCCCTGACCCTGCGCGGGGTCACCCTCCCCAACCGCCTCGCGGTGGCGCCGATGTGCCAGTACTGCGTCTCCGACGGGGTGGTCGGCGACTACCACCTGGTGCACCTGGGCCGCTTCGCCCTCGGCGGCTTCGGCCTGGTGATGGTGGAGGCGACCGGGGTGACGGCCGACGGCAGGATCAGCCCCGGGGACGTCGGCCTGTGGAACGACGAGCAGGTGCCCGGCCTCGCCCGGGTGGCCGCCTTCCTGCGCGAGCACGGCAGCGTCGCGGCCATCCAGTTGGCGCACGCCGGCGGCAAGGGCAGCACCCTGCGCCCGTGGGACGGCGACGGCCCGGTGACCGCGGAGAACGCCCGCCCCGGCGACGTCCCGTGGACGCCGGTGTCCCCGAGCGGCGTCGCGATGGGCGAGGGCTGGCCGGCCCCCCGTGCGCTCCAGCTCGAGGAGCTGCCCGGTGTGCGCGACGCGTTCGTCGCCGCCGCCCGCCGGGCGCTGGCCGCCGGGTTCCAGGTCGCCGAGGTGCACACCGCGCACGGCTACCTGCTCAACGAGTTCCTCTCCCCGCTGACCAACACCCGCACCGACGCCTACGGCGGGTCGCTGGAGAACCGGATGCGGTTCCCGCTCGAGGTGGTCGAGGCCGTGCGCGCCGTCTGGCCGGCCGACCTGCCGCTGATGGTCCGGGTCTCCGCCGTCGACGCGACCCGCGAGGGGACGACGCTGGCCGACACGATCGCCTTCTGCCGGGAGCTCAAGGCCCTCGGGGTCGATGCGATCGACGTCTCCGGCGGGGGCATCGGCACCGGCTGGGAGCACCCGATCGGCTACGGCTACCAGGTGCCCTTCGCCGCCGCGATCAAGGAACAGGTCGGCATCCCGACCATGGCCGTGGGCCTGGTCGTCGACCCGCAGCAGGCCGACGCCGTCGTGGCCACCGGCCAGGCCGACCTGGTCGCCGTCGCCCGGGAGGCGCAGGACGACGCGAACTTCGCCCTGCACGCCGCCCGGGCGCTGACCAGCTCCTATGACGCCTACCCGGTGCAGGCCGGCCCACGGCTGGCCTCCCGCGACCGGCTGCTGGGCCGGCTGGGCCCGTGGACCGGCCCCGACCCGGTCCGGGTCGAGCCCGCCCGGGCCGCCCAGGCCTGAGCCACCCGCCCGACCGTGGAGCCGCGGCGCGACCCGGCTCCACGGTCGGCCGACCGGCTCAGGTCTGGGAGGAACGCCCGTAGGCGGGCCCGGTGGCGGCGAGGAAGCCGTCCCAGTCCCCGGGCGCCGGGCGGTCGCCCACCTCGGCGTCGAACTTGTCCAGGTACCAGTGCCAGCCCAGCACGTAGTCGGTGATCTCGGTGCCCGGGGCGAAGAGCTGGGTGAAGAGCAGCACCGTCTCGCCGTCCTGGGCGGTCAGGTCCAGTTCGACCCGCCACCCCTCCTCGGTCTCCCAGTCGACCACCAGCCGACGCGGCGCCTCGCACTCCACGATCCGCATCGGCTCACCGACCGGCGCCTCCTCGTGCGTCATGGTGAAGGTGCCCGAGCCGCCGACCCGGCGCTCGCCCTCGTACGTGCCGATCCAGCGGACCATCCGGTCGGGCTCGGTGAGCGCCGCCCAGACGTCGTCGATCGGGTCCGGCCAGCTGCGGCGGAACTGCAGCCGCACCCCCTCCGGCAGTTCGGTGACCTGCCCCAGCCGCTCGTCCGGTGTCGTCATCGACCGTCCTCCTGCGTTCGGGCCCGCCGTCCGCGGGCGATCTCGGTGTCCAGCGCGTCCAGCCGCTGCGCCCACAGCCGCCGGTAGGGGGCCAGCCAGGCGTCGAGCTCCGACAGCGGCCGCGGGTCCAGCGCGTACACCCGGCGCTGCCCCTCGGCCCGGACCTGCACCAGCCCGGCCTCGCGGAGGACCCGCAGGTGCCGGCTGATCGCCGGGCGGCTGACCGGGAACTGCCCGGCCAGCTCACCTGCGCCCTGCTCACCGGCGGCCAGCAGGGCGACGATCTGCCGCCGGGTCGGATCGGCCAGGGCCGCGAGTGCCTCCACGGGCAGATGTGTAACAGGTGGCTTACTTAACTGTCCAGTTACGCACGTTCGGACGGCACGCGACCGGGGCACGGTCGGGCCATGACCGTCACCGATCCCGACGTCCCCGACCCCCTGAACGACCCGCGCACGCTGCAGGCCGACCCCGGTGCCCTCGGCGAGGGCGAGGACCTCGCCTCCACCGAGGACGACCAGGTCTCGAGCGGCGAGGACGAGCTCGCCTCGTCACGTACCGAGGCCGACGAGGCCGGCGGCGGTGACGTCACCGGCGGTTTCGCCGGCGCGGTGGGCGAGGCGCCGACCAACGACCAGACCTGAGACGGAACGGTCCGACCGGTGTGTCACCCGCCCGTGGGCGGGGTAGCGCGACGACGTCAGATCCTGAGGCCCAGCAACGGCCCCATGCGCACTCCTGAGGAGGACCCATGGCCACCGGTGAGACCGGCTTCGCCGACGTCACGTTCGACCTGATCTCCGTCCAGTACCACTCCTTGAAGGCCGGGCACGACTACGGCCAGTACGTCCGGGATGCCGAGAACGCCGACCTGGACGACGTCGCCTCGTTCTTCCGCGAGGTGATGGAGCAGGACTCGCAGCGCGCCGAGCGCGCCCACGAACTGCTCCGCAAGCTGGCCGGCACCGAGCACGGCGGCCCAGCCACCACCTGACACACCCCGCCACCACCGAGATGGCCATCTCGGTGGTGGCGGGAGCCGGGAAATCCGGGTGCGACGGGACGGGCGCGGTACGTAACCTCTGCGGCCGTCCCGTCCCGACGCCCCTGGAGGTCTCCCGTGCACGCCCTGACCGAGGCGGCCATCCGCCGCTCGATGGTCAACTGCTCCCGGAGCGAGGCCGCCGCCCTCACGCCACCCCGCGACCTCGCCGAGCTGGACTGGGCGTCGCTGGACGTCCTCGGCTGGCGGGACGCGAAGGCCGAGCTGCGCGGCTACCTGGTCCACGAACGGGACGGCGACCCGATCGGCATCGCCCTGCGCGCCGCGGACACGAAGATGTCCAGCCGCCGCTCGGCGATGTGCCTGCTGTGCCACTCGGTGCAGTCGGCCGCCGACGTCTCCCTGTTCACCGCCCGGCGGGTCGGCGCGGCCGGGCGCAACGGCAACACCGTGGGCACCTACATCTGCGCCGACCTGGACTGTGCGAGCCGGGTGACCGCCGTCCCGCCGTCGGCGCTGCACCTGGACGAGGAGCTGCAGGCCCTCGCGGTCGAGGAGCAGGTCGTGGGGCTGCACAAGCGGCTGCAGGCCTTCACCGCCGACGTCACCCGCCGCTGACCGCCGCTGCACTCCCCGAGCCGAGGGACGACGATGGGCCGGTGATCAAGACCCCGCTGACCCGCTGGTTCGACCTCGACGTGCCGGTCTTCGGTGCCCCGATGGCCGGGGTGGCCGGCGGTGAGCTGGCCCGCGCCGTGTCCCTCGGCGGCGGGCTGGGCATGATCGGCGTCGGGTCCGACACCCCGGTGGAGTGGCTGGCCGAGCAGGCCCGACTGCCCACGGAGGCCGACGTCTCCTTCGGCGTCGGCCTGATGGCCTGGGCCCTGGAGCGACGCCCGGAGCTGCTGGCCGCGGCGATCGCCACCGAGCCGGCACTGGTCTCGGTCTCCTTCGGCGACCCGGCGCCCTTCGTCGGGCCGCTGCACGACGCCGGGATCGCGGTGGCCACCGCGGTGAACTCACTCGCCGACCTGGACCGCGCCCTGGAGGCCGGGGCCGACGTGATCGTGGCGCAGGGCACCGAGGCCGGCGGGCACACCGGGCAGCGGGCCACCCTGCCGCTGCTGCAGGAGGTGCTGGCCGCGACCGACCGGCCGGTGCTCGCCGCGGGCGGGGTGGCGACCGGCGCCGGTCTGGCCGCCGTCCTCGTCGCCGGTGCGGCCGGGGCCTGGATCGGCACCCCGTTCCTGTCCTGCACGGAGGCGGCCAACACCCCGGCCGCCCGGGCGCGCGTCCGGGCCGCCGGGGGCGACGCCACCGTGCTGACGAGCGCCTTCGACATCGCCCAGGGTCTGCCCTGGCCGGCGCGCTGGCCCGGGCGGGCACTGGCCAACGAGTTCACCCAGCTCTGGCACGGCCGGGAGGCCGAGCTGCGTGGCGACACCGCGGCGGCCGACCTGGTCCGGCGGGCCCGGGACGAGGGCGACCTGGACCACGCCCCGGTCTACGCCGGGGAGTCGGTCGGGCTGGTGACCACCGAGGAGTCGGCGATCGACGTCGTCCACCGACTGGCGGCCGGTGCCCGCAAGGCGCTGGAGCGCGTCCCCCGCCTGCTCGGCTGAGCGACGCGACCTAGACGGCGCAGCTGCCGTCCGCGCAGCCCTCGGCGGCGGGGACGGTGGTGAGCGGGTGGGTGTCGGCCCAGGCCCGCTCGAGCAACTGCAGGAGCGTCTCGGCCGGCTGCGCCCCGGAGGCGCCGTAGGTCCGGTCGACGACGAAGAAGGGGACGCCGGTCGCGCCGAGCGCCCGGGCGGTCTCGATGTCCTGCTGGACGGCGGGCAGGTACCGGCGGTCGGCCAGCGCGGCGCGCACCTCGGCCTCGTCCAGCCCCACCTCGACGGCGAGGGGCACCAGCGCGTCCACGTCGAACACCGAGCGGCGCTCGGTGAAGTGGGCGTGCAGCAGCCGCTCCTTCATCGCCCCGCCCAGGCCCCGCTCGGCGGCGAGGTGGAGGAGCTGGTGGGCGAGGAGCGTGTTGCCGCTGACCCCCTGGAGGAGGTCGTAGTCCAACCCCTCGGCGGCGGCGACCTCCTCTACCCGGCGCATCTGGCCGGCCATCTCCTCGACGCTGCGGCCGTACTTGGCCGCCAGCGCCGGCAGGGTCGGCTCGGTGTGCCCCTCGGGCACGCTCGGGTCGAGCTGGAAGGAACGCCAGACCACCTCGACCTGGTCGGCGTGCGGGAAGCGGGAGAGCGCCGTCTCCAGCTTGCGCTTGCCGATGTAGCACCACGGGCACACGACGTCGGACCACACCTCGACCTGCATGCCTCCCGCAACCCGCGGCCGGCCGGGGACATTCCGGCTGGTCAACGAGCAGCAGTGTCAGGAGGCGGCCCCGACCGCCGGCACGTGCTCGTGGCCGATGCGGATGATCTCGGCCAGCCGCGCACGGGCCCGGGTGAGCTCGGCGATCTGCCGGTCGATGCCGTCCCGCTGCTCGACCAGCCGGGCCATCATCGCCGGCGTGGCGCGGCCGGTGTGCACGCACGGCAGCAACTCGAGGACGTCCTTGCTGGTCAGCCCGGCGGCGTAGAGCTGCTGGATGAAGTGCACGCGGTCCACGGCGCTCGCCGGGTACCGGCGCTGACCACTGGGGCTGCGCTCGGCCTCCAGCAGCCCCTGCTCCTCGTAGTAGCGCAGCGCCCGCACGCTCACACCGGCCGCGGCAGCGACCTCACCGATCCGCACAGGTCCTCCCGGTGGCCCAGATCACCCTTGCCTCTGACGTCAACGTCAGGTCCTAGCGTCCTCGGCGACCCACCCGAACGCAAGGAGACCCACATGGACGTCACCGGATCCGTCGCCCTCGTCACCGGCGCCAACCGCGGCCTCGGCCGCCACTTCGCCCAGCAGTTGCTCGAGCGCGGCGCCGCGAAGGTCTACGCCACCTCCCGCCGCCCCGAGCTCGTCGACGTCCCGGGCGTGGAGGTGCTGCGGCTGGACGTCACCGACCCGGAGTCGATCGCCGCTGCGGCAGCAGCCGCCGGCGACGTCACGCTACTGGTCAACAACGCCGGCCTCACGACCCGGGCCGACCTCGTCACCGGTGACCTGGCCGACGTCCGGCTGGAGATGGAGACGCACTTCTTCGGCACGCTGGGCGTCATCCGGGCGTTCGCGCCGGTGCTCGCCCGCAACGGCGGGGGCGCGATCGCCAACGTGCTCTCGGCACTCTCCTGGTTCTCCACCGCCGGCGCCAACGCCTACAGCGCCGCCAAGGCCGCGGAGTGGAGCCTGACCAACGGCGTCCGGATCGAGCTCACCGAGCAGGGCACGTCGGTCACCGGCGTCGTGCTGGGAGCCGCCGACACCGACATGATGGCCGGCTACACCGGCCCGATGAGCGACCCGGCCGACGTCGTCCGCGCCGCCCTCGACGGCGTCCAGGCCGGCGCGTGGGAGGTGCTGGTCGACGACTGGAGCCGAGGCGTCAAGGCCTCCCTGGCCGCCGACCCGCGCGACTTCTACAGCCAGCTCACGATCTGAGGCAGGGCCCCCGCTGCCCCACCGCCGAACCCGGGCGACCCCGTTGCCCCCCGCCGCGAGCCTGCGAGCGGTGGGGGGCAACGGGGTCCTTCCTCAGCGGACGCCGACCAGGTCGACGACGAAGACCAGGGTGGCGCCGGGCTTGATGACGCCGCCGGCGCCACGCTCGCCGTAGGCCTTGTGCGGCGGGATGGTCAGCCGGCGGCGGCCGCCGACCTTCATGCCGACGATGCCCTCGTCCCAGCCCTGGATGACCATGCCGACGCCGATCCGGAACTCCAGCGGGTCCCCGCGGTCCCAGGAGGCGTCGAACTGCTCGCCACCGTCGTGGGTGACGCCCACGTAGTGCGCACTCACCAGGCTGCCGGCGGTGGCCTCGAGGCCGTCACCGACCACCAGGTCCTCGATCACCAGGTCGGACGGGACGGGCCCGGTGGGGGGCTCGACGTCGGGGCGGGTCAGCTCTGCCACGGGGGTCTCCTCGGGGTCGGCGCCAGGGCTCTCCCGGCGGTTCTGCCCCCATCCAACCCGCCCGGCGGCCTGGGGGCACAGCTGGCCTCCGGGGCGGGGCAGACCTCTCGGAGGTAGGTTGCACGTCGCGGGTGGGTCGCTGGTGACCGCCTCCGAGTACAGCCCTGCCCGGGTTGTCCGGGCTCGCAGGCGTGCTGGTGTCCTGGCTTGGAGGTGTGCGTGGCCCCCGATGCGACCTCGCCTGCGTCGGGTGCTCCCGGTGCCGCCGACCTCTTCGCCGGTGGCGGCGAGACCGGCCGGCTGATGGCCGGGCTCGACTGGTCCGCCACGCCGCTGGGTCCGGTCGAGGGGTGGCCGGCGAGCCTCCGGTACGCCGTCCGCACCATCCTGGCCTCGCGCTTCCCCATGATCCTCACCTGGGGCCCGCAGTACACCCAGCTGTACAACGACGGCTACGCGACCCTGATCGGCGCCAAGCACCCCGGGGCCCTCGGCGGCGACCTGCGGGTCACCCAGGCCGAGGGGTGGGACGTCCTCCGGGGCCCGGTCGAGCATGCGATGACCACCCGGGAGGCCACCTGGCTGCCCCGGCTGCCACTGCTGCTCGAGCGCGCCGGCTACCGCGAGGAGACCTACTTCACCGTCTCCCACGCCCCGGCGTTCGGGGACGACGGGCTGGTCGCCGGGATGCACGCCGTCTGCACCGAGGTGACCAACGAGGTGCTCGGCGAACGGCGTCAGCAGCTGCTGCACCAGCTCTCCTGCACCGAGGCCGAACGGGGCGACGAGCAGGCCGTGCTCGCCGGCCTGTGCCGCACCCTGGGCAGCGATCCGCTCGACGTGCCGTTCGCGGCGGTCTACCTCGACGAGGGCGACGGCCTCCGGCGGGCCGGGACGGTCGGCTGCCCGGCCGAGCTGCTGCCCGCCTCCGTCGCCGACGCCGACGAGCTGCCCGGGCCCGTCGCCGGGCTGGGGCTGGTCGGCGGGTTCTGGGAGGACCCGGTCCGCGAGGCCGTCGTGCTGCCACTGGGCGCCGTCGCGGACGAGGAGCGGATCGGCGTCCTGGTCGCCGGGGTCAGCCCCAACCGCGCCCTGGACGCCGAGTACCGCACCTTCCTGGAGCTGGTGGCCGGGCAGTTCACCAGCGCGCTGGGCAACGCCCGGGCGTTCGAGGACGAGCGGCGGCGAGCCGAGTCGCTGGCCGAGCTCGACCGGGCGAAGACTGCGTTCTTCTCCGACGTGAGCCACGAGCTGCGCACCCCGCTCACCCTGCTGCTCGGGCCGATCAGCGACGTGCTGGCCGACACCACCAGCCCGCTGCCCCGCGCCGCGCGCGACCAGCTGGGCCTGGCCCTGCGCAACGGGCAGCGGCTGCAGCGCCTGGTCAACGACCTGATGGACTTCGCCAGCATCGAGGCCGGCCGGGCCGGCGCGGTGCGCGTGCCGACCGACGTCGCCGCCTTCACCGCCGAGCTGGCCGGGGTGCTGCGGGCCGCCGCCGAACGGGCCGGGCTGCGCCTGACCGTCGACTGCCCCCCGCTGGACCGCCGGGTGCACGTCGACCCGCGGATGTGGGAGAAGGTGGTGCTCAACCTGCTCTCCAACGCGGTCAAGTACACCTTCGTCGGCGGGATCGAGCTGACGATGCGGGGCGGGGCCGATGCGGTGGTGCTCACCGTCGCCGACACCGGGATCGGCATCCCCGCCGCCGAGCTGCCGCTGGTGTTCGACCGTTTCCACCGGGTGCAGGGGTCCCTGGCGCGCAACCGGGAGGGGACCGGCATCGGCTTGGCCCTGGTCCGTGAGCTGGTCGGCCTGCACGGCGGCACCGTGACGGTGGACAGCGAGCCCGGCGCCGGGAGCACCTTCACGGTCACGATCCCCTACGGCAGCCCCGACGCCCCCGCCGACCCGGCGTCCTCGGTCGCCCCCTCGGCCGCCGCGCACGGCACCGCTGCCTCCTGGATCGCCGACGTGACCCCCGACGAGCTGCCCGCCGCCCCTGTGGGCGTCACCGCCACGGTTCTGGTCGTCGACGACAACGCGGACATGCGCACCTACCTGACCCGGCTGCTGGCGCCGATCTGGCGGGTCCGCACCTGCACCAACGGCGAGGAGGCGCTGGCCGCAGTCGCCGAGCAGCAGCCCGACGTCGTCCTCACCGACGTGATGATGCCGCGCGTCGACGGCTTCGAGCTGCTCCGCCGGCTGCGCGCCGACCCCGCCACCTCCGCCATCCCGGTGATCATGCTGACCGCCCGGGCCGGGCAGGAGGCCGCGGTCGAGGGCTTCACGGCCGGGGTCGACGACTACCTGGCCAAGCCGTTCCAGGCTGCTGAGCTGATCGCCCGGGTGCGCGTCGCGGTCGAGCGCCGTGCAGGCGCACGCGCCCGCACCGACGCCGGCCCCGTCCCCGCCCGCCCGCTCCCCCCGACGCCGGCCGTGCCGGCCGGGCCGGCCGAGGTCCGCGCCCTGGTGCCGGCCTGCCGGCAGCCGGCCACGACCCCGGAACCGACGGCCGCACCGGTGCTCCGCGAACACTGGCGGTTCCCCGCCACCCCCCGGGCGGTCCCCGGGCTCCGGCGGGCCCTGCGCCGGGTGCTGATCGACGCCGGGCTGGACGAGGACCAGGTCTACGACCTGTTGCTGGCCGCCTGCGAGGCGGCCACCAACGCGGTCGAACACGCCCAGGACCCCACCGAGCCCGTCGTCGACGTGACCGTCGAGGCGTCCGTGGACGGCGTGGAGATCACCGTGCGCGACCACGGGCAGTGGCGGGAACGGGTGCCGAGCATGGACCGCGGGCGCGGCTCGACGCTGATGAGCGCGTTCGCCGACATCACCGTCGTCCCCAGCCCGGAGGGCACCACCGTGACCATCAGGAGTCGCCCGGCGCCTCCGCCGCCTCACCCCGGCGGCTAGCTCCTCCGCCGCCCGCGCCGTCCCCCACCGGCCGGCCCTCGGCAGACGACACCTCGGACCGGGACGCGCCGCCGGGCCGGAGCCGGAGCCGGAGCCCGCGGGGCCGCGGGTCCTCCTCCTCACCGTGCCGACCAGCCAGGGCCACGGCAACGGCGTAGAGGACGGCGGTCAGCGGGACGGCGACGATCGCCCCGGCGATCCCCCACAGCAGGCCGCCGACCGTGAGCGCGTAGACGATGCCCAGCGGGTGGAGGAACACCGTCCGCCGCATGATCAGCGGCTGCAGGAGGTTGCCCTCGACCTGCTGCACCACCACCACCGCGGCGAGCACCCACAGCGCCTCGGTCAGCCCACCCGAGGCGAAGGCCACCACGACCGCGGCCAGCCCGGCCACGAAGGCACCGACGACCGGGATGTAGGCGCCGAGGAAGGTGAGCAGCGCCAGGGCGAAGGGCAGCGGCACGCCGATGAGCACCAGCGCCAGGCCGATCCCGGCGGCGTCCATGAGCGCCACGATCGTGGTGCCCCGCAGGTAGCCGCCCAGGGTCCGCCAGGCGCCGTTCCCGGCGTCGGCGGCGGCCGCCCGGCGGTCGGCCGGCACGATCCGGAGGCACGACCGCCAGAGCCGCGCACCGTCGTAGGACAGCCAGAAGGCGGTGAACAGGGCCAGGACGAGGGCCGCCAGGACCGAGACCGCGGTCGTGGCTCCGGTCACCACCATCCCCGGCCCGGCGGCGTCACCCCCGGGCCCACCGGAGGCAAGCTGGTTGATCAGCCCGTCGATGACCGCGTTGACCCGCTCCGGGGACAGGCCCACCGTCTCGACCAGGCTGCTGCGCAGCCGGTCCAGCCCACTGGCCAGGGTGGGACGCAGGCTGGCCCACTCCCCGGCGACCTGCTGCTGCAGGAAGTAGACGACCCCGCCCACCAGGGCGAGGAAGACCACCATCACCAGCCAGGTGGCCGCCAGCCGGGGCAGCCCGCTCCGGTCCAGCCAGGAGACGACCGGCCGCATGAGCGCGGTCAGCAGCAGACCGGCCAGGAAGGTGAGCACCACGGTGCCGAGCAGGACGGCCAGCTGCACCGCGAAGTAGACGACGGCGCCGATCGCGAGCGTCCAGACGCACCACATCCCGGCGGTCCGGACCCCGGCGGGCACACCTGCGTCCGTCGCCGTCCCTGCCTGCCCACCGGTGGGCGGGTCGGTCGGCGAGCCTGCCGATGTGCGCTGGTCGGGGTCCGCTGACACGTGCATCTCCTCCACCGGGGCGACTCTGGTCGGTGCGCGGCCTCCCGTGGCTGAGGAGGTGGCGGGTCGGGACACCGGACGGACACATCTGCGACGTCGCCGGTGCCGGCACCCTTCCTGCCCGACCGCGCCGCCGCCGACACCCGCGGCCGCAGCCGGTCAGCCCAGCGGGCTGCGCGGCAGCATGGTGTTGCTGATGATCCGCTTCTGGATTTCGCTGGTGCCCTCGAAGATCGTGGTCAGCCGCGCGTCCCGCCAGTGCCGTTCGACCTGCCGCTCGGTGGTGTAGCCGTTGCCGCCGTGCAGCTGCATGGCCTGGTTGGTGACGCGCACCGCCATCTCGGTGGCCTGCAGCTTCACCATCGCCGCCGCCCGCTCGCACGGCACGCCCTCGTCGAGCAGGTGCGCCACCTGGCGGTAGAACGCCCGCGCCTGCTCCACCTGGGCGGCCATGTCGGCCAGCGTGAAGCGCAGTGCCTGGAAGTCGCCGATCGGGTGGCCGAACTGGGCGCGCTCCTGCAGGTAGAGCACGCAGTCCTCGACCGCTGCCCGGGCCAGGCCGACGGCGCGGGCGGCGGTGTGCACCCGGGCGGTGTTCAGGAAGGCCTGCGCCTCGCGGAAGCCGGCGCCGGAGTCGCCGCTGCTGTCGGAGCCGCCGCCCTCGCCCGGGCCGACGATCAGGTCCGCGGCCGGGATGCGGACCCCGTCGAAGGTGAGGTCCCAGGTCAGGAAGCCGTGGTAACCGACCTTGTCGATGGCGTAGCCGGACAGCCCCGGCGGGAACGAGCCGCGTTCCTTGACCAGCAGCAGGTTCCGCAGGCCGCGGGAGCGGGACTCCCCGGGCTGCGGGTCGGCCACCCGGACCAGCACCTGGATGAAGTCGGCGGCCTTCGCGTTGCCGCACCAGCGCTTGTGCCCGGTGACCACCCACTCGTCGCCGTCGCGCACCGCGCGGGTCTGCACGTTGGCCAGGTCCGACCCGGCCTCGGGCTCCGACAGCGCCACCGCGCCGATCCAGGACCCCCCGGCGCTGCGCCGCAGCAGCTCACGGCGCCGGTCGGGGTCGGCGACCGCCGTCCCCATGCCCTGGGACCGGGCCAGGATGCTGGCCACGCTCATCCACGCCCGGGCCAGCTCCTCGCTGACCATGCAGTACTCGAAGACGCCGAGGCCCAGCCCGCCGTCGGCCGCGGGGACCGTGACGCCGAACCACCCCAGCTCACCGAGCCGCTCGAGGAGGTGCTGCGGGATCTCGCCCTTCTGCGGGTCGAGCTCGTTCGCGACCGGCAGCACCTCGTCCATGGCGAACCGGCGGGCCTGCTCCATCAGCGCGGCCCGCCGGGGCGTGTGCCACGGGGAGTGCAGGACGGGTGGCTCGGGCAGCCAGGTGTCGTCGGTCTCGGCGGGGCGGCTGGCGGTCGACGTCATCGTCGGTGCCTCCTGGGTCGGGGGGTCCGGTCCGACCTACTGTCGGGTGACGAGCTCGCCGACGCACCCCTACGTGACCGAGGCAACACCCCGCGGGCCGGGACGGACCGGTCCGCTCAGTCCGCCGACCGCCGCCTGCGGGCCAGCTCCACGAAGTGCTCGACCAGCCCGGCGTCGTCGACCGCACCGACGTTCAGCGCCTTCTCCGGCGCGACCCCCTGGAACAGCCGCTTGAGCGGCACCTCCAGCCGCTTGCCGGTGCGGGTGTGCGGCACGCCGGGGACGACGAGCACCTCGTCGGGCACGTGCCGCGGGCTGGCCTCCGCCCGGATCGCGGCCCGGATCTCGGCGACCAGCTCGTCGGTCAGCTCGGCCCCGGGCACCAGCTGCACGAACAGCGGCATCCAGTAGCCGCCGTCGGGCTGCTCAACGCCCAGCACCACGCAGTCGACGACGGCGGGGATCGCCTCGACGGCGGCGTAGATGTCCGCGGTGCCCATCCGCACACCACCCCGGTTCAGGGTGGAGTCCGAGCGGCCGGTGATGACGCAGGTGCCGCGCTCGGTGACCTCCAGCCAGTCGCCGTGCCGCCACACCCCCGGCCACGGCTCGAAGTAGGCCTCCCGATAGCGGGTGCCGTCGGGGTCGTTCCAGAAGTACAGCGGCATGGAGGGCATCGGCTCGGTGACCACCAGCTCGCCCAGCTCACCCACCACCGGCCGGCCGTCCTCGTCCCAGGACGCCGCCGCGACGCCGAGCATCGGCCGCGGCAGCTCGCCCGTCGTCACCGGCAGCAACGGCGAGCTGCCGATGAACCCGGTCGCGACGTCGGTGCCCCCCGACAGCGAGCCCAGCAGGACGTCCGACGCCACCGCCTCGTACACCCAGGAGAAGGTGCTGGCCGGGAGCGGCGAGCCGGTGACGCCGATCGACCGCAGCGCGGAGAGGTCGTGTTCGTCCCCCGGTCGGAGCCCGGCCTTCTCGCAGGCGCCCAGATATCCGGGGCTGGTGCCCAGGTAGGTCATCCGGGTGCGGGCGGCGAGCGCGAACTGGGCGTCCACCGTCGGGTACGTCGGGGCGCCGTCGTAGACGACCACCGTGGCACCGGACAGCAACGCCGAGGTGGCGATGTTCCACATGATCCAGGCGGTGGAGGCGTACCAGAACAGCCGGTCCCCCGGCCCGACGTCGATGTGCAGACCGATCTGCTTGCGCTGTTCCAGCACCAGTCCGCCGTGGCCGTGGACGATGCCCTTGGGCAGGCCGGTCGTACCCGAGGAGAAGACGATCCACAGGGGGGCGGCGAAGGGGAGCGGCTCGAACACCGGCTCCTCGGGGACGGCCACCGCCTCGGCCCAGGACAGCTCCCCGTCGGGCAGCTCGTCGGGGTGCAGCCGGGGGACGGCGATCGTCGTCCGGACACTGGGGAGAGCGGCCCGCAGCTCGGCGACGACGTCCCGCCGGTCGTAGGGCTTCCCGTTGAACCGGTAGCCGTCGACCGCGACCAGCACGACCGGTTCGATCTGGGCGAACCGGTCGAGCACGCTGCGGGTGCCGAAGTCCGGCGCGCACGACGCCCAGACCGCGCCGATGGACGCGGCGCCCAGGAAGGCGACGACCGCCTCTGGCACGTTGGGCAGGTAGCCCGCCACCCGGTCACCGCGCTGGACGCCGAGCCGGCGCAGGGTCGCGGCGAAGGCGCCCACCTGACCGCGCAGCGTCGCCCAGGTGATCTCGACCGGCTCCGTGTCCTCGGCGACCACGATCAGCGCGGGGTGGTCCTCGGTCGCGTACCGCAGTGCCTGCTCGGCGTAGTTGATCGTGACGTCGGGGAACCACTCGGCACCGGGCATCTCCCGGCGGGTGAGCACCCGGTCCTCGGGGACGCCGGGCAGCACGTCGGTCCAGGTGGCGACGTCGGCCCAGAACTGGTCGAGGTGCTCCACCGACCAGCGCCACAGCGCGTCGTAGTCGGGCGGGCTGCCGAGGTCGAGCCCGCGGCGCCCGGCGACCCAGGCGGCGAACCGCCCGGCCTGGCTGGCCGCCATCGACTCCGGTGTGGGGGACCAGAGGACCTCCGGCCCTGCTGTGTCGGCGATCACGTGCCGAGCGTGCCACCCACCGCCGCAGCCGTCAGCTCGGCGGCTCACCACCCGCCCAGCGAGCTCGAGAACGGTCTTCCGCGAAACACGCAGGACACACGACCGTCATCCTGCTGACACGCCCGACGGTTCACAGCCCGTGCGTCACGGCGCGCCGTCCGGCCTCCGGACGCAGACCGACGGCGCACCTGCAGCGCCTTGTCCCCTCCGCCGGGCGGGACGAGGGTGCGCCTGGTCCGGAGGGCCGAGTGCCCCTCCGCCGGTGCACCCGGAGGTCCGACATCGCCGTCTACCTGTACCGCTGCCCCGCCCACGGCACGACCGAGACCCGGTGCGCGATGGGCGCCGCTCCTCCTGCGGTCGAGTGCCCGGCCTGCGGCTCGACCTCCGCGCGGGTGTTCACCGCGCCCCGCCTCTCGCTCGGCTCCCCGGTGCGCCGTGCGCTGATCGAACGCGCGGAGCGCACCGGCGACCGACCCGACGTCGTCTCCGCCCCGCCTCCCGGTAGGCGGGCCGGCCGGCGGGCCGACGTGCTGCGCAACCCGGCGCTGAGCCGACTGCCCCGCCCCTGAGCGGGCTGTCACGCCCGGCAGGGGCCCTCCGCAGGACCCGACGGGGAACCCGATCGACTGCACAGAGGGGAGGGACCGAGATGGCCAGCGTCGGTCTGCTGTACGTCGGAGCGGTCCTGATCGTGAACGGTCTGATGCTGCTGGGCCGGGTGGACGCCCGGGCCGCGGCGCCGCTGAACTTCTTCGTCGGCGGGCTCCAGGTGTTCACGCCGACCTACCTGATCGTCACCTCCGGGGGCGACCCGGACGTGGTCCTCGGCGCCTCCGGCCTCTACCTGTTCGGCTTCACGTACCTCTACGTCGGCCTCAACCTGACCCGCGGCCTGGACGGCACCGGGCTCGGCTGGTTCTCCGCCTTCGTGGCCGGCTGCGCCGTGGTCTACGCGGGGCTGAACTTCGGCCGGCTCGACGACCCGGCCTTCGGGGTGATCTGGCTGTACTGGGCGGTGCTCTGGGCGCTGTTCTTCCTGGTGCTCGGGTTGAAGCGGGAGGAGCTCACCCGGTTCACCGGGCTGGTCGCCGTCGTCGCCGGGGTGGTCACCTGCGCCGTCCCCGCGTTCCTGCTGATGACCGGCGTGTGGGCGGAGAACGTGACGACGGCGGCGATCGTGCTCGCCGTCGTCCTGCTGCTGTCCCTGGCCCTGTTCCCCGCCTTCCGCGACCGGCGCACCACCCAGCTGCACGACAACGTCGCGGAGGAGCAGCCCGCGCCGTCCGTGCCGGCCCACCGGCGGAGGTGAGGCCCGCCCCCACGCCACCGGCCGACCGCCCCGCAGCCAGACCCGAGCCCAGGAGCCACTCCATGCCCGAGCGCCTGTTCCCTCTCGACTCCAGCAAGCCGTTCACCGAGCAGCAGCACCTCGGCCACAACCGGTGGCACCCCGACATCCCGGCCCAGGTGACCGTCCGCCCCGGGGACACCTTCCGGGTCGACTGCCGCGAGTGGTTCGACGGGGCCATCCACAACGACGACTCCGCCGACGACATCCGGGACGCGCCGCTGTCCACGGTGCACGTGCTCAGCGGGCCCTTCGCCGTGGAGGGCGCCGAGCCCGGTGACCTGCTGATCGTCGACATCCTCGACGTGGGGCCCATCCCCCAGGAGGACTCCGGCCCGCTGGCCGGGCAGGGCTGGGGGTACACCGGGATCTTCGCCAGGCAGAACGGCGGCGGCTTCCTCACCGACCAGTTCCCGGACGCGTACAAGGTGATCTGGGACTTCTCCGGGCAGACGGCGACCTCGCGGCACGTCCCGCACGTCTCGTTCACCGGCATCGTGCACCCGGGCCTGATGGGCACCGCGCCGTCGGCGGAACTGCTGGCCCGCTGGAACCGCCGCGAGGGCGCCCTGATCGCCACCGACCCCGACCGGGTGCCGCCGCTGGCCCTGCCTCCCCTGCCACAGGACGCCATCCTCTCCGGCCTGACGGGCGCGGAGTACGACCGCGTCGCCGGCGAGGCCGCCCGCACCGCGCCGCCCCGGGAGAACGGCGGCAACCAGGACATCAAGAACCTGACCAAGGGCAGCCGGGTCTTCTACCCGGTGTTCGTGCCCGGGGCGAAGCTGTCGCTCGGTGACCTGCACTTCTCCCAGGGCGACGGTGAGATCACCTTCTGCGGCGCCATCGAGATGGGCGGCTTCATCGACCTGCACGTCGACCTGATCAAGGGCGGCATGGAGACCTACGGGGTCAGCGAGAACGCCATCTTCATGCCGGGCAACGTCGACCCCCGGTACGAGCGGTGGCTGGCCTTCTCCGGGACGTCGGTGACGCTGGACGACGAGCAGCGCTACCTGGACTCGCACCTGTCCTACCAGCGGGCCTGCCTGCACGCGATCGACTACCTGACGACGTTCGGCTGGTCGCCCGAGCAGGCCTACATGATCCTCGGCGCCGCGCCGATCGAGGGCCGACTGTCCGGGGTCGTCGACATCCCCAACTCCTGCTCCACCGTCTACCTCCCCACCGGCATCTTCGACATCGACGTCACCCCCTCGGCGTCCGGACCGACGCGGATCGACCCCGGCATGGGCGTCCCCCGGTCGAGCTTCTGACCGCACCCACAGCCCACCCCGACCCGAGGAGCCCCCCGTGCCCGAAGTGATCTTCGAGATCAACCGCGACCTGAGCGTGTCGATGCGCGACCAGACGGTGCCCGGCCACAACCGGTGGCACCCCGACATCCCGCCCGCCAACACCGTGGCCCCCGGCGGGACCTACCGGATCGAGTGCAAGGACTGGACCGACGACCAGGTCCGCAACACCGACGACGCCGACGACATCCGCGACATGAACATCGACCCGTGCCACATGCTCAGCGGGCCGTTCGCCATCGAGGGCGCCGAACCCGGTGACCTGCTCGTCGTCGACATCGTGGACATCGGCCCCTTCCAGGAGCAGGAGTGGGGCTACACCGGGATCTTCGCCAAGGAGAACGGCGGGGGCTTCCTCACCGACTACTCACCCCAGGCGTCCAAGGCGATCTGGGACCTGGACGGCATCTGGACCAGCAGCCGGCACGTGCCCGGCGTCCGGTTCATCGGCAACTCCCACCCCGGCCTCTTCGGCTGCGCCCCCTCGCCCGACCTGCTGGCGGAGTGGAACCGGCGGGAGCAGGCGCTGATCGACCAGAACCCGGACCGGGTCACCGGTGACGTCCCGGCACACGACGGCGACGTCCCCGGCGCGCCGCAGGTGCCGGCGCTGGCCCTGCCCCCACTGGCCAAGGACGCGCTGCTGGGGACGCTCAGCGGGGCGGACCTGGACCGGGCGGCCGCCGAGGCCTGCCGGACCATCCCGCCGCGCGAGCACGGCGGCAACGTCGACATCAAGGACCTCGGCGTCGGCACCCGGGTCTACATGCCGGTGTACGTGCCCGGGGGGAAGTTCTCCATCGGTGACCTGCACTTCGCCCAGGGGGACGGCGAGATCACCTTCTGCGGGGCGATCGAGATGCCCGGCTTCATCGACCTGCACTTCGACCTGATCAAGGGCGGGATGGACCGCCACAAGCAGTCCATGCCGTTCTTCAAGCCGGGCCGGGTGGGCCCGAACTACTCGGAGTTCCTCACCTTCGAGGGGATCAGCGTCGAGGACGGCCGCAACTACTACATGAACGCGACGGTCGCCTACCGCCAGGCCTGCCTCAATGCCATCAACTACCTGATGCCGGCCATGGGCTGGACCTTCGAGCAGGCGTACCTGTTCCTCGGGGCGGCACCGATCGACGGCCGGATCGGCGGGGTGGTCGACATCCCGAACAGCGCGGTCTCGATCAGCATCCCGCTGTCGATCTTCGACCGGAACATCCTGCCCGACGGTGGCGGCGGCCGGGACCTGACGGCCGACTGACGCTGGTGCGGGGCGGGCTCGCCCCGCCCCGCACCACCTTCCCCCGAGAGGAGCACCGCGTTGCCGCTTTACGAGTTCCGCTGCCCCGAGTGCGGCCCGTTCGACCTGCACCGCGACATGCGGGACGCCGCCGCCACGGCGCCCTGCCCGGCCTGCGACCGGACGGCGCAGCGCCACTACCGCGTGGGGGTCGGGCGTCCTCCCGCCGGCGCACTGCGCGACGCCGGCCGCGCCGACCGCGCCCGCGTCGACCGGGCCCGCAGTGGCGAGCCGGTGGTCACCGGCCCACCCACGGGACGCCGCCTGCCCGGCGGTGCGGCCCACCGGCACTGACCCGGCAGCGGGACCGCCCGACCCCGGCTACGGTCCACAGCACCGGCACCAGCACCGCTCCGGACGGAGGGCCATGCCGCTCGTCTCCCGACTCTCGACCACCCCGGTCAAGGGCACCGCCCTGCACGGACCGCGGACCGTCACGGTCACCCCTGACGGGGTGCCGGAGAACCGGCGCTTCCACCTGGTCGACGCGCGAGGGCGGCTGTTCAACGGCAAGCAGCACGGCCCGCTCGTGCAGCTCACCGCCGAGTTCGACCCCGGCGACGACCAGCTCCGGCTGCTCTTCCCCGACCGCCCGCCCGTGGCGGGCCGGACCACCGAGCTCGGCGAGGCGGTCCGCACGGACTTCTACGGGCGCCCCGTCGACGGACACCTCGTCGAGGGACCGTGGTCGGCCGCGCTCAGCGACTTCGTCGGGCAGGAGGTGCACCTGGTCGCGGTCGACCGGCCCGGTGACGCGGTCGACGTCCACCCGGTCACGCTCATCTCCACCGCGACGCTGGAGCACCTGCGCCGGGTCACCTCCGACGGGGAGCGGCTGGACCACCGCCGCTTCCGGATGCTCGTGGAGGTGGACGGCTGCGACGTCCACGAGGAGGACACCTGGGCCGGCCGGCGCGTGCGGATCGGCGGCGCCACCGTCCAGGTGGTCGGGCCCGTGCCGCGCTGCGTCGTGACCAACGAGAACCCCGACAGCGGGGTGGTCGACTTCGGCACCCTCAAGGCGATCGTGCGCTACCGCGGCGAGCTCGCGACCGACCTCAGCACGCCGGTGGCGCACCTGCCGGACAACGGCGCGGTGATCCTCGGCATGTACGCCACGGTCGACCAGCCCGGCGAGATCGCCCTCGGCGACCCGGTCGAGCTCCTCGACGAGACCGCCGTCCAGCCCGCCTGACCCGCCCGTCCCGCAGACCCGAGGAGCACCGATGCCACGGCCCACCGACCACGAGCTCTTCGACCTGGGGGACGTCGTCCTGCAGGGCGGCGCGACCCTGCGCGGAGCCCAGCTCGCCTACAAGACGTACGGCACGCTGAACGCGGACAGGTCCAACGTCATCGTGCACCCCACCTGGTACAGCGCCTGGCACGACGCCAACGAGTGGTCGGTCGGGCCGGGGAAGGCCTGCGACCCCGAGAAGTACTTCATCGTGATGCCCAACCAGCTCAACAACGGCCTGTCGAGTTCGCCGAGCAACACCCCACCGCCCTACGACGGGCCGAGCTTCCCGCACGTGACCTTCCACGACCAGGTCGAGGTGCAGCACCGGCTGCTCACGCAGCAGTGGGGCATCGAGTCGGTGGAGCTGGTGGTCGGGTCCTCCATGGGCGCCGGCCAGACCTACCAGTGGGCGGTCAGCCACCCCGAGATGGTCAAGCGGGCCGCGCCCATCGTCGGGTCGTCGATCACCAGCGAGCACAACCAGGTCTTCCTGAAGAGCCTGCGGGCCGCACTCACCCTCGACCCGGCGTTCGCCGGCGGGCGCTACCGGCCCGACGCGCTGCCCACCGCCGGCCTGCGGGCCTTCGCCCGGATCTACGCCGGCTGGGGCCTCTCCCAGGCCTTCTACTGGCAGCGGGAGTACCGCAACCTGGGCTTCTCCTCCCTCGAGGACTTCCTCGTCGGCTTCTGGGAGGGCTACTGGCTCGACGAGCGCGACCCCAACGACCTGCTGGGGATGCTGTGGACCTGGGAGCACGGTGACGTCGGGGGGACCCCGGGCTTCGACGGCGACACCGAGGCGGCGCTGCGCTCGATCCGCTGCCCACTGGTGGCCATGCCGGCGAGGACCGACCTGTACTTCCCGCCGGAGGACGAGGAGTGGGCGTCGCAGTTCATCGAGCACGGTGAGGTCCGGGTCATCCCGACCGTCTACGGGCACTTCGCCGGGCTGGGGCAGAACCCGGCGGACAACGAGTTCATCGACCGGGAGCTGGAGGAGCTGCTGGCCCGCCCGGCCTGACCGGGCTCAGAGCTCCTCGGCCGGGTGCGGGTCGTCGATCGAGGGCTCGTCGGCGAACAGCGGCGGCAGGTACCGCAGCATCAGCACCGACCAGGTGGCGTGGGTGAGCATCGGCGCCTGGATGCCGCCGGTGACCCGCCGCTGCAGCGCGAACAGCAGGCCCATCGGCACCGAGGCCAGCACCAGCGCCGGGTTGCGGGTCGCGACGGTGGCCAGCGTGTAGACGGCGGAGGACTTGAGCACCGGGTGGTGGACGCCGGCCGCCGCGTACAGCGCCCCGCGGAAGAAGACCTCCTCGGCGAGGCCGTTGGCCAGCGTGGTGGTGAGCACCAGCGGCGGCGAGCCCTGCTGGGCGTACCGCAGCACCCGGGACACCGCGGCGTCCAGCGGCGGGATGCGCTTGGCCACGAGCGCGGCGCCGTAGAACCCCGCGAAGGCCGCCGCCCCGGCCACGACCGGCGTGAGCAGCGGGCGTCGCAACGTGGCCTTCGGGGTCTGCACCCAGCCCAGGTGCAGCGGCCCGGAGGCCAGGCCCCCGGCCACCCAGGTACCGGCCACGCCCATGGTCAGCCCGTAGAACGACGTCGAGTTGGGCTTCTGCGACAGCGACACCCCGAGCAGCCCGGCGCCGGCCAGCGAGACCCCGGCGGTCACCCGGCGGCGGCGGCGGAAGGCCTCGTCGGACTCGCGGTGGTCGCGCGGCACCTTGTCCACCAGCCAGGACGGCGCCCGGCGCGGCAGCCGGGCCAGCCGGGCGTCGGACAGCAGCGCCTGGCCCGGCCGCCGCGTGGTGCGGGTCATCCCACCAGTCCCGTGGTCGCCGCCCGGGCTTCCCGGCGATCGCGGGCCCGTTCACCCAGCGCGGTGAGCACCGCCTCGTCGTAGGTCATCGGCTCGAACGGGACCACCCGGCGGATCGAGTCGTCCTTCACCACCACCTCGTTGGTCATCGAGTCGATCAGCGACCGGCCGGTCTGCACGTCGACGTCGGTGACCAGCGACAGCCAGTAGGAGGAGAGCTTCGGGCTCAGCAGCGGCACCGGGACGATCAGCAGCCGGCGGCCCTGGATCTCCGCCACCCGGGTGAGCATCTCCAGGTACTCGAGCACCTCGGGGCCGCCGACGTCGAACGCCCGCCCCTCGGCCTCCGGTGCTCCGAGCACCCCGACCAGGTACCGGACGACGTCGGCGACCGCGATCGGCTGGGTGCGGGTGTGCACCCAGCGCGGGGTGACCATCGCCGGCAGGTGGGCGACCAGCTGGCGGGTCATCTCCCAGGAGACCCCGCCGTGCCCGACCACGATCCCGGCCCGCAGGGCGGTGACCGGCACGCCCGTCTCGCCCAGCAACCGCTCGACCTGGCGGCGGCTGCGCAGGTGGGCGGAGAGGTCGTCGGAGTCGTTGCCGAGCCCGCCGAGGTAGATGATCCGGCGGACCCCGGCGTCGGCCGCGGCCCGGGCGAAGGAGCGCGCGGCTGCGGCGTCCTTCTCCTGGAAGTCCGCGGAGTCCAGCGAGTGCACCAGGTAGTAGGCGGCCTCGCAGTCGGCCAGCGCGGTGCGCAGCGACGCCTCGTCGCCGACGTCCCCCGGCACCGGCGTGCCGGCGCCGGAGTAGGTGTCCGGGTGCCGGGTCATCGCCCGGACCTCGTGCCCGGCCTCCTCCAGGGCAGGCGCCAGCCTGCTGCCGACGAACCCCGACGCCCCGGTGACCAGTACTCGCACGCCCCCACCCTCCCCGTGCGGCCGGTCGGGCGCGACTCAAAAGCGCACGGCCCACTCGGCGCGTGGGCTCCGGCGGCGCGATGATCGGCCCATGAGCGCCCCCGGTCAGGACCGCAACGTGCTGGGCGGTCCGCTGGAGCCCTGCAGCACCGACCCGATGACCGGCTTCACGCGGGACGGGTCCTGCCGCACCGGGCCGGCCGACCTGGGCAGCCACACCGTCTGCGCCGTGGTCTCCGCCGAGTTCCTGGAGATGCAGCGCGAGCTGGGCAACGACCTGGTCACACCACGCCCGGAGTACAACTTCCCCGGGCTGCGCCCCGGCGACCGCTGGTGCATGGTCGCCGTCCGCTGGCTCCAGGCGCTCGAGGCGGGCACACCGGCCGGGGTGGTGCTGGCCGCGACCAACGCCCGCGCCCTGGAGGTGGTGCCGCTGGAGGCACTGCGGTCCCACGCCGTCGACGTCCCGGACGACCTCTCCTCGCTCTGAGCTGCCGACCGGACCAGGATGGGCGGGTGACCGACCGCCCGCCGCTGCCCCCGTTCACCGTCGAGACCGCCGCCGCGAAGGTGCAGGCGGCCGAGGACGCCTGGAACAGCCGGGACCCCGAGCGGGTGTCGCTGGCCTACACCGAGGACTCGGTGTGGCGGAACCGGGACACCTTCGTCACCGGCCGGGCCGAGATCGTCGCCTTCCTCACCGCCAAGTGGGCCCGCGAGCTGGACTACGTGCTGCGCAAGTCGCTGTGGGCGTTCACCGACGACCGGATCGCCGTCCGGTTCCAGTACGAGTGGCACGACGCCGACGGGCAGTGGTGGCGCAGCTACGGCAACGAGAACTGGGAGTTCGACGCGCACGGGCTGATGCGGCGGCGGGAGGCCAGCATCAACGACGTCCCGATCACCGAGGCCGAGCGGCGGCTGACCCGCGCCCGTACGCCGGACGAGCCGGAGATCCCGCTGCACTGAGCCACCGACTGGCGACCTGTGCACGCCTCGCCCGCGGGGGGACGCGTGGACAGCTCGCCACTCGACGGGGCGGGTCAGCCCCCGAGAGCAGCGGGGTCCATCCACACCGCCTCCCAGACGTTGCCGTCCGGGTCGGTGAAGCTGGTGCCGTACATGAAGCCGTGGTCCTGGGCCGGCTGCCAGGGCTTGCCGCCCGCGGCCAGCGCCCGGGAGAGCAGGTCGTCGCACTCCGCCCGGTCGGCCGCGGAGACCGCGTGCAGCACCGAGGTGGCCTGCGCCGGGTCACCGATCTGGCCGGCCAGGAAGCCGGCGAACTTCTCCCGGGTCAGCAGCATCACCACGATGTTCTCCTCGACCTCCATGGACGCCGTGCTCGCGTCGCTGAACTCGGCGTTCCGGGTCCAGCCGAGCGCGGTGTAGAAGGCCGTCGCCCGGTCCAGGTCGGTGACCGGCAGGTTCACGAAGATCATGCGCACGGGGAGCTCCCTCGGTGGGGGGACCACCGTCGGGTCCCGTCACGGCTCAGACCGGCCGCCCCCGGAGAACTCATCGGCGGGCGGTCGCGGCGAGCACCAGGGCGACGGTCTCCGCGGGCACGTCCCACATCGGGAAGTGGCCGGACCCGCCGAACCAGTGCAGCTCGGCGTCGGGGAACGCCTCCAGCGCCCGCGCCGCCTGGCGGGCCAGGGTCACCCGGTCCCGCCGTCCCCAGCCGATGGTCAGCCGGCCGGGCAGCGACCCGGCCGGGGCGCCCTGCTGGCGGGGCCCGCGGGCGAGCTCGGTGAGGACGGCGTCGAAGGACGGCGAGTCCACGTACCCGGTGAGCTCACGGGTGACCACCTCGCCGTCCAGGGCCCACGGGCGGGCCGAGAACTGGGCCAGCAGTGCCGTCCGCCCGGCCGGGTTGCCCAGCAGGGTGGGGAGCGCCGGGCGGATCCGACGGACCAGCGCGATCGAGGCGCGCAGGGTGGCGAGGAAGACCGCGGCCTCCCGGTCGGTCCAGAACCCACCCGGATCGAGGGCCACGGCGTCCCGGCCCACCCCCCGCCGGGCCAGCTCCAGCACCATCCGGGCGCCCAGCGAGCTGCCGACCAGCGGGGCGTCGGCCAGCCCCTCGGCGCGCAGCCAGCCCTCCAGCGCGTCGGTGAGCGAGCCGAAGCCGGGGTCGGCCAGCGGTGGGGTGTCGCCGGCGAAGCCGGGCAGGTCCACGGCCACCACCTCGCGCGCCGCGGCCAGGCCGGGGAGCACCGGGTCCCAGGAGCGCCACGAGCCGCCCAGTCCGTGCACGAGGACGAGGGGGTCGCCGGAGCCGGTCCGGTGCGCTGCGAGGTCCATCCCCGACCCCTACCCCAGCCGCGGTCCGGCACCCGCGTGCGGTGGACGCCGCCTGAGCTGCGGATCCGGGGATGATGCGAGGGGGCGGGTGCACGGCAGGACGCCGGGTCCGACAGCATGTGCGGTCCGGGGACAGGGTGACGCCCAGGTGAGGAGCGCGGACGGTGAGCACGTCGAGGAGCAACCGGGTGCGGGCGGCGATCGGCACGGTCAGCCTGACCGGGGCGGCGATGGGCTTCCTGTCCGCCTGTGGCGTCGCAGGTGAGGACGAGCAGGAGGCCGAGCGGGTCTACTGCGTCGACGAGCAGGACCAGGTCGTCGACGAGGAGCAGTGCGAGGAGGCCGAGCGCAACGGCGGCTTCATCGGCGGCGTGCCCTACTTCTTCCTGCTGGGTGGCTTCGGCGGCAACCGGTACGCGGTCGGCCAGACCATCCCGCAGCAGTACACCGGCGCGGCGACCCGGGTGAACCCCGCCGACACCACGGCGCGGTCCCGGGCCGGGCTGCCCGGCAGCGGCCGGGTCACCTCCGGCACCCGGATCTCCGGCGGCATCGGCTCGGGCCGGGTCGGGAGCGGGAGCGTCGGCTCGTGAGACGGCTCTACGGCACGGCCCGGCTCGGCTGGGAGGCCGAGATCGAGAGCCAGGGGCTGGTCTACAACAAGACGACGGTCCCCGGCGGTGAGACCCGCTCGTACTGGCGCGAGGACGTCTTCTACGACTTCACCTCCGCCGAGATCGACCACCTCGCCAACGTCACCGACCAGCTCTTCGCCGCCTGCGTGGAGGCCGGCGACGTGGCACTGGCCGACGAGCGGCTGCTGGACCGGATGCGGATCCCGCACGACGCCCGGGAGGTCGTCAAGGCCACCTGGGACTCCGAGCCGCCCAGCGTCTACGGCCGCTTCGACCTGTGGTGGGACGGCGAGGGCGCACCGAAGCTGCTGGAGTTCAACGCCGACACCCCGACCTCGCTGGTCGAGGCCGCGGTCGTGCAGTGGGCCTGGCACTTGGAGACCGGCCAGGGCCGCGACCAGTGGAACCAGCTCGACGACCGGCTGGTGGACGCCTGGCGGCGCAACCTGTCCCGCTGGGAGGCCGAGCACGGCCGCCGTCCCCGGGTGCACCTGGCCTGGACCGAGGGCGACCGCAGCGGTGAGGACTGGATGACGGTGGCCTACCTGGCCGACACCGTCCAGCGGGCCGGCTTCGAGACGGTGGTGCTGACCACCGAGGAGCTGGCCCTGGACACCGGCGACGCCCGGTTCTACGACGGCAAGGGCAACCGGATCGACGTCGTCTTCAAGCTCTACCCCTGGGAGTGGCTGCTCGACGACGCCTACGGCCCCTCGGTGATCGCCGACCTGTGGACCCCCGACGGCACCACCTGGATCGAGCCGATCTGGAAGATGCTGTGGTCGAACAAGGGGCTGCTGCCGGTGCTCTGGCAGCGCTACGCCGACGACCCGGTGATCGCCAAGCACCTGCTCCCCGCCTACTTCGCCAACGACCCGCGCGCGGCCGAGCTGGAGCGGACCGGGTACGCCCGGAAGCCGCTGTTCGGCCGGGAGGGCAACAACGTCGAGCTGTTCGCCCCCGGCGGCGCCCCACTGGCCTCGCTCGGCGGGAAGTACGGCGCGGAGGGCTGGGTCGTGCAGCAGCTGTGCGCGCTCCCGGACTTCGCTGGCCCCGACGGCCCGCACCACCCGGTGCTCGGCGCGTGGGTGGTCGACGGTGAGGCGGCGGGCCTAGGGATCCGGGAGTCCGACGGGCTGATCACCGACGACCTGTCCTACTTCGTGCCGCACACCATCGACTTCCGCCGCCCGCCGGACACCGCCTGGTCGGCCTGACGCCAGCGACCACCGTCGGGGGTCGCACAGGTCGACGTACCGGTCGCAGACGTCGGGCAACGACACCTGCAGCAAGTAGGCGGAGTTAACGCACACGTCCTCGCACACCGAGGTCTCGACGCATGGCTCGACGCATCGCGTACCAAGCGTCGGAGGGGAACTCGGGCTCGGGGAGCGACTCCGGCACCTGACCCAGATGGTCGAGGAAGTTGTCGTTGGCCCGGTAGATTCGGTGGAAATTACTGTCCAGCACCTCGGAGACGTCCAGCACCTTCTTCGCCACCCGGCGCGGCGCGAACAGGTACACGATCTGCTCTGCTCGGCGAGCGACGGCGTAGGCCTTGTGCGCCGCCTCGCCAGCGTCACCGACCGCATCGCGCTGCGCCTGCTCCTCCTCCGACCATTCGCCCAGGGGCTTACTCGGCTGCACATTCCACAGTCCGCACAGATTCACCACCGCCTGCTGCAGATCGTCGTAGGCGGTGAACAGCGCGACGTAGTGCTCCCGACGGGTCTCATCGTGCCGATGTCGCAGGTCGACCAGCTTCGTCCCGAGGGTGATGAGGCCAGTGAGGGCGGCACCCCCGAACGCGCTTGCGGTCAGCAACAGCCACAGCGGCGTGTCGACGTTCACCCTGACGATTTTGCCTGACCATGTGAACGACATACACGCACCCGCAGGTCAGCCGCTTACACGCTTGCTCGGAGCTAGCTAAGTTGGGCGGCAGACGAGCTGGTCCACGGGCACCGGACGCGCAGCGGGCGCCGCGCCGTGGCCGAGATGGTCACCACCGGGAACGGCGGTCCGAGGATGGTCGCGACCCTGGCCGACCGGCCGTCCCTGCCCGGCACGCTATGCGTCGGCCAGGCACCCCGCTTCGACCGGGACCAACTCGGCGGCGAGGCGACTGTCGACCACGCCGAGCGGCTGCGGCAGGCGCGGGGGGTGTGCGGTCGCTGCCCCGTGGCGGACCAGTGCCCGCAGCGCGTGTGGCGGGCGCCTCGGCAGGTGACCGTCACGGCCCGGCGCTCCCTCCCCAGCGAGGGAGCGCCCGGGTCGCCGTGGCGACCGCCGTCACGGCCAACACCCCCTCCTGCACCGAGCCGGTGCGCAAGGTCAGGACGACCACCACGGCCGCCGCGACGACGAACTCGCACACCTCTACCCACCCCGGCCGGCGATCCCCACCGCTGGCGTCCTTGCCCGTGCCTGCGAGCCGGTGTTTCATCGGCTGCGTCTCCGTTCTCCTATGCCTGGCGTTCGAGGGACAAGGGCGGACCTCCTGTTCCAGCAGGGGGTCCGTCCGTCGTTCTGCGTCATGTCGCCTGCTTCCGATGACCTGCACCGATGTGCGAGCGGTGTGACACCCCAAACGCTAGGCACGGCCACCCACGCACGTCCAACACCGCTGTGCAGGTCGATCTGCACAACTTGTGGATAACTCGGTGTGGAAGGCGGTGAAGGCTTGTGAACATGGCGGTGTGTAGAACTATCAAGGCATCGCCGAACAGGTGCGCTGATCTGCTCTTTCACCCGTACGCGGTCTGTGGATAGAAGAAAGTTGCAACGGGCCTGACATCGTCACTTCCTGGCGTGTCGCTGCCTTGTAGAGCGCGTAGACCTTTGCCACGGCGGCCCGGCCAAGATGACCTCGACATGTCCTCGGGCTCCCGCATGCGGCCCGCGTCCGAGTGCATCCCTCGCGCCCGCCCGCGCGTGGGGGGCGAACGTCCGCCCACCGGCCCCGGCGAACGCCCAGCACAGAGCGTCACCTGCCCCGGCCTGTGGTCTGTCCGCCTACTGGTCCCCGTAGGCGAACCGACCCACGTCCCCCCGCTATCGACCCACCCACAGGCCACCCCGGGGCGGTATAGTTATCCATGCCCGCCGGAGCCCGCGCCGCCCACCGCGAGCGGATGGCCGCTGCTCTCAACCTGCACGCCCGGGGTCGGTCGATCCCCGACGTGGCCGCCGATCTGGGCACCACGCCCGACCGGGCGGTGAAGCTGCTCGGCGAGGGCATCGCGGGGATGCCTGCCCAGCAGCTCGACGAGCGGCGCGCGACGTCCGAACTGCGGCTCAATCAGGTCGCCCGGCTGTATGGCGACCTGCTCGACGACGCCGACCCGAGGGTGACCGCGCAGGCAGCGAACGGGCTACTAACCGTCGAGCGCGACCGGGCGCGGCTGCTCGGCACCTGGCAGAAGCCACCACGAGAGGACGACTGACCATGCGCACTGCGCTCGCCGACCACATCGCCGCCGCGACCGCCGAGCACGCCCGACGCGCGATCTCCCGTCAGCGGAACGCCAGGGTTGCGACCCGGACCACGCTCGCCGACGCAATCACCCGGGCCACCCGCGAGGACGCTGACGAGGCGTACCGCGAGGCGCGCACCGAGCGTCGTCGGCTGCGCCGCGAGGGTGCGTCCGCCGACCAGCTCGCCGCCGCGTCGCAGGAGGTCGAGGACGCCCGCGCCCGGCTCGGTCGCTAACGCGCCCCGGGCGAAGGCCAGCGCCGCACGGTGCGTCAAGCACGGCACCCACTGCGCGATCGGTGGCGGGTCGGCCTACCGGTCGGCGTTCTGCGTCCGCGCTCCCCGGCCGACGGAGTGAGACACGCCCACGGTCGGCTCCGACCAGCCCGACCCCGAGTTGGTCGAACTGCTGACCGAGTGCCGGGCAGCGGCGACCGGCGCCCCGCTCACCGAGGCTGCCGACGCGCTCGCGGTCGAGCTGGCCGCCGGGGCGAAGACGTGGGCGAAGCTCACCCCGGGGTAGCGGTATCAGCCGCAGGACGGCGAGGACGATGAGTTGGCTGAGCTGGTCGCACGTGCGCGAACCGAAGCGCAGCTCACCGTCTGACCTGGCGTTCCACACCACCACTCCTGCCGGTGATCGCCGCATACCTGTGCGTACTCTTGCGGCCGGTCGCGGGCCGGAAGACGGGAAGTGCTGTGGGCTGGGTCTCAACAGTGGTGCGCGCGCTGGGCTACATGGCTGGCGCGTTCGCCGCCGTTGCCGCAGGGCTTCAGGCGGGGAAGGTCTGGGACCTGAAGGGCGCCCTGCTGGTCACCATCGTCATCGTGGCCGCGGCGATCACGCTCATGGGTCAGCTGTTCGGCCTGTGGAACAACCTCCGCCGCCGGACGCGTGCAACGCTGGAACAGGACGTTCGCACCTACCTCTTCGCCATGTACATCAAGGTGCTGGAGGACGCCAAGGTAGCGCCGTCATCCCTCGGCTTTGCGGCTTACGAGCTGCGGCGGCGGTGGGTCTGGCAGCTTCCACACAAGGGCGCGAACGGCAAGATCACGTGGCCGTGGCGCCGGGTGCTCTCTCGTCTCGACCGGCACCGGGCGACCGAGCGGATCGACACGTCTCGGACGGTGTGGACCCCAGGGAAGGGGATCATCGGACTATGCGTCCGCGACGGCCGGATGATCTACGCCGACGTCAAGGACCTTTGGGCGCCCTTGGTCGGCTGTACGCCTGAGCAGTGGGCCGCCGCTGACGAGGGAACGCGCATGGGCTTCACTCACACCGAGTTCAAGCGTCGAGCCGCAAAGGCGGCGGTCGTGTGGGCCATGCCGATCATCCGCGACCGGAGCAACGGTCAGCCCGAGGTGATCGGCTGCGTTGCACTCGATGGGCCACCGGGAGCGCTGGCGAAGTTGGAGCCGCCCCGAGCGAAGACGCAGCGACACCTCGGAGACGCCAGCTCGGCGATCGCGAACCGGCTGCGTCGGTAGCGGTACAACTTCATCACCGGTGGGTAAGTCCACTGGTGAGCGACAGCCCCGACGGCTACTTTGGTAGCAGCCAGGACAGGGAGCCCACGATGGCCAATATTCGTTCCACCGGCAACAAGTCAGCCACCGCCAAGACCGGACGCATCGTCTCAACGCACGTCACGATCCCGAAGACGCCCTCGCCGTCCTTCGTCAAGACGCTCCGTGCAGTCGGGGCAGGCGAAGGCGCGATCCGCCGGGCGACGCGCAGCAAGTAGAGCCGCTTCCCAGAGGCCTTCACCCCGACCGGGTGAAGGCCTCTGTCGTTCAGCGCGGTGTGACTGGTGCGCCGGCCGCGTCCGGGCGAGTGCAGCGAGGCGTCAGCCACGAGCGGCCCTTTGTCCGGGTGCGGCGGGACCCCGTCGGCCAGCCACCCGAGCGCCCGGGGACCGGTGGGCGGTCGCCCCTGCGCAGCCCGCTGCGCGTTCGCGAGGCGCTGTCGCTCGATGCGGCGCTCGATCTCGGCGGGCGAAGGCGACGGTGGCCAGGATGCGGCCGACGAGCCGACCAGCGTCGGTCGAGAGGTCAATCTCCCCCCGACGCGGTCGCACACCGAACGCCGGTCCGCTCCCCCACGTCGACGAGCCGTTCGACTTCGCGCGTCGAGCGCGTCAGCCGGTCGAGCGCCCCGCGAGGATGACGTCGAACTGCCCGGCTTCAGCGTCGGCGAGCATCCGCGTCTGCTGCGGACGAACGCCCGTGCTCGCGCTCACCGAGTTGTCGACGTACTCGCCGACCACGGTCCACCCGCGCGCCTCTGCGAGCTTCTTGCACGCTCAACGCTGCCGCTCGACGGCTGCCCCGCTGCCGTCCCGGCCGAGCAACTCGCGCACGTAGATCACGGCTCGTGTGGTCACGCACCTATCGTGGTTTCACGCCGTCTGCCGCAGCTCGCGGACCTCTTCGCAAGTCACCTGACTCCGGCGAGCCCGGCGGCGGCGGGGAGCCAGTCGATGCGGCCGCCGTGGGCGGCGGTGTACGCCAGGGGCTCGCCGTCCAGCGCCAGCAGGAACCGGGCCTCCTCCGGGGCCGGCGGCTCGGGCAACCGCTCCCGGACGGCGGGCAGCACCCCCACCCCCTCCTGGGAGACCCAGCGCACCGGCAGCCCGGCGACCAGCTCGGCGAACGCCTGCTTCGCCGCCGCCGGCAGGTAGGCCAGCACCGCGGTGTGGAAGACGACGACGGTGGCCTCCGCCGGCATCGCGGCGACCAGCCCGGGCAGCTGCTCGACCAGGTCGCCCCGCCGGATCTCGGCCGGTTCCCGGGCGGCGATCGCGGCCGCGGCGGTGAGCCGGTCGCGTCGCTCGTCCATGCCCGGCCAGATCAGCGCCTGCAGCCAGGCGACGTCGTCGGGGTCCGCGGGGTCGAGCGGGTTCAGGTCGATGCCGGCTCGGCGGACCACCCGCGGCACCTCCGTCGGCACCGGCCCGCGCCCGGTCACCGTGCACCGCAGCTGCACGGTGCTGGGAGGGCCGACCCGGGCGCCGGAGTGGTCGTAGCCGTAGCGGTCCGGGTACAGGCACAGCCCGGCCGACGCGCCCACCTCGATCAGCGCCAGCGGCCCCGGCAGGCCGGCCAGCACCGGCAGCAGGGCCGCGCAGCGGGCGGCCTCGTTGGTCTGGGTGGCCCGGGCCAGCATCGTCGCCCGCAGCCGGTCGGCGTCGCCGGTGACCCGCTCGCGCAACTGCGCGCCGTCGGCCGGCGGGCCGCCGTGCAGGTACTGCAGCGCGCCGAGCAGCAGGTTGGCCTGCCGCTTGGGCCGCGGCAGGGTGCCCAGGAAGGCCAGCACCTCGGCGTCCTCGGCGACCGCGGCCGCGAGCTCGGCGTACCGCGGCGAGACCGGCGCAGCCTCCACCTGGGCGAACCACCGGTAGTGGTCGGCCAGGTCGGTCAGCTCCTCGTCCAGCGACCTCATGTGGTGGTCAGGTCGCGCGGGGCGGTGGCGAAACGGGCCAGGTCGTCGCGGGTCGGCTCCACCAGCACCCGGCCGTCGGGGGTGAGCACCACCGGCGCATCCGTCTCCTCGACCCCGAGCTCGGCGAGCAGCCGGGCGGCGGCGTCGTCCTCGGCCGGGTCCAGCCAGGTGTGCGGGACCCCGTCCTCGGCCAGCTGGGCTCGCAGCTCCGTGCTGGCCGGCCAGCGCCGGTCGCCGACCACCCGCAGCCCGCTCGCCTGCCCGATGAGCATCGCCCGGCGCAGCAGGAACGACCGGGTGATGACGTCGGCCAGTCCCCGGTCGCGGGTGAAGACGGCGCGCAGCTGCTCCAGGCTGAGCACCAGCACCTCGCCGTCCTCGGCGGCCACCAGCGAGCGCACCGGCCGCTGCCCGGCCAGCATGTTCAGCCCACCCAGGAACCGCCCCGGGCCGTGGACCGCCACGACCCGCTTGCCGCCGTCCGGGCCGCCGTCCAGCAGCCCCTCGACCACCGCGACGGTGCCGGCGAGGACGACGAAGAAGTCGAACTCCGCCTGCCCCGAGCGCAGCAGCACCTGCCCGCGGGTGGTGCTCAGCCGGCGCCCCACCCGCCGCAGCACGGCGGTGTGCACGTCGGACAGCCGTGGCGAGGCGCCGTCCTCCGGTGTCTCGGCGAGACGTTCGCCCGGCAGCACGTCGATCGCGGGCAGCTGGGCGGCCGGGGAGAGGGTGACCGACGACCGTGCCGGGGTGACCAGCTCGGCCGCCGGCAGCAGGCTGCCGTGGCCGGGCCCGCGCGGGTCGGAGGTGACCAGTGCGGCGGCGAGCGCCTCGGTGGTGGTCCGGCCGTCGTGCCCGACGCCGTTGACGAAGAACGTCGGGGTGCCCTGCACCCCGCTGGCCTCCGCACCGGCGACGTCGGCGCGGACCCGGGGCGCGTGCGTGCCGCTGCCCAGCTCCTCGGCGAAGCGGCCGAGGTCCAGCCCGAGCGCGGCGGCGTGGTCGAGCAGCTGGTCGGCCTCGAGCTGGTCCTGGTGGGCGAAGAGCCGGTCGTGCATCGCCCAGAAGGCGCCCTGGGCACCGGCGGCCTCGGTGGCCTCGGCGGCGAGCTCTGCGTGCGGGTGGACGTCGGGCAGCGGCAGGTGCCGGAAGACGTAGCGCAGGTCGTCGCCGAACCGGCGGCGCAGCTCCTCGACCACCCCGGTCGCCCGGCCGCAGAACGGGCACTCGACGTCGCCGTACTCGACCAGGGTCAGCGGCGCGTCGACCGGGCCGCGGAGGTGGTCGACCTCCGGGTCGACCGGCGGGTCCAGCTGCCGGGGCCCGGCGCTGGCCACCTGGGGCTGACGTCGTCCCAGCGCCCAGAACCAGACCGCGCCCAGCGCTGCCGCCACCACGCCCGCGGCCAGGACGCCGACCATCGCCTCCTCGCGCAGCACCGCGTCGTCGAAGGCCAGGTCGGCGACGAACAGCGACACGGTGAAGCCCAGGCCGGACAACGCCGCCCCGCCCCACACGCTGGCCAGCGACACCCCGGGCGGCAGCGAGCCCATCCCGAACCGGACGGCGAGCGTGGACGCCAGCCCGATGCCGACGAACTTGCCGACGACCAGGCCCACGAAGACGCCGATCGTGACCGGGGAGGTGAGCGCACGGTCCAGCAGCTCGGTGTTGAACTGCACCCCCGCGTTGGCCAGGGCGAACACCGGGACGACGACGTACCCGCTCCACGGCACCAGCAGCGCGCCGATCCGCTCGTTGGGCGAGATCGCCCGCTCGACCGAGAGCTTCGCCCGTCGGGCGAGAGCGACGTCGGGGGCCTGCCGGAAGGCGCGGGCGAGCGTGCCGGCGGACTCCACCTCGTCCCGGCGCGGCCGGTAGGCGCTGACCAGCAGGCCCAGCACGACGCCGCCGATGGTGGCGTGCACCCCCGAGGCATGCATCGCCAGCCACATCACCACGCCGACGGCGAAGTAGGCCGGCCCGCGCCACACCTTCAGCCGGGTGAGCAGCCCGAAGGCGACCACGCACAGCGCAGCGACGCCGAGGGCGACGAGGTCGATGTCGTCGGAGTAGAAGACCGCGATCACGGTGAGCGCCCCGATGTCGTCGACCACGGACAGCGAGAGCAGGAAGACCCGCAGCTGGGTGGGGCAGCGGGAGCCGACCAGCGCCAGGGCGCCGAGGACGAAGGCCGTGTCGGTGGCCATCGGGATGCCCCAGCCCTGCGCGCCGGGGCCACCGGCGTTGATCGCGAGGTAGAGCCCCGCGGGCACCACCAGCCCGGCGACCGCGCCGAGCGCCGGCACCGAGAGCCGGCTGCGCTGGGTCAGCTCCCCCATCGACAGCTCGCGGCGCACCTCCATGCCGATGAGGAAGAAGAAGAACACCATCAGGCCGTCGTTGACCCAGTGCCGCAGGTCCATGGCGACGGCCATGGAGCCCAGTTCCAGGCTGAGCTCGGTGTGCCACACCCGCTCGTAGGAGTCGCCCCACGGGGAGTTGGCCCACAGCAGCGCGAGCAGGGTGCCGACGACGAGCAGCGCCGCGCTGGACGCCTCGGTCTGCAGGAACCGGCGGGCCGGGGTGGACAGCTGGGCGAGCAGGTGACCGGTTCGGGAGGCTCGGCTCGAGGTGCGGGACGGGGACGTCACGCGCTGTTCCTACCCTGCCGATGTGACGGCGCGGAATCCGCCGGACGACCCGTCCGGCGGAACCGGCCTGCCCGCCGGACGACCGTGCGGCGGCACGGACCACCAGGAGGACCGAAATTGGCGGACCCCGGAGCTCTCGAGGCAAGGTCGCGGTGGTCACCGGGGCAGCGCGGGGCATCGGCCGGGCGATCGCCCTGGAGCTCGCGTCGGCCGGCGCCGACGTCGGTCTGGGGCTCCGGGACGTCGCGTCCGACGGCGGGCTCACCGGGGAGATCGCCGCGCTCGGACGCCGGGTGGTCGCCGTCCCGATGGACGTCACCGACCTGGACCAGAGCCGGGCGGCGATCGACCGGGTGGTCGACGAGCTCGGGTCGGTCGACGTGCTGGTCAACAACGCCGGCGGCGGGGTGATGGCCTCGGCGCTGGAGCTGACCGAGGCGGACTTCGACGCCGTCTGGTCCCGCAACACCCGCTCGACGTTCTTCCTCGCCCAGCACGCCGCCCGGCACATGGCCCGGGCCGGCGGCGGGGCCATCGTCAACGTCGCCTCGCAGGCCGGGTTGGTCGCGCTGCCCGGCGAGTCCGCCTACTGCACCGCCAAGGCCGCCGTCATCCACCTGACCCGGTGCCTGTCCGTCGAGTGGGGCGAGCTGGGCATCCGGGTCAACGCGGTGGCGCCGACCTTCATCGAGACGCCGGGCACCGAGCCGGCACTGTCCGACCCGGCGTTCCGGGCCGACGTCGTCGACCGGATCGCCGCGCTGCACCGGATCGGCCGGCCGGAGGAGGTCGCCACCGCGGTGGCCTTCCTCGCCTCCCCCGCCGCCTCGCTGGTCACCGGCCACACCCTGACCGCGGACGGCGGCTGGACCGCCCGCTGAAGAAGGACCCCGTCCTCCTCACCCCTCGCGAGCTCGGGGCGAGCCTCTGGACGGGGCCTAACCCAGGACGACGAGCAGGTCGCCGCCCTCCACCTGCTGGACGGCGCTGATCGCCACCCGGGAGACCGTGTCGGCCCGCGGCGCGGTGATCGCGGCCTCCATCTTCATCGCCTCGATGGTGGCCAGCTGCGCGCCCGCCTCCACCGTGTCGCCCTCGGCGACGGACAGGCTGACCACCCCGGCGAACGGTGCGGCCACCTGGCCCGGGTCGCTGCGGTCGGCCTTCTCGGTGGGCTGGACGTCGGACATGACGGACCGGTCCCGCACCGACACCGGCCGGAGCTGGCCGTTGAGCGTGCACATCACCGTGCGCATCCCCCGCTCGTCGGCGTCGGAGATCGCCTCGATCGCGATGAGCAGCCGGACGCCGGGCTCCAGGTCGACCGAGTGCTCGACCCCCTGACGCAGGCCGTAGAGGAACTCCTTGCTGGGCAGCACCGAGGTGTCCCCGTAGGCGTCCCGGTGCTCGGTGAACTCCTTGGTCGGGCCGGGGAACAGCAGCCGGTTCAGCGTCGGCCGCGGTTCCTTCGCCAGGCCGTCGAGGTCGTCGTCCGAGAGCTCCGCCGGCGGCTCGGCCGGGCGCCGTCCCTCCAGGGCGCGTGAGCGGAACGGCTCCGGCCAGCCACCGGGCGGGTCGCCCAGCTCGCCGCGCAGGAACCCGACCACCGAGTCGGGCAGGTCGAAGCGCCCCGGGTCGGTCGCGAACTCCTCGACGTCCACCCCCGCACCGACCAGCTGCAGCGCCAGGTCGCCGACCACCTTCGACGACGGCGTGACCTTCACCAGCCGGCCGAGCAGCCGGTCGGCCGCGGCGTACATCGCCTCGACCTCCTCGAACCGCTGCCCCAGCCCGAGGGCGATCGCCTGCTGGCGCAGGTTGGACAGCTGCCCGCCGGGGATCTCGTGGGTGTAGACCCGCCCGGTCGGGGCCGGCAGCCCGGACTCGAACGGCGCGTAGACCCGGCGCACCGACTCCCAGTACGGCTCCAGGTCGTTGACCGCGGTCAGGTCCAGGCCGGTGGCCCGCTCGGTGTGGTCGGTGGCGGCGACGATGCTGCTCAGCGCCGGCTGCGACGTCGTCCCGGCCAGCGCCGCGCTGGCGCCGTCCACCGCGTCCACCCCGGCCTGCCAGGCCGCCATCAGCGTGGCCAGCTGCCCGCCGGGGGTGTCGTGGGTGTGCAGGTGCACCGGCAGGTCGAACCGCTCGCGCAGCGCGGTGACGAGGGTGGCCGCCGCCGGCGGGCGGAGCAGCCCGGCCATGTCCTTGATCGCCAGCACGTGCGCCCCGGCCTCGACGATCTGCTCGGCGAGGCGCAGGTAGTAGTCGAGGTCGTACAGCCGCTCAGCAGGGTCCGACAGGTCGGCGGTGTAGCAGAGCGCGACCTCGGCGATCGCCGTCCCGGTCTCCCGGACGGCGTCGATCGCCGGGCGCATCTGACTGACGTCGTTGAGCGCGTCGAACACCCGGAAGACGTCGATCCCGGTGCGCGCCGCCTCGGCGACGAACGTCGTCGTCACCTGCTCCGGGTAGGGGGTGTAGCCGACGGTGTTGCGGCCGCGCAGCAGCATCTGCAGGCAGATGTTGGGCACCGCCTCGCGCAGCGCCGCCAGCCGCTCCCACGGGTCCTCGTGCAGGAACCGCAGCGCGACGTCGTAGGTCGCCCCGCCCCAGGCCTCGATCGACAGCAGCTGCGGGGTCGCCCGCGCCACGTGTCCGGCCACGGCCAGCAGGTCCTTGGTGCGCACCCGGGTGGCCAGCAGCGACTGGTGCGCGTCCCGGAAGGTGGTGTCGGTGACGGCGAGGGCCTTCTGCGCGCGCAGGTCCGCGGCGAACCGCTCGGGCCCCAGCTCGCGCAGCCGGTCCCGGGAGCCGTCCAGCGGGTGCAGCGCCAGGTCCAGCCGCGGGAGCTTCTGCACCGGGTCGACCAGGTGCGGGCGCTCACCGTGCGGGGCGTTGACCGTGACGTCGGCCAGGTAGGTGAGCATCTTGGTGCCGCGGTCGGCGGAGCTGCGGGCGGTGAGCAGCTCGGGCCGCTCCTCGATGAACGACGTCGTCACCCGGCCGGCCTGGAAGTCCGGGTCGTCCAGCACCGCCTGCAGGAACGGGATGTTGGTCGACACACCGCGGATCCGGAACTCCGCCACCGCCCGGCGGGCCCGGACCACCGCGATGTCCCAGGTGCGGCCGCGGCAGGTGAGCTTGACCAGCATCGAGTCGAAGTGCGCGCCCACCTCGGCGCCCAGGGTGGCGGCGCCGTCCAGCCGCACGCCGGCGCCGCCGGGCGAGCGGTAGGCGGTGATCCGGCCGGTGTCCGGGCGGAAGCCGTTGGCCGGGTCCTCGGTGGTGATCCGGGTCTGCAGCGCCGCCCCGCGGAGCACGATCGACTCCTGGGTCAGCCCCAGGTCGGCGAGGGTCTCCCCGGCCGCGATGCGCAGCTGGCTGCCCACCAGGTCGACGTCGGTGACCTCCTCGGTGACCGTGTGCTCGACCTGGATCCGCGGGTTCATCTCGATGAAGACGTGCCGGCCCTCGCGATCGACCAGGAACTCCACCGTGCCCGCGCAGCTGTAGCCGATCTGCCGGGCGAAGGCGACGGCGTCGGCACAGATCCGCTCGCGCAGGGCCGGGTCCAGGTTCGGCGCCGGGGCGATCTCGATGACCTTCTGGTGCCGGCGCTGCACCGAGCAGTCGCGCTCGTACAGGTGGATGACGTTCCCCTGTCCGTCGGCCAGGATCTGCACCTCGATGTGCCGGGGGTCGATCACCGCCTGCTCGAGGAAGACCGTCGCGTCCCCGAACGCCGACTCCGCCTCCCGCATCGCCGCCTCGATCGCGCTGCGCAGCTGGTCGCGCTGCTCGACCCGGCGCATGCCACGCCCGCCACCACCGGCGACGGCCTTGACGAAGACCGGGCCCTCGATCGCGTCCGCGGCGGCCAGCAGGGTGTCGACGTCGTCGCTGGGGTCGGTGCCCTGCAGCACCGGCAGCCCGGCCTCCCGGGCCGCGGCGATCGCCCGGGACTTGTCCCCGGTCAGCTCCAGGACGGCGGCGCTCGGGCCGACGAAGGTGATCCCGGCCCGCGCGCAGGCCTCGGCCAGGTCGGGGTTCTCCGACAGGAAGCCGTAGCCGGGGTAGACGGCGTCGGCACCGGCCCGCTGGGCGGCCCGGACGATCTCGGCGACATCGAGGTAGGCCCGCACCGGGTGGCCGGGCTCGCCGATCTCATAGCTCTCATCGGCCTTCAGCCGGTGGACGGAGTTCCGGTCCTCGTGCGGGAAGACCGCGACCGTCCCCGCGCCCAGCTCGTAGGCGGCGCGGAAGGCGCGCACCGCGATCTCACCGCGGTTGGCGACCAGGACCTTGTCGAACACGGGTGCCCCTCTCGGGTCGGTGGGGGCCGACGCTAGCGGCGCACCCGGCTGCCCGTCCTCTCTGTTGCGCGCAACAGGCGTGCCGGGGCGCTGCGTCGGGTAGCCCCCCCGGCGTGACCGCGCAGACCCCGGCTGACGACGTCTATTCCGCCCGCGAGGTGAGGGAGGTCGTGCTCGTCACCGGCGGCTCCAGCGGTATCGGCCGGGCCAGCGCGATCGGGTTCGCCCGGCGCGGCGCCTCCCTCGTGCTGGTGTCCCGCAGCGCCGAGGCCCTCGACCGGGCCGCCGCCGAGTGCCGGGACGCCGGGGCGAGCGCGGTGCACGTCTGCCCCGCCGACGTCCTGGACGCCGACGCGGTGCAGGCCGCCGTCGACCGGGCGACGGGCACCTTCGGCCGGCTGGACGTCGTCGTCCACTCCGCCACCGTGATGGCCTACGGCCGGATCGAGGACATGGACCCCGAGGTGTTCCAACGGGTGGTCGACACCGCTGTGCAGGGCACCTTCCACCTCTTCCAGGCGGTGGTGCCGGTGTTCCGCGCGCAACGCCGGGGCTCGCTCGTCGTGGTCAGCTCGCTGCTCGCCTCGATCACCACCCCGACCATGAGCGCCTACGTCACCGCCAAGTGGGGCCAGCTCGGCCTCATCCGGACGCTGCAGCAGGAGCTGCGCGACCTTCCCGACGTGCACGTCTCCGCGGTCGCCCCCGGCGGGGTGTCGACGCCGATCTACGAACAGGCCGCCACCGTGCTGGGCAACAGCGCCCACCCTCCGCAGCCGGTCTACACCCCGGAGCGGATCGCCCGGGACGTGCTGGCCCGGGTGGCGAACCCCCGCCGGCTCAAGCAGTCCGGCATCGCCAACCCGATCATCATCGCCGGGTTCCGGCTCTTCCCCGCGGTGTACGACGCCCTGGTCGCCCCGCTGCTCAAGATGTTCAGCATGGGCAGCGACGAGGTGCCGCCGACCACCGGCAACGTGTTCGCGCCCGTCCCGGACAAGGAGGCGACCCGCGGCCCGTACCGGGGCATCTGAGCGGGCGTCCACCCGGCGTCGGGGAGGATGGCGGGGTGACCTCCCTCCGCACCGCCTTCTCCGCCGAGGTCACCGCCGCCGCCAGCCGGCTGGCCGGCGTCGCCGAGCGGACGCCGCTGCAGCGCAACGCCCGGCTCTCCGAGCTCACCGGCGCCGCCGTGTGGGTCAAGCGCGAGGACCTTCAGGTGGGCCGCTCGTACAAGGTGCGCGGCGCCTACAACACGATCAGCCAGCTGGACGCCGCCGGGCGGGCCGCCGGTGCGGTCACCGCCAGCGCCGGCAACCACGGCCAGGGCGTCGCCTACGCCTGCCGGGTGCTCGGCGTCCGGGGCCGGGTCTTCGTGCCCGGGACGACGCCGCGGCAGAAGCGGCAGCGGATCGCCGCGCTCGGCGGGGACATGGTCGAGCTCGTCGTCCACGGCGACACCTACGACGACGCAGCGGCCGCCGCGACCGAGCACGCCACGATGACCGGGGCGACCCTGGTGCCCGCCTTCGACGCGCTGTCGACCGTCGCGGGCCAGGCCACCGTCGCCCTGGAACTGCTCGAACAGCTGGACAGCCCGCCGGACGTCGTCGTCCTGCCGGTCGGTGGCGGCGGGCTGCTGGCCGGCTGCGGCACCTGGCTGCGCGAGCACGCGCCCGGCGTCCGGCTGGTGGGGGTCGAACCTGCCGGGGCGGCGAACATGGCCGCGGCACTGGCCGCGGGCCGGCCGGTGGAGCTGGCCGAGATCGACACCTTCGTCGACGGCGCGTCGGTGCGCCGGGCCGGTGACGTGACGTTCCCGCTGGTGCGCGACTCGGGTGCGGAGCTGGTGACGGTGCCCGAGGGGCAGGTCTGCACCGAGATGCTCGACCTCTACCAGGTCGACGGGGTGATCGCCGAGCCCGCCGGCGCCCTGGCCAGCGCCGCGCTGACCGGCGGTTCGGTGCTCGTCGAGCCCGGCCAGACCGTCGTCGTCCTGCTCTCGGGCGGCAACAACGACGTCAGCCGGTACGCCGAGGTGGTCGAGCGGTCACTGGTGCACCGCGGGCTCAAGCACTACTTTCTGGTCGAGTTCCCGCAGGAGCCGGGGGCGCTGCGCCGGTTCCTGGACGAGGTGCTCGGCCCGGACGACGACATCGTGCTGTTCGAGTACGTCAAGCGGGACAACCGGGAGACCGGGGCGGCGCTGACCGGCATCGAGCTGGGCAGCGTCGCGGGCCTGGCGCCGCTGCTGGCTCGGATCGAGGCGGGCCCGCTCAAGATCCAGCACCTCGCCCCCGGCACGACCGCCTACCGCTTCCTGGTCTAGCGGCCGTAGCGGGCGGCGGCGCGCTCGCGGGCCTGCGCGGCGAGCACCTCGCGGTCCTTGGGCGGGGCGGTGGTGACCAGGTCGGCGAGCAGGTGCTCGGTCGCGTGCGCGATCTCCTCGACCGCCCGGTCGAACGCCGCCTGGTTGGCCTGCGACGGCTTGGTCGACCCGCTCACCTTGCGCACGTACTGCAGCGCCGCCGCCCGGACCTCGTCGGAGGTGGTGGCGGGCTCCAGGTTGTGCAGGACGTGGATGTTCCGACACATGCCCGGCAGCGTAGGCCCGCCCCCCGACCACCAGAATGGCCATTTCGGTGGTCGCGTGGGGCCAAAGTCGGGATTCTGGCCCCACCCGGCCCCGCTCGACGCCGAGTGCCAGCTGAGCGGGCTTCCCGGCGGGCGGATGCCCGCTCGACTGTCACTCGACGAGGCGAGGCCCCTGGGGGACGACGGTGGTGGTGGGGGCGCCGCCGCGGGCCAGGGCGCGGCTGATCACCAGGCGCTGGATCTGGTTGGTGCCCTCGAAGATCTGCATGACCTTGGCCTCGCGCATGTACCGCTCGACCGGGAAGTCGCGGGTGTAGCCGTACCCGCCCAGCACCTGGACGGCGTCGGTGGTCACCTTCATCGCGTTGTCCGTGGCCACCAGCTTGGCGATCGAGGCCTGCTGGCCGTAGGGCTGGCCGGCGTCGCGCAGCCGGGCCGCGGACAGGTACGTCGCCCGCGCGGTCTCGACGGCGGCGGCCATGTCGGCGAGCAGGAAGCCCAGGCCCTGGTGCTCGATGATCGGCTTGCCGAAGGTCTCCCGTTCCTGGGCGTAGGCGACCGCGTCGTCCAGCGCGCCCTGGGCCAGGCCGGTGGCGACGGCGGCGATCCCGAGCCGGCCGGCGTCCAGCCCGGCGAGGGCGATCGACAGCCCCTCGCCCTCCTCGCCCAGCCGGCGGTCGGCGTCGATGCGCACGCCCTCGAACCGCATGGTCGCCGTGGTCGAGCCGGTCAGCCCCATCTTGCGCTCGGCGGTGTCGGCGGACAGCCCGTCGCTGTCGGCGGGCACGAGGAAGCAGGAGATGCCGCGCGCGCCGTCGTCGGAGGGGCGGGCCATGACCTTGTAGAAGTCCGCGTGCCCGCCGTGGGTGGTCCAGGCCTTCTCGCCGGTGAGCACGTACGAGTCGCCGTCCCGCACGGCCCGGGTGCGCATCGCCGCCGGGTCGGACCCGGCGTGCGGCTCGGAGAGGCAGTAGGCGCCGAGCAGTTCGCCGCCCAGCATCTCCGGCAGCCACTGCTGCTGCTCGGGCGTGCCCCGGGTGGCGAGCCCGAAGCAGGACAGCCCGTGCACGCTCACGCCCACGCCGACGCTGGCCCAGGCGGCCGCGATCTCCTCCAGCACCTGCAGGTACACCTCGTAGGGCTGCCCCCCGCCGCCCAGCTCCTCGGCGTAGGGCAGGCCCAGCAGCCCGGCCCGGCCCAGGGTGCGGAAGACGTCGCGGGGGAACTCCTCGGCCGCCTCCGCCGCGGCGGCCCGGGGCGCGAGCTCGTCCCGGGCCAGCTGCCGGGTGAGGTCGAGCAGGTCGGCGGCCTCCTGCGTGGGGACCAGGCGACGGACGGGCACGGTGCACCTCCAGGCGGGCCGGGACGACGCCGTCCCGACCGGGTTGCAGTACTCCCGGACGGTACGCAGTACTGGACTCCGTACTCAACCGCAGTGCGTTGTTACTGTCCGGCACTCCCGAGGAGGGCCCGATGACGTCGCTGGAGAACCGCAGCACCCGCACCCGGGTGCGCCGCGAGGAGCTGCTGGACGAGCTGGTCGCGGTCTTCCTGGCCGAGGGGTTCGCCACCTTCACCCTCGACGAACTGGCCCGCCGGCTGCGCTGCTCCAAGAGCACCCTCTACGGGCTGGCTGCGAGCAAGGAACAGCTGGTGGTCGCCGTGGTGAAGCGGTTCTTCCAGCGTGCGACGACGGCGGTGGAGCAGCAGGCCGCCGCGCCGGACGACCACCGGGAGCGGATCACCGCCTACCTCCTCACGGTCGCCGAGCAGCTGCAGCCGGCCTCCCCCGCGTTCTTCGCCGACCTCGCCGCCTTCGCCCCGGCCCGGGAGATCTACCAGCGCAACACCTCCTCCGCCGCCGCCCGCGTCCAGCAACTGGTCGGCGAGGGCGTCACCGCCGGCACCGTTCGGCCGGTGCACGCCTCGTTCGTGGGCGTCGCGGTGGCCTCGGTGATGAGCGCCATCCACCGCGGAGAGGTCACGGCCACCACCGGCCTGGACGACGCCGCCGCCTACCGGGAGCTCGCCGACCTCGTCGTCACGGGCCTCGCTCCCCGCTGCTGAAGGACCCCGTCCTCCGCACCCCTCGCGAGCCTCGGGACGGGCCGCGACGGGCGACGGTGCCGAGGTGGGCCAACGCTGGGTAAGGTGAGCCTCACCTGCTCGGCCGGCGACCCGGCCTGCCCGCCGTCCCCAGGAGTCGCTCGTGGTGCAACGCACGGCGACCCGGCCTGCCGGGGAGGTGAGCCCCCCGCCGAGCCGGGGTCTGCTGCGGGGCGTGGCCCCGCGGGTCCTGGGGCTGTGGTTGTTGCTGGCCGTCGTGGTCGCGGTCTGCGCGCTGAGCATCGCCGTCGGCACCAGACCGATCGGCCTGGGCACCGTGTGGCAGGCGCTGATCGACCCGAGCACCCCCGGCGACGAGACGGTGATCATCCGCGAGCTGCGGGTGCCGCGGACCCTGCTCGGCGTGCTCGCCGGCTCGGCCCTGGCCGTCTCCGGGGCACTCATGCAGGGCCACACCCGCAACCCGCTGGGCGACCCCGGCCTGCTCGGCGTCACCGCCGGCGCCTCGTTCGCCGTCGTCCTCTCGATCTGGCTGCTCGGCATCACCACGGCCGGCGGGTACGTCTGGTTCGCCTTCGCCGGCGCACTGCTGGGCAGCGTGGCGGTCTTCCTGATCGGCTCGGCCGGCCGCGGGGCGCCGAGCCCGGTGAGCCTGGCCCTCGCGGGGGCGGCGATCACCTACCTGCTCTACGCCCTGGTGCAGGCGATCACCATCCGCGAGACGACGGCGCTGGACGCCTACCGGTTCTGGGTCGTCGGCGCACTGGCCGGGCGGGACGTCGAGGTCGTCACCCAGGTCGCCCCGTTCATCGTGGTCGGTCTGGCGCTCGCCCTGGTGAACGCGCCCGCCCTGAACCTGCTGGGCCTCGGGGAGGACGTCGCCCGGGGGCTGGGCCAGCGGGTCTGGCTGGCCCGCGTGGTCGGGCTCGCCGCGATCACCCTGCTCACCGGGGCCGCCACCGCCGCGTGCGGCCCGATCGCCTTCGTCGGACTGGTGGTGCCGCACGTCGCCCGGGCGATCACCGGCCCCGACCACCGCTGGCTGATCCCGTACTCGGCACTGCTGGGCGTGGTCTTCCTGCTGCTCGCCGACGTCCTGGGCCGGGTGCTGGCCCGGCCGGGTGAGCTGCAGGTCGGCATCGTGCTCGCCGTCGTCGGTGCGCCGTTCTTCATCGCGCTGATCCGCCGCCGCCGGCTGGTGCAGCTGTGACCACCACGGCGCCCACCCGGGCCACCGCCCCCAGGTCGCGGCCTCGCCGGCCGCTGCGGATCGGCCCCGTCTCCACCACCTACCGGCTGCGCGACGTGCTGGTGCCGATCGCGGTCTTCTCGGTGCTGGTGCTGGCCGCCGCGGCCAGCCTCGGCCGCGGCGACTACCCGATCGGCGTGCTCGACGTGCTCGGCACGCTGGTCGGGCTGGGCGACGAGACCCAGCGGTTGATCGTGTTCGAGCTGCGCGCACCGCGGATCGCGGTGGCCGTGCTCGTCGGGGTGGCCCTCGGCCTGTCCGGCGCGCTCATCCAGACCTTCGCCCGCAACCCGCTCGCCAGCCCCGACATCCTGGGCGTCACCGGTGGGGCGGCGATCGGCGCGGTGAGCGTGATCGTGCTGGGCGGCACCGGCACCACCGCGGCCGGGCTGCTCGGCGGGATCGGCGTCCCGGCCGCGGCCCTGCTCGGCGGCATGGTCGTGGCCTTCCTGGTCTTCGGGCTCGCCTGGCGGTCGGGGGTCGACGGCTACCGGCTGGTGCTCATCGGCATCGGGTTGTCCGCGATGGCCCACGCGATCGTCAACTACCTGCTCACCCGCAGTGCCATCTGGGACGCCGCCGCCGCCAACGTGTGGATCACCGGGTCGCTGAACGGACGGGGCTGGGAGCAGGCGCTGCCCCTGGCCCTGGCGCTGCTGGTGCTGCTCCCCGCCGCCCTGGCGCTGAGCCGGGTGCTCGGCGTCCTGCAGTTCGGGGACGAGACGGCGCGGGCGCTGGGGGTGCGGGTCCCCCTGGCCCAGGGCGTCGTCGTCGTGGTCGCGGTCTGCCTGGCCGCGTTCGCCGTCTCCGCGGCCGGGCCGATCCAGTTCGTCGCCCTCGTCGTCCCCCAGATCGCCGTCCGGCTGACCGGCGGGTCACGCCCACCGCTGGTCACCTCCGCCCTGCTGGGCGCACTGTTGCTGGTCAGCAGCGACCTGGTCGCCCGCACCGCGGTGCCCGAGTCGTTCCCGGTCGGCGTGATCACCGCGATCGTCGGCGCCCCGTACCTGCTCTGGCTCCTCGTCCGCGGAAGGCGGCGATCCACCCTGTGACCGTGACCGAGCACCGCACCTCCTCCGCCGCCGGTGTCGAGCGGCCCCCGTCGGTGCGGCTGGCCGCCGAGGGCGTCCGGCTCGCCTACGGCGACAAGGTCGTCGTCGACGGCCTGGACCTGCAGCTCCTCGACGGGTCGTTCACCGCGATCGTCGGCCCCAACGGGTGCGGCAAGTCCACCGTGCTGAAGGCGCTGGGCAGGTTGCTGCGCCCGACGTCCGGCACCGTCCTGCTCGACGGTCGGGCGATCGGCGCCACCTCGACCCGCGAGGTCGCCAAGGTGCTGGGGCTGCTGCCGCAGACGCCGCTGGCACCCGAGGGGCTCACCGTGGCCGACCTGGTCGCCCGGGGGCGGCACCCGCACCAGAGCTGGCTGCGCCAGTGGTCCTCCGACGACGAGGCCGTGGTCACCGAGGCACTGAGCTGGACGGACATGGCCGACCTCGCCGACTCCCCGGTCGACGCGCTGTCCGGCGGGCAGCGCCAGCGAGCCTGGATCTCCATGGCGCTGGCCCAGGGCACCGACCTGCTGCTGCTCGACGAGCCGACCACCTACCTCGACCTCGCCCACCAGGTCGACGTGCTGGAGCTGGTGGGCCGGCTGCACGCGGAGAAGGGCCGCACCGTGGTGGTCGTGCTGCACGACCTCAACCTGGCCGCCCGGTACGCGAAGCGGCTGGTCGCGATGAAGGGCGGCGTCCTGGTCGCCTCCGGGACCCCGCAGGAGGTGCTCACCGAGCAGCTGCTGGCCGACGTCTTCGAGCTGGAGGCCCGGGTGGTGCCCGACCCGGTGACCGGCACGCCGATGGTGGTCCCGGTTCGCCGCCTCCGCTGACCTCGCCGCCTCCCCACCCGCCTGCGCGGACGATCATGGAACTGGCGGGGCGACACGCCTCGTCAGGTCGGCGTGTCGGCCCGCTGGCTCCATGATCGTCACGGGCAGGGCAACCTGAGCGCCCTCGCCACGGTGATGATCATCTGGTGGGGACGGCGGTAGACGTCGACGTCGGTGAAGTGCAGCAGCGTCCACCGGGTCTGCGTCAGCTGGTTGGCGCGGTGGCGGTCGGACCGCAGTTGCTCCCGCGAGCCGTGGGCGACGAGCCCGTCGTACTCGGCGCCCACTCGCTGCTGCCGCCAGCCGGTGTCCAGGTGGCGGCGCATCCCGTCGACCGGCACCTCGATCTGCAGGTCGGGTGCGGGCAGTCCGCCGGCGACGAAGCGCCACCGCATCCGGGACTCCATCGGCGACTCTGCCCGGTGGTCCGCGAGCTGCACCAGCTCCCGCAGCCGCACGACCCCACGCAGCCCGGACTGGGCCGCCGCGGCGGCGACCAGCTCGTCACGGGTGCACGCTCGGGCGCGCAGTGCCGCGTCGAGGGTGGCCAGCCCGTGGATCGGTGCGGTCAGCCGGACGACGTCGCAGGCGGTACGCGCCGCCGGGGTCACCCAGACGCCGTCCACGAGGACCGCGTCGTCCGTGCCGAGGCTCGAGGGGTGGACCTGGATGCCCGGCCGGCTGCGGTTGGCCAGCTGCGGCGGACCGAGGAAGTGCAGCGTCTCCGGGCCGAGGACGTCGAACCCCCAGAGCGCGGCCGCCGTGCTGGAGCAGGCGACCAGGTCGGGTCCGACCGCCAGCGCCGCAGCCCGGACGTGGAGCGCCGGGGAGTCGGGCAGGTCGCCGTCCACCAGCACGCCCCGCCACGGCGACCGCCGCCACCGCCCTGCGGCCACCAGCACCCGGATCTCCCACTCGGAGTGGCTCTCCCGGGCCTGGGCGGTGGTGAAGACGCCACCCTGCGCGGCGATCGTGCGGTAGAGCGCAAAGTCCACCCCCGCAGCATCCGAGCCAGGAGCCCGCAACTCCCACCACGCGCAGGATCTGTGGACAGCCCCTCAACCGGTGGATGCGCGGACGATCATGGGGCTGCGGTGGCGACCCGCCGGAGTGCACCGGCGGGGGG
>NZ_JPMX01000044.1:75083-102922 GCF_000761485.1 Modestobacter caceresii
GCCTCGCTGGCGTACGCGCGGCGCAGCACCATCGGGTCCGAGCGCAGGTCCTTGGTCAGCGCGACCGCCAGCCCGATCATCACCACCGCGAACGGCAGCGCGGCGATGATCGTCAGGTTCCGCAGCCCCTGCAGCGCCTCGTCGCCGCCGACCAGCAGCATCACGGCAGCGACCCCACCGGTCAGCAGCCCCCAGAAGACGACCATCTTCGAGGTCGGCTCACGGGTGCCGCGCTCGGAGAGCGACGCCATCACGATCGACGCCGAGTCGGCGCCGGTGACGAAGAAGATCCCGACCAGCAGCATCACGATGACGCTGGTGACCGTGGCGAACGGCAGCTCCTGGAGCAGCCCGAAGAGCTGACCCTCCGCCGTCGCCTGCCCGGCGAGGTCCTGGCCCGACCGCTGGGCGTCGATCCCGGCACCGCCGAAGACCGCGAACCAGAGCAGCGTCACGACGCTGGGCACGAGCAGCACGCCGGTGATGAACTCGCGGATCGTGCGGCCCCGGCTGATCCGGGCGAGGAAGACGCCGACGAACGGCGTCCAGGAGATCCACCAGGCCCAGTAGAAGACCGTCCAGCCGGACAGCCACTCCGCCACGAGGTCGCCGCCCGAGGCGTTCGTGCGGGCGGCCAGCTCGGGGAGGTCGGCCAGGTAGGAGCCGAGCGCGGTCGGCACCAGGTTGAGGATGAGCACCGTGGGGCCCACCACGAAGACGAACAGCGCCAGCACGAACGCCAGGACGACGTTGATGTTGGACAGCCACTGGATGCCGCGGGCGATGCCGGAGAACGCCGACGCCACGAACGCCGCGGTCAGCACCGCGATGATGCCGACCGTGGCCGCGTTGCCCACCGGGCCGAGCCAGCCGAGGATCTCCAGCCCGCTGCCGATCTGCAGGGCGCCGAGCCCGAGGGAGGCGGCGGTGCCGAACAACGTCGCGAAGATGGCCAGGACGTCGATCACCTTGCCGGCCGGCCCCTCGGCGACGCCGCGGCCGAACAGCGAGGTGAACGCCGAGGAGAGCAGCTGGCCCCGGCCCCGGCGGTAGGTGCCGTAGGCGACCGCCAGCCCGACCAGGGCGTACAGCGCCCACGGGTGCAGGGTCCAATGGAACAGGGTGGTGGCCAGCGCGGTGGTCACGGCTGCGTCGGTCTCGCCCGCGACGGTGCCCGGCGGCGGCGACACGTAGTGCGACAGCGGCTCGGAGACGCCGAAGAACATCAGCCCGATGCCCATCCCGGCGCTGAACATCATCGCGATCCAGCTGATCGTCCGGAACTCCGGCCGTTCGCCGTCCCCACCGAGGGGGATGCGGCCGTAGGCGCTGGCGGCGATCCACAGCACGAAGATCACCACGGCGGAGGCGAGGAGCACGAAGAACCAGCCGAGGTTGCCCTCGATCCAGCCGAGCGCGCTGCCGCTGGCCGAGCCCAGGCCGGTGGGGCTGAGGAAGCCCCAGGCGAGGAAGGCCAGCGTGACGACGGCGGCGATGCCGAAGACCGTGCGGTCCAGCTTCGGGCGGCGCTCGTGCTCCTGGCTCGGCGGCTGGGCGATCGCCGGGTGGGTGTGGCTGGGGACGTCGGGGTCGAGCACGTCGTCGATCGTCTGGCCGGTCGTGCCGGCGTCGTCGACGCCCGGGGCCTGGTCGGCAGCCGGTGCCTGGTCGGCGCCCGGGGCCTCGCCGCTGCGGGTGGAGCCGGACGACGGCTGCCCGGGTGGGTTGTTCGGTGGGTTCGTCACGTGGCGTGGCGCCTGATCGGCGCCCCTCCCTTCGGGTCGGCGCGCAGGTCGAGCGAGCTGCCCCACGCTCGGGGCCAGCTCGTTGTACGGACCACCGTCCTTGCCTCCGGGCCCGGATGCAAGTCCGTGGCGCGGGCACCAGCGGCCCCACCCACCCCGCACACACCACCCGCGCACCCCACGCACAGGTCCACCGGCCACACTGGGGGTGATGAACGTGCTCGCCGCCGGCCCGGTCACCGACTTCTTCTACTGGCTCCGTGGACCCGCCCTCGACGCGCTCCTGATCGTGCTGGGCGCGCTGCTGGTGGCCCGGCTGGTCAGCTGGGCCGGGAACCGGATCACCGACCGGATCGACGCCGCTGCGACCGACTCCGACGCCCTCGTGCGCTCCGAGGCGGCCAAGCACCGGCACTCGCTGACCCAGGTGCTGACCTGGGCGGCGATCGTGCTGATCTGGTCGATCGCGGTCATCTTCGCCCTCGACCGGCTGGGGCTCCCGGTCACCGGCCTGGTCGCCCCGGCCACCGTGCTCGGCGTCGGGCTGGGCTTCGGCGCCCAGCGGGTCGTCGGCGACGTGCTGGCCGGCTTCTTCCTGATCACCGAGCGGCAGTACGGCTTCGGCGACGTCGTCTCCATCCAGGTGGTCGGTGGCATGGAGCCCGCATCTGGGACGGTCGAGGACGTCACCCTGCGGATCACCCGGGTGCGCTCGGTCGACGGTGAGGTGGTGATCGTGCCCAACGGCCAGATCGTCAAGGTCACCAACCTCTCGCGCGACTGGGCCCGGGCCGTCGTCGACGTGCCGGTGCCCGCGACCGCGGACGTCACCCGGGTGCAGGAGGTGCTGCGGGAGGTCGGCCAACGCGCCTTCGCCGACCCGCGGCTGCACAAGCTGCTGCTCGACGAGCCCACCGTGATGGGCGTGGAGAGCCTCGGTCTGGACGAGGTCAACCTGCGGGTCGTCGCCCGCACGCTGCCGGGCAAGCAGTTCGACGTGGGCCGCGACCTCCGTGCCCGGGTGGCGCTGGCGCTGTCCCGGGAGGGCGTGTCGCTCCGCGCCACCAACGTGCAGGACGGCGTGAGCATCCAGGACGAGGCGCTGGCCGAGGACCGGGCACGCACCGGAGGGGCCGCATGAGCACGTCGCCGGACGACCAGCCCACCAAGGTCCTGCCACAGGCCGCCCCGGAACAACCGTCCGCGGTCGCCGCCCCGGCCACCCGGCGCTCGCCGACCTGGCACCAGCGGGTGCCCTCGCACATCGGGCGGGCCCGCACCTCCACCGTGGTGCTCGGGGGCCTGTTCGTGGTGCTGTTCGTGCTCAACCTCTTCCTGCCCAGCCAGGACAGCGGGACCACGCCGGTCACGCTCCCCAACGGGCAGACGGTGGACGTGCCCAACTCCGCGCTGCCCAGCGACGTGCCCACGGGCACGCCGACGCCCACGGAGCCGGAGACGCCCGTCCCGGTCGTGCCGACCAGCCCGGTGCCGCCGGACGACGGCGAGGACGAGGAGCCGGTGGGCACGCCGTCCCGCACGACCACCCCCCGCGCGCCGACCCCGACCCCGACGCCGACCCGGACCCCGTCGCCCACCAGCGAGACGACGGAGCAGGAGGAGGAGACGACGGACTCCGAGCCGACCGGCACCACGGCGGTCGAGACGACGGCGGACCCGACCGGCTGATCCCTCAGAACGAGGTGACGACGGCGATCCCCGGCTCGCTGCCCACCGCCGCCAGGGCGGCACCGGCGTCGTCCAGGCCGAGCTCGCGGGTGACCAGCAGCTCCGGGTGCAGCCGGCCGGCCGTGATCAGCGAGAGCATCGCCGGGTAGTCGGCCGCCGCCATCCCGTGGCTGCCCAGCAGGGCGAGCTCGCCGGCGATCACCCGCTCCATCGGGATCTCCGGGCGGCCGAGCACCGGCGGCAGCAGCCCGACCTGCACGTGCCGCCCCCGCGGGCGGAGGCTGCGGATGGAGTTCAGGCAGGTCACGGCGGCGCCGAGCGCGTCCAGCGAGACGTGCGCACCGCCGTCGGTCAGCTCGGCGATCGCGCCGGGGACGTCGCCGGCGCCCTCCACGGTGTGCTCCGCACCGCAGGCCCGGGCCAGCTCGAGGGCACCCGGGGCGACGTCGACGGCCACCACCCGGGCCCCGGCCGCCACCGCGACCTGGACCGCGGACAACCCGACCCCGCCGCAGCCGTGCACCGCCACCCATTCCCCGGGCCGCACCCGGCCGACGCCGGTGACGGCCCGGAAGGCGGTGGCGAACCGGCAGCCCAGGCCGGCCGCGGTGGCGAACGGCATGCCGTCGGGCAGGGCGACCAGGTTGACGTCGGCGGCGTCCAGGGCGACGTACTCGGCCAGGGAACCCCAGTGCGTGAACCCGGGCTGCGTCTGGTTCAGGCAGACCTGCCCGGCCCCGTCCCGGCACGGCCCGCAGTGCCCGCACGCGCAGACGAACGGCACGGTGACCCGGTCGCCCACCGACCAGGTCCGCACCCGGTCACCGACCGCGGCCACGGTGCCGGCCAGTTCGTGGCCGGGCACGTGCGGCAGGACGACGTCGGGGTCGTGGCCGGACCAGCCGTGCCAGTCGCTGCGGCAGATCCCACTGGCTCCCACCCGGACGACGACGCCGTCCCGGTCGGGGGTGGGGTCGGGCACCGACCGGACCGTCAGCGGGCCACCGAACTCCTCGAACACCAACGCACGCACCCCGACAGCCTCCCCCAGGGAGCCGGGGTCGCGGCGTCGGCCCGGGACCCGCGTGGCACAGGTGTGCACCGTCGCCTACCGTCGGCGCTACGCGGTGCTCCAGCCAGACGTAGCGCGGTCCCCTGTCGTCGCCGGTCAGACCGGCACAGCCCGGAGCAGCCCGGGACCCAGCCTGAGAGAGCAGATGACCGCCACCACCCTGGAGGGCTCCACGCCCCTCCCTGCCCGGGCGCCCCGCCCCGAGCGAGCCCGCGACCGTCAGGTCAGCGTCTACGCCGAGCTCTCGCAGCAGGTGAAGGACGCCGGGCTGCTGAACCGCCGCCGCCCGTACTACGTCGTGTCGATCGCGCTGACCGTGGCCGCCTTCGCCGGGGTCTGGGTGGCGATCGTGGCACTGGGCGACTCCTGGTGGCAGCTGGGGCTGGCCGTCGTCTTCTCGCTGGTCTGCACGCAGTTCGGCTTCCTGGGCCACGACACCGCCCACCGGCAGGCCTTCGGCTCGCACCGGGCCAACGAGTGGAACGCCCGGGTGCTCTCCTGCGGTTTCGCCGGCATCGGCTACGGCTGGTGGATGCAGAAGCACAACCGGCACCACAACGCCCCGAACCAGATGGGCAAGGACCCCGACATCGAGTCCGCGGTGCTGGCCTTCACGCCGGACGACGCCGAGGACCGGATGAGCGGCCTGCGTGGCTGGTGGACCCGGCACCAGGGCTGGGCGTTCTTCCCGCTGCTGTGCTTCGAGGGCGCGGCCCTGCACGCCAACAGCCTGGCCACCCTGGCCCGCGAGAAGACGATGCCGCACCGCCGGCTGGAGATCGCGATCATCGCGGCCCGGCTGGGGCTCTTCGTCGCCGCGGTCTTCCTGATCATGCCGCCGCTGCTGGCCGTGGCGTTCATCCTGGTCCAGCAGGCGGTGTTCGGTCTGCTGCTGGGTGGTTCGTTCGCGCCCAACCACAAGGGCATGCCGATCGTCCCGAAGAACGCGAAGGTCGACTTCCTGCGCCGTCAGGTGCTCATGTCGCGCAACATCAAGGGCGGCCGGGTCACCGACTTCATGATGGGCGGCCTGAACTACCAGATCGAGCACCACCTCTTCCCGAGCATGCCGCGGCCGAACCTGAAGAAGGTGCAGCCGATGGTGCGCGCGCACTGCGCCCAGCACGGCATCAGCTACACCGAGACGTCGCTGGTCGGCTCGTACCGGATCGTCGTCCAGTACCTGAACCGCGTCGGGCTCGGCGAGCGCGACCCGTTCGTCTGCCCGCTGACGGCCTCGATCCGCAACTGACGTCGGGCTCCGCTGCCTCACCGGCAGCGGGGCCTCATCGTCCGGTGAACAGCAACAGCAGGACGACGAGGACGAAGAACCCCGCCAGGGCGAGCAGCCCGGCCCGGTGCCGGCGCTGTGACCGCTCGCCGTCCAGCACCCAGCCGTGGACGTCGCCGATGTCGGCGGGGGCCCGCCCGGCGAGGTCGCGCACCCGGGCCGCCGCGGTCGCGCCGTCCACCTCGAGGAGCTCGCCCAGCCGGCCGAGCCCGTCGGCGATGCGCGCCCGGACGTCAGCCACCGGCGCGCCCAGCGCGTCGGCGACTGCCGCCTCCGACAGGTCCGTGCCGTACCGGAGTGCGAGGGCCGCCCGCTGCCGCGGGAGCACGTGGGCCAGCGCGGCCGCCGTCTCGTCCGACGGGACCGGATCCGGGTGCGCCGAGGCGAAGCCGGGGATGCCGGTGGTGCCGGCCATCAGCCGGGAGTCGGCGAGCACCGCACCGAACCGGCTCCACCGCCGGCCCAGGTGCGCGGCCACCAGCTCCCGCCGGACGGCGGCCGCCGCCTCCTCCCGGTCCGCGAGCCGGTCCCAGCGGCGGTGGACGGCGATCAGCGCCTCCTGCAGCAGGTCCCCGGCCGCGCGGCCGTCACCGGTCAACAGGTACGCCGTGCGGAGGGACGGCGTCGACTCCTCGGCGACGAACTCCTCGAACGCCCCAGCGGTCATGCTCTCCCCGGCGACGCCACCGGCTCGGACCAGCCGGCCACATGACCCAGCCAGGCGAGCCCCAGCCACGCGCCGGTCAGTGACCCGTGGGCCGACCCGTCGCTGACGGTCAGCGTCCACTCCGCCTCCGGGTGGCGGGGCGAGCGCGAGCCGGTGCCCGGCACCGCCGCCACCACCCGCCACGCCTCGACCGGCAGCCGTCGCGCCGGCCTCCCCGCCGGGGTCGCCCAGACCCCGGTCCGCGTCGCCTGCACCGGCTCCGACGGGCCGGACTCGGGCATTCGCAGGGTCAGCGGACCGAGGTCCAGGTAGTCGTCCTGGTCGGCCGGCAGGGTCCACCCGGGTCGACGAGCCCCGATCCCGGCGTCCGCGCCCAGGGTCGCCAGCGCGGAGACCAGGTGGACGACCCCGCCGAGGAACCGGCCGGCCCGCCGGGCCGCTGAGGTGTCATCGACGGTCCAGGAGACCTGACGGCGCAGCTCCTCGGCGCTCATCCGCTCAGCCCGCCTGCTGCACCCGGCGGACGGCGCGGTGCTGGTCGAGCCGGTCGGTGTAGCTCTTCGCGTTCAGCTCGATCGCCGTGCGGTCGTCCTCGGTGGTCTCCCGCCGCACCTTGGCCGGCACCCCGGCGACCAGGGAGTTCGGCGGGATCTGCGCGCCCTGCATGACCACGGCGCCGGCGGCGACGATCGAACCGGAGCCGATGTGCGCGCCGTTGAGGACGGTGCTGCCCATGCCCACGAGCACGTGGTCGTCGACCCGGGCGCCGTGCAGCACGACGTTGTGGCCGACGGTCACGCCGCGACCGATCACCAGCGGGTGCCCGGGGTCGCTGTGCAGGGTGGACCCGTCCTGGACGTTGGAGTCCGCACCGATCTCGATGACCTCCGAGTCGGCCCGGGCGATGGCGCCGTACCAGATGCTGGCCCGCGGGCCCATCCTCACCTTGCCGACCACGACGGCCGTGGGGGCGACGAACGCCTGCTCGTCGATCTCCGGGGCACCGAAGTCGAGGGCTCCGATGTAGCTGTCAGCCACGTTGCTGCACTCCTCACCGAGGTCGCGGGCGGTTCCCGCTGCTGGGCGCAGCAGATCACACCGGGTCGTCGGCGCGCCGGGTGACCACGACGTTGCGCAGGGAAGCCGTCGGGACCAGCCGCCAGCTCAGAGGTCCACCTCGGCCATCACCCGGGGGATCTCCGGTGGCAGCTCGCGGGCGAGGAAGCCCAGCTGCCCGACGGTCGCGGCCAGCCGCTCACCTGCCCGGCCGTGCAGGTGCGCGGCCCAGACAGCCGCCTGCGCCGGCTCTGCGCCCCGGGCCAGCAGTCCGGCGACGATCCCGGCGCGCACGTCGCCGGAGCCGGAGACCCCCAGCCCGGCACCCCCGCTCTCGTCGGCCCAGAGCCGCCCGTCGGGTGCGGCGATCCAGCTGGTCACCCCGCCCAGGCCGACCACGGCGCGGGTCTGCTCGGCCAGCCGCTGGGCGGCACCCGCCGGGTCGTCGTCCACCTCCTCCGGTTTCACGTGCAACGCGATCGCCAGCTCGGCCGGGTTGGGGGTGAGCACGACGTTGCTTCCCAGGTGGTGCAGGCAGGCCGGGTCGGCGGTGACGGCGGCCAGCCCCAGCGCGTCCAGCGCCACCGGCCCCTGCAGCTCGGGCAGCAGCTGCTCGACCAGGCGCCGGGTCTCGGGCTCGTCGGCCATGCCGGGCCCGATCAGCACCGCCGAGGCCTGCTGGGCCAGGTCGAGGAACAGCTCGGCCGAGGAGCCGCGGATGGCGCCGGCCTCGGTGGACGGCACGCCGCGGACCAGCGCCTCGGGCAGCGAGATGGAGACGTGCGGGGCGACCTTGGACGGGACGACGACCTGGAGCTTCCCGGCCCCGGAGCGCAGCGCCGCCTCGGCGGCCAGCAGGACGGCGCCCACGGTCTCGGTGCTCCCGCCGACGACCAGGATCGAACCGCGGGCCTCCTTGCCGCCGGTCGGCTCGGGCAGTCGCCAGTCGCGGAGCACCTGGGGGCTGACCAGGGTGTGGTCAGGCCGGGGACGGGACATCGGTCTCCTCGGTCACGGGGGCTCCATCGCCCCGGTCGGCGTCGTCCAGGTGGTCGACGCCGTTGAAGCCGGCCAGCCGGAACAGCCCGCCGTCGGCGGACTCGTAGCGGGTCACGGAGGTGTTGGCGACCTGCTCGGCCCGGTCGATGTCCAGCAGCTGCTGCTCGGAGAGCTCCTCCAGCACGTACCGGAAGACCATGATCACGGCCTGGTGCGAGACGCAGAGCAGCCGCTCGCCGTCGTGCCGCAGCGCCTCGGTGGCCAGCAGGCTGCGCACCCGCAGGGCGACGTCGGCCCAGCTCTCCCCGCCCGGTGGCCGGTAGTAGAACTTGCCGAGCAGCTCGCGGCGGCCGGCCTCGTCCGGGTGCTCCTCGCGGATGCCCTGACCGGTCATGCCGTCGAAGACGCCGAAGTCCCGTTCCCGCAGCCGCTCGTCGTAGCGGACGGTCAGGTCCAGCCCGCTCGCCGCCACCGCCCGCCGGGCGGTCTCGGCCGCGCGGCTGAACGGCGAGCTCAGCACGGTGGTGGGGCGCTCGTCCGCCGGCAGCCCCGCCAACCACGCGCCGAGGGCGTCGGCCTGCCGCTCGCCGGTGTCCGACAGCGGGACGTCGGGGTCGCGGACGTCGAGCTCCAGCCGGCCCGAACCGGTCTCGTGCGCGTGCGCATCGGCCAGGTTGCCCACGCTCTCGCCGTGCCGGACCACCCACAGGGCGGTGGGGCCAGGTGCCCGTGCCATCCGTCGTCCCGTCCGTCGTCGCGGCGCCTCTGCTGGGCGCCGTCCGCCCTGCGGTAGCCGACCGGCCGCCCGGACAAACCGGACGCCGGGTCCCCTGGACGGCGCGGGTGCGGCTGCGGACGATGGCCGGCGTGGCCGACGAGAGCACGTTCGAGACCCGGGCGTTCGCGACCCCCGCCGACTTCGACGCCTGGCTGGCCACCGAGCACGACCGGGCGCCGGGCCTGTTCCTGAAGATCGCCAAGAAGTCGGCCGGCATCCCCTCCCTGACCGCGGCCGAGGCGGTCGAGGTGGCGCTCTGCCACGGCTGGATCGACGGCCGGGGCAACCGGGTGGACGACGACTGGTTCACCGTGCGGTACACGCCGCGGCGGCCCAAGAGCGTCTGGTCGCAGAAGAACGTGGCGACGGTGGCCCGGCTGATCGCCGACGGCCGGATGCGCCCGGCCGGGCTGGCCGCGGTCGAGGCCGCGCAGGCCGACGGCCGCTGGGACCGCGCCTACGCCGGACCCGCCACGATCACCGTGCCCGACGACCTGGCCGCCGCGCTGGCGGCCTCCCCTGCAGCCCAGGAGGCGTTCGCCGGGCTCGACGGGGCCAACCGGTACGCCGTGCTGTGGCGGGTGCACACCGCCGCCACGCCGCAGACCCGGGCCAAGCGGATCGCGGCCTGCGTGCAGCTGCTCGCGGAGGGTCGCCGCATCCACGACTGACGCAGCGGTGATCAGGTGCCCTGATCACTGCGGGGCTGGGGGCTCAGCCGGTGACGCGGCGGGCGCTGACGTAGCCGCCCTTGTCCACGCTGGTGACCGCGACCGGGCGGCCGGAGACGCTGGCGTGCACCATCTGGCCGTTGCCGATGTACATGCCCACGTGGCTGATCGGCGAGTAGAAGAAGACCAGGTCGCCGGGCTGCAGTTCCGCCCTCGACACGGCGACGCCCAGGCTCGACTGGGCGCGGCTGGAGTGCGGCAGCGAGATGCCCGCGGCGGCGTAGGCGTACTGGGTGAGGCCGGAGCAGTCGAAGGAGTCCGGGCCCTCGGCGCCGATGCCGTACATGTCGCCGATCTGGGCGAGCGCGGTCTGCACGGCGACGCCGGCGGCCGCGGTGGGGGCCGGCGCGGGGGCGGGGGCGGCGACCTCGGGCCCGGAGATCACGTTGTGCACCCGGACCTGGTCGGCGGCCGACAGACGGGCGAGGTCGGCCTGGTACCCGGCGAGATCGCCCTCCAGCTGCTCCTTCTGCGCCCGCAGCTCCGACTCGGCGGCGGCCGCGGCGGCCGCGGCCGCGGTGGCGTCCTGCTGCGCCTGCTCGGCCGCGGACCGGGCGGTGGCTGCCGTGGCGACGATGCCGTCGGCGTGCGTGGCCAACTGGTCGAGGGTGTTCATCTGCTGGATCAGGTCGTCGGCCGAGCCGCTGGTCAGGAAGGCGGCGAGCCGGCCGCGGGTGGTGCCGACGTACCCGGCCTGGGCGATCGACCGCAACTGCGGCTCGAGCGCGTCCAGCTGCGCCTGCGCCTGGACGGCTGCGGCAGCGGCGGCGTCCGCGGCGGCCTGGTGCTGCACGGCGGCGGCCTCGGCCTCGTGGACCTGCTCGTCCAGGGCGGTGAGCTCGAGCCCGGCGTCGGTGACGGCCTGCCGGGCCTCGGCCGCAGTGGTCGGCGCCGCGACGCCGACCGACGGGGTCAGGACGACGGCCGCGCCGACGGTCAGCGCGAGGGCGGCAGCGCGCGTCCACCGCCGGTTGGTCGATCGGTTCACTGGGCCTCCGTCTGCGCACGTTCCGCCCGGGGAGGGGCGAGGGACTCCGTGCACGTCTCGACGGACGGTAGGGAGATCGCGCTCTTGTCAAGAGGCGCGGCGCGCCGGGACCGATCGGTCCACAGTGGACCTCAGTCCCACAGGCCCCGTGCGCCTCTCCTGCCCCGCACCGGCGCGACGAGGCGGTCGGCGACGGCGCCGGTGGCGAAGGAGTAGACGGCCTTGTGCGCGACGTCGACCACCTGGTCCCGCCGGGACCAGGTCCACGGCGGCGCGCCCACGCCGGTGACGTTCTCCAGGGTCTGGTCGACCGCCAGCCGCACGGAGGTGTGCCAGGCGGAGGCCCGCACGCCGCGCAGCCCGGCCGCGGCCCAGACCCCACGCAGCGCGCCGACGGCGGCGCCGGTGCCCCAGTGCATGAGGTGGTTGCGCACCGGGGGGCGCGCGGACCCGGGGAGCCGCCGCCCGGTGGCCAGGGCGGTGAGCGTCCGGGCCGGGACATAGGAGTCCGGGCGACCGGTCACCTGCTGTTCGAGCTTCTCCCCCACCGTCATGACCGCGACCCCGGCCAGCCCGGCCACCGCACCGCGTACCGCTGCTCTCGCCCACATGGGCACCGGCCTACCCGGAGAGCAGGCCCGGCAAAGACGACGAGCCGCCCACCGGTTCCCCGGTGGGCGGCTCGGTCGGATCTGGTGGGGCTCAGCCGGCGGCAGGCTCCGAGGCGTCCAGTGCCTCGACCGCGGCGACGTCGCGCAGGATCGCGGACAGCTCGGCCGACGTCCACGCCTCACAGCAGTCGCAGGTGCCGGTCGGGGTGAAGCTGCGCAGGCCCAGGCTGCCGCCGGCCTGGTCCTCGGCGAGGGACAGCTGGCCGTCCTCCGGGTTGCGGTGGCATCGACACGACGAGGCGCACATGCCCAGGCCCCAGCCCGAGACGATCACGGACGGGCCGTTGTCGTGGACCTTGCCCACCTGGAAGATCGAGGGCTTCTGGCAGTACGTCATGTGGAGCTCCCCTCGCCGTCCTGCCGGGGAGGCAGGGGGTCGTCGTCGGCGTTCGTGGGGAAGTAGACACGAATTGCGTTTCATGTCCGTGACACAGGGGCACGAAACGCGGTTTGGTCGTCGAGTTGCGCACACCCGTCACACCCACCACGCCCATCCCGGCCGCCCCGGGGACCGCACCCCGCCCCAGCGGTGCCGTGGCGTGGGCGTCCCGGCGCGCGTGCATCCGCCGGCGACCAGCGGGGTAGGGGCCGGCCATGTCGATGAGCGCACCCATGGAGCCGAACCTGCCGAACGCGGACGACGGGATCCCCGCGGCCGATCCCGGGGCCGGGGCCCCGCCGACGGCCGAGGGCTTCGGTGTCGGGGGCGAGGAGCCGGACGCCCCTGAGGAGGGCGAGGGCGACGCCGAGGCGGCGCCGCCGACCGACACGGCCTTCCGGACCCCCGAGCTCGACGACGTCGGCCGCGGACCCGTCACCCCCTGACCGTTCCGGCCGGGCTCCACGGGGTACCCGGTCGCCATGACCGAACCCGCCGGCTCCGACCCGGCCACCGAACCCACCTCCACGGACGCCGGCACGCAGGGCCCCGAGCCGACCGGTGACCCGGTCGACCCGGCGGTCGCGACGTCGAGCCCCGACCCCGGCCAGACGGGCCGCGACCGGCGCGAGCACTGACCGGGGTCGGCCGCCCGGCCGGCGTCAGCTGGCCGGGCTGACCGAGCTCATGTTGAAGTCGGGCACCCGGAGCATCGGCATCGAGGCCCGGCTGAACCAGTCGTTCCACTCCCGCGGCAGGGTCCGCTCGGTGCGGCTGGCCTCGGTCGCCCGGCCCAGCAGGTCGACCGGCGACTCGTTGAACCGGAAGTTGTTCACCGCGCCCGTCACCTCGCCGTCCTCGACGAGGAAGACCCCGTCGCGGGTCAACCCGGTGACCAGCAGCGTCTGCGGGTCGACCTCACGGATGTACCAGAGCGTGGTCAGCAGCAGGCCGCGTCCGGTGCGCGCGATCATCTCCGCCGGCGAGGCGGTGGCGGTGGGGTCCTCCAGGATGATGTTGTCCACCGCGGCGGTCGCCGGTGCGGTCGTCCGCAGGGCCCAGGCCCGGGGCCGGATCAGGTTGGTCAGCACCCCGTCGCGGATCCAGTCGACGGCGGGCGTGGCCATGCCGTTGTCGAAGACGGAGGCGGACCCGGACGAACCGCCGACCACCTGGAACGGCGCGGTCTCCAGCCCCGGGGCGTACGGGTCGCTGCGCAGGGTGAGCGGGAGCTGGGCCAGCCGGTCCCCGATCCGGTTCCCACCACCGGTCCGGGCGTAGACGCTGCGCCCCTCGTCGGCGTCCCGGGCCTCCATCGCCCAGTAGGTGGGGATCATCAGGTCGCTCACCGTGGACGGCGGCAGGAGCGTCTCGTACCGCCCGGCCGGCAGCTCGACCCGGCGCTGCGACCAGGCCATCTTCTGCTGCACCTCGGCCGCGAGGCCGGCCACCGAGACGTCGGTGAAGTCGCGGGTGCCGACCCCGGCCCAGACGGAGCGGCCGAAGTCGGCGCTCTTCCCGTTCAGCTCGACCCGCCCGGTGGGCTGGTCGTGCCGCAGCCGCAGCCCGGTCGAGGTGCCCAGGTAGGTCGTGGCCAGCTGGTGCTCGGCGAACCCGAAGAGCAGCTCGCCCCGGTCGCGGGCGCCGCCGAAGGCCTCGCCCAGCGCGGGCGCGAAGTCGGCGAACACGCCGATGGAGGTGGTGGACGCCTCGGCGTCCCAGTCGCCCGACCCGGCGGGGGCCTCGCTGATCAGCGGCATCGCGTCCTCGGCCGGCCCGGCGTCCCGGGCGGCCTGCTCGCTCATCCGCACCAGCTCGGCGATGTCCGGCGTGCCGGTGCGGGCCACGGTGCCGGTGGCCATGCCGGCGCCGCCGTCGACGAAGGAGATGACGACGACCTGTCGGGAGCGCATCGCGCCGTTGGTGGTCAGGCTGTTGCTCGCCCAGCGGAGGTTGGCCTCCGAGCTGTCGGTGACGTAGGTGATCTGCCCGTCCACCGTGGACGCCGCCAGTGCGGCCTCGACGAGCTGCTGCGGGGTCTGCGAGCTCATCGCCCGCCCTCCTGCTTCGTGTTGAGGATGGTCGTGTTCTCGAACAGCGCGGTCGGGCAGCCGTGGCTGACCGGGGCCACCTGGCCGGGCTGGGCCTTGCCGCAGTTGAAGGCGCCGCCGAGCACGTACGTCTGCGGCCCGCCGACCGCGGTCATCGAGCCCCAGAAGTCGGTGGTCGTCGCCTGGTAGGCGACGTCGCGGAGCTGACCGGCCAGCCGGCCGCCCTCGATCTTGTAGAAGCGCTGCCCGGTGAACTGGAAGTTGTACCGCTGCATGTCGATCGACCAGCTGTTGTCACCGACGACGTAGACGCCGCGCTCGACCCCGCCGATGACCTCCTCGGTGGAGGGGCCGCCGGGGGTGGGCTGCAACGACACGTTCGCCATCCGCTGCACCGGCACGTGGGCGGCGGAGTCGGCGAACGCGCAGCCGTTGGAGCGCTCCATCCCGCGCAGCCGGGCCATGTTGCGGTCGACCTGGTATCCGACGAGCACCCCGTCCCGGACCAGGTCCCACTGCTGGCCGGCGACACCCTCGTCGTCCCACCCGACGGTGGAGAGCCCGTGCTCGGCGGTGCGGTCGCCGGTGACGTGCATCAGCGGCGAGCCGTACTGCAGGGTGCCCAGCTTGTCGACGGTGGCGAAGGAGGTGCCGGCGTAGGCGGCCTCGTAACCGAGTGCGCGGTCCAGCTCGGTGGCGTGCCCGATCGACTCGTGGATGGTCAGCCACAGGTTGGACGGGTCGACGACCAGGTCGTACCGGCCCGGCTCGACCGAGGGGGCCTTGACCTTCTCCCGCAGCAGCTCGGGGAGCTCGGCCAGCTCACCGCGCCAGTCCCAGCCGGTGCCGGTGAGGTACTCCCAGCCGCGGCCCACCGGCGGGGCCAGCGTGCGCATCGACTCGAAGGTGCCGGTCGTGCGGTCGACGGTCAGCGCGGTGAACTCCGGGTTCACCCGGACGCGCTGCTGGCGGGTGCGGGTGCCGGCCGTGTCGGCGTAGAACTTCTGCTCCTTGACCTGCATCACGCTGCTCTGCACGTGCTCCACGCCGTCGGCGGCCAGCAGCCGCTCGGAGAGCTCGACCAGCAGCGCGGTCTTCTCCGCGTCCGGGACGGCGAACGGGTCGACCTCGTAGGCCGACACCCACTCGCCGTCGGCGTACACCGGCTCGGGCGCCAGCTCGACCCGGTCGGTGTTCATCGCCGCCGACACCTGGGCGACGGCGACGGCCTCCTCGGCCAGCCGGACCGCCTCGGCCGCGGTGAGCACCACACCGGCGGCGAACCCCCAGGTGCCCTCGTGCACGACCCGCACCGCCAGGCCGAGGTCCTCGCCGTCGGCCAGCGCCTCCAGCCGGGCGTCACGCAGCCGGACGGTCTGGGTGCGGATCCGCTCGACCCGCAGGTCGGCGTGCTCGCAGCCCAGGTCGACCGCGCGGGTCAGCGCCGCATCGGCCAGCGCGGACAACGGGAGGGCGAGGAAGGACTCGTCGACGGAACGGGGTTGTGCCACGGCTCCGTGTCTACCAGGCGCACCCGACAGGAGCGACGCAGTTCGTGAGCCCGGCTACCGATCCCCCGCTGTTGTGCGCGCGCCGTCGGTTCCCGGTCCGTGGAGCGACGACGAGCGCACAACAGCGGAGTGACCGACGCCCTCTGCGGGTAGCCGCCGACATGGCAGCTGACCAGGCACGCCCCGGGAACGACGTCACGCTCACCTTCGGTGGTACCGCCACCACCTTGCTGCGGATCGGGCCGTTCACCCTGCTGACCGACCCGAACTTCCTGCACCGCGGCCAGTGGGCGCACCTGGGCTACGGGCTGCGCAGCAGGCGGCTGACCGACCCGGCGCTGGTGCCCGCGCAGCTGCCCGCGCTGGACGCCGTCCTGCTCAGCCACATGCACGGCGACCACTGGGACCGGGTGGCCACCCGGTCCCTGCCCAAGGAGACCCCGGTGGTGACCACGCCGGAGGCAGCCGGCTGCCTGGGCAAGCGCGGCTTCACCGCCACGGCCGACCTGCGGCCCTGGCAGACCCACGTGCTGACCCGCGGCACGGACACGCTGCGGATCACCAGCGTGCCGGGCGTCCACGGCCCCGGCCCGCTGGCCCGGGTGCTGCCGCAGGTGATGGGCAGCGTCCTGGAGCTGGTGCGCGGCGGCGTCGCCGGCCCGGAGGTGACCTGGCGCGGCTACATCAGCGGCGACACCCTCTACCGGCCGTACCTCGGGGAGGTGCTGCAGCGCTGCGGGCCGCTGGACGCCATGGTCCCGCACCTGGGTGGCACCAAGGTCGCCGGCATCACCGTCACCATGGACGCCCGGCAGGGCGCCGACCTGGTCGAGTTGCTGCGCCCGCCGGTCACCGTGCCGGTCCATTACGACGACTACGGCCTGTTCAAGAGCCCGCTGGGCGACTTCGTCGCGGAGGTGGCCGCCCGCCGGGCCCCCGGTGAGGTGCGCATCGTGGGGCGCGGCCAGACGATCTCGCTGCGCGCCTGATCCGCCCGGGGGACGACCTGCTGACCTGGGCGGATCAGCCCGGCGGGCGACGCCCGCTGACGACGGCCGGCCCGATGCTCGTACCGCCACCGACCGGTGGCGCGAACGAGTGGAGGCACCACCGGTGGTCAGCACGAAGAAGGTCCTGCTCGGCGCCGTGACGGCGATCCTCGGCGTGGTCGGGGCGGGGTCCGCCGCGCTGGCGGTCACCATGCCGTCCGGGGTGGACGGTCCCGGCGCCGCGCTGGCCGAGCTGCAGGGCCACACCGCGACGTCCGACCACGACACCGCCGAGGACGCGCCCCGCGGCGACGTGCCGGACTGGACCCGCGCCGTCGGCTCCGACGTGACGGTGGTCCGGCCCGGGGAGGCCGCAGGCGACGACGGCGGCAGCGTCCGCGTGCACCTGACGCTGGCCGGCGGGACGTCGCTGCCGACGGACTGCACCCCGCTGGACCAGGTCGGCATGCCCTTCGACGGGGGAGGGCAGTGGCCCGACCTCGGCGACACCGCCCAGCTGTGCGAGGGCTGGGTCACCGTGCTGCTGGAGGACCAGCTCTACGCCTGGACCGACGACCAGACGCGAGGCTGACCCGGCGATCGGGCATACCGGTACGACGCGGCGGGCATCACCCCACGATGCAGCCCCTGGTCCGCGACAGTGCCGAGATCGACGCCGAGACGTGGGACGACCCGGTGCGGGGCAGGGTGTCGTTCCGGGTGCTCTTCAGCCAGGACCGGACGCCGACAGCCGCGCTGTACACCGGGCTCACCGAGCTGGCCCCCGACGGCTGGCTGGGCCTGCACCGGCACACCGCCACCGAGGTCTACCACCTCGTCGAGGGCAGCGGCGTCGTCGTCCTGGACGGGGTGGAGCACCCGGTGACCGCCGGCTCGGCGGTCTTCATCCCGGGCGACACCGAGCACGGCATCCGCAACACCGGCGAGGGCCCGCTGCGGTTCGTCTACGCGTTCCCGACCGACTCGTTCGACGACGTCCGCTACCGCTTCTCCGCGGAGGAGTGACCTCCCTGCTCAGCGGCCGGCGAGCCGCATCGCCCGGGTCTGCACGTCCGCCCGCAGCTCGGCCTCGTCGACCGTCGTGGACGCCCCGTCACGCACGACCTGCCGCCCGGCCACCCAGGTGCCGCGCACGTGCCGGGAGCCCACCGACCAGACCAGGTGGGTCAGCAGGTCGGTGACCTCGCCGACCGGTACGAAGGCGATGTCGTCGGTGTCGACGTGCACCAGGTCCGCCCGCCGTCCGACGGTCAGCTGGCCGAGGTCCTCACGGCCGATCGCCGCCGCCGCCGCGCCGGTGGCCAGCCAGAACGCCTCGGGGGCGGTGAGCGCAGTGGCGTCCCGCTCGCGCAACCGGGCCAGCTGGGCGGCCAGCCGGAGGTCCTCGAAGAGGTCGAGGTTGTCGTTGGACGCCGGCCCGTCGGTGCCCATGCCGACCCGGATGCCGAGGTCGAGCATGTCCCGCAGCCGGGCGGTGCCGCTGGCCAGCTTCGTGTTGCTGCCCGGGCAGTGGGCCACGGCGACGTCGTACTCGCGCCACAGCTCCAGGTCGCCGTCGTCCATGTGCACGCAGTGTGCGCCCAGCACCCGGCCGCCGAGCACGTCGTGCGCGGCCAGGAGCTGCGGCACGCTGAGGCCGTGCTGTGCCAGCAGCCCGGCGCCCTCCGTCGTGGTCTCGGCGACGTGCGTGGTCAGCAGCAGGCCGTGCTCGCGCGCCGCCTCGGCCGCCTGGGTGAGCACCGGCAGCGGCACGGTGTAGGCCGAGTGCGGGCCGATGCCCCACTCGACCTGGTCGTCACCGGTGCCGGCGGAGTCGGTGGCGCGGGCGAGCTGCTCGTCGAACGTGCCGAAGCCGGGCAGGCCGATCAGCGGGTGGGTGATCACCCCGCGGGCGCCGGTGCGCCGCACCGCAGCGGCCATCCGCTCGGGGTGGAAGTACATCTCGACGCTGGTGGTGACCCCGTGCCGCAGCATCTCCGCCGACGCCGCGGTCATCGCGACCTCGACGTCCTCGGGGGTGAGCTTCGCCTCCCGGGGCCACATCACCTCGTTCAGCCAGCGGTCCAGCGGCAGCCCCTCGCCCTGGCCGCGGAACAGCACCATCGGTGCGTGCGAGTGGGTGTTGACCATGCCGGGGGCGAGCACCCCGGGCAGCGCGGTGACCTCGGCGTCCCCGGCCGGCGGCGCCTCGGCAGCGGGGCCGACCCAGCTGATCAGCCCGTCCTCGACGTCCAGCACGGCATCGGGGACGACGGTGCCGGCGCGGTCCCCGACCACGACGGCGCGGGCGGTGAAGCGGTGCACCATGGGGACAGACCCTACGACCGGCCCGGCCCGGCAGCAGGGCGGCGCACGGCGACCGCCGATACCGTGGGCCCCATGTCCGTCCTCGCCGCCGCCACATCCGACGAAGGCGGCATCACCGGCTTCCTGCTCGACCTCATCGACCGGCTGGGGGCGGTGGGCGTCGGCCTGACGATCCTCATCGAGACGGTCATCCCGCCGATCCCCAGCGAGGTCGTGCTCGGCGCGGCCGGGGTGCTGATCAACGACGGCCGGATGTCCCTCGTGCCGGTCATCCTGTGGGCCACCGTCGGCTCGGTGCTCGGGGCGATCGTCCTCTACTGGGTCGGCCGACTGTTCGGCCCGCGCCGGTCGCACGCCTTCCTCGACCGGCTGCCGCTGGTCGAGACCGCCGACGTGGACCGGACGTTCGAGTGGTTCGCCCGGCACGGTCGCGCCGCGGTCTTCTTCGGCCGGATGGTGCCGATCGTGCGCAGCTTCGTCTCGGTCCCGGCCGGCGTCGTGAAGATGCCGATGCCGCAGTTCCTGCTCTTCACCGCCGCCGGCAGCCTGCTCTGGAACAGCCTGCTCATCGGCCTGGGCGTCGCGGCCGGTGACTTCGTGCAGGCCAACCTGCAGTACCTGGACTACGTGGTCGTGGTGGCCGTCGTCGCCGCGGTGGCCTGGTTCGTCTACAAGAAGGCGACCGGGCGGTTCCACCGTCCGCCGGACGCCGGCACCGACCTCCCCGTGGAGGCCCCCGCCGAGGAGCGGGACCAGGCATGACCGCACCGAGGACGCGACCGGCCGTGGTCGCCTTCGACGTCAACGAGACGCTGCTGGACCTCGCCCCCGTCCAGGCCACGCTGATCGAGAACGGCGAGCCGGGGCACCTCCTGCCCACCGTCTTCAGCCGCACGCTGGCGCTGGGGTTCGCTGCCGCCACCGCCGGCACCCGGTGCCGGTTCCGGGACGCGTTCGAGGCCGCACTCGCCCAGCTGACCGGGTTGTCGGCGGCGCAGCGGACGGCGGTGGCCGACGCCTTCGGTGAGCTCAGCCCGCACCCCGACGTCAAGCCCGCGCTGCGCCGGCTGACCTCCGCGGGGGTGCGCGCGGTGACGCTCAGCCAGGGGACGCCAGGCGTCGCCGAGGCCGGGCTGTCCCGCGGCGGGGTGACCCCACTGGTCGAGCGGACCCTGACCACCGAGTCGATCGGCGTCTGGAAGCCCGACCGGGCGGCCTACCTCTGGGCGGCCGGGGTGTGCGACGTGGCGCCGGCGGAGCTGGCGCTGGTCGCCGTCCACTCCTGGGACGTGCACGGTGCCCAGCGCGCCGGCCTGACCGGCGGCTGGTGCTCCCGCGCCGAGTCCGCCTACGCCGCGGTGTACGAGCCGCCGCACGTGCAGGGCGCGTCCCTCCTGGAGGTCGTCGAGGCGCTGCTGGCGCTGCCGCCGGCGTGACCGCCGCGGAGGTCCCCACCCCCCTCGGCCCCGCCCGCGTGCACCGCGCCGAGCCGGCGGGCGACGTCCGCGGCACCCTCGTGCTGGGTCATGGCGCCGGCGCCGGGTCGGACTCCACCGACCTGCTCGCCGTCTCCGCCGCCGCGTGCGCCGCCGGCTGGCGGGTGCTGCGGGTCGACCAGCCGTGGGTGGTGGCCGGCAGGCGGATCGCACCCGCCCCGGCCCGGCTGGACGAGGGCTGGACGGCGGTGCTGGACGCACTCCGCACCGACGGACCGCTGACCGGCCCGCTGGTGCTGGGCGGGCGCAGCGCCGGGGCCCGGGTGGCCTGCCGGACGGCGACCGCACAGGGAGCCGCCGGGGTGCTGACCCTGGCCTTCCCGCTGCACCCGCCCGGCAAGCCGGAGAAGGGCCGCGCGCCCGAGCTGCAGCAGGTCGCCGTCCCGCTGCTGGTGGTGCAGGGGGAGACCGACGCGTTCGGCCGCCCCGATGAGGTGGTCGCCGCGCTCGCCGGTCACCCCGGGACGGTCGCGGCGGTGCCGGGCGACCACGGGCTGAAGAAGGACCCCGCCGCCGTGGCCGCCGCAGCCGTGGACTGGCTGCGCCGCCACTGACCCGCTCGGGGGCCCGTCCCCCCGCACCGGACACTGTCCTCCCGCACCAACGCTGGTGCGGGGGGACAGCCGGTGATCAGGTCACCTGATCACCGTCCGGAGGCTCCTACCTGCGGCGGCGGCGCACCAGCAGGGCGATCAGCAGCGCCAGCACGGTGACCCCTGCCGCCGGCGCGGCGTAGCGGGTCAGCGCCGCCCCGCCAGCCACCTCGAGCAGGTCGATCGGCTCCGGCTCGGCCGGGGCCACCGGCCGCCGCGGCGTGCTGGGGGTGCTGCGCACCGGGCCGCCCCCGGCCGGGCGGTTCGGCGGGGCGGTGGTGCCGGTCGGCGGCTTGCTCGGCGCCTTGCGCGGGCCACCGTCCGGCGCGTCGGCCGCCGTCGTGGAGGCCGGCTCGGCGTCGGCTGCCTGGTCCTCGACCGTCCCGGTGCCGGAGAACGGTGCCGCACTGCCGGCAGCCGGGGCGGTGTCGCCGGCGGCTGGGGCCGTGTCGCCGGCAGCCGGGGCGGTGCCGGTGGCGGCCGGCGTGCCCTTCGTCGGCGGAGCCAGCGGATCGGGGACCGCGGCCTTGGCCGGGGCGCTCTTGGCGGGAGCGGCCTTCTTGGCCGCCTTCGCCGGAGCCGCCGCCTCCTCCGCGTCTGCTGCCTTGTCCGCCGCCGCAGCGGCGGTCTTCTTCGCCGCGGCACCGGCCTTCTCGGCCGCGCCGGCCGCCGGGGTGTCACCGGCAGCGCCCTCGACGCTCGCCGCGGCCTCCTCGACGACGCCGGCGGTGGTCGCGGCGGCCTTGGCGGCAGCGGCGGTGGCCTTCCCCGCCACGGTCGGCTCCTGCGTGCCCACGGCCGCTGCGGCCCGGGAGGCGTCACCCTCGGCGTCGCCGCTGGCCAGCTGGGCGGAGAGCTTGTCGGCGAACTGGCCGAGCAGCTTGTTGCCGACGTCGGTCATGACGCCGCGGCCGAACTGGGCGGGCCGGCCGGTGATGTTCAGGTCGGTCAGGACGTCGACGCGGGTGGTGTCGCCCTCGGCCGCGAGCGTCGCGGTGATGACGGCCGCGGCGGTGCCGTTGCCGCGCTGGTCCTTGCCGCGGGCGTCGATGACCGCACGGTGGGCGGCCTCGTCCTTCTCCACGAACGACGCCTTGCCCTGGTAGGTCAGGTTGATCGGTCCGAGCTTCACCTTGACCCGGCCGGTGAAGTCGTCACCGGTCACCGAGTCGAGAGCGGCCCCGGGCATGCAGGGGGCGATGCGCTCGATGTCCAGCAGCACCCGCCAGGCTTCGTCGATCGGCACCGGCACGGTGAACGCGTTCTCCAGCTGCACTGCAGGACCTCCGAGAGTGGGCAGCCCGGGCGGGAGGCGACGAGTCGGCGACAGCCCGTCCGGGTCGTGCGGTGATCGAGGCGAGACGGCGACGCTACCGCGCCCCTGCCGGCGCCGCCGGACCGGTCACGCCACGGATGTGACGGACCGGTCCGGGGCTACGCCGCTACAGGCCGACCGCGGCTGCCAGCGCCCGCCGGGTGAGCACCTGGGCGAGGTGCTGCCGGTAGTCGGCCTGGGCGTTCAGGTCGTTGCTGGGGCTGGTGCCCTCAGCGGCCTGGGCCGCCGCCGCGGTCACCGTCTCCATGCTGACGTCCACCCCGACCAGCGCCGCCTCGGTGGCCGACGCCCGCAGCGGGGTCGGCCCCATGTTGGTCAACCCGATCCGGGCCTCCGCGATCCGGCCACCCTCCCGCCGGACGGCCGCGGCCACCGCCACGATCGACCAGGCCTGGGCCACCCGGTTGAACTTCTCGTACCGGACCCCCCAGCCCTCGCCGAGCTTGGGCACCCGGATCTCGACCAGCAGCTCCCCCTCCTCCAGCGCGGTGGTGAGGTAGTCGACGAAGAACTCCGCGGCGGGCACGGTGCGCCGCCCGCCCGGCCCGGCGAGCACGAACTCCGCGTCCAGGGCCAGCGCGACCGCCGGGAGGTCCCCGGCCGGGTCTGCGTGCGCCAGCGCACCGCCGAACGTGCCGCGGCGGCGCACCTGCCGGTCGGCCACCGTCTCGGTGGCCTGCACGATGAGCTGCCCGTACTGGGCCAGCAGCGGGTCGGTGAGGACGTCGGCGTGCGTGGTCATCGCCCCGATGACCAGCATGTCGCCGTCCTCCCGCACCCCACGCAGCTCCTCGACCCGGGTGAGGTCGACGAGCACCTCGGGAGCGGCGAGCCGCAGCCGCATGACCGGGATCAGCGACTGCCCGCCGGCGAGGACCTTGACGTCCTCACCGCCGTCGGCGATCGCCTGCAGCGCCTCCTCGACCGTCGTCGGTCGGGCGTAGGCGAACGGTGCAGGAATCACAGGTGACCTCCGGAGGACGACGGATCGGTGGACGCGGCAGCCGTCTCGCCGGCGGTGGCGCCCTGGGCGTTGGAACCGGCGGCGGCCCGGTCTCCGCCGTCGCCGCCCTGGTGGATCGCCCGCCACACCCGTTCCGGGGTGAGCGGCATCCGGATGTCGGTGACGCCCAGGTGCCGGACGGCGTCGAGCGCGGCGTTGACCACCGCCGGGGTGCTGGCGATGCAGCCGGCCTCCCCGACGCCCTTGGCGCCCAGTGGGTTGCTGGTCGCCGCGTGCACGGTGTTGCCGGTGTCGAAGTGCGGCAGGTCCGAGGCCGCCGGCACCAGGTAGTCGACGAAGCTGCCGGTGGTCAGGTTGCCCTCGGCGTCGTAGATCGCCTCCTCGTACATCGCCTGGGCGATCCCCTGGGCCAGGCCGCCGTGCACCTGGCCCTCGACGATGAGCGGGTTGACGATCGTGCCGACGTCGTCGACGCAGGCGTACTTCCGGATCTTGGCGAACCCGGTCTCGGTGTCGATCTCCATCGCGCAGATGTGCGTGCCGTGCGGGAAGGAGAAGTTCTCCGGGTCGAAGGTGGCCTCGGCGTCGATGGTCGGCTCGACGCCCTCCGGGTAGTCGTGCGCGGCGAAGATCGCCAGGGCGACCTCCTGGATGCCGACCCCGGCGCCCGGCGTCCCCCGCACGGTGAACTTCCCGCCGGTGAACTCGAGGTCGTCGGCGTTGGCCTCCAGCAGGTGGGCGGCGATCACCCGGGCCTTCTCCACCACCTTCTCCGCGGCCTTCACGACCGCGGTGCCCCCGACGACCAGCGACCGGGAACCGTAGGTGTCCAGCCCGCGCGAGGAGATGGCGGTGTCGCCGTGCAGCACCTCGACGTCCTCGAACGGCACGCCGAGCTGGTCGGCGACGATCTGGCTCCACGCCGTCTCGTGCCCCTGGCCGTGCGGCGTAGAGCCGGTGACCACCTCGACCTTGCCGGTGGGCAGCATCCGGATCGACGCCTGCTCCCAGCCACCCGCGCCGAAGGCGAGCGAGCCGAGCACCCGGGAGGGGGCCAGCCCGCACATCTCGGTGAAGGTGGAGAAGCCGATGCCCAGCTGGACCGGGTCGCCGGACTCCCGGCGACGCTTCTGCTCGGCCCGCAGCTCGTCGTAGCCCAGCAGCTCCAGCGCCTGCTCGGTGGCCTGGTGGTAGTCGCCGGAGTCGTACTCCAGCCCGGCGACCGTGGTGAACGGGAACTCCTCGGCGTTGATCCAGTTCTTCCGGCGCACCTCCAGCGGGTCCATGCCCAGCTCGACGGCGAGCTCGTCCATGATCCGCTCGATCGCGAAGGTGGCCTCAGGCCGGCCGGCGCCGCGGTAGGCGTCGGTGGGCACCTTGTTGGTGAAGACGCCGTCGCACTCGAACCGGTAGGCCGGGAACTTGTAGATCCCCGGGAACATGAACGCGCCCAGCGCCGGGACGCCGGGGGTGATCAGCCGCAGGTAGGCGCCCATGTCGGCCAGCAGCCGCACCCGCAGGCCCTTGACGGTGCCGTCGCGGTCGGCGGCGACGTCGATGAACTGGACCTGGTCGCGGCCGTGGTGGGCGGTCATCAGCGACTCACCGCGGGTCTCGGTCCACTTGACCGGCTTGCCCAGCCGCCGCGCGATGAGCAGGCAGAGGATCTCCTCCGGGTTGACCTGCAGCTTCCCGCCGAACCCGCCACCGACGTCGGGGGCGATCACCCGCAGCTTGTGCTCCGGGATGCCGGTGACCATCGCGGCCATCACCCGCAGGATGTGCGGGATCTGGGTGGCCGACCACATCGTGTAGTTGTCGCCGGAGGGCTGGACGACGACCGAGCGGGGCTCCATGAACGCCGGGATCAGCCGCTGCTGGACGAACCGGCGGCTGACCACGACCTGGGCGTCGGCGAACGCCTGCTCGGTGTCACTGCCCGTGCCGGCCTCGCCGGCGTCGAAGACGAAGTGGTAGCTGGTGTTCGACGTGGTGTGGTCGTGCACCAGGGGCGAGCCCTCCTGCACGGCCTGCTCCATGTCCAGCACGACCGGCAGCGGCTCGTAGTCGACGTCGATCGCCTCGAGGGCGTCGGCGGCGGCGGTGCGGCTGCGGGCCACGACGACCGCGACCGCCTCGCCCACGTGGTTGACCTGCTCGACGGCGATCGAGGGGTGCCCCGGGTTGACCATGTCCGGGGTGACCGGCCAGGCGCAGGGCAGCGAGCCCTGCTCCTCGGCGAGGTCGGCCCCGGTGTAGACGGCGACGACGTTCGGCCGCTCCTTCGCCGCGCTGACGTCCAGGTGGGTGATCCGGCCGTGGGCGACCGGGCTGCGCAGCACCGCGAGGTGCAGCATCCCGGGCAGCACCATGTTGTCGGTCCAGGTCGTCTTGCCGGTGATCAGCCGGGCGTCCTCCTTGCGGCGACGCGCCTGCCCCACCTCCTTGGCCGGCGGCAGGTCGACCGAGGAGGTCGGGTCCTCGACCGCGGTCATGCCTGCACCGCCACGTGCTCGGCGGCCGCGGTGTCGACGGCGGCCGGCTCGGCCTGCGGGTCGTCGGCGGCCTTCCCCGACATCTCCGCCGCCGCCTGGCGCACCGCCCGGACGATGTTCTGGTACCCGGTGCAGCGGCAGAGGTTGCCCTCGATGCCCTCCCGGACCTCCTCGTCGCTCGGGTCGGGGTTCTCCTTCAGCAGGTCGATCGAGGCCATGATCATCCCGGGCGTGCAGAACCCGCACTGCAGGCCGTGCATCTCGTGGAAGGCCCGCTGCACCGGGTGCAGGGTGGCGCTGTCGCCCTCGCCGGTGGCGACGCCCTCGATCGTGGTGACCTGGCAGCCGTCGGCCTGGACCGCGAACACGGTGCAGGACTTCACGGCCTGGCCGTCCAGGTGCACGGTGCAGGCACCGCAGTTGCTGGTGTCGCAGCCGACGACGGTGCCGACCTTGCCGAGCTGCTCTCTCAGGTAGTGGACCAACAGGGTCCGTGGCTCGACGTCGTCCGTGTAGGACGCCCCGTCGACCCGCACGTTGATCTGGGTCACGAGTCCTCCGCTCCGTTGCAGGGCCGTTCGTGGCCGAGATCACCCGGCCTCGGCGTGAGTGTGTCAACGGACACACTCCCGCGCCAGACCGAGTTGGCTGCTCGGGACGGCGGGCCGCGGGCGGACCCGGCTGCGGGCGGGCCGGCTGCCGGCGGGAGCGGGTCAGGCGGCGGCGCGCAGCTCCCGGCGACGCAGCACGGCCGAGGCGGCCAGGAAGCCCAGGCCGAGGACGGCGAGCCCGGCGCCCACCACGCTCGGCGCCCGGTAGCCCAGGCCGGCGGCGATGACCAGACCACCGAGCCAGGCGCCCAGGGCGTTGGCCGCGTTGAGCGCCGAGTGGTTCAGCGCGGCGCCGAGCATCTGCGCCTCACCGGCGACCTCCATCAGCCGCAGCTGCAGGAGCACGACCATCGTGGAGGCGGCCGCGGCGATGGTGAACACCGTGACGATCAGCGCCAGGGCGTTGCCGGCGGCCACCGCCATCACGCCGAGGAGCACGCCGGTGGCGACCGTCGCCCCGACCAGCGAGCGGAACAGCGCCCGGTCGGCGAGCCGTCCGCCCAGCACCGTCCCGAGGACGCCACCCACCCCGAAGGCCAGCAGCACGACCGGCACGAAGCCGGCCGACCGGCCGGCCACCTCGGTGACGATCGGCGCGATGTAGCTGTACATGGCGAACATCCCGCCGAAGCCGACGGTGGCGACCAGCAGGGTCAGGACCACCTGGGGCCGGCGCAGGGCACCCAGCTCGGTGCGGATCGACGCCTCCGACCGCCCGGGCACCGACGGGACGACGGTGAGCACGGCCAGCAGCGTGACGGCGCCGATGACCACGACCGCCCAGTAGGCCGAGCGCCAGCCCAGCTGCTGGCCCAGCCAGGTCGCGGCGGGCACCCCGGCGACGTTGGCGGCCGCCAGCCCGAGCATCACCGAGCTGACCGCGCGGCCGCGCAGGTGGGCCGGCACCAGGGACGCGGCGATCAGTGAGGCGACGCCGAAGTAGGCGCCGTGCGGGAGGCCGGCGACGAAGCGGGAGAGCACCAGGGAGCCGTAGCCGGGGGCCAGCGCGCTGAGGGTGTTGCCGACGACGAACGCCACCATCAGCCCCATCGCCAGGCGCCGGCGTGGCAGCCGGGCGCCCAGCGCGGCGAGCACCGGGGCACCGACGACGACGCCGAGGGCGTAGGCGGAGATGACGTGCCCGGCCTCGGGGATCGTCGCGTCCACCCCGCGGGCGATGTCGGGCAGCAGGCCCATGGTCACGAACTCGGTGGTGCCGATGGCGAACCCGCCGAGCGCGAGGGCGACGATCGCCAGGACGGCGGTGCGGGTGGACGGTGCGGTGGGGACCGACGTCGTCGAGACGGCGGGGGCTGCGCTCACAGCTGGCCCAAGACGTTGCCCGCCGCCACCATTCCCACCGCCGTCGCGACCCGTTCGGGTGGTTCGGCGCGAGCCG
>NZ_JPMX01000045.1 GCF_000761485.1 Modestobacter caceresii
GCCGTCCGTCCGCCGTCGGCAGCGGACCACGGACGTCATAGGCCAGCGATGCCTCAGACGTGACGAGCGTGCGGGTGGCGATCACAGTGGTCATGGTCGTGCAGACCCCACCCGCCCCCGGAACTCATCGCCCGATCAGGGGGCAACGGCCGGGCGGTACCGCGTCGTCCACTCCGTCCACAGCGAGACATCCGGGTCCGGGTCGTGCGCATCTCGCACCGCGCCGACGCCTACCGCTGACTGTTCCGGCCACCTGGTGGGTCGGACGAGGTGGACCGCGCCCTGTGCGCATTCGCCCGCAGGTAGGCCGACCAGACCGAGCAGGACCACCAGCGCCTCGTCGATGCCGTGGCGCGCGGCGCCGTCCCGTGGGAGCGGGGTGTGTGACGTGTCCGATGTGCCGGGCACTCGCCGACGACCGTCACCTGTCAGCGTGCGGGCCGGTTCCGATCCAGCCAGTCGACGAGCACCTTCGAGACGTGCCCAGGCTGATCGGTCATCAGCACGTGGTTCGCGTTCGGGATCATCACGAGTTCGGCGCCGGGGATGCGGCCGGCGATGGTGCGGCCGTTCTCCGGCGGGACGAGCGCATCCCGCTCCCCGTGTACGACCAGCGTCGGCGCGGTGATGCCGTCCAGGCGGTCATGGCCGTCCCATCGTGACGACCCGATCACCTGCGCCAGGTAACCCTGGTTCGTGGCGGCGAGCGGAAACCGAACCGCCCAGTCCTCCTCGATGCGCTCGCGGGGTGTCTCGGGCGCGTAGTTGTAGGGGATGGAGGCCTCCGCGGCCTCCTGGGGCGTCGTCTGCCCGCGCTGCATCAGCATCGCCATCGCCTGGGGGTTCATGACGGCGCGCGCGATGCCTGGGTGTGTGGCGATCAGGCACAGCGAGCGGACCCGCTCCGGAGCGCTGAGCGCGATCTCCTGAGCGATCAGGCCGCCCATCGAGATGCCCACGACGTGGGCGGTGTCCACGTCCGCCGCGTCCAACACGGCCAGGCAGTCCGCCGCCATGGTCTCGACCGTGTACGGCGCTCCAGGAACGTCACCGGTGCGGCCGGCGCCCCGGTTGTCGACGCGGATGACCCGGTGGCCCTCGGCCAGCGCGGGCACCAGCCGGAACCACATCGCGGCCGGGTAGGCGAGCCCCATGACCAGCAGGACGGCGGGGGCGTCCTCCGGCCCGTCGGACTCCCAAGCAATGCGGGCCGTGTCAGGACGTTCGATGACCGGCACAGGGCGCTCCGCTCTCGGGAAACGGGGAGTCAGTTCATTCTGTATCAAGAGCCAGGCGCCATGTGCAGACGTGTGCGCCCTTGGTGTGTCCCCCTCGGGCACCGAGTTGGACTCCCACGAACGTCAGGCCGGGGGGCGCCTGCTCCTGACGTCGGCACCTCCCGGTGGATGACCGGCCGGGGATCCGTGGTTCCTGGGTCGTCCGGCCCGTGACAAGGCGAAGGGCGCCTCCTTCCGACTCTGCGGTACGAGGCGCCCTTCATCCGTCCAGCGCTGTCAGGCCATGGAGCGCAGGTTGGACCGATCGGCGACCGACTGTTCGTTCGCGCCGGCCTCGGTGTCGACGATGGCGCGTAGGAACAACCCGCCCTGCAGCTTGACCAGCCGCGACGTCAACGTCGCGAAGTACCGAACGCCGACCCGCGGGTCGAGCAGGGTGCGCGGCGAGATGTCCAGCGCCGCGTGCGTGACCTCGGCCGCGAGCTCAGCGGGCCTGGGCTCACAAGTCCGGCATCACCGTCGAACTGTGCCCGCCGCCCGGTAGCCGGCCACGACCACCTCCGGCAGCAGCGGCTCACAAGACGTCCGCGGGATGGCGCAGTGCTGCCCCCGGTACGTCCCCGCACCGCGCCGGCCTCGAGGATCAGCCGCGGCGGGGCGTGCGGCCGGAGAGCCGCCGCAGCTCCTCGGCCATCGCCTCCGGGTACTGCAACGGCAGGAAGTGCGTGCCGGCCATCTCGCGGAGCCGCGCCCCGGGCACCGACCGAGCTGCCCTGTGCACGTCGGCGACGTCGACCAGGGAGTCGTAGCGGCCCGCCACGAAGGTGACCGGGCAGGCCACCCGGGTGACGTCGAGTGGCGCGTGCTGGGCGGTGGCGTCCGCGAGGTACCGGAACCAGGACCAGTCGTTCCCGGCGAACTCGTGCAGCACCGCGCGCAACAGGCCCGGGTGGGCCGCCTCCTGCGCGGGTCCGCGCAGCGCCGCCAGGGACAGCAGCTCCTGCCAGGGCGGCAGGCTGGCAGACACCAGCGGCAGCAGGGGTCCCATGACCGGCAACAGCCGGCTGCCCAGCCGGCCCATCGGCGACCGCAGCCGTCGGGGCACGCCGTAGGTGCCGAACAGGGCGGAGTAGCTGCCCCCTGGGACCCCGGCGACGGCGAGCACGGCGCTCACCCGGGCCGGGTCCTCCAGGGCCAGCTCGAAAGCCACGTTGACCCCGAGCGACCAGCCCACCACCATCGCCGAGCGCATCCCGTAGGCGTCGAGCACGGCTCGTGCGTCGTCGGCGTGGTCCTCGACCCGCACCCGGCTCTGGTCGGCCGGGCGCTCGGACCCGCCGAGGCCGCGCTGGGACCAGCTGACCACCCGGTAGCCGCTGTCCGGGGCGATGAGCCGCGGCCAAGCAGCGGGCGGAGCTCCCAGGCCGTTGCACAGCAGCACCGGGATGCCCGTGCCGTCGTTGCACCAGGCGCGGAGGGCGGTCCCGTCCGCGCCGCGCACCTCGCGGATGCTCATGGCGGCCCGCTCACGCCGGCCTGCTCACAGGCGTGGACTGCCGGCGACCGCCGTCACCCGAAGGCCACCCGCATGTCCTCCGAGGCCGGCGAGGCCCCGTCCGACGCCGGGAGGGCCGGCTCGGCGTGATCGAGGTCCGGGGCGGCGGCCCCCTCCTGTACGGCGACGACCGCGGGGTCCAGCGTCAGGACGGTGTAGCCGGCCACGGCTCCGGCGCCGAAGCCCGGCGCGAAGATGCGTACCGGTGCGGTGATGACGCCGTCCCGCACCGCGTCGTGGATGGCCAGCGGGATGCTCGCGGACGAGGTGTTGCCGACCTCCTCGATGTTGAAGTAAAGCTGATCGGGCGTGAGCCCGGCCTGCTCGGCCAGCTGCAGCACCATGGTCTTGTTGGCCTGGTGCGGGACGATGAGGTCGATGCTCTCCAGCAGGGAGCCCGCCCGGCCGTCGGGGTCGGGCAGGGCCGTGATCTCCTCGATCATCTGCGCGAGGTAGCGGCCCGCCAGCGCCTTCACGTGCGGGCCGAAGACGGTGATGTTGTTGTCGAACACCGGGTTGGGCCAGATGATCGAGTTGACCTCGCTGGCCGGGCCGCTGGCGTAGGTCTGCAGGTGGTGGAAGTCCGGAGCCGCGCCGTCCGGCGCCGGACCGACGACCATCGCCGCGGCGCCGTCCCCGAAGATCATCCGGGACGTGCGGACGTTGCCGATCTTGTCCGAGAACTTCTCGACGCAGACCACGAGGACGGGCCGGTCCACCTCCTGCAGCAACCGGGTCGCCTCGGCCAGCCCGTACGGCATCCCGGCGCAGGCCGCGACGATGTCGTAGGCGGCGTGGGTCTGGTGGATGCCGAGCTGCCCGCAGATGTAGGTGGCCAGCGAGGGGATCAGCCGGGAGCTGGTGCAGGTGCACACCAGGACGCCGCCGATCTCCTCCGGCTCCCGACCCGCCTTCGCCAGCGCCGCCTGCGCGGCCTGCAGGCCGAGCTCCTCCAGGCTCAGCGAGCTGTACTCGCGCTGCCGGATGCCGGTCTTGGCGCCGATCTCGTCGGCGCCCATCGGCGACCAGTTGTAGGCGGAGTTGCGGATGAGGTCCTCGTTGCTGCAGACCTGGTCGCCGTGCACGGCGGCCAGCGACTCCAGGCGGGGCAGGACGGTGAACTGCCGGCGCACGTCGATCTCCGGGAAGGGGCGCACGGGTGGCCGGCTCTCCCGCGCGGGCGCCACGGGACGGCTCCGGACGCCGGCGTCCAGGCGCCGCAGGAAGGCCCGCACCTCGGCGTCCCGGGGGTGGAAGGTCACCACGTAGTCGTCGTCGGCCAGCTGACCGGCCTCGACCAGCTCCACCTGCGCCCGGTCCCACGGGTACTGGTTGTGCAGCACCATCGCCCACCGCAGCAGCGCCTCGAGCTCGGGCACCTCCTCGTCGCAGTCGAGGATGTCGGTGTAGTCGTGGACCGGGTAGTCCGGGTCGTAGTCCGGCAGCCGGAAGGTGAGGTTGGCCGGCGTCTCCAGGAACTGGGCGACCGTGGGCTTGACGGCCGGGAGCGTGGTCGCGTGGTTCCTGCGGTTGCCGAAGACGTCGAACAGGATCCCGAAGATCCGGTCCTCGACGGACTCGTCCCACTGGGCCGGCAGCGTCGGGTAGGCCGCCTGGACGGCGGCGATCTTGGTGTCGCCGTCCTCCCACGGCTCCAGCACGGGCAGGAACACGTCGGTGCGGGTCCGCGGCACGTCGGCCCAGCGCGTCGGCCGCTTGTCGTACATGGTCATCGCGAAGCGGTTGGCCCAGAACAGGTTCAGCGCGAGGTCGCGCATCAGGGCGTACCGGCTCTCGTAGCCGCCGACCCGGACCTTGTCCAGGATGTCGGTGCCACTGGGTGCCTTGGTCTCGAAGTCCCGCCGGATGACGCTGTCGAGCTGCTCCAGGGTCTCCATGGTGGAGAAGTCCAGCTGCGGGAAGATGTTCGAGGGCAGTACCAGACGACCGTGCTTGTTGAGCGCGAACGCGTTCATGTCGACTCCTCCTGGAGTGCGTGCGACGAGTCCTGCGTGGCGCGCTGCATCCCTCGCTCCACGGCGTCGATGAGGCGGGGGCGCAGCTCGGCGGCGGGGATGATGGCGTGCACCGACCCCATCTCGCGGGCCCGCTGGATGTCGTGCACCGCCTCGAACTCGGCGGCGACCTCGCCCAGCTTCTCCGAGCGGACCGTGCTGCGCAGGGTGGCGAGCTCCACCCGCAGCCGGGCCTGCTCCACCCCGTCGGCCGCGGCCACCGAGGCCTCCAGGTCGCGCACGCGGGGGTCGGCGGCGGTGCGCTTGTCGACCTCGCCGGTGAACACCACCGCGGCGGCCGGCGCCCCGCCCAGCACCGAGGCGTAGGAGCCCTCGACGGCCAGCACCTCCATGTTGTCGTTGAGGGCGCCGGAGAACACCACGAAGGCACCGCCGTGGTAGCGGGAGACGACGCAGAAGACGATCGGGCCGTCGAAGTTGACGATCGCCCGGCCGATCTCGGCCCCGTTCTCCAACTGCACGTTGCGCAACGACTCCGGCGAGCCGTCGAAGCCGGACAGGTTCGCCAGCACCACCAGCGGCCGGTTGCCGCTGCACGCGTTGATCGCCCGCGCGGCCTTCTTCGACGACTTCGGGAACAGCGTGCCGGCGGTCCACTGGTCGGGACCGTCCGCCGGGAAGCTGCCCCGCCGCGGGATGGGCCGCGACTCGATCCCCAGGACCGTGACGGGGTGGCCGCCCAGGTACGCGTCCTGGACGACGGTGGTGTCGGCGTCCGCCATGCCGGCCCAGCGCTCGAGCACGGCGTGGTCCTGGTCGGTGACGGCCCGCATGACCGTCCGGATGTCGAAGGCCTTCTTCCGGTCCGGGTTGGCCTCGGCCGAGAAGATGTCACCGACGGTGCTGAACTCGCTGGCCGGGTGCTGGTGCGGGAACGAGCGCACGTCCCGGTCCACCGGGTCGCCGGTGTCGGAGGGGCGGGCCCAGCGCTCGCCGGGGGCGACGTAGGCGTACTCGTAGTGCTGGAACAGCAGCTCGACGGCCGCGGTCAGGTTCGGCGCCCAGTACTGCGCCTGCCCGTTGGGCCCCATCACCCGGTCGTAGCCGCCGATCCCGAAGTTGTCCTCGGCCGACACGCCCCCGGAGTAGTCCAGGGAGTGCTTGCCGGTGAGCACCATCGCGCTGTCCGGGGTCATGACCAAGATGCCCTTGGTGTGCAGCAGCATCGTGGCCTCGGCGTTCCAGTACGGCTGCGCACCCACGTTGATGCCGGCGACGACGACGTTGACCTCGCCGCCGGCCTGGGTGAACGTGATCAGCCGGCGCAGCGCCCGCGCCACCCCGTCCATGTTCTCGGTGCCGCTGTCCATCGAGATCTTGGCCCCCGACGACAGCGCGAACCACTCGACCGGGATGCCCCGTTCCTCGGCGAGGTCGATCGCGGCGACCACGAGGGCGCACTCGGGCACGGCGACGGTGCCCAGGGCCTTCGTGGGGTCGCCGAAGAGCACCACCCGGGTCATGCCCTCGGGGTGCCGGGGGGTCGGCGTGGTCACCACGCCGACCACGATGCCGGCGCGGTTGCGGCCGGGTGGGCGCTCGACCGGCACCAGCCGGCCGGCGTCGTCCAGGTCGTGCTCGACGAACGTGCCGCCCGGCCCGGCGAGCAGCGGCGCGAGCTCGTAGGGGTACACGGTGCCGCGGGCGCGCGAGCGCAGCACCTTCTGGGTGTAGTCGTCCAAGGGGCGCATCGGCTCGGTCGGCCGGTCGGTCACCCGCATGGTCACGCCGGTGCCGGGTGCGTAGGCGAAGCGCAGCGCCACCTCCCGGGGGGCCGTGGAGCCCTCCTCCTCCAGCCGGGCCAGCAGGATGATCTCCTCCAGCCCGGCCCCGGCGGTCAGCGGCGCCGATGCCCGCGCCAGGCTCGCGAGCTCCGACAGCGGGACCTCGATGGAGGGCCAGGCGTAGAGGAAGACCCGGTTGTGGTCCAGGGGACGGCGTGACCTGCGCTGGGACTGCGCCCGGCGCAGCCCGTCGAGACAGGCCGTGAGCTGCCGCTCGACCGTCGGGTACGCGACGACCTCGCCCGCGTCGTCCCGGACCGGGGTCAGGTCGCGGACCTCCGCCATCGCGATGAACCGTTCGTCGTTCGGGTTCTCCTTCGCGCCGATGTGGAACAGGTACGTGTCCTCGGCCGACGGCAGGCGCACACCGTCGAAGTTCTTCAGGCGCCACAGGTTGAGTCGCTGCGCGGTCAGCGGGTGGAGTCCACGGATGATCCGGTCCTCCACGAGCCCGACCGCGTCCACGCCGTCCGCTCCTGGGCCGTCCGGCGCCGGTCGGAAGGTCACGGTCTCCACGTCACCGTCGGGGGTGGAGACCGTCACCGTCACCCGGCGGGCCGTCCGCAGCGGCGCCACGGCGTCCAGCAGGTCGCGCAGTTCCGCCGCCATCGTGTCGGCGTCCACCGGGCGGTCCGGCCAGGACAGGTAGAGGTCCACCAGCAGGTGCGGCGGGTCGGCGACGTCCTCGGCCGCCCCCGCGAGCGCGGACAGCGCGGCAGGGAGGGCCTCCCGCTCGGCCATCAGGGCCAACAGGTGCAACCGGGACCCGTTCAGCTCGTAGTCCGCCGAGACGCACGAGTGACCGCCGAGCAGGGAGGTCCGCACGTGCTGCAGGTCGCGGCTGCGGTAGTAGCGGCGGGTCAGCACCTCCAGCACGGGGTCGGGTTCCGTCGTCGGCCGTCCGGCACGCTGGCCCAGCAGCCGGATCAGGGGCTCGGGGCTCGCCACCAGCGTCTCGATCCGGGCCATGCCGGCGCCGGTGTCGCCGCGCGCGCCGGCCTCGTCGAGCTCGGTCAGCAGCCGGTCGGCCTCGTCGAGCACCTCCTGTCGGGCCCGCTGCAGCACCGGTTCCTCGAACCAGCGGAAGCGCACGGCGCGGGCCAGGTCACCGACGGTCGGGTAGCGCAACTGGGTCGCGGTGACGAGCCGGTCGAGCACCTCCCCCACCTCGACCCGGGACGGCCCGGGAGGAGGGCTGCCGGCGTCCAGCCAGCGCTCCAGCAGCGCCTGGACCGCGGGGAGCTGGTCGGCGATGCGCTGCTGGGCGAGGAAGATGCGGTGCACCGCCTCCTCCAGCGCCGGGCCCGGTTCGAGGTCGCGGACGTCGTAGTGCAACAGCGCCCGGGAGAGCCGGGCGCGGAAGCTCTCCGGCAGCGCCTCCCGCTCGACGTCCAGGGAGTGCAGGTAGGCGTGGAAGTACTCCCGCGGGCTGTGCACCTGCTGGTCGGCTTCCTCCTCCTCGCTCGCCGGACGGTTGCGGGCCAGCTCGCAGAGGTCGGCGAACGTGGTGAGCACGGCTAGCTCGCCGCGCAGCAGCTCCGGGTCGTCCACCGGCAGCTCGCTGCGGCCCGTGCAGTACTCGGCGACCAACGCCCGGGCGTGGTCGGCGCTGACGTCCCAACCGGTGATCAGCGCCTCCAGCTCGGCCAGCAGCGGCGCCGCCGTCTCGCGCGGGTCGGGCTGCGCGTCTGCGGGTCCGGGGAGCACGATCCGCTCGCCCGAGGCCTCCTCGACGTCCCCACCGGTCCGTTCCAGGTCGAGCAGCGCGACGCCGGCATCGACCTGCACGTTCGGCCCGACCAGCACCTGGCGGACCCGGCCGGCGAACGGCGCCCGCACGGCGGTCTCCATCTTCATGCTCTCCAGCACGGCGAGCGTCTGGCCGGCCTCCACCTCCTGCCCGGTCTGGACCCGGAGGGCGACGACGACCGACGGGGCGGGCGCGCGCACCAGGCCGCCGGCGTCGCGGGTGACCCGGTGGGACACGCCGTCGACCTCGACCAGGTGCGAGCCGGCGGCCGTCACCGCGACGACGGAGAAGCGCCGGCCGTCGACGGTGAGACGGCTCTCCAACGGGCTGAGCCGGTCGACGTCCACGTCGACGGACCGGCCGTCGAGCTGCACGCGGTAGCGGTCGCGGCTGACCTTGGCGGCGGTCAGGCGGTAGACCTGCCCCCGGTGGCCGAGCTCGACCGTGCGCCCCACCTCGTGCGGCGCGCGCGGTCGTCCGCCCCGGGCGGACGCCAGGAAGGCCGCGCGTTCCCGGGCCTCCTCGGTGTCGGAGACGTCGACGGCCACCTGGAGCAGGGCGACGAAGCCGTTGGGCGTGGTCTCCGCCTGCCCGGTGCCCGTGCGGTCCAGCCAGCCGGTGTCGGCGGTGCCCGCCACGACCTCCGGCCGGTCCAGCAGGTCGAGCAGGAAGGACTTCGTGGTGGTGCCGCCCCGTAGCACGACGGTCGTCTCGCGCAGCGCGCACCGCAGGCGCGCGAGCGCCTCGGGACGGTCCCGCCCCCAGGCGATGACCTTGGCGACCATCGAGTCGTAGAGCGGCGGGATGACGTCCCCGACGCCGATGCCGGTGTCCACGCGGACCCCCGGGCCGGTGGGGAGCCGCATCAGCTCGACCCGGCCGGGTGCCGGGGCGAACCCCTGCTCGGCGTCCTCGGCGTTGAGCCGCGCCTCGACGGCGTGCCCGGACTCCGCCGGCGGGTCCCCGACGAGCCGGCCGCCGGCGGCGACGTGCAGCTGGAGCTTCACGATGTCCAGCCCGGTCGTCACCTCGGTCACCGGGTGCTCGACCTGCAGCCGGGTGTTGACCTCGAGGAAGGTGAACAGCTGCTCGGTGGGCTGGTACAGGAACTCGACCGTGCCGGCACCGACGTAGCCCGCAGCCCGGACCAGCGCGATCGACGACTCGCGCAAGGCGGTGTCCTGCTCGGGGCTCAGGACCGGCGAGCTGGACTCCTCGAGCACCTTCTGGTTGCGCCGCTGCACCGAGCAGTCCCGTACCCCGGGTGCCCACACCGCCCCGTGCTGGTCGGCGATCACCTGCACCTCGACGTGCCGGCCGCCCTCGACCAGTCGTTCCATGAACACGCTCGGGTCCCCGAAGGTCCGCGCCGCCTCGGCCTGCGTGCGGGTGAGGGCCTCCTCCAGCTCGTCCTCGGTGCGGACGACCCGGATCCCCCGGCCGCCGCCGCCGCTCCTGGCCTTGACGATGAGCGGGTAGCCGATGGCGGCGGCGTGCCGGTGACCGTCCTCGACGGTCTCGACCGGGCCGCCGCTCCATGGTGCGACGGGGACGCCGGTCTGCTCGGCGAGCACCTTGGCCTCGATCTTGGCGCCCAGCAGCCGCATGGCCTCCGGTGGCGGGCCGATGAAGGTCACGCCGAGGTCGGCGCACAGCTCGGCGAACGCGGGGTCCTCCGCGACGAAGCCCCAGCCGACCCACGCGGCGTCGGCGCGGCCGGCCCGCAGCGCCCGGCCGAGTTCTCCGTGGTCCAGGTACGGGGTCCCCCCACCGGTCTCGCGGAGGACGACGGCCTCGTCGGCAGCGCGGACGAAGGAGGCCCGGCGCTCGGCCTCGGTGTGCAGCGCGATCACGCGGATCGCGGTGCCGTGCTCGGCGTTGAGCTCGCGCACGGCTCGGATGAGCCGCAGAGCGGGTTCGCCCCGGTTGACCACTGCGATGCGGTGGAACACCCGCGCACCCCTCCCCCGTCGACGGATCGGTCAGGTCATCGGCGCAGGGCCGAGGTCTCACCGCTGATGCGGGCTCACATGTCGAGCCCGCCGTTGACCCCCCACACCTGGCCGGTGATGTAGGAGGAGGCGTCGGCGGCCAGGAAGTGCACGACGCGGGCGACCTCCTCAGGCCGTCCGAGCCGACCCAGCGGGATCTTCGCCCGGAGACCGGCGACCACCTTCTCCGGAACGGCGTCGAGCATCTCGGTCGCGGTGTACCCCGGCGTCACGGCGTTGACGGTGATGCCGATGCCGTCGGTGTGACCGGCGCGCTGCAGCTGCATCGCCGCCTCCCGGGCGAGGGTCTTCGTGAGCCCGAACAGCCCCGACTTGGCCGACGCGTAGTTGACCTGCCCGATCCCACCCGTCTCGCCGATCACCGAGGAGATCATCACGATCCGCCCACTCCCCCGCTCGAGCATGTGCGCCAGCGCGGCCTGGGACAGGTAGAAGGCCCCGGACAGGTTGACGTCGATCACCCGGCGCCAGTCGTCGTCGCCCATCTTCGCCACCGTCCGGTCGACGGTGATGCCCGCGTTGTTGACCAGGATGTCCAGCCGGCCGTGCTGCTCGACCACCTCGGCGACACACCGGCGGCAGTCGTCGGCGGAGCCGATGTCACCGCGGTGCATGGTCACGCCCCGGTCGGGGAAGGTCTCGCCGAAGCCCTGGGCGAACCGCTCCGCCGCCTCCTGGTTGCCGCTGTAGCCGGCGGCGACGTCGGCGCCCTGGGCGGCCAGACTGCGGCAGATGGCCGCGCCGATCCCGCGGGTCCCGCCGGTCACGAAGGCCACCTTGCCCAGGAGCTTGTCGCCCGTCCTGGTGCCGCTCTCCTGTGTCGCTGTCATCGCGTCCCCCTCGGCCGCGGCGCACCCGCGACTCCTCGGAGCTGGAACCCCCATGGCTCCACGTGCGCAGCTCCGGGCACCGGCGAGCATGGCCCCGGCCTGGCAACGCCGTCAACGCAAGACGGGCGAGTCGACTCCCCTGCGGGTCGGCCTGCGCCTGCACCCGTCCCGCACTCGGGACGGCTTCGGATGAGGCTGTCGGCGACAGCACGGCCCGGCTGAGCGAAGTGGCGTCCACCAAGGTGGTGTGCCAAGGGGCCCGGTGAGGGCGTCGGCGTAGACGT
>NZ_JPMX01000046.1 GCF_000761485.1 Modestobacter caceresii
GGCGCCGCGGACGCCCGCCGGCTCGGCTCACCCAGCGACGTGGCGGCGGTCCACCAGCCGAGGACGACGGTCACCGCCACCAGCGCCGGCAGCTCGGCCAGCCCCTCGGTGCGCGCGGCCAGCACCGGCAGCGCCGCCCCGACCGCCAGCTGCCCCCAGCGCCACGGGGACCGGGCCAGCACCGCCAGGTCGCCGGCGACGACCGCCTGCCAGGGACGCCGCACCCAGCGCCAGGCCAGCGGGCGCCGTGGCCGACGCACCGTCGTCCCCAGCGCCCGGCCGAGCTCCCGGGTGTCCAGCGAGAAGACCGACGCAGTGGCGTACTGCGCGGTCTCCCCCGACGCACGCAGCGCACCGGCGGGCAGGTCGGCCAGCCGGCGGTCGGCCAGGACCAGGCAGAGGACGGCGACCCCCAGCAGCGCGCCGAGCAGCCCCAGCGCGACCGGCGCCGGCAGCGACCAGGACCGACCCGCGACGTCCGGCAGGGCCACCCCCAGCCCGGCTACCACGCACCCGGCGACGGCGGGGCCGACCAGGGTCAGCGCGGTCACCGCCCCGGCGACCGCGGGCGCCCAGCGGCCGCCGCCACCGGCCTGCCGGACGACGAGCACCGCGACCGCGGTCGCCGCCAGCAGCGCACCGGCCGCCAGCCCGGCGAGGACGCCGGCCGGTGTCCGGTTCCAGGCCAGCACCACCGGGACGCCGACGGCCAGCGCCGCCGCCACCGCCAGGCCGACCGCCCGGCGCAGCTCGCCGCGGAGCAGTCCGCGGCGCCCCGCGGGCAGGGGCAGCCACCACACCACGGCCGCCGGCGTGGCGCTGACCGGCCCCAGCCGGGCGAACAGCGCGGTCAGCCCGGCGGCCAGGGAGAGCGCGACGGCCGCCGCGGTCAGCCCGCCGGGGAGCACCGCCGCATCGACGGCCGGGCGGGCGGCGATCTGCTCGCGGAGGCTGGAGACCGTGCCCCCGCAGAGCGCCACGAAGACCCCGGCGGAGGTGAGGCCGGAGAGCGTGTCCCCGACCCGGGTCAGCCAGCTGGTGTCGGCCCGGGCGGCCGTCGCCCGGCGGGTGTACCGCCGGACGGCGGTGCCGCTCCACTCCTCCGCCGGCCGCGCCTGCGGCGGAGCCACCGTGGTCGTGGCTCAGCCCTCCTGCAACGCCGCGACGGCGTCCTCGGGCGCGACCACCGGGCACTCGTCCTCGCCGATCACCAGGACCCGGTCGGCGAGGGTGCCGATGAACGTCGGGTCGTGGCTGGCGAACAGCACCGCGCAGCCGGCGTCGACCAGCGCCGCGAGCCGGTCGGCCAGCGCCCGGCGCATCGCGGTGTCCAGTCGGCGTTCCGGCTCGTCGAGCACCAGCAGGTCGGCCGGTCGCACCAGTGCCCCGGCCAGTGCCAGCCGCCGCCGCTGACCGGAGGAGAGCGCCGAGGGCAGCGCGCCGGCCCGGTCGGTCAGCCCGAAGGCGGCCAGCTCGGCGTCGACCACGTGCTCGGCGTCGACCACCCCGTGGGCGCGGGCGGTGAGCAGCAGGTTTCCGCGCCGGTCAGCGACGGGAAGAACGCGTCGTCGTCCAGCACCCCGGCGACCGCCCGGCGGAAACCGGCGTCCCGCTCGTCGACCGGGCCATCGGTGAAGCGCACCGTGCCGGCCAGCGGCGGCAGCAGCCCGACCATCGTCTGCAGCACGGTGGACTTGCCCGCGCCGTTCGGACCGACCAGGGCGACCGCCTCCCCCGGGGCGACCGACACCGTCACCGGGGCGCACACCGGCTCGTCGCCGTAGCCGACGGACAGCTCCTCGGCGACCAGCAGGCCCATCAGCCGGACTCCGCACCACCGCGCCAGGCGGCGTCGAAGAAGCCGATCTCCAGCTCCATGGCCCGGCGGTAGGCGCGCCGCACCGCGGGGGTGTCGGCCGCCGTGACGTCCAGCAGCCGCTCCAGCGTGGCCGCCAGCTCCTCGAAGGCCGGGTCGGCGTAGGTGGTGACCCACTCGGTGTACGGGGTGGCGGGCCGGCCGGCCAGCGACTGCCCGAGGTGGGCGTACAGCCGCATGCACGGCGTCATCGCTGCACAGGTCAGCCCTCCCCCGCCCAGGGCCGCCGTGGCGAGCAGGAACTCGGTGTAGGCCAGCGTGGCCGGCAGCGGCTCCACCCCGGTCAGGTCGATGCCCCAGCGCGCCGCGTAGCCCTGGTGCAGCCGCAGCTCCTCGCGGACGCCGGCGAGCAGGTCGGCGAAGACGTCCAGGCCGGCCCGGTCGGGGCTGTACGCGGCGCCGAGCGCGTAGGCGCGGGCGAAGGACTCGAGGAAGAACGCGTCCTGGGCGACGTAGCCGGCGAACCGCACTCTCGGCAGGCTCCCGTCGGCGATGCCCTGCACGAACGGGTGCGCCAGCGCGACGGCGGCGAGGTCGGCGTTCTCGGCCCAGAGCCCGGCGGCGAGGCTCATGCCGACTGCACCGCTCCGTCCCCGAGCGCCCCGTCCCCGAGTGCCATGTCCCAGAAGGCCACCTCGGCGGCGACGACGTCGAGGAAGACCGCGTCCCTGCCCCCGCCGACCGCGTCGGCCGCCGCCTCGAGGCCGGCGACGTAACCGGCGAAGCCCGGCACGGTCCAGTGCTCGACGAACTCACGGTAGGCCGGGGCCCCGGGCAGCGCGGTGGTCCAGGCGTCGAGGTACGTGCGCTCGATGGTCCACAGCGCCGTCAGCGCGACCGGCACGTCAGCGGCGTCCAGCCGCTGCAGCAGCTCGGCGTAGGCCGCGGTGGCGGGCAGCGCGGGGGCGGTGAGGTCCAGGCCGCGGGCGGCCGCCTGCTCCTCGAACCAGGCCAGCTCCTCGACCAGCGCGACCAGGCCCCCGGCCAGGACCGCCTGCGCGGGCCGCGGCGCGCGGGCCAGCAGCCGGGCCTGGAAACGCAGCAGGTCGGCGACGAAGCGCGCGTCCTGCACCAGCCAGGTGTCGAAGGCGCCGGCGGGCAGCGACCCGTCCCGCACCGCGGTCAGGAACGGGTGCGCGGTGGCCCCGCGCCAGATCTCGGGATGACGTTGCAGCAGCTCGGCGACCGGCACGGCGCGGACTCTACGAGGTGGTTATGGTGGCCCCGTCATGGCGTCGAGCCATGTGCGGGAGCTCGGAGGACCGGGCTGAGAGGGCGGCTGACGCGCCGCCGACCGCTGGAACCTGACCGGGTAATGCCGGCGTAGGGAGCCCGTGATGAGCACGTCCGGAACCGTCCACACAAGCGCGTCCCACGGGGACGCACCGCTCACCCTGACCGAGCCACCGGCCCGCACGCTGGGCTTCCGCGAGTCCGCGGGCCTGTGGGGCAACCTGGGCATCAGCCTGCTGCTGCCGGTGGCCGCCGTCTACGTCGTCCTGCCCGGGCAGCCGCTGTCGGTCACGCTCGGCGCGATCGTCGTCGGCGCGGTGATCGGCGCCTCGCTGCTGGGGCTGGCCGCCGCAGCCGGTGCCCGCGAGGGGGTGCCGGGGATGGTGCTGCTGCGCGGACTCCTCGGCCGGCGGGCCTCCTACCTGCCCACCGCGCTGAACCTGGTGCAGTGCATCGGCTGGGCCACCTTCGAGATCGTGATCATCGCCGAGGCGGCGTCCCGGGTGCTGGACGCGCCGCGCTGGCCGTTCGTGCTGCTCGCCGGGGTGCTGGCCACCGCGATGGCGCTGCGGCCCCTCGGCGTCGTCAAGGTGCTGTCCCGCTATGCGGTGTGGGCGGCGCTGGCCGCGATCGTCTACCTGTTCGTCGAGGTGCTCTCCGAGCCGCTCGCCCCGCTGGACAGCGGCGGCGCCGCCTCGTTCTGGACGGCGACCGACATCGTGATCGCCCTGCCGATCTCCTGGTTCCCGCTCGCCGCCGACTACACCCGACACGTGCGCAGCGGCCGGGTCGCCGGCACCAGTGCCGCCCTGGGCTACGGCCTGGCCACCGTCGCGATGTTCACCCTCGGTGTGCTGGCGCTGGCGGCCTACGGCAGCTCCGGGCTGGACGTCATCGACGCGCTGCTGGCCGTGCCGCTGGGGGCGTTGGCGGTGCTGGTCCTCATCACGGTCGAGCTCGACGAGGCGTTCGCGAACGTCTACTCCACGGCCGTGTCGGCGCAGAACGTGGTGGCCCGGCTGGACCGCCGGCTGCTCGCGCTGGGCGTCGGTGCCACCGCCACCCTGCTCGCGCTGAGCTTCGACATCGTCGCCTACGAGCCGTTCCTCTTCCTGATCGGCGCGGTCTTCGTGCCGCTGATCGGCGTCTTCCTGGTCGCCTACGCGCTGAGCGCCCCCGGCCGGTGGGACACCTCGGACACCGCCCCGGCCCGGCTGGTCTACCTGCTGCCGTGGCTGGCCGGGTTCGTCGCCTACCAGCTGACCCTGCCGACCTTCTTCTCCGGCGTCGGCGCCGGCTGGACCAGCTGGTGGACCGCGCGGCAGACCGACCTGGGCATCGACCCGGCCAACGGCTGGTCGGCCTCGCTGATCAGCCTGGCCGTGGCGGCGTCCCTCACAGCGGTGATCGCGCTGCTCGGCGCCCGCCGCGGGCGGCAACGGGCATGACCTCCCCGCTGGGCCGGCTGCACGTGCTCACCGACGCCGACGGCGGGCCGGCCGCGCTGGCCGCGATCGCCGCCGCGGTGGCCGCCGGTGCGCCGGTGGTGCAGGTGCGGGCGAAGGGCTGCAGCGACCGGGTGCTGTACGACTTCGCCCGGGCCGTGGTCGAGCTCTGCCGGCCCGCGGGCACGACGTGCCTGGTCAACGACCGGGTGGACGTCGCCCTCGCCGTCGGCGCCGACGGGACGCACCTGGGCGCCGGCGACCTCCCGCTCGCCGCCGCCCGGCGGGTCGCCGGGCCGGGGCACCTCCTCGGCGGCACGGCGCGCGACCCGGAGCTGGCCCGGCAGCTGGTGGCCGAGGGGGCGGACTACCTGGGCGTCGGCCCGGCCTTCGCCACCACCACCAAGACGGGGCTCCCCGACCCGATCGGGGTCGCCGGGGTCGGCGCCGTGGCCGCCGCGGTGCCGGTGCCGGTGATCGCCATCGGCGGGGTCACCGCGGCGCGGGTCGGCGAGCTGCTGACCGCCGGCGCCACCGGGGTCGCGGTGGTCGGTGCGGTCACCGCCGCCGCTGACCCGGGAGCCGCGACGGCCGAGCTGCTGCGGGCACTGGCGGACGCCCGGTGATCGACGTGGCGGTGGCCGGCGGTGGGCTGATCGGGCTGTCGGTGGCCTGGCGGGCGGCGCAGCGCGGCCTGTCGGTCGCCGTCGTCGACGACGCCCCCGGCGCCGGCGCCTCGGCTGCCGCCGCCGGGATGCTCGCGCCGGTCACCGAGGCCGCCTACGGGGAGGAGGCGCTGCTGCGGCTGTGCCTGGCCTCCCTGCAGCGCTACCCGGCGTTCGCCGCCGAGGTCGAGGCGGCCAGCGGGCTGCCGGTCGGGCTGCGCACCGTCGGCACCCTGGTGGTCGGCTTCGACGCCGACGACGTGCGGGCGCTGGACGCGCTGCACGGCTACCAGCTGGAACTGGGGCTGGCCGTCGAGCGGATGACCCCGCGGGACACCCGCCGCCGGGAGCCCGCGCTCACCCCCCGCCTGCGCGGTGGGCTGGCCGTCGAGGGCGACCACTCGGTCGACGGCCGGGCGCTGCACCGGGCGCTGACCGCAGCCGCCGAGGCCGCCGGGGTGCGTCTCGTGCCGGAGCGGGTGGCCGGTGTGCAGGTCACCGGCGGGCGGGCCACCGGGCTGCAGCTGACCGGCGGCGAGGAGCTGGTCGCCGGCACCGTCGTCCTGGCCCTCGGTGCGCACAGCAACACCCTCCCCGGGGTGCCGCCGCTGCCGATCCGGCCGGTCAAGGGGCAGATCCTGCGGATGGCCGGGGCGGCGGGGCTGCTCACCGGCACGGTGCGCGCGCTCGTCCGCAGCCGGCACGTCTACCTGGTGCCCTACGGCGAGGACGGGTTGATCGTGGGGGCCACCACCGAGGACCGTGGCTTCGACGCCACCGTCACCGCCGGCGGGGTGCACGACCTGCTGCACGACGCGATCGAGGTGGTGCCCGGGGTGACCGAGCTGGAGCTGGTCGAGACCCTCGCCCGCTGGCGGCCGGGCACCGACGACAACGCCCCGCTGCTGGGGCCCAGCACGCTGCCCGGGCTCGTGCTGGCCACCGGCCACCACCGCAACGGCGTCCTGCTCACCCCGGTGACCGGTGACCTCGTCGCCGAGCTGCTGGCCACCGGCGAGCTGCCCGAGCTCGCCGCACCGTTCACCGTCGAGAGGTTCCCCCACCGATGACCATCTCGTTGACCGTCAACGGCGACCCGGTCGAGCTGGCCGACGGCACGACCGTCGCCGCGCTCGTCGCCGACCGCACCAGCGGGCACGACCGGGTCGCGGTCGCCCGCAACGGCGACGTCGTCCCGCGCAGCAGCTGGACCACGACCGAGCTCTCCCCCGGCGACCGCCTCGAGGTGCTCGCCCCCACCGCAGGAGGCTGAAGTGAACGACGGCGAACTGACCGAGGAGCTGGTCCCCGCGCTGGAGCAGGAGGAGGCCACCGACCCCTTCAGCCTGGGCGGGGAGACGTTCACCTCCCGGCTGATCCTGGGCACCGGTGGCCTGCCCAGCCTGGAGGTGCTGGAGCGGGTGGTGCGCGCCTCGGGCACCCAGCTGGTGACCGTGGCGCTGCGCCGGGTGGAGGCGGCCGCGGGGAGCGCGATGCTCGAGGTGCTCAGCCGCTGCGGGGTGCGGCTGCTGCCCAACACGGCCGGCTGCCAGACCGCCCGGGAGGCGGTGCTGACCGCCCAGCTCTCCCGGGAGGCGTTCGAGACCGACTGGATCAAGCTGGAGGTCATCGGCGACGACCGCACGCTGCTGCCCGACGCCGTCGAGCTGATGGACGCCGCCGAGCAACTGGTCGCCGACGGCTTCACCGTGCTCGCCTACACCACCGACGACCCGATCCTCGGCCGGCGGCTGGCCGACGTCGGCTGCGCCGCCGTCATGCCGCTGGGCTCACCGATCGGCAGCGGTCTGGGCATCCGCAACCCCTACAACATCGCCCTGCTCCGGGAGGAGGTCAGCGTGCCGGTGGTGCTGGACGCCGGCATCGGCACCGCCTCGGACGCCGCGCTGGCGATGGAGCTGGGCTGCGACGCGGTGCTGCTGGCGTCGGCGGTGACCCGGGCCCGGGAGCCGGTGCAGATGGCGCTGGCCATGCGGCAGGCCGTCGAGGGCGGCCGGCTGGCCCGGGGCGCGGGCCGGATCCCGCGGCGCTGGCTCGCCGAGGCGTCGACGTCGATGCAGGGGCTGCCGGAGCTGTGAGCCTGCCGCGGCTGCTCGTGCTCACCGACCGCACGCAGTGCCGGGGCAGCCTGACCGCCACCGTGGCCGCCGCCGTCGACGCCGGGGCCCGGGCGGTGGTGCTGCGGGAGAAGGACCTGCCCCTCGCCGAGCGGTCGCGGCTCGCCGGGCAACTGCAGGCCCTGCTGGACCCGGTGGGCGGCGTCCTGGTGTGGGCGGGGGCCGCCGGCAGTGCGGGGCGCACCGCCGTCCACCTGTCGGCGGCCGACCCGCTGCCGGCGCCGCGGCCCGGCTGGCTGGGCCGCTCCTGCCACTCCGCCGCCGAACTGACCCGGGCCCGGGCCGAGGGCGTGGACCACGCCTTCCTGTCCCCGGTCTTCCTGACCACCTCCAAGCCCGGCCACGGCCCGGCCCTCGGGCTCCCGGGCCTGGCCGAGCTGGTCCCGCACGGTCCGCCCGTCTTCGCACTGGGCGGCATCGGCCCGGACGACGTCCCCGGCTGCCTCGCCGCCGGCGCCTGGGGGGTCGCGGTGATGGGCGGGGTGATGCGCGACCCGGCCTCCGTGCGGGACCATCTGGCCGCACTGGCCGGCTGAGCGGGCGACGCGCCACTCGACTGGCGCGCCCCACCCCGGAACGGTGAGGTGTACGTCACGTCGAGTTCATGATTGGACCTGCCTCTGCCGAGACAAGACAGGGGTTCGCCGTGTGACTGTTCGCGGCCAGACAGCGAGGAGACCGGGTGACGGGCGAGGGCATCAGCCTTGCGTGGCCGTCGTCCCCTCCACCACCCGCCGAGGCCGGTTGGGAGTGGGCGCTGAGCAGCGTGGCGGAGCTCCCCAAGGTGCGTGCCCAGTTGCGCCGCGGGCTGGCCGAGGAGTCCGGTGGCGACCGTGCGGCCGCCGAACTCGACGAGGCCGTCGTCCTGGCGTTCGACGAGATGGCCTCCAACGCCCTCCGGCACGGGGGTGGTGGGGTGCTCGCCCGCGTCCAGCGGACGCCGCAGGCGTGGTTGATCGAGGTGCGCGACTCCGCAGCCCAGCGCCCTCCGCAGCCGGCGGTCGGGCGTGATCCCAGCCTGGGCGGGCTGGGCCTCTACCTGATCGCCGAGATGGCCGTCGCGCACGGCTGGCACCTCACCGGGGACCAGAAGAGCGTCTGGGCGTTGCTGCCCCGCCGCTGAGCCGGCTCAGTCCGTCAGCGGCAGGCTCGCCGGCACGGTCCCCGGCCCGCCCTCGGGCCACCGCTGCACGTCCCCCCCGTGCAGCCGGACGGCGACCAGCGCGACATCGTCCTCGGACCCCTGTGGGCGCAACCGGGCGACGACCTGGTCCACCAGTTCCCCCAACGGCAGCTCCCCCAGCTCGGCGAACAAGCCGGCCAGCCGGTCGACCCCGTCGTCCAGCGGGAGGTCGCGTCCTTCGACGAGTCCATCGGTGTAGAGGAGCACCGTCGCGCCCGCGTCCAGCACCACGGCGTGTTCCCGGCGGATCGCGTCCGGGGCCACGCCGAGCATCAGGTCGGCCCGCTCGGTGGCCAGCACCTCCACCTTGCCGTCGGCGTGCCGCACCAGCAGCGGCGGGTGGCCGGCGTTGGACCAGCGCAACCGGGTCTCCCCACGCTCGAGCTCCGCGCCGGTCCACTCCAGGCGGGCCACGGCCGCGGTCGCCAGGGTGCGCAGCTGCAGGCCCTCGATGGCGCCATCCAGGTCGCGGAGCACCTCCATCGGGCCGGCTGCGCTGCGCCAGGCGATCCCGCGCAGCAGCCCGCGCAGCTGACCCATCGCCGCGGCCGCCTTCGTGTCATGACCGACGACGTCGCCGATCGCGAGGATCGTCGTCCCGTCCGGCTGCAGGAATGCGTCGTACCAGTCGCCGCCCACCTGGGCAGCCTGCACGGCCGGGAAGTACCGGACGGCGATCTCTGCGCGGTCCGGCTGTGGTGGGTCGGTGAGCAGGCTCCGCTGCAGGTCCTCGGCCATCCGGCGCTGCTGCTCGTGCAGCGCCACGCTGTCCAGCGCCAGGGCCACCCGATCCGCGAGTTGCTGGACGACCACGACGTCCTCGCCGTCCATGGGGTCTCGGTCGGCCGAGCGGTAGATGCTCATGGCCCCCACCGTCCGGCCGTGCGCGGTCAACCCCAGGGCGACCGCCGTCGCTGGGGCCAGCGCATCGAATGCGTCGCGCACGGGGCCCGGCGGCAACGTACGGCCGACGGCCTCGGGGACATCAGGGACCTCGATCACCCTGCCGCTGGCCAGCGCGGCCACGAGGGGCGCGGTCGAGGTCAGGGCGGCCAGCCGCAGCTCGGCGTAGCGCGCCGCCATCGGGCGGAGGGCAGGGTCCCGGTGCCAGCTGGCGACGTCGTGCAGCCGGCCACCCTCCTCCATCAGGCTGACGATCACCCAGTCCCCCAGGGCGGGCACGACGCCGAGGGTCAGCTCCTGCATGGCCGCCCACGCCCCCCGGCCCTCGACCAGGGCGGCCGCCACGGCGTCGGAGACCCGGGCGACGAGGGCGAGCCCCTCGGCCCGCCGCCGCGCCGCCTGCTCGGTCCGGTACCGCTCGGTGACCTCGCTGAAGTAGACCGACAGGCCCTCCGGGGTCGGCCAGGCACGCACCTCATACCAGGCGTCCAGAGGTGGCGGGTACCAGGCGTCGAAGGCCACCGGCTCGCCCGACGTCATCGCCTGCCGGTAGTGGATCTCGAACTCACTGCCCACCGACGCGGGGAACAGCTCCCACACGTTGCCGCCGAGCAGCTGTTCGCGGGTGGCACCGAGCAGCTCCTCGGCGCCACCGTTGACGTAGCTGAAGGTCCAGTTCCGGTCCACGGAGAAGAAGGCCGCCGGCATGGACTCCAGGACCCGGGCCAGCCGGGTCTCCCCGTGTCGCTGCTCGGTGGTGTCGTAGGCCGCGCCCAGCAGCCGGACGGCGAGGTCCCGCTCGTCGGGCAGCGCCCGGCCTCGAGCCTGCACCCAGCGGGTCTCTCCGGAGGGCAGCTGCACCCGGTACTCGACCTCGAACTCGGCGCAGACGTCGATGGCTGTCTGCAGCGCCTCACGGACCCGCTCGGCGTCGTCCGGGTGCACCCGGGCGTCGAAGGCCTCCATCGTTCCCGTGAAGTCGTCCCGCTCGTAGCCGAAGAGCTCCAGCAGTCGATCGTCCCAGGACAGCTTGCCGGTGGTCAGGTCCCAATCGAAGCTGCCGATGCCGGCCGCGTCGATGGCCAGACCCCAGCGCAGCCGGCTGACCTCGAACTCGGTGGTGAGCGCGGCCAGCTCGAGCTCGGACGCCGCCTGTGGGGCGAGCTGCGAGAGCAGCGCGACGTCCCCCTCGCTCCAGGACCTCGGTCCTGGGCCGAAGACGGACAGCACCCCCACCACGTGCTGCCGCGCGGGATCGAACAGCGGGACCCCGAGGTAGGACCCGACGTGGCCTTCGCGCACGGCCGGCAGGTCGGCCACCCGGGGATCGGTAGGTGCATCGGTGACGACCAGCGGGGCCCGGGCGGCGACCGTGACCCCGCCCAGCGTGTTCGTCAGCGAGTCCTCGGACCCGATCGTCCGTCGCGGTGTCCCGGAGACTCCCGCGATCGTCTGCACGTCACCGACCACCGCCACCCCGGCCGATGGTGCACGCAACAGCGTGGCGGCCAGGTCGGTCAGGCGCTGCAAGCCCGGCGAGCCGACCGCGGTGGCGGCCACCCGCCGGGCAGCCGTGAGCCGATCAGGGTCCAGCGGCGACATCGCCCAGCACCCCCGCTCCTCGTCCTGCACCGAGGCCGACCCCCCATGCTGCCTGCCGGACCGATCATGCCTGGTGGCGCCGCCCCCGGTGGCGGGGCATGCCGAGCGCCACCCTTGCCGGCGGGGGACGATGACCGGATGCAGGGAACCGCCGCCCCCCGGTCGCAGGACGGCCGGCCGAGGCCGTGGCACCCCCGTTCCTGGCGGGCCCCCCTGCAGCGCACCTGGGCCCGGCACCCGCAGCTCGGCCTGGCCCTGCGGGCAGCGATCGCCGCGACGATCGCCTGGGCACTCACCCAGTTCCTGCCGGGCCCGGCCCAGGAGTACCCCTACTACGCGCCGTTCGGGGCGGTGATCGCCACCTCCACCACCCTGGCCGGCTCGGCCCGGTCCGCCGCACAGTCGGTGGCCGCCATCGCGCTCGGCGCTGCCGTGGCCTTGGCCACCGACGCGCTGCCCGTGCCGATCGTGGCCAGGATCGGCATCGTGGTGTCCATCGGCGTCCTGCTCGCCGGCTGGCACCGGCTGGGCAGCTCCGGCAGCTGGGTGACCACCTCGGCGCTGTTCGTGCTGATCATCGGCGGCGGCGACCCGGTGGACTACGTGCTGGGCTACGCCGGACTCACCTTCTTCGGCGCGTTGATCGGGACGGCGGTCCTCGCCGTCTTCCCGCCGCTGCCGCTGGCTCCCTCGCAGACCGAGCTCGGTCGGCTCCGCGACCTGCTGGCCGCCCAGCTGGAGGACCTCGCCGACGGGCTCCAGCAGGAGCACCCGCCCACCGAGGACGAGTGGCGCGAGCGCATCCACACCATCGACCCGGTGCTGGCGCGGATGCGCGCCGCCGTGCAGCAGATCGACGAGGCCCGCCGGGGCAACCGCCGGGCCCGCCGGCACCAGCAGGACGCCGAGCGGCAGTACGCCCAGGCCCGCGCGCTGGAGCGCCTCACGCTGATGATCGAGGACCTGACCCAGCTGATCGCCGAGACCGAGACCGCCGACCTCTCCCACGTGGCGCTCGGCCCGTCGCTGCGACCGTCCGCGGCCGAGGCGCTGACCGGCCTGGCCGACGTGCTGCGCTCGGTCGACGGGGCGACGGCCGACCCGGACACCACCCGCGGTGCCTATGCCGACCTGCACGCTCTCGAGGCGGAGCTGCGGCGAGCCCGGAGGCACACCGACGACGACCTGTTCGCTGCCAGCAGCATCGCGCTGGCGATCCGGCGCTGCCTGGCCGCGGTCGTGCCCGAGGAGCTGGCCGAGGAGGAAGCCCCGGACTGACCCGACCGAGGGCTCAGCGACCCACTGCGTACCCCTGCATGCCCCGCGGGTTGGCCCCGGCCCGCAGCACGCCGGTCTCCGGGTCGACGGAGACCGCGGACAGCCGGCCCAGCGACCAGGGGTCGGAGACGGTGACCGAGTGGCCACGGCGGCGCAGCTCGGCGATCGTCTCCTCCCCGATCCGGGACTCGACCACGACCTCGTCCGGCGTCATCTCCCGCGGGAAGAACGACGACGGGAAGGCGGTGGTGTGCCAGGTCGGCGCGTCGATGGCCGCCTGGAGGTCCAGCCCGCCCAGCACGTGGGCCAGCCAGAAGCACAGCTGCCACTGCTCCTGCTGGTCCCCGCCGGGGGTGCCGAAGGCGAGGGTCGGCACGCCGCCGCGCAGCGCCAGGGACGGGGTGAGCGTGGTGCGCGGGCGCTTGCCCGGCTGCAGCGAGTTGGGGAGCCCGGGCTCCAGCCAGAACATCTGCGCCCGGGTGCCCAGCGCGAAGCCGAGCGAGGGGATGACCGGCGAGCTCTGCAGCCAGCCGCCGGAGGGGGTGGCCGAGACGAGGTTGCCCCAGCGGTCGACGACGTCGACGTGGCAGGTGTCGCCCCGGGTGGTGCCCCGCGTGTCGACGGTGGGCTCCCCGACGCCCGCGATCGGGCCGGACGAGGCACGGCCGCCGGCGGTGACGAACCCGGGGAGCCGGGGCGGGCGCCCCCCTGGCGAGCCAGGCCGCAGCTCGGTGCTGGCCCGGTCGCTGATCAGCGCCCGCCGTTGCTCGGTGTAGCTCGTGGACAGCAGGTCGTCCACCGGGACCTCGGCCGTGTCCCCGTACCAGGCCTCCCGGTCGGCCATCGCCAGCTTCACCGCCTCCACGCCGGCGTGGACCAGATCGGCATCGGCGGTGCCCGATGCGTACCCGGCCCCGGCCCCTGCTGCCGGGTGGCCGTCCAGCATCGCGAGCGCCTGGAGCAGCGCCGGGCCCTGGGACCACGGCCCGGCCTTCGCGAGCGTCCACCCCTGCCAGTCGAGGGTGACCGGCGGCTCGTACCTCGGGGCCCAGCTGGCCAGGTCCTCACCCGTCAGGAAGCCGCGGTGGGCACGACCGGAGTCGTCCATCACCGGGGAACGGGAGAACTCGTCGATCGCCTCGGCGACGAACCCCGTGTACCAAGCAGCCAGTGCCGCGTCGATCTGCGCCTCTCGGGAGGGTCCGCGCGCTGCGTCGAGCAGTCGGCGGTAGGTCGAGGCGAGGACCGGGTTGCGGAACAGGCGGCCGGCGGTGGGGGGTGCTCCGTCGGGGGCGAGCCAGGTGGCGGCCGAGGTCGGCCAGTGGGTGCGGAAGTGCTCGGAGACCGAGGCGACGGTCGCGGCGACCCGGGGGTGGACCGGGTGGCCGTGCTCGGCGTACTCGATGGCGAAGCGGAGGACGGCGCCCAGCGGCAGGGTGCCGTGGTCGCGCAGGAGGGTCAGCCAGGCGCCGAGAGCGCCGGGCACGGTGGCGGCGAGGAGACCGGTGCCCGGGACCAGGTCGAGACCGAGGTCCCCGAAGGCGTCGATCGTCGCGCCGGCGGGGGCGACCCCCTGACCGGACAGGACCACGGGGACCCCCGCGCCGGCGGCTGCCCGCGGGCTCCGGGCGAAGAGGATCGGCACCTCACCCCCCGGGCCGTTGAGGTGCGGCTCGACCACCTGCAGGGTGAGGCCCGCAGCGACCGCGGCATCGAACGCGTTCCCACCGGCCTCGAGGGTCGCCATGCCCGCGGCGCTGGCGAGCCAGTGCGTCGAGGCGACCATCCCGAAGGTGCCGGCGAGCTCCGGCCGCGTGGTGAACATGTAGCCACCCTAAAGAAGTGTGGCCGGTTCGCACTGCGAGGCGACGGCGGTGTGGCAGGGGTGCTGGGCGCCTCTCGGAGCGGCACGACCTCGTCGTCATCCGGGGCTCGATGGCGGAGGTCGATGTCGCTGTGCCGGAGGTCGATGTCGCTGTGCCGGAGGTCGATGTCGGAGTGCCGGGGCTCGGGGAGCGCCGGCAGCGTCAGCTGGTGCGTCCGGGGCGCGACCGGCCTGTCCCAGCTGAGGGAGGCGCCGTTCGCGCCACCGCCCCAGGCCGCGGCCCGCCGGCGCACGCCGCGCAGGCGGCTGACCAGCTGCCGCACCGGGGCGGTCAGCCGCGACGGGGGCGCGGCCAGCCGGGCGGGGGTGGTGAGCAGGTCGACGGAGAAGTCGGTGGCGAACTCGATCGCCGTCTCCAGCTCGTGGTCCGGGGCCGGCGGCGCGGACGGGGCAGGGGCGCGCTCTGCCACCGGGGCGGCGGCCGCCGGGCCGGGCGCCGGGCGGGAGACGGACCGGTCCGGCCCGTCGGTCAGCCGGTAGACCGGCAGCGGCGTCGCACGCCAGGCGAGGTGTGCACCGTCGCCGCCGGCGCCCCAGGTGGCGGCGAGGCGGGCCAGCTGACGCCGCCGGGAGCGGGGGAGGCGCACCGGGACGTCGTCGGCCGCGAGCGGGCTGGGGCCCATGCCGAGCACGCCGATGGCGAGGCCGATCGCCAGGCCGAACGCCAGGTCGGTGGTGTTGGGCGCCGGGGTGTCGGTGCCGAACAACCCGAGCCGGCCGGTGTCCCGGGCAGCGGGCAGCTCGGTCGACCGGACCGGTGCCATCTGGATCGCCACGTGCTGCCCTCCCGGGAAGTAGTCGCCGCGGCCGGGGAAGGGGCCGCGGGCAAGGAAGAAGTTACGGACGACGGAGCCCTGGGACCCCCGTTCGGGACACCCCCTCACGACCGCGTGACCCAACCGTTGCCCGACCCCTCCGCAGCGGTCGATGACCCCCCTCCGGACCCGGGCACTTGTCGACAGAACCGGACGAAACCGCAGGTCAGTCGGTCGATCGCCAGGCGATGACCTCGGCCGCCGATCCGGCGCACCGGCGTGTCGGGCCGGTCTGGTGGGATGGGCGGATGCGCACCCCGCTGGTGATCGACACCGACCCGGGCATCGACGACGCACTGGCCGTGCTGCTCGCCCTGGCCAGTCCCGAGGTCGACCTGCAGCTGGTGACGACGGTGCACGGCAACGTCGGCCTGGCCGAGACCACCGAGAACGCACTGCGGGTGCTGCACCTGGCAGGCCGGTCGGACGTGCCGGTGGCCGCGGGCGCCCGCACCTCGCTGGTCTTCCCCCAGCCGCGGCGGGCCGGCCACGTGCACGGGGAGGCGGGCCTCGGCGGCGTCGTCCTGCCCCCGTCCCCGGCCGCCGTCGACCCCCGGCCCGCGGTCGTGGCGCTGGCGGAGCTGCTGCTGGCCAGCGAGCAGCCGGTGACCGTGGCCGCGATCGGCCCGCTGACCAACATCGCCCTGCTGCTGGGGGTGTACCCGGAGGCGGCGGCGCGGATCGGCCGGCTGGTGGTGATGGGCGGCTCGGCGACCCGCGGCGGCAACGTGACCGCGGCCGCGGAGTTCAACGTGTGGGCCGACCCGGAGGCCGCCGCGGCGGTGTTCGGTGCGGGCCTGCCGACCGTGCTGGTCGGGCTGGACGTCACGCTGCCCACGGTGCTCACGGCAGAGGGGATCGCCCGGTTCGCCGCGGCCGGCCCGGTGGGTGACCGGGCGGCGGCGGTCCTGCAGCAGTACGTCGACCACGCCCGCAGCAGCTACGGCGTCGAGGGCGTGGTGGTGCACGACGCCCTGGCGCTGACCGAGGCGATCGTGCCGGGCACGCTGACCACCGTGCCCCGGGACGTCGTGGTGGACACCGGGCACGGCGCCGGGCGCGGGCAGACCCTGGTGGACCGCCGGACGACGTCGTCCTCGGCCACCGCGGTGGCGGTGGCCGAGGACGTCGACAGCGAGGCGGCGGTGGAGTTCCTGGTCAGCCGGTTGTGCGGGCTGGCCGAGCGGACCTGATCAGGCCGGCTCGACGAGCCCCTCGGAGACCATCCACTCCAGCGCGACGTCCCCGGGCTGCTCGCCGGCCACGTCGACCCGGGCGTTCAGCTCCTGCAGCACGTCGTTGGTCAGCAGCGGGGTGATCTGCCCGAACAGGTCGGCGAGCTCGGGTTGCTCCTCGAAGGTCTCGGTGAGCAGCACCGGCGAGATGTTGTAGTTGGGGAAGAAGGCGCGGTCGTCCTCGAGCACCGTCAGGTCCAGCGCCGTGATCCGGCCGTCGGTGGTGAAGACCTCGCCGAAGTTGCACTGACCCTGGTCGGTGGCCTCGTAGACCGCGCCGGTGTCCAGCGTGCTGACGTTGTCCCGCGGCACGCCCTGCGCATCACCGAGCTCCAGGCCGTAGGTCTCCAGCATCGGGACGAACCCGTCGTTGCGGCTGGCGAACTCGCTGTCCACGCAGAAGGTGCGCTCCTCCACGGGCAGCTCGGCGATCTCCGACAGCGTGCTGATCCCGCCGAGGTCGTCGACCGCCTCGCTGCGGACGGCGAAGGCGTAGGTGTTGTTGGCCTCCGCGGGCGGCAGCCAGGTCAGGCCGTTGGCCAGCTCGGCGTCCCGGACGGCCTCGTACTGCTCCAGCGGGTCCGCGATCGGTGCGGTCTCGCCGAGGTAGGAGAGCCACGCGGTGCCGGTGTACTCCCACTCCATGTCGATCTCGCCGTTGACCATGCCCTGGCGAGCCGGCACGGAGCCGGGGATGTTGGTCCGGTCGACGACGTCGAACCCGGCGGTCTGCAGCGCGATCACGGCGATCTTGCCGAGGATCAGCTGCTCGGTGAAGTTCTTCGACCCCACCACGATCTCCTCGCCCGCCACCCCCTCGATCGGCTGGATGTCGGCCGGCGCGGACGCCGGGGTGTACTGCGTGGCGGCCTGCAGACCGCACCCGGTGAGCAGGGTGGCTGCCGCGAGCGAGGACGCGGCGGCTGCGCGGGTCCGCATCAGAGTCCCTTCGGTCGGGCGACGTGCTCCACGACGCGACCGAACCAGTCGATGGCCAGCGCGAGCAGGGCGACGAGGACGGCACCGCTGAACAGCAGGCTGTCCAGCGAGAGGTTGATGCCGGTGGTGATCAGCTGGCCCAGCCCGCCGCCGCTGATGAAGGTCGCCAGCGTGGCGGTGCCGACGAGCAGCACCAGGGCCGTGCGGACGCCGGCCAGGATGACCGGGACGGCCAGCGGGAGCTCCACCCGCAGCAGGACGGCGAGGGCGCTCATGCCCATCCCCCGGCCGGCCTCGACCAGGCGGGCGTCGACGCCCTGCAGCCCGACCATGGTGTTCCGCAGCACCGGCAGCACCGTGTAGAGCACCAGGGCCACGACCGCGGACCGGAAGCCGAAGCCCAGCCAGGTGGCCAGCAGCACGAACAGCCCGATCGCCGGGGCGGCCTGGCCGGTGTTGGCCACGCCCAGCACCAGCGGCGTGGCCCGGCGGAACGGCCCGCGGGTGAGCAGCACGCCCAGCGGGATGCCGATCAGCAGCACGATGACGGCGGCGAACAGGGTGAGCTGCAGGTGCTCCACGATGCTGCGGCCCAGCACGCCCCAGCCGAGCTGGCGCTGCTCGGTGTCGGCGAGCTCGGCGGTCGACCGCCAGATGACGAAGGCCAGCACCCCGGCCAGCACGAGGACCGGCTGCACGAGCAGTCCTCGCCAGGCACCGCGGGCCTCGTCCGAGTCACCGCGGGCCGGGGTCTGGGTCTGGGCGAGCGCGTCGTCGATCTCGGTGTCGGGGTACGCCTCGGTGGCCGCGGGGCGGGGCGCCGTCATCCCTCCACCTCGTCGCGGGTGCGCTGGATCGCGGCCATCACCGTCTCCACCACCATGACGCCGGCGACGCCGTCCCGGCCGGTCACGACGACACCGCCCTGACTGGCGGCGAGCATCGTGTCCAGGGCGTCGTTGAGGGTGGAGCGCAGCCCGACCACCGGGAGCTTCTCGTCCACGGTGTCCGGCACGGTGGCCACCCGGGACAGCTCCGCCAGCGACGGCCAGCTGATCGGCCGGCCACGGCGGTCGGTGACCACGACGTACTTCTCCCCGGCGGCCGACGCGCGGCGGACGACCTCGGCGGCGTCCTCGCCGACCCGGGCCTGCTGGGGGTGGATCAGCTCGACGTCCCCGACCCGGGTCAGGGTCAGCTGCTTCAGGGTCGCGCCGGCGCCGACGAAGTCGGCGACGTACTCCTCCGCCGGGTCGGCGAGGATCGCCTCCGGGGTGTCGTACTGCACGACGCGGGCGCCGACGTCGAAGACGACGATCCGGTCGCCGAGCTTGACCGCCTCGTCGAAGTCGTGGGTGACGAAGACGATCGTCTTGCCCAGCTCCTCCTGGATCCGGATCAGCTCGTCCTGCAGGCGCTGGCGGGTGATCGGGTCCACCGCGCCGAACGGTTCGTCCATCAGCAGCACGGGCGGGTCGGCGGCGAGCGCCCGGGCGACCCCGACGCGCTGCTGCTGGCCACCGGAGAGCTCACGCGGGTAGCGGTCGCGGTAGACCTCGGGGTCCAGGCCGACCAGCTCGAGCAGCTCGTCGACCCGGGCGGCGATCCGCTTCCGGTCCCACTTGAGCATCCCCGGGACCAGCCCGATGTTGGTGCCCACGGTCATGTGCGGGAAGAGCCCACCGGCCTGGATGACGTACCCGATCCGGCGGCGCAGCTGGTCGGCGTCCTGCCCGGTGACGTCCTCGTCGCCCAGGAAGATCTTGCCGCTGGTGGGCTCGACCAGCCGGTTGAGCATCTTCAGCAGCGTGGTCTTCCCGCAGCCCGAGGGCCCGACGAACATGACCATCTGACCGGCCGGGATGTCCAGGTCGACCGAGTCGACGGCCGGCTTCCCCTGCCCGGAGTAGCTCTTGGTCACGCCCTCGAGCCGGATCGACACGCCGCTGACCTGGCGCTCGGTGCTGGCGGGTGCGGGTGCGGCTGCGGTGGCGCCGCCACGCTCAGCGGTGGTCTCAGACACGGATGCCCCTCGAGGTGGTCAGGCGACCGACCAGCACCAGCACCACGTCCAGGACGAGGGCGAGCAGGACGATCGCGATGGTCCCGACGAGCGTGGCGTTCAGTGCGTTCGCACCGCCCAGCCGGGAGAGTCCGGAGAAGATGAAGCTGCCCAGGCCGGGGCCGAGCACGTAGGCGGCGATCGCGGCGATGCCCATGACCATCTGGGTGGAGACCCGGATGCCGGCCAGGATCACCGGCCACGCGAGCGGCAGCTCGATCCGCAGCAGCGTGCTCATCCGGCTCATCCCGATGCCGCGGGCCGACTCCACCAGCGAGCGGTCGACGCCGGCCAGGCCGACGACGGCGTTGCGCAGGATCGGCAGCGCCGCGTAGAACGTCACCGCCAGCACGGCCGGGGTGATCCCGAACCCGAAGGGCGCCAGCAGGATGCCCAGCAGCGCGAAGGAGGGGATGGTCAGCCCGATCGCCGAGAGTCCGTTGGCCAGCCCGGTGAGCCGCGGGCTGCGGTAGGCCAGCACCGCCAGCCCGATCGCGATCACGGTGGCCAGCAGCACGCACTGCACGACCAGGCTGACGTGCTGGAAGGCCTGGAAGGCGATCAGCCCGCGCCGGTCGACGAGGTACTCCCACATCGGCCCACCCCCTCTCCGCACCCAGGCCACGCTGGGCCGGGTGGTCGTCGTCCTGATGGCGCCGCACTCGGTCTGGCGAGGACTCGGGCGGCCTGGTGGGCGTGCACCCCCGGCGCGCACGGCGCGTCTGCAGGGGTGCTCCACCGCCGGACGCGGGCCCTACCGCACCGGCGGCCTCATTTCGACCGTGTGTCACCGTGTCACACCCGTCCCACGGATGCGAGCTCGACAGGTGACGAAGTGATGACCTTCCTGACCGGGTACGGCGACTGGCGTGCCTCGATCGGGGTAGTGACCCGGCCCGGCCCGCTCCGCGGGCACGTGCCGACGGGAGACGATCGGTGGCGGACACTGCGCACGTGTCCCGGTCTGGAGGAGGACCCATCAAGACGGTCAGGTCGGCAGCCGACGAGGCGCCGTTCCAGGTGCGGCTCGCCGACGGCCCGGAACCGGGGCAGGTCATCGCCTCCGTGTCCGGCGAGCTGGACGCCGCCAGCAACCCGCTGCTGCAGCAGACCCTGCTGGCCGCGCTGCGCCAGGCGGAGCGCCTGCTCACCATCGACCTGTCCGGGGTCACCTTCTTCGGGTCCGCCGGGGTCACGGCGTTGGTGTGGGTGAGCCAGCACCCGGAGGCCGCCGGCAAGCACGTCGGGGTCATCGCGACCAGCCGCATCGTCACCGGGCCGCTGGAGCTGACCGGCCTGCTCCTGCGGCTGGACGTCCAGGGGATGCCCGGCGTCGCTGAGCTGGACGGGGACGAGGCGGACCAGGCGCGGCGCTGACCGTCCCCACCCGGCACGTGACCCCCCGTGCTGCACGCCGTTGGCGTCTCCGCCACCATGGTGGCGGCGAGACACCAGCCGGCGAGAGGACCGAAGAGTGAGTGCACTGGTCTGGCCGGCGGCCGACGTGCCCCACGAGGACGGCGACGTCTGGCGGTGGGAGCTCCCGACGGTGCACGACGCGTCCCGGGTCCGGATGGACCTGCGGGCCCGGCTCGCCCACCCGTCCCTGGCCGCCCGGTCCACCGAAGACGCGCGTGAGGGACTGCTGTTGGTGTTCGAGGAGCTCAGCTCGAACGCGCTGCGACACGGTGGCGGTGCGGTGGTGGCAGTGATCGTCGCCGTCCCGACCGGCTGGCTGATCGTGCTGACCGACGGCTCGCCCGACGCCCCGCCGCGCCCCGCGGTCGACCGCGACCCGGCGTACGGGGGGATGGGGCTGCCGATGGTGGCCCAGCTGTCGATCGACTACGGCTGGTGCAGCGACGCCCAGCGCAAGCACGTGTGGGCCCGGCTGCCCTCCGGGCTGCCCGCCGCCGCGGTCCCCCGGCCCCGCTCCTCCTCCGGCCCGGCTGGGGCCTGACGGGGGGCAGGGGTTCAGCTCCGCACCACCGTCACCTCGCTGAACCCCTCTGCGGTGCTCGGCGCGGTGAGCCGCCCGGCCGCGCTGTACAGCCCGACCAGCGGCACCCTCGCCCGCCCCTCGCGGGCCTCGTTGCGGGCCCGGCAGGTCTCCAGCGGGACGTCGAGGAACACCGCCCGGGCCGGGACGCCTGCGGCCGCCGCCAACGCGACGAGCGGCGCCCGCTCGGCCGGCGACGGCGAGGTGTTGTCGACGACGACGCTGGCGCCCTGGGCGAGCAGGGCGGCCACGGTCCGCTGCTGACGGGCCTCACGACGCCGGGCGTTCGGCCAGTGGTCCTTGCTGACCACCGCGTGCGTGCCGGCCAGGTGCTCGGTGACCCACCGGGACTTGCCCGACCCCTGCAGGCCGACCATCACCACGAGCTCCTGGCGTGCCATGGCCCACCCGGTACCCGCCCCGGCCCAGGCAGTCGCTGCGGGGTTGCGCGGCCACGGCACCGGGCATGGAGGGGCATCTGTCCCGAGACCCCAGGAGGGCCCCGTGTTCCCGGCCGAGAACATCCGTGACTGGCGCACCCTGAACGTCGTCGACCCGGACGGGAGCAAGATCGGGACGCTGGAGTCGGTGTACGTGGACACCACCACCGACCAGCCCTTCTTCGCCGCGGTCGTCACCGGCTTCATCGGCCGGCGCCAGTTGACCTTCGTGCCGCTGACCGGCGCCACCGTGGCCCCCGACCACATCCGGGTCACCGTGTCCAAGGACCTCACCAAGAACGCGCCGTCCATCGACACCGACGGCGAGCTCACCGTGGAGCAGGAGCCCGACGTCTTCGCGCACTACTCGATGCCCTACACCGGCGGCGTCCGCCGGCTGGCCCGCCGCTAGGGCGTGTCTCCTAACCGCTTGAGCCAGAGGGTGACCGCACGCAGGACTGCTGCG
>NZ_JPMX01000047.1 GCF_000761485.1 Modestobacter caceresii
GAGACACGCTGCCAGCCTGCCGCCCCCAACCGCCAGCGGTTAGGAGACACGCCCTAGGTCGCGCAGGTTGTCCGGGATGAGCCGCTGGACCGACTCGATGAGCCGATCGAGTCCGGCCAGTACTTCCGGCCGGATCAGCCGAGAGAAGTCGACCGGCGGGATGTCCACCCGGATCTGTTCGAGGAACGCCTCGGTGTGCGTGCTCATCAGCCGCCGCATCCACGACTCGTCGTAGATCACCGGCATCTTCGGCACGATCTTGTCCCAGGTGGAGGCCGGGATGATGGGCGCCTTCGTCACGACCGTCCGGGCAATCCGGCGGGCGATGTCGGACTGCTGTTGAAGCCGCCGGGCAAGGTCGGCGACCGGATCGCGCGTTATTTGCCGCAGTTGAGCAGCCAGGGTCTCGTTGAGTCGGAAGCCCCGCTCACCCAAGCCTGCACGCGGCCGGGTATTTGCCGCGGGCCGTTGTGCCGATGGGGGGTCGCCAGCGGTTCCGTCGCGTGGCGTCTCCTGGTCGGCGGTCGCCTCCTCGTCGGACGGCTCGTCCGGCCGCACTTCGCCCATGCCAATCCTCACGAAAAGTCGTGCGCGGGTACGTGGCTGCATCGCGATAGCGGGTGCCGCACCCACCACGGTGCCACGCCACTAGCACTACGGCTGCCAACCTTTGCCCTGGTTCCTGGCGGGGGTTGGAGCAGGGGGCCATGCCTGACACGTGAGCGCTCCGCTGCCCCGACCGCACTCAGCGCTGGACGCGAGCATCGGACCGTTCTACGACAGCAAGAGCGTCCAGGTGACTGCCCCCACGCCCAAGCGCGCTGCCCGTTATCAAGGGCTGAGCGCTGGGGGCACGGAGCCCTCGCAGCCCGAGGGCCGCCTTGTAGTTTTCGACCCGTGACCACGCTGCCCGCTGTGAGGGTGCCACTGAACCTCCCGCGCGACTGCTCGTCCGAGGCTGTGCACGTCCTCAACGTCCTGTCGTCCCTCGTTCGAGCCTTGACGGTTGCTGGACCCGACGTCGAGCGCGAGGCGCGACTCACCGGCGACGCCCCACTCATGGAGTTCGTCCGCGTGACGCGGCAGGGCGCGATGCGCTCGCTCGACTACTGGTTCATGCCACGACGCCGGGGCGAGTGGCGTCCCGCAAACGTGCTGTGGTCTGAGCCAGCACGGGCGCTGCCCAACGCCGCCGGAGCGCCGGTGCGCTCCGAGCACGTCTACCCGCTCAACCTCCTGTCTCGGGACCTGCTCGCGGCGGAGCCGACCGTCGAGGCGTTCGGGCGCATCGTCGCCGAACGGCTCGTCCTCGCCGTCATCACCGTCGAGGAGGACTTACGGCTCAGTGCTGCTGGTCTGTCTCGGTCCATGCCAACCGCGTGGGACGGGCGCGACCCGTTCGACCGCTACCGTGCGGCTGGCCTCGACGTGGACGCCTTCGCGTCGAGGCAAACGGCATGAGAGCGCCCACGGCTGGCAGTTCCGTGAGCCGGTGAGCCGGACACGGGGCGGGATTGTTCGTACTTGATCGCCGAACCCCGGGGTCGAACTATGACTCCGGCCGGTCTGTCCCGGGCAAAGATTGGCAGCCGCGGCACTAGGACTCGCTACCCCCGCGCCGTGAGGACCCCTATGACGACCTCCGCCGGATCCCGACTGTGTCGGCCATGCGCTGTCGCCTGCGTCTGGCACCCTTCGTGGGTCTGTGAGGGGGACCACCATGGCTACGGGGGCCGGAGACAGGTACTGGGCTGGACAGGCGCTGCCCAGCGTCTTCAAGCACACCCTGCTCGACAAGTACGTCCCCCAGTTCGCTGGGATGACCGGGTCGATCGGGCGGCGGGTGGTCTATCTCGATGGCTATGCCGGACGCGGGCGATACACCGACGGGACTCCGGCATCTGCGGAGAAGATCCTCATGGTCGCGCAGTCCCAGTTCGAGCGCGTCGGCTTGGCTTGGATCTGCTACTTCGTTGAGCAGGACCCAGAATCCGCTCGTGCGCTGGGCGACGTGGTAGGCGAGTACGTCGCCAAGGGTGTCACGGCTCTGGCTCATCGGGGTGACGTGCAGGACGTGCTCGACCAGGTCGTCGCGTCCGCCGTCGGATGCCCCCTATTCGCGTTCCTGGACCCCTGCGGGCTGGGCCTGCCGTTCGACCGGATGAGCAGCCTCCTCAACGGCGAGCGGAAGAAGGACTGGCCCCCCACGGAGTTCCTCTTGAACTTCAGCCTGGACGCCGTGCGGCGCATCGGCGGGCATGTCACCGGTCAACGCAACGAGGCGACCCTGCGGCGCATGGACGACGCCGTCGGCGGGCGATGGTGGCGCGAGCACTTCGCAGGTGGCGTGAACGACGCAGCCGTCGAGGCGGTCGTGGCTGGCTTCTCCGAGCGCATGAGCGCCGCAACGGGCATGCACCTGGTGGCGGTGCCGGTTCGACGCGCACCGACGCACAAGCCGGTCTACGACCTCTGTCCCGCCCCGGGTTCAGTGGAGGCTCGGAACTGACGCGGCGACGGTAGTCGCCGCGGTGTTGTGCCGGTAGAAGTTGTCCTCGTACTCGGCCGGTGGGATCAGGCCGATTTCGCCGTGCAGTCGTCGGTGGTTGAACCAGTCGATGTACTCCGCGGTGGCGATCTCGAGGTCGTCGATTCCCTTCCACGGGCCCTTGTTGCGGACCAGCTCGGCCTTGAACAGCGAGTTGAACGCCTCGGCCAGCGCGTTGTCGTAGGAGTCGCCGGTGGAGCCGACGGACGCGACCGCGCCGGCCTCGGCCAGGCGCTGGGTGTAGCGCACCGCGACGTATTGCACGCCCTTATCCGAGTGATGGACCAGCCCGCTGAGGTCCCGGCCGGCCCGCCGGCGCGTCCAGATGCCCATCTCCAACGCGTCGAGGGCAAGGTCGGTGCGCAGCGAGCGGGACAGCTGCCAGCCGACCACCCGGCGGGAGTGAACGTCGATGACGAAGGCGGCGTAGACCCAGCCGGTGAACGTCCGGCAGTAGGTGATGTCGGCGACCCAGAGCTGGTCCGGGCCGGTCGCGGTGAAGGCGCGTTCGACCAGGTCCGGGCGCAGGTCAGGCCCTGATTCGGGGACCGTGGTGCGGGGGCCTCTCGCCCGGGTGATGCCCCGCAGCCCGGCCGCACGCATCAGCCGCTCGACGGTGCACCGGGCTACTGGATGGCCCTGCCGGTGGAGCTGCGCGTGGATCTTCCGGGCGCCATAGACCCCGAAATTGTCGCGATGCACCTGCTCGATCACCGCGGTGGTCGCCACGTCCGTCACCGACCGAGCCGAGGGCGGCCGGCTGCGATGGGCGTAGTAGGTGCTCGGGGCGATCTGCAGCTCAGCGCAGATCGGCTCGACCCCGTGCTCGTCCCGGTGGGCGTCGATGAACTCGACGATCACCGCTGTGGGCGGTCGAGCTCCGCCGCGAAGAAAGCCGACGCGCTCTTCAAGATCGCGTTCGCCCGGCGCAGTTCGCGGTTCTCCCGCTCCAACGCGGCCAGCCGAGTCGCTTCATCGGTCGTGGTGCCAGATCGATGGCCATCGTCGATCTCGGCCTGGGTGACCCAGTTGCGCAGCGTCTCCGGGTTGATCCCCAACTGCTCACCGATCCGGCGCAACGCCCCGGTCCGGGTCGCGGGGTCACGCCGGGCGTCCACCGCCAGCCGGATCGCCCGCTCCCGAAGCTCCTCGGGGTACTTCCTCGGTGCCGCCATGACTCTCATCCTTACGTGGATTGAGAGCCTCCATCAGACCCGGGGCGGGACAGTGGAGGCAGACCCGGACGCGCTGTTCCCGGCCACCGCCACGATCCGCCCGGTGCTGGAGACGGTCGAGGAGCGCGCAGTGCCGGTCATCACCGACAACCTCCGCCACCTCCTGCACGACCACCCTGGCGGGTTCCGTGTGGTCGACCACACGAGAGCCGTCTTCGGCGAGTTCTACGGGCAGGTCAGGGAGTTGGTGGTCCGGAAGGCGGTGAAGGCGCTGCACCAGCAGGGCGGCACCACGACGACAGGCGTGGGAGGCACCGTGAAGACCCGCGCACTGGTCGTCCTGCCTCCGGCCAGCAAGGACGTCCATGGAGGCGCAGACCGTTAGTCTCCGGCGATGCCGACCTACCGCCTACTCAACGGGTACGGCATACCACTGGAGACCTTCGACGCGGACGACGACGTGGAAGCCCGCGTGCGCGCGAAGGAACTCGCTGCGTACTACCTGCCGCAGGGTCCGCGCCGCTTGGGGAGGCGCCCCGACTTCGGCCTCACCCGTCGTGACGGCGATCGATGGCAGCCGGTGGGGGCATGGGTGCCTCGGCCGCCCGACTGATCGGAACGGCTTGGTGGGCGGGGGCTCACCCGACGCAGTAGCGCCGGGGCCCCCGCCGCTTTCTCACCCTGACACGGAACGCATCGAAGCGCCGAGCCGCCGGTCCGATGTCGGCCCGCAGCGGTGCACTAGGTTGCCGTCCATGACGGTTGGCCAAGAAGGCGGCGAGCCCAGTTCCGGCGGTGGCGGCAACCTCGGCGAGGCGATGAGCCGCGTCGCGCGGCGCCTCCAAGAAGAGCACGGCGACGTGGAGTCCACGTTGCAGGCGATCACCACGGCGGCGGTCGCCACGGTGCCCAACGCCGAAGAATGCGGGATCACCTACGTGATCGGGCGAAAGAAGGTTGAGTCCCGCGCAGCGACCGGCGACCTGCCCAAGAACATTGACGCCCTGCAAGAGCGCGTCGGTCAGGGACCGTGCCTTGACGCAGTTTGGGAGCAGGAGATCGTACGGGTCGACGATGTTGGAGCGGACCAGCGCTGGCCAGAGTTCGCGCCGCAGGCCGCAGCGCTAGGAGCGGGCAGCATGCTGTCCTTCCAACTCTTCGTCGACGGCGACCAACTCGGCGCAATGAACCTGTACGCCGCCGCCCCAGGCGCCTTCGATGACGAGTGCCAGGAGATCGGGCTGATGTTTGCTAGCCACGCCGCTGTGGCGCTGGCGGGCGCCGAGCACGAGCAGAACCTGCGCGTCGGGATGGCCAACAGGGACGTCATCGGCCAGGCAAAGGGCATCCTCATGGAGCGACACAAACTGTCGGCCGAGCAGGCGTTCGGCGTCCTGGCTCGTGTCTCGCAGGAGATGAATCGCAAGTTGATCGACGTAGCGCGCGAACTCACGGACACCGGCGCGGTCCCCGGCGGAAATCGGCGCCGAGACTAACCTCCCGCCTCTGCTTCCCGCCTGGGGCGGTCGCAGGCGGCGTTGAGAGTCATCGCCACTAAGCCGTCGCGAGTCCCCGAACGGGCATCTCGTCCCAGATCAGCCCCTCCAGCGTGCGTCCCCCGGCCTTCGGAGTGCGGCCACCCCACTGTTTGAAGAAGAACGGCACTCGCGCTTCCTGACAGGCATTCCGCAGGTGGATGACCCAATCCGGGTCTAATGGCCGGTGCCCGGAGCCGCTCTCTCCTCCGGCGATGACCCAATGGATTCCGTCCAAATCAATGTCATCGAGCGGCCCGAGAAGCGGCTCGCAGGATAGAAAGCGCACGGTCGCCGGAACGTGGCGAAGGTCATCGATCCGGTCTAACACTTCGCTGTTCTCCACACTGACGCCCATCCAGACGTTGTCCGGCCAGTCCAACTGGTCGGCGACCTTCTGGAGGCGGGCGGCGCGCTTGGTGAGCACCTGGTAGGTGTGCTGGGGAGTCGCGGCCATGACGGCGAAGACCTGGCGGACGAAGTCGAGTGGAACGCGGGCGTGGAACAGGTCGCTCATCGAGTTGACGGACACCAGCCGGGGCTGCCGCCAGGAGAACGGGATAGACAGCGCCTGTGGATGGACAGTAACCCCGAATCCCGGCCCGCTGGTGCGCGGGTCACCGTCGTTCTGATACTTCTCGGCGCCCATCGCCTTGAGCCTCTTGGCCAGCGTCAGCGCATAGCAGTTGTCGCAACCGACCGATACGCGGTCGCAGCCGGTCGTCGGGTTCCAGGTCGCTTCGGTCCATTCGATGGTGCTGTTGTTCGCCACGCTTGCCCCCAGCCGACTTCGATCCCTCCGACGCTATCGGCAGGCCCTCTGCCCGTCGGGCATGCCCGACGGTAGGGGCATGGTCCGACTAAGCGTCAGCCGGAGGACCGGCTCAGGCGCTCTACCGCCAGCGAGCGGCCGATCCCGGGAACGAACCCCGGCCGGTACGCGGGACATGGTTGGCGTACGCCTCACGGTGCCGAGGCGTAGGTAGGTCTCTTGGACGGTGCGAGCCTGCAACGCCGCGACGTCGACCAGCGCGGCCGAAGCAGGCACCCGCGACCGTTCTTCCTCAGGCTGCCTGTTCTTCGGTGGCCTCGTCGCGAGCGGACTGGTACGACGCGCTAGCCGGGACGACGTCGGACGCAAGACTGTCTCGGCCGCCATCCGGCCCGTATGCCTCCCAGATCGCGTTGTACATGGCAGTCAGCGTCTTTTGAAGGCCCCAGCCCTTGGCGCGCACCTTGCGCGCCTCCCGCCACTCGACGACCCCGTCCTCCTCGGACATCGAGTAGATGTCCGTCACCATGCTGCCGCCTTCGTGTCCTACCTGGGCCTGCACTCGACGATGGGAGACACCGGCCGCCTGAAGCATGCTGATGTAGGTTGCCCGGGCCGCATACGGCGTTGGAGCCAGGCGGCGGCCCTTGACGTGGGTTGTTGGGTCGCCATTCAGCGTGGGGAGCGCGTTGGCGGCGGTCGCCAGCGTGGGCTGCCAGGAGTATCGGGACCACACGCCGTACAGCCACCATCCCCCTGTGGCGGAAGGAAACAGTGGCTGGCCCGGACGGCGGCCCTGCGCCTCGGACCAGGCCAGGAGACGCTGCCACAAGGGCTTAGGGATGGTCACCAACCGACTCTTGCGGTTCTTCACCGGTCCCTGCTTTGCGCCGCTAGCGCCCTTCTCGTTAAGTGTGTACTCGACGTACAGTTTGGGCTCTTCGGTCAGAACGGTGATGCCGTCCATCGCCCTGACCTCGCCGGGCCGGAGACCAGCCCAGATGTGCACCTCCAGCATGAGCCGATCCTTCTCGGTGGGTGCAGCGACGCAGAGGGCGACGATTTCGGCAGGCGTGAAGAAGAACTTGGCCTTCCTGACGCTTGACGCAGTCGTGCCCTTCTTGACGGCGCGGACGTCGTCGAAAGGATCCTCGGCGATCCAGCCCTTCTTCACTGCTTCTCGTGTGGCTGCCCGGGCGAGGCGCAGCGCTTTGATGCGGCGACTGGCGCCCTGCCTCGGCCTCCCCTCTCGCCCAGCGGAAGGTTGAGCAGGGACCTTCTTCAAGTTGCTCATCCAGGTCTTCACGAGTTTGTCGTCTTCGGCAAGATCCACGAGGCGGTAGTGGCCGATGCCAACTTCGGACGGACCGATTACGTTTCGAGCCAAATCTCGCAGATCGGACTCCCCGGACTCTGACAAGTCGTCGTAGAGCACTCGCTCGTTGATGTAGCGCGTGACCTCGGCTGCGAGCAGGCGCTCGCCCTGCGCGCGCTTGCCCCGCGTGTCGTCGGTTTCTTCGAGGTAGCGATCGAGCGCCGCTACTGCGTCCTCGCGAGATTCGTAGAGCGTGGGTCGAAAAACGACCTGCTGTCCCCGCACCGTCAGGCGTGGCCGCCACTTGCCTGAAGGAAGTTGGGCGACGCTGCCAGTTCCTTTTCTACGCTGCGGCTCGGTCAAGTCCGCTGGCGTGGTGTGTGACGGCTACCGCGTGATCTTCATGTCTGGTCA
>NZ_JPMX01000048.1 GCF_000761485.1 Modestobacter caceresii
GGTCAAGTCCGCTGGCGTGGTGTGTGACGGCTACCGCGTGATCTTCATGTCTGGTCAGGCGCTGAGCGCCGGAATGGTCGTCTCGGTAGTCACCTCCTCGGTGTCGGCGGAGTCGGTGACGGGCCGGATGCGGCAGCGGGCGAGGACGTCGAGTCCGAGGTAGCGGCGGCCTTCGGTCCACTCGTCGTGCTGCTCGGCGAGCACGGCGCCCACGAGGCGGATGAGGGAGTCGCGGTCGGGGAAGATGCCGACGACGTCGGTGCGGCGGCGGATCTCCCGGTTGAGCCGCTCGCTGGGGTTGTTGGACCAGATCTGGCGCCAGACCTCCTTGGGGAAGGCGGTGAAGGCGAGCACGTCGGTGCGGGCGGCCTCGAGGTGCTCGGCGACCCTGGGCAGCTTGTCGGCCAGCGCGTCGAGGACCCGGTCGAACTGGGCGTGCACGGAGGTGGCGTCGGGCTGGTCGTAGACCGAGTGCAGCAGTGCCCGCACCCACGGCCAGCTGCTTTTGGGGCAGGCGGCCATCAGGTTCGCCGCGTAGTGCGTGCGGCAGCGCTGCCACGTCGTGCCGGGCAGGGTCGCCCCGATCGCGCTCACCAGGCCGGCGTGCGCATCGGAGGTCACCAGTGCCACGCCGGTCAGGCCGCGGGCGGTCAGGTCCCGGAAGAAGGCCAGCCAGCCGGCGCCGTCCTCGGCGGAGGTGACCTGCAGGCCGAGGATCTCCCGGTGCCCGTCGGCGTTCACGCCGGTGGCGACCAGTGCGTGGACGTTGACCACCCGGCCGCCCTCCCGGACCTTGAGCACGAGGGCGTCGGCGGCCACGAACGTGTAGGGGCCGGCGTCGAGGGGCCGGTGCCGGAAGTCGGCGACCTGGGCGTCGAGGTCCTTGGCCATCTCGCTGACCTGGGACTTGCTCAGCCGGGTGATCCCGAGAGAGTCGACGAGCTTCTCCATCCGCCGCGTCGAGACGCCGAGCAGGTAGCAGGTGGCGACCACGGTGGTCAGCGCCCGCTCCGCCCGGCGGCGGCGCTCCAGCAGCCAGTCCGGGAAGTAGGAGCCGGATCGGAGCTTGGGGATGGCGACGTCCAGGGTGCCGGCGCGGGTGTCGAAGTCCCGGTGCCGGTAGCCGTTGCGGGTGTTGGTGCGCTCCGCCGAGCGGGTGCCGTAGTCGGCGCCGCAGACGGCGTCGGCCTCGGCGGACATGAGCGTGTTGATGAACGTGGTCAGCATCGAGCGCAGCAAGTCGGGGCTGGCCTGCTCCAGGTGCTCGTGCAGGAAGCGGGCAGGGTCGATCATTGGGGCAGCGGTCATCGCGTGGAACTCCTCGATCTTGAGCGGGAACTCAGTTCGAAGAATCACGCGGTGGCCGCCTACACGTCTACGCCGACGCCCTCACCGGGCCCCTTGGCACACCACCTTGGTGGACGCCACT
>NZ_JPMX01000049.1 GCF_000761485.1 Modestobacter caceresii
TCCAGGGCGACACCTCCGGTGCGGTGTCGGCGATCGGCCGGATCAGCGAGATCATCGGCTCGATCAACGACTTCCAGCTGACCATCGCCTCTGCGGTGGAGGAGCAGACCGCGACCACCAACGAGATGTCCCGGTCGGTGCAGGAGGCCGCCGGCGGGTCAACGGAGATCGCCACGAACATCACCGGCGTCTCCTCGGCGGCGTCGTCCACCACCCAGGCGCTGGGCCAGACCCGGGTGGCGGTCGACGAGCTGTCCCGGATGGCCAGCGACCTGCGGGGCAGCGTCGGCCGGTTCACCTGGTGACCGCGTCCGCCGGGAGCGGCGGTGGGTGTCTGCGGAGAGCCGAGCTGGATGATGGCGGGCATGGCAGCACGCAAGAAGTCGTCCGCCGGGCCGGCGCCGCGACTGGGGCACGGTGACTTCGTGGCCTACCCGGGCGGTCCGACGGCGATCTACGACCTGCTCGAGCGGCTGAGCGAGGTGGCCGGGGACTCGCCGGACTTCGGCACCCCGGGGATCAGCCTGGACCGGAAGCGGCTGACCGTGCGCTGGCACGGCGAGCCGCCCGAGCGGGTGCTGGCCCTGCTGGCCGACCCGGGGTTCGAGGTGACCGTCCAGCAGACGTCCTACCGCCCGGGTGACCTGCGGGCCGAGGCGGCTCGGCTGCTCCGGGAGCACCCGGGCGTCCTCGCCGCCGCCACCGCCCGCCCGGAGGGCGACGGCGTCGAGGTGCTCGTCCCTCCGCCCGTCGCCGAGTCCGCTGGTGGCGCGGACCAGGCGGTGGCCGGGATCAACAGCGAGGTCCCGCTGTTCGCCGAGGTCGGCGAGGCCCCGCCGGCCTGACGGGCCAGCCGGGCGGCTCTAGCGCCGCTGTGTCTGCCCCCGCGCCGTTGCACGGGCGCAGCAGCGCGGGGAACGGCGCGAGAGCCGCGTGTCAGTCGGCGGCCGGGCCGTAGGTGAGGTGGGCGACTCTGTTGGACAGGCCCTCGACGCCGACCAGGGTGAGCGGCTGGGACGTGCCCTCCGGGAACAGTCGGATCCCCGTGCCCACGGCGAGCGGGTAGACGTAGAGGTGCAGCTCGTCGACCAGCCCGTCGGCGAGCATCGCGCGCACCAGCGTGGCGCTGCCGCTGACGTAGAGGTCGCCGTCCGTCTCGCTCTTCAGCGCGCGTATGCGGTCGGCGGAGTAGCCGCCGAGCACGGTCGAGTTCCGCCAGACCGACTCGGCGTCCGTCATCGTGGAGCTGACCACGTGCTTGCGGGTGTCGTTGAAGAACGGGGCGCCCTCGTCGTCCTCCACGGTGCGGGTCGACCAGGCCGGCGCGAACATCTCGAAGGTGTTCCGGCCGAGCAGGATGCCGGTCGACGAGCCGGTCAGCGTGCCGATGGACGCGGCCAGGTCGTCGGGGAAGCCGTAGTCCATCGTCCACATCGGGGCGTCGACCACCCCGTCGACGGTGGTGAACTCGTGGACCTTGATGGCGCCCATGGCGGTGCTCCTCGGTGTTCGCCCGGCTGGTGCGGGGGTGGTGGTGTCACCCGACAGACGCCTGACTGCGCCGGTTCTCATCGGTGGGCACCGGAACAGCTGCACGTCCAGCGGCAGAGGCGAAGCCGAGCCAGGTGTGCCGGTTGCCGGCCCAACACCAGCCGATCTTGGGGGCTCCGCGTCGTCCGCGCCCGTCCCGGCCGGTGCCGTTGCTCAGCCAGAGCGCGGGTGTCCGGGCGTCCAGCCGGCCGTCGGGCCGGCGCAACCGGGAACCGATGGTCATGAAGCAGCGGTTCCGCTCCAGGGCCTCCGGCTGCTGCAGCAGCCAGTGCACGCCCTCGCCGAGGGCGAGCGGGGTGCGCCCTCGCGCGGTGATCGCCGGCAGCGCCTCGTCCGGGCTCCAGTTCAGCAGCTCGTCGCCACGCTCCACGCCGTCGACCGCGTAGACCGGCGCGTCCGGGAGCGGGGCCTGCTCGGTGGGGGTGAACGCGTCGACGTCGGTCATGTCCAGGACGACGAAGCCCCGCTTGCCCTCCCGCTCGACCAGCTCGGCCAGCCGGGACGCCGGCGCCCGCTCCGGGTGGACGACCAGCAGCGCGCCGTCCCGGGGCCCCGCCGCGGCCGCAGCGGCGCAGAGCTCGGCGGCGGTGAGGCCGGCGATCGTGTGCACCCCCAGCTCGACGAGGCGTCCGGCCTGGGCGGTGAGCGAGGGGAGCGGCAGCACGTCGGACCTCCATGGCGGGCAGCGGGCGGTCCGGCGTCAACGCGGCGGGCGGGCGCGGGGTTCCCGCCGGCGGTTGACGGTCAACGGCCGGCGACCACGCTGCGGCGGTGAGGTCGCGGACGCAGGGGATGTGGTGGGGACCGGCCGTCGAGGCCCCGATCCGGGCGCGCTGGCACGGTCCTGCTCGTCGCTGCTGGGCTGGCCCGTCGTCCACCAGGAGCCGGGCACGACGGTCCTCGCCGCGCTGCCCGGCCCCACCTTCCTGGTGTTCCGGCTGGCGACGGTCTACCGGCCACCGGTCTGGCCGCCGGTCGAGGGGCAGCAGCGGCCGATGGTGCACCTGGACTTCCGGGTGGGCGACCTCGACGCCGCCGTCGCCGACGCAGTAGCGCTGGGGGCGACCGGGGCGGAGTCCCAGCCCCGGGACCACGGCCGGGTGCTGCTCGACCCAGCCGGTCACCCCTTCTGCCTCGTCGTCGACGTGGACTGACCGTCAACCCAGGAAGGTGCTCACCAGCAGGTAGCCGTTCAGCGCGATGATCAGCGCGGCGACGACCGAGCCGGTGAGCGTGGTGACCCGCCGGTTGACCCAGCCGCCCATCAGGTCCTTGCGGGAGGTCAGCCACAGCAGCGGCACCAGCGCGAACGGGATGCCGAAGCAGAGCACGACCTGCGACCAGACCAGCGCCGTCGTCGGGTCGCCGCCCAGGCCCAGCACCAGCAGCGCCGGGGCGAGGGTGATCAGCCGGCGGACCAGCACCGGGATGTGCTTGCGCAGGAACCCGGCCATCACCACCTGGCCGGCGTGCGTGCCGACCGAGGAGCTGGCGAACCCGGCGGCGAGCAGGGCGATCGCGAAGGCCAGGGCAGCGCCGCTGCCGAGCTGGTCGCCCAGGCCGGCGTGCACGCTCTCCAGCGACTCGATGCCGTCACCGGAGGTGAACAGCTGGGCGGCGATCACCAGCATCGCGGCGTTGACCAGCCCGGCCAGCCCCATCGCGATGAAGACGTCGATCCGCTGGGCGCGCAGCAGCCCGCGCCGTCCGGAGTGCGACCTCCCCGCGGTGACGGTGTCGCCGTACCGGCCCGGCGTCAGCGCGGAGTGCACGTAGATGACGTGCGGCATGACCGTGGCGCCCAGGATGCCGGTGGCCAGCAGCAGGCTGTCGGTGCCGGCGAAGCTGGGCACCATGCCGGAGGCGACGCCGCCCGGGTCGACCCCGGCGCCGATCAGCGTGTAGACGAAGCCCCCACCGATCACCAGCAGCAGCCCGGTGATCACCCGCTCGAACGGCCGGAACCCCCGCGATTGGGCGGCCAGCAGGATGAACGCGACGATCGCGGTGATGATCCCGCCCATCCACAGCGGCACCCCGAACAGCAGGTTCAGGGCGACCGCCCCGCCGACGATCTCGGCCAGGTCGGTGGCGATCGCGACCGCCTCGGCCTGTGCCCACAGTCCCCATGTGACCGGCCGGGGGAACCGCTCGCGGCAGCAGGTGGCCAGGTCCCGCCCGGTCGCCAGCCCCAGCTTGGCGGTGAGCGTCTGGATGAGCATCGCCATCAGGTTGGCCGCGACGATCACCCACAGCAGGGTGTAGCCGAACGAGGCGCCGCCGGAGAAGTTGGTCGCGAAGTTCCCCGGGTCGACGTAGGCGACGGCCGCGACGAACGCCGGCCCGAGCATCGGCCACAGCCGCCGCTTCGCCTTCGGCGCCGGTGGGGTGGGCCGCGGAAGGGTGCGCGGCAGCGTGCTGGTGAGGACGGCGGCCTCGGTCTTCGACAGGTACACGGGGACCTCGCGGGGGGCTGGAGCCTGGGTGGTCGCTCCTGTCCTGCCCGACCCGCAGGGGCCGACCGGGCCGACCTGTGGCCCCCGGGGGTCAGGTCAGGCTCACCTCGGTGTCCCCTCGATGTCAGCGCCGCTTGGGCTGGCGGACCAGGGTCCAGATCGGCAGCTCGTGGTCGACCGCCGTGCGGGTCGAGTGGGTGATGGCGAAGCCGGACCGCTGCAGCCAGCGGACGACGGTCGAGGTGTAGACCGTCGCCGCGGCCGGCACCCCGTCGGCGTCGCACTGCTCGAGCACCGGCTGCAGCACCGCCGCACCCAGCCCCTGGTGCCGGGCGGCGGGCCGGGTGCCGACGGCGTGCAGCCACCAGTGCGGCTCGTCCGGGCGGCCCAGCGCCCCGAGTCGCTCGCTGGCCAGCACGACCGGCTGGCGGGCACCGAACACCCGGGGCAGGTCCCGGTCGACGACCGCCTGGACGTCCGCTGCGTGCGGCGGTGCGGCGGGGGCCACCCAGGCGGCGGCCGCGTCGACGTCGTCGGTGACCCACGCCGTCCCGGCCAGCACCGGCACCAGCGCGCCCCACAGCTCCGCCCAGCGGGACAGCCGCTGGGTACGGCCGTCCTCGGGCAGCGCCCAGGAGGTCCAGCGGTAGTCGGGGTAGGCCGCGGCCAGGGTGGCGGCCAGCCGGGGGACGTCGGCGCGGGTGGCCTTGCGCACGACGGGGGGTTCGCTCACCGGTCGATCAGACCACGGGCGGGCGCGCCGCCGCCGGGCGAGCTGTCAACCGCCATTCACCGACAGCGCAAGAATTGCGCCGACTGCGCAATCCGCCATTCTCCCTCGACTTCCGCGGCCGCCGCGCACTTGAGTGGTCCTGTCCATTCCGACGTCGAGCAGGAGAGTCAGCGATGACCAGCGAACAGCTCCGCGCAGCAGAGACCAGCACCGCGTCGACCTTGGGAGACGCCGTCTACGACCGGCTGCTGAGGGAGCGGATCGTCTTCCTCGGTCAGGAGGTCGACGACGTGATCGCCAATCAGCTCGCCGCGCAGATGTTGTTGTTGTCCGCCGAGGACCCGACACGGGACATCCACCTCCACATCAACTCACCGGGTGGCTCCGTGTCCGGCGGAATGGCCGTCTACGACACCATGCAGTTCGTCGACTGCGACGTCGCCACCTACGGCATGGGCATGGTGGCGTCGATGGGGCAGTTCCTGCTCACCGCGGGAACTGCGGGCAAGCGGTACGCCTTGCCGCACGCGCGGGTGATGATGCACCAGCCCTCGGCCGGCCTGGGCGGCACCGCGGCCGACATCGGCATCCAGGCGGAGATGCTCGGGCGGCTCAAGCGTCAGCTCAACGAGCTGCAGGCGCACCACTCCGGGCAGACCGTCGAGCAGGTCGAGCGCGACTCCGACCGCGACCGCTGGTTCACCGCGACCGAGGCCCGCGAGTACGGCCTCATCGACCACCTGCTCCGCGACGCTTCGGCGCTCCCGGGTTGAGCGTGGCCGGCCGCCGGGCCGGACCCGGTCCCGGCGGCCGGACGGTCACTCCACGACCACCCGCACGGTCTCCATCGACGGGTCGGCCGCGTCGGGGACCAGCATCCCGGCCTGCACCCCGCTGGTCAGGTAGTCCAGTGCCTCCTGGCTGATCCGCTCACCCGGGGCCAGCACCGGGACGCCGGGCGGGTAGGGGCTGACGATCTCCGCGGCGACCCGGCCGGCCGCCTCGGCGACCGGCACCTGCTCCACCCGGGCGAAGAAGGCGTCCCGCGGGGTCATCACCGTCTCCAGCTCCAGGGCGCGGGGCGCGGGCAGGTCGACGCGCGGCGGGCGCTCCACCGACCCGGCGCCGCTGACCAGGTGGCGCAGCGCGTCGACCAGCACCCGCTCGGTGTGGTCGTCGTCGGCGTGGGTGATCCGGGCGCTGATCCGGCAGGCGTCGGCGGAGGCGACGTCCACGTGGCACTCCGCCCGCAGCCGGTCGCCGGCCTGGTAGCCGGTGATCCCGAGCCCCCGGACGTCGATGGTGAGCACCAGCGGGTCGAGGTCGAAGGCACCGCCGGTGCCGACCACCTCACGGCCCATCAGGTCCAGCCCGTCGAGCTCATCGACCGCGCGGCGGATCCGGTCGGCGCGGGCGATCGCGGCGCTCAGCAGCTCCTCGCCCTGCTCGACCATCTGCCGCCGCCAGCCGTCGAGGGTCAGGTAGACCAGCGACGAGGAGCTGGTCGTGCCGAGCAGGTCCTCGCGCTGCTTGAGCACCTGGGGGCTGACCCGTTCGCCCTGCAGGTGGAACACCGAGCTCTGCTCGACCGCGCCGCCCATCTTGTGCACGCTGGTGACGACCAGGTCGGCCCCGGCCTGGATGCCCCACGCGGGCAGGTCGGCGTGGAAGGGCAGGTGGGCGCCCCACGCCTCGTCGACGATGAGCGGGACGTCGGCGGCGTGGCAGACCTCGGCCACCCCGGCGATGTCCGCGCAGGTCCCCCAGTCGGTCGGGCTGATCAGCAGCATCCCCTTGGCGTCGGGGTTCTCGGCCAGGGCGCGGCGGACGTCGTCCGGCTCCGGCGGGTGGGCCAGGTGTCGCTCGGTGTCGAAGTGCGGGTGCACCCAGATCGGCTGGACGCCGCTGACGATGAGCGCGGAGATGACCGACTTGTGCGCGTTCCGGCTGACCAGCAGCTTCTCGCCCGGGCCCGCGACGGAGATCATCGCGCTGCGCACCGACAGCGAGCTGCCGCAGGTGGAGAAGAACGCGTGCTCGGCCCCGACCGCGTCGGCCATCAGCTCCTCGGCCTGGCTGGTGACGCCCTGGGACTCTCGGCGGTCGTCCAGGCCGTTGAGCGACAGGACGTCGGAGGCGTAGACGCCCTCGCCGATCACCGCGGTCACCCGAGGGTCGGCGCCGCGGCCCTGCTTGTGCCCCGGTGGGCCGTAGACGAGGTCGCCCCGGTCGCGGAACGCCTGCAGGGCTTCGATCACGGGTACGCGTGAGTGGTCCATGGCCCCGCGCTACCCGAGTGATCCGGCAGGTCATACCGACGAGTTTACTTGAATCCTCAAACAAACGGGTGCAGACTGGCGACCTCGCCGACCAGCAGGAGTGCACCGTGCCCGTCCAGCGCCTCAACCACGCCGTCCTCTTCGTCCGGGACGTCGACCGCAGTACCGCCTTCTACCGCGACGTCCTCGGCTTCCGGGTGAAGACGGAGATGCCCGGCCGGGCGGTGTTCCTGCAGGCCGAGGGGTCGACCAACGACCACGACCTGGGCCTGTTCGCGGTCGGCGCGCAGGCCGGCCCCTCCGGCGCCGGGCGCAGCACCGTCGGGCTGTACCACCTGGCCTGGGAGGTCGACACGCTCGCCGAGCTGGCCCGGATCCGCGGCGCGCTGGCCGACGCCGGTGCGCTGGCCGGGGCCTCCGACCACGCCACCACGATGGCGCTGTACGCCAAGGACCCCGACGGCATCGAGTTCGAGGTCTCCTGGCTGCTGCCGGCCGACCTGATCACCCCGGACGTCGAGGCGCAGGGCGCGACCACCCGGCCGCTGGACCTGGACGCCCAGATCGCCCGCTACGGCGCGCAGACCAAGGGCGGCATCGGCGTCAGCGTCCCGGCCTGACCTCTCCCCTCCCGTGTCGATCATCGGCATGTGGCTGCCCGTGTCGGCGTGTCGAACAGCCACATGCCGATGATCAACAGCGGGAGAGGCGGGCGTCAGTCGGGCTGGGGGCGGATGACCAGGATGCTGCTGCTCGCCGTGCCGAGCAGTCGGTCGGCCGCGTCGAGCAGGCGGGCCTCGGCCAGCGCCGTCCGGCCGCCCAGGTGGGTCACCGTGCCGACGCAGGTCACCCGGCCGGTGTCCAGGGTGATCGGGCGGAGGAACTTCACCGTCAGGTCCAGGCTGGTGTAACCGACGCCGGCGGGCAGCATCGAGTGGACGGCGCAACCGGTGGCCGAGTCCAGCAGCGTCGCGTAGACGCCGCCGTGCACCGAGCCGATCGGGTTGTAGTGGTACTCGGCCGGGTCGAACGCGAAGACGACGCGGCCCGACTCCACCTCGACCAGGTCGAAGCCGAGGGTGTCGGCGATCGGCGGCCCAGGGAGCTCCCCGGCCACCACCGCCCGGAGCACGTCCAACCCGGCGGCGGTGCGGGCGGCCGTCGCGGTCTGCATCGGATCGCCCCAGGCGAAGGTCCGTTCCCGTTCGGTCACGGCCGGACGGTAGCGCTCAGCCCTCCGCGGGCCAGCGGAACAGGGGTTCACCGGCGACCACGGCCCGGCCCGCGGCGACCGGTGGCACCGTCTCCGCGGCCGCGTCCATCACCACGACCGGGCTGACCGGCGAGAGGCCGGCTGCCCGCACCGCCGCCAGGTCCACGGTCACCACGCGGTCCCCGACGGTGACCTCGTCGCCCTCGGTGACGTGCAGGGTGAACGGCTCCCCGTTCAGCTTCACCGTGTCCAGCCCGACGTGCACCAGCACGCCCTGGCCCTCCGGGGTCAGCACGATGAAGGCGTGCGGGTGCACCTTGAGCAGCCGCCCGGACACCGGTGCGACCACCTCGACGGACCCGGCGTCCGCCCCTGGCTCGACCGCCACGCCCGCCCCGACCAGCGAGGCGGCGAAGACCGGGTCGGGCACCTCGGCCATCGGGACGACGGTGCCGGCCAGCGGTGCCGCGACGACGAGGGCCGCGGCGGTCACAGCAGGTCGTTGACGTCGTCGGCCAGCGAGTCGGCCTCCGGGCCGACGACGACCTGGACGATCGACCCGGCGACCATGACGCCGTGTGCCCCGGCCTGCTTCAGCGCCGCCTGGTCGACGAGCGAGGGGTCCTTCACCTCGGTGCGCAGCCGGGTGATGCAGCCCTCGACGTCCTCGATGTTGGCTGCCCCGCCCAGTCCGGCGACGATCTGCTCGGCCTTGCCCATGTGGATCTCCTCTCGGCGACCGGGAGGTCGCGGCACTGGCTGTCGAAGCGCCCAGGAAAGCGGCTCGACCGGCTGGCGTCCAGGGTGTTGACAGGCGCCGGTCGTGCCCGTCATCCTCCCCGGTCAACTGGTCATGACCGGACCGTACCGGTTCGACGTCGCCCACGGGCATGGCCGGTCAACGCAGAGCTCGCGCCCCCGAGGAGACCGCACATGTCCGCTCCCACCGCAGCGCCGCCGAAGGAACGCCGAGGCCTCGCCGGCCTGCAGCGCCTGGGCCGCAGCCTCATGCTGCCGATCGCCGCACTGCCCGCAGCGGGCCTCCTGCTGCGCCTGGGGCAGCCCGACCTGCTCGGCCGCTTCGAGCCGCTGGAGACCGTCGCCGCCGTGCTGGCCGCGGCCGGGGACGCCCTGTTCGCCAACCTGCCGCTGATCTTCGCCGTCGGCATCGCGATCGGCTGGGCCAAGAAGGCCGATGGCTCCACGGCGCTCGCCGCAGTCGTCGGGTACCTGGTGCTGTCCAACGTGTTCGAGGCGCTCAGCCCGGTCGTGCTGGGGGAGGCGGCCGAGGGGGAGACCCAGGAGCTGATCGACTTCGGGGTGCTCGGCGGCATCGTCGTCGGCATCCTCACGGCGATGCTGTGGCAGCGGTTCTACCGCGTCAAACTGCCCACCTACCTGGCCTTCTTCGGTGGCCGGCGATTCGTCCCGATCATCACCTCGTTCACGATGATCTTCGTGGCGGTGCTCATGTCGCTGGTCTACCCGCTCTTCGACTCGGCGCTGACCAACCTGGGCGAGGCGGTCGAGGAGAACTCGGTGGTCGGCGGCGGCATCTTCGGCACGGTCAACCGGCTGCTCATCCCGCTCGGCCTGCACCACATCCTGAACACGGTGGTCTGGTTCACCCTGGGCGAGTACGACGGCGCCCAGGGCGACATCTACCGGTTCTTCGCCGGCGACCCCGAGGCCGGCACCTTCATGACCGGCTTCTTCCCGATCATGATGTTCGCGCTCCCCGCGGCGGCGATCGCCATCTGGCACGAGGCCCGCCCGGACCAGAAGAAGATCGTCGGCGGCGTCATGCTGTCCACCGGGCTCACCGCGTTCCTGACCGGCATCACCGAGCCGCTGGAGTTCTCCTTCCTCTTCGTGGCCTGGCCGCTGTACCTGGTGCATGCGTTGCTGACCGGCAGCTCCCTGGCGCTGACCAACGCGCTGGGCATCCACGACGGCTTCACGTTCTCCGCCGGGGCGATCGACTATCTGCTCAACTTCGGCATCGCGACCAGGCCGCTGTGGCTGATCCCCATCGGGCTGGTCTACGCGGTCATCTACTACGTGCTCTTCCGCTTCGTGATCCGCAAGTGGAACCTGCGCACCCCCGGTCGCGAGGAGGACACCGAGGCCGTCGTGGCCAGCACCGACGAGGGTGCGGCACCGGCTGCGACGCCGGGGACCGGGGCGGCCACCAGCACGGTCGAGGAGGACCCGCGGTCTTGACCCCGGATCCGAGGACGGCCGGCCCCGTGCTGCGGGGCCGGCTGGTCACCGGCGGCTCGGTCGTCGACGACGGTGTGCTCGCCGTCGCCGGCGACCGGGTCGCGTTCGCCGGCCTGGCGCGGGACTGGACCGGTGCGCTGCCGGCCCCCGCGCCGGACAAGCTGCTGCTGCCCGGGCTGGTCGACCTGCACTGCCACGGCGCCGCCGGCCACGGCTTCCCCGACGCGGACGCCGCCGGGGTGCGCGCCGCCGCCGCCCACCACCGGGCGCACGGGACGACGACCCTGGTGGCCAGCCTGGTCTCCGCGCCGGCGGCGGTGCTGCGCGAGCGGCTGGCCGTGCTGGCCCCGCTGGTCGCGGCCGGCGAGCTGGCCGGGGTCCACCTGGAGGGGCCGTTCCTCTCCGCCGCCCGGTGCGGCGCCCAGGACCCGGCCGCGCTGGTCCCCGGCGACCCGGCGCTGCTGGCCGAGCTGCTGGCCGCAGGGCGGGGGACGGTCGTGTCGATGACGCTGGCACCGGAGACCGCGCACCGGGCCGAGCTGGTCGACCTGCTGCGCGCGCACGGCGCGGTGCCCAGCTTCGGGCACACCGACGCCGCCGCCGTCGAGGTCACCGCCGCGATCCGGTCGGCGGCCCCCGGCGGTCCGCTCTCGGCGACCCACCTGTTCAACGGCATGCCGCCGCTGCTGTCCCGGGCGCCCGGCCCGGTCGCCGCCTGCCTGGCCGCCGCGGCGCGCGGTGAGCTGGTGGTCGAGCTGATCGGCGACGGCGTGCACCTCGCGCCGGAGACGGTGGCGACCGTGTTCGACCTGGTCGGTCCGGGTGCGATCGCGCTGGTCACCGACGCGATGGCCGCGGCCGGGATGGCCGACGGCAGCTACCGCCTCGGATCGCTGCCGGTCGAGGTGCGCGACGGCGTCGCCCGGCTCACCGGGGCGTCGGCCGCCATCGCCGGCGGCACCGCGCGGCTGGTGGACGTCGTCCGGGCGACCGTCGCCGCCGGGGTCCCGCTGGCCGACGCCGTCCTGGCCGCGAGTGGCACCCCGGCCCGGTTGCTCGGCCGGGAGGACGTCGGCGAGCTGGTCCGGGGCCGGCGGGCCGACGTCCTGGTCACCGACCCACACCTGAACCCCATCGCCGTCCTGCGGGCCGGCGCGTGGGTGCACCGAGAGGAGAGCTGATCGTGGAGGTCGTCCTGCTGCCCACCCCCGAGGACTGCGGGCGGGTCGTCGCCGACGCCGTCGCCGGGTCGGTGCTGGCCGCGCTGGGCCGGGGCGGGTCGGTGGTGCTGGGCCTGGCCACCGGCTCCTCGCCGCTGCTGGCCTACCGCGAGCTGCTGCGCCGGCACCGGGAGGAGGGGCTGTCCTTCGACGGGGTGCAGGCGTTCCTGCTCGACGAGTACGTGGGCCTGCCCGCCGGCCACCCGGAGAGCTACCGCGAGGTGATCCGCCGGGAGCTGACCGACGAGCTCGGTCTCGACCCGGCGGTGGTGCACGGCCCGGACGGCGCAGCGGCCGACCCCCTCCAGGCCGCCCACGACTACGAGGACCGGCTGCTGGCCGCGGGGCCGGTGGCGGTGCAGGTGCTGGGCATCGGCGCGAACGGGCATCTGGGGTTCAACGAGCCTGGCTCGTCGCTGGCCAGCCGGACCCGGGTCAAGACGCTCACCGAGGAGACCCGGATCGACAACGCCCGGTTCTTCGGCGACGACGTCACGGCCGTGCCCCGGCACGTGATCACCCAGGGGCTGGGCACGATCCTGGGGGCCGAGCACCTGGTGCTGGTGGCGACCGGGGAGGCCAAGGCGGCCGCGATCGCCGCCGCCGTGGAGGGGCCGCTGACGGCGTCCTGCCCGGCGTCGGTGCTCCAGCTGCACCGGCACGTGACCCTGGTCGTCGACGAGGCGGCCGGCGCCCAGCTGGCCCGGGCCGACTACTACCGCTACGTGCTGAGCCACAAGCTGACCGACCAGGGGTGGTGACCGCGCTGATCGTCGACGGGGTGGTGCCCAAGCACGAGCAGCTGCGCGGCCGGCTGACCGAGCTGGCCACCCGGCTCCCGGCGGGCGCCCCGTTGCCTGGGGAGCGCCAGCTGTGCGTCGAGCACGGGGTCAGCCGGATCACCGTGCGGGAGGCGATCGGCCAGCTGGTCAGCGAGGGCGTGCTGGTGCGGGTGCGGGGCAAGGGCACCTTCGTGGCGGAGCGGCCCGCCCGGTCCAGGCTGCACCTGGCCTCCTTCCACTCCGACATGCGCCGGCTCGGGCTGCGGCCCAGCACCGTCGTCCTGGCGGTCGCCCGCGCCGTGCCGCCGCCGGCGACCCGGGCCGCGCTGGAGCTGGCCGTGGGGGAGCGGGCCTGGCACGTACGCCGGCTGCGGCTGGCCGACGACCAGCCGATGTCGGTCGACGACGGCTGGTACCCGGTCGCGGTCGCGCCCGACCTGGAGGAGGCCGACCTCACCGGCTCGCTCTACACGCTGTTCGCCGAGCGGTACGGCTGTGCCATCGAGCGGGCCGAGCAGACGGTGCGGGCGGCGGAGGCCGACCGCGAGTGCGCCGTCCTGCTGGGGCTGCCGCCGTCCCGCCCGGTGCTGGTGTTCGACCGGGTCTCCTACAGCGCCGGCCGGCCGGTCGAGCACGCGCTCTCCACCTACCGCGGCGACCGGTACGAGGTGGCGATGACCGTGGAGCTCGGGCAGGGCTGAGAGCCGGTCAGCAGCCGCAGCTGACCGTCGCGGGCGCGGTCAGCGGGTCGACCTCCGGGCGGGCGACGCCCTGCGACGTCTCGACCGGCAGGCCCTCGCGGGCCCAGTACTCGAACCCGCCGATCATCTCCCGTACCCGGTAGCCGAGCCGGGCCAGCGTCAGCGCCGCACGGGTGGCGCCGTTGCAGCCCGGGCCCCGGCAGTAGGTGACCACCGGGACGGCGAGGTCGAGCTCGGCGGCGCGAGCGGTGATCTGCCGGCCGGGCAGGTGGATGGCGCCCGGCACGCGGCTCTGCGCCCAGGACTCGGCGCTGCGGCTGTCCAGCAGCACGAAGCCCGGCCGGCCGGACTCCAGGGCGGCGTGGACGTCGGAGACGTCGGTCTCCACGGCCAGCCGCCGGGCGAAGTGGTCGGCGGCCTCGGTCGGGGCGGTGGTCCAGTCCATGTCGTCGAATGCTCGGGGCAGCGCGCCGGGCCGGACAGTGCCCGCACTGCCGACGAGCGCAGCGATCCGGCGCTTGACAGATCGGTGCACTGACATGTCAGATGTCAGTTGTCGTCCTCGACCCTGTCCCGCGGGTGCTGCTGCGCGACCAGGCGCTGATCCGGATCCGCGGTGCGATCGTGGCCGGCGACCTCCCGCCCGGCGCGGTGGTCAAGGACGCCGCCCTCGCCACCCGGCTCGGCCTGTCCGTGGCCCCGGTGCGCGCGGCGCTGGCCCGGCTGGCCGACGAGGGGCTGGTCGAGGCCAAGCCGCAGAGCCACACCCGGGTCACGCCGCTGGTGCTCGAGCAGGTGCGGGACGCCGCGGTCGTCGTCCGGGCGATGCACGAGCTGGCGGTGCGCGAGGCCGCCGGCCGGGTCACTGCTGAGGACGTCGCCGCCATGCGGGCGGCCAACGAGCGGTTCGCCGCCGCGCTGCGGGCCGCGGACGTCGACGCGGCGATGGACGCCGACGACGAGTTGCACGACGTCCTGCTGGCCCGCTGTGGGAACGCAGCGCTGGTCGCCACCGTCGACCGTTTCACCCCGGCGATCCGCCGGCTGGAGCGGCAGCGCTTCGCCGCCCACGGCGAGGGCTCGGTCGCCCTTCACGACCGACTGATCGCCGCCTGCGCGGCAGCCGACGCCGACACCGCCGTCGCGACCACCACCGAGATCTGGACGGCGCTGCTGTCCCAACTGGAGGAGACGACCGATGACGGGTCTTGCTGACTTCCCCCGCCACTCCCTGCTGTTCGGGCCCTCGCCGGTGCACCGGCTGGACCGGCTGACCGCCCACCTGGGCGGCGCGGCGGTGTGGGCCAAGCGGGAAGACGTGAACTCCGGCATCGCGTACGGCGGCAACAAGACCCGCAAGCTGGAGTACCTGGTCGCCGACGCGCTGGCGCAGGGCTGCGACACGCTGGTCTCGATCGGCGGGGTGCAGAGCAACCACACCCGGCAGGTGGCCGCGGTCGCTGCGCACCTCGGGCTGAAGTGCGTGCTGGTGCAGGAGAGCTGGGTCGACTGGCCCGACGCCGTCTACGACAAGGTCGGCAACATCCTCATCTCCCGGCTGGCCGGGGCGGACGTCCGGCTGGTCAAGGCCGGGTTCGGCATCGGGTTCAAGGAGAGCTGGGAGACCGCGCTCCGGGAGATCATCGACGCCGGCGGGAAGCCGTACCCGATCCCGGCCGGGGCGTCGAACCACCCGCTCGGTGGGCTGGGGTTCGCCAACTGGGCGCACGAGGTGGCGCAGCAGGAGGCGGAGCTCGGCGTCTTCTTCGACACCGTCGTCGTCTGCTCGGTGACCGGGTCGACCCAGGCCGGCATGGTCGCTGGGTTCTCCCAGCTGGAGGAGCAGGGCGGCCGGCCGCGCCGGGTGCTCGGGGTGGACGCCTCGGCGAAGCCCGCCGAGACCCGGGATCAGGTGCTGCGGATCGCCCAGCGGACGGCGACGGCGATCGGGGTGCAGCGCGAGCTCACCCTGGACGACGTGGAGCTCGACGAGCGGTTCCACGCCGGCATCTACGGCATCCCGGACGAGACGACGATCGCCGCGATGGAGCTGGCCGCCCGCACCGAGGGCATGGTCACCGACCCGGTCTACGAGGGGAAGTCGATGGCGGCGACGATCGACCTCGTCGGCCGCGGGGAGATCGATCGGTCGTCCACCGTGCTCTACGCCCACCTCGGCGGCCAGCCGGCGCTCAACGGGTACAGCGCGCTGTTCTCCTGAGGACGGCCCGGCGGGTCACGGCGCTGTCCGGAGGTGGGCCTGAGTGGCCCGTGGTCCGCTCAGGACGGAGGTGGTAGCACAAGTGCTACCTTGCTGGCATGACGATTGTCGGGCTTCGCGAGTTGCGCCAGCAGGCCTCTGACCTCATCCGGCGTGTCGAGGCCGGCGAAGAGGTGACCGTCACGGTGGCCGGGCGTCCGAGCGTCCGTCTCGTCCCTGCCCACGCGCGCGCCTGGCGCTCGTGGGCCGACGTGGAGGAATTGTTCGCCGGTCCTGCCGACCCGACGTGGGAGCGGGACCGCGAGCTCATCGACTCCGAACTCGCCGACCCGTGGACGACGCGGTGAGGGCCGTCCTCGACACCAGCGTCGTGATCGCCCGCGATGTCGATCCACTGCCCGGTGAGCTGGCCATCAGTGCCGCGACCCTGGCCGAGCTGCACTTCGGGGTGCTGGTCACCAGCGATTCCGCAGTGCGAGCCGAGCGGCTGCGACGGCTGTCCGTCCTCCAGGGGCGGTTCGACGCCCTGCCGGTCGACGAAGCCGTCGCGGCCAGCTACGGGCAGCTGGCCGCCGCAGTCGTCGCTGCAGGCCGTCGACCCCGCGCCCGGGCGATGGACCTGCTGATCGCAGCGACCGCACACGCCCACGGCGCGCGGCTCTACACCCGCAACGCGGCCGACCTGCACGGCGCGGACGAGCTCCTCGAGGTCGTCACGGTGTGACTGGTCGGTCCGCGGTCGGGGGTAGTCCCAATACAACAAAACCTCCTTTATGTTGTATCGCCGTTCCTGCAACCTCTGGCAGGACTAGGTGGCCCGCTAGGGACCCGGGGCGGCCATTGGAGCGTCTCACCACGCGGACCGATGGCACGGAACCACGCGAGCATCCAGAACCGCCGACGCCCGACAGGACGTGAGAGTCCTGTCGGAGGGCGCCCGTACCGTCGGCCTCGGTCTTCCGAGCTCGTACTAGGGGTGATGATGCTAACGACTCCGCGTCCTCGTGCTGCTGCTTGGGCACCATTTCTCGACGGAGAGCTGGAGTGGCTTGTTGAGCGAGACGCGAAAGCGGTCAGGTGGTTGGTGGAGCGATCCGGATTAGAAGGAAGTCGAACGGTGGTACAGGGGGCGTCTAACGCCCAGAGCTATCGACACGGCGATGAGCCACTGGCAGTTCTTGCAAGGTATGGCGACGTCGCCACGTACAAGTCGCCCGCTGGGCCAGGTGCTACGTTTGTTCACAACGCGGACATTCGGCTGCTGGCGACAGCCATGAAGACGGCGAACGGGTTCAGCCTCGCCGCTACCGAGAATCCAACTTTCCCGCTCGATGGCTGGGCGATGGCCGTCGGTGCTGTGGACCTCGCGACCAATGCGGTTACCAGTGACGAGCGCTCGGCAGAGCAGATAGAAATGCTTGAGCGCCTCGTGCAGAAGTTGTACAACGGCTGGTCTCATAAGGAAGTCGGGCGTCGAGCGTCGGCCTACTACATGCCCAGGCTGGCCGATGCTGGTATGACCTACTCGGTTTTCGTGGGGTCGCTTATTGCCATTGCGCCCAGATACCTAGACTCGAACTCGGACATCGACGCGATGGAGAAGGCGCTACCCGCCTCTTGGAAACTGCAGCGTCAAGCTCTACTTGCAAGCTGGCTGTAATTTAGATGGCCCGCGTTGCAGTCGCTGAGCCGTATGTAGGACTTGCAAGATGCGGCGCAAGAAGCGCGCGAGCACGGTACGGTGCAGCCGTGATTGAGCGCGGACGTGACTACTCATGGCTGCCGGAACGTCATCTTGGTATAGCCAGCACACTGGCTCACGCCGATGACCTGATTGATCGCGCCGGGGATGCGCTCTTCGGTTATCTCAAGCCGCCTGGGCCGCTCAGATTGAAGAATGTATCCGACGAGCGAACGTCATACGTCACCGTCGCAGAAGTTGGGCCGCTGCCAGCTGCAGCCTCGAGGTACGCCGCCGACGCTTTGACGCAATTGCGCGCAGCGATTGAGCACACCTTGTTTGCAGAGGTCGAGCACCAGCTCGGGCGCCCCCTTGATGCCCGAGAGGCTGCGTCGATTGAAATGCCGGCGAAAGAGCGAGAAGCCGACTTCTCGGCCTGGCTCAGAGACCGTCGCCGCGGTCAGCTAGCCCCACTGCAGGAGGGGGCGCCACTTGTGCAGCGGATGCGAGAACTGCAGCCTTATCAGCAGCATGACGCTCAAACCCATCCTCTTCGCGTACTGGCTGAACATACAAACCGCGCCAAGCATCGGACACCAGCGGTAGCGGCCACACTCCTGGGAGCGGTGATGGCTGACGTCCAGCACCCTCAACTGATGCTTGCTGATGTGGGTGCGGCCGCGGATGAAAAGCCAGTCAAAACGGGCGATGTGCTGGCCAGTGGACCGTTGAGTGTTGAGATTCCATTGACTATCTGGCCCAAGGTTTCCATCCAGCGCCCGCATACAGGCACCTGGCACGTCTTCATGACTGAACTTGGTGAGCTCGAAGCATGGGTCCGGACGATCGCTGTTCCTACGCTGGCGGCTGGGACACACGACGTTGATCCACTGCCCCCGCAACTCGACACAACATTGGGATATGAGGACGTGCGTGCGGCCCTGATAACCGCCGGCACCGTAACAGCGCGCCAGCGGGCATGGAGGCGCATACTCGCCGGTACCTTTCGGATCGCCTTAGTGCAGGTCCTGACCCCGCTCTTGAAGCGCCCAGACGTCAACCTTGAAGGCTGGGCAGAGTCACTCACCGATGAGGAGGCGCTAGAGCGCCACGATCGTCTGTTTGCAGCGCAGCATGACTCGAAAAGGGTCGAGAGTGTACTGACAGGATTCGTGGACGAAGCAACGGCGGCTACCGACTGGAAAAATGGGTGATCCGCTGGACCGGCTGACCGTTAGATAACGTCCTTTATCTATGGGTGGTCTCGGTGGTCTCGGTGGTCTTGAGTCGGGCCCATCGTGTGGTGGGGGAGGCGGCGAGCGCCGCGAGGGCTGCCAGGCTGGCGACGGCGATGAGGGCTACTCGTAGGTCGGCGGCTGCGGCGACGCTGCCGACCAGGACCGGTCCGAGGATGAAGCCGATGTAGGCGGTGGAAGCCACCGTGGATGTCGCGCGGCCCCGGACGCCGTCCGGGACGCCGCGGAGCACCTCGCGCAAGAGGGTTGGGAAAAGCGGCGCAGTGCCGGCCGCGGCGAGTGCCAGGCCCGCTAGAGCGATGAGTGTGCTGCTCGAGGTGGCCAGCAGCACCGAGCCGGTGGCTGCGGTCATCGCCCCGACGGTGAGGATCGGGCCTCCTGGAAGGGATGGCAGGGCTCCCATGGTGAACCGGGTGAGGGCCGTCACCCCGGCGAAAACAGCTGGTGCCGCGGAGGTCACGCCTGCGGTGACCTGCAGCTGGTCGGCGAGAAACACTGCCCCCCAGGACTGGTGGGCATTCTCGACCGCGAACGCCAGTGCACCGATTGCTCCGACAGCGACCAGCGGCACCCACCGGGTCGGCCGGGCCCGTCCAGCCGTCGGCCCGGCCGGCTCCTGCTCAGGGGCGGTGGCCGCCGGGGGGACCGCCCACAGCGGTGCGGCGGCCACTGTGGCGACCACAACGACCGCCCCGAAGGCCACCGCCACCGGCAGCCCGGCGACCTGCACGCCGCCGGTCATCAAGCTGGACGCCACGACGGCGGCGGAGAAGACCCCGTGCGCGCGGGTGAGCACCGGGCGGCCGGTGCTCTGCTCGGTCGCACCGGCCACTGCGTTGGCCCCCACGTCGGCGGCGCCCGACGTGGCCCCAAGCACCAGCAGCGAGGCTGCCAGGGACGTCGGTCCGGTGGCCAGCGTGGATACCGCGACGCCGGTGCAGGCGAGCAGCACCATCGCAACGGCGACTACCCGCCCCCCGAATCGGTCGATCGCCCGTCCGGTCAGTGCCATCGCCGGCAGCGCCCCCACCCCGATGAACAGCAGCGCGATCCCCAGCTGGCCCTGGCTGACACCAGTGGCGTCACGCAGTGCTGGCAGTGCCGCCCCCCACGTCCCCCACAGCGCCCCGAAGGTCGCGAATGCCAGATACGCCGGGCGGGTAGACATCACCATCTTAACGTTACACACACTGAGTGTAGGCTTCAGCCGTGCCCCGCAAGCCGACGATGCCCGACGTCGCGCAAGCGGCTGGGGTCTCGGCGATGACGGTCAGCTACGTCTACAACAAGCCCGACCGCGTCGCCCCCGACACCCAGCGCAGGGTCCTCGAGGCGGCCGACGAGCTGGGCTATGCCGGCCCCAACGCTGCCGCCCGCAACCTCCGACGTGGGCGGACCGGCAACATCGGCGTCGTCCTGGGTGAACGGCTGTCCTATGCCTTCGCGGACCCGCAGGCCACCGTCTTCCTGGCCGGCGTCGCCGAGGTGTGCGCCGAGCACGGGCAGGGGTTGACCCTCATTCCGGTCACCGGGGGCGCGAGCGACGTCGGCCGGGTGCAGCAGGCCGCCGTTGACGGCTTCATCGTCTGGACCACCACAGACGACGACCCGGTTCTCGCCGCCGTCCGGGCCTCAGGGCTGCCCGCGGTCGTCCACGGCGGGCCCGCGGTCGAAGGACTGCACCTCGTCGCCATCGACGACCGCGCCGCCGCGGCCGCCGTGGCGGCCATCGGCCTGCGCAACGCCACCGCCCCGGCAGTGGTCTCCTTCCCCCTGAACCGCGACCGTCGACCCCAGCTGCTCCTCGGACCAGATCCCCAGGCGGCGACCTACCCCGTGACCCGCGCCCGGCTGGCCGGCTACCGCGACGCCGTCCGGAGCGCTGGTCTCGACTGGGCCAGCACCCCAGTCCTCATCCTCGCCCGCAACGACCGCGCCGAAGCCACCCGCGCCCTCGATCAGCTCCCCTCGACCACCGACACCGTGTTGGCCATGAGCGATGAACTCGCTCTTGGTGCCCTGGATGCCCCGTTTCTGGACGCCTCCCGATTCGCTGTCACCGGGTGGGACGATTCGCCCACCGCGCCCAGGCTGACCACCGTCGCCCAGTCGTTGCGCGACCAGGGCAGCCAGTGCGCCCGGCTCGTCCTCGGCGACCCACCCGGACCGCCCCCCGCCTGGGAAGTGATCACCCGCGAAAGCGCCCGCTGACGCGTGAGCCTGACCTTCTCGTATGCAGGCCGACGGGCGAGTCCGGCTCGGAGAAGAGCCGGGCCTGGGAATCCCGCCCAGGAACCGGGAGCAGTGTGGTCGAGGAGGCCTGCCCCCGGGATGGGCAGAACTCACTCGACCGCATGCCTGGCACGTTTTAGCGTCCTCGCCGTGGTGGATGCGCTGTACTCGGATCCCAGGCTCGCGGTCCTTTACGACCCGCTGGATCCCGATCGCTCGGACCTGGATCTCTACACAGGGCTGGTCGAGGAGTTCGGCGCGCGCAGCGTGCTGGACGTCGGGTGCGGAACGGGGACGTTCGCCTGCCTGCTGGCCGAGCGGGGCATCGACGTGGTGAGCGTCGACCCTGCCGCAGCCTCGCTCGACGTCGCCCGCCAGAAGCCGGGCGCGGACCGGGTGCGCTGGCTGCTTGGCGATGCCTCATCGCTGCCACCGTTGCGGGTGGATGTGGTGACCATGACGGCGAACGTCGCCCAGGTGTTCCTCACCGACGAGGAGTGGACCTTGACGCTGCGAGCCGTCCGGTCGGCGCTGCGGCCGGGCGGCCGGCTGGTGTTCGAGAGCCGCGATCCGGCTCGCCGGGCATGGGAGGACTGGAACCGCGACAGCACCACCAGCTCTGCAGAGGTACTGGACATGGGCACGGTGACGAGCTGGGTGGAGGTCACCGAGGTCCACGAGCCGCTGGTGTCATTCCGGGAGACGGTGGTGCTGGGCGACGGGGCGGTGCTGAGCTCGGAGTCGACGCTGCGGTTCCGCACCCGCGGAGAGTTGCTGGAGTCGGTGACCGGTGCCGGGCTGATCGTCGACGAAGTCCGGGATGCTCCCGACCGCCCCGGCCGTGAGTTGGTGGTCATCGCCCATCGGCCGGGGTGACCGGCCGCAGTGGCGAACACCGCGGGAGCGTCCTCGGCGCGTCACGGCCGCAGCCGTACCCGGGCGAGGGTCAAGGTGTGCTGGGTGCCGCGCGGGGGGCCTGTGCCTGTCGGAGCAGGCGGGCACCTGGGCCCTCGGCGGCTGCCTCGTCGCCAGGGTTGTAGAGCGGGCACCGGTCGAGAGAGAGACAGCCGCACCCGACGCAACCGTCCAGGTTGTCACGGAGGGTGGTCAGTTCTGCGATGCGTGCGTCGACGTGGGAGCGCCACGAGGCGGACAGCGCCGACCATTCGGCGCTGTTCGGCGCGCGGTCGGTGGGCAGATCGGCCAGGGACTCCCGGATCCGGGCCAGGGGCAGTCCGACCCGCTGCCCGGCGGTCACGACGGCGAGCCGGCGCAACGTCCAGCGCGGGTAGCGGCGGTGGCGGCCCGCTGAGCGGGTGCTGCTGATGAGGCCGATCTCTTCGTAGTAGCGGAGGGTCGCCGGTGGCAGTCCGGCCCGGTGGGACAGCTCTCCGATGGTCAGCAGCACCGCGGCAGCCTGACGGCTGATGGGCTTGATCTCAAGCGCCCTTGAGATGTGAGGGTCGTCCCGGGCGACGCGCAGCGCGTCGCTGGACGAGGAGGACACATGTTCGCGGTGCTCTACCGGTGGCGGCTGCGGCCGGGCAGCGAGGAACAGTTCCGGGACGGCTGGGAACGGGTGACCCGCGCGATCGGCACCAGTTGCGGCAGCTTCGGGTCACGCCTGCACCGTGCGGCCGACGGCACGTGGGTCGCCTACGCCCGCTGGCCCGATGCGCCCACCAGGGAGCGCTGCGTGTTCGACGAACCCGAAGGGGAGAGGTTGATGTCGGAGTCGGTGGTCGAACGGTTCCCCGAGCTGACACTCGAGCTGGTCAGCGATCTGCTGGTCGAGCCGGTCGCTTCCTGACCTGAGTCTGTTGACCAGATGCAGGCCGTCAGCTCAGGGCCGGTGTCGGCCGCCCTGAGCTGACCTGCGTTCCAATGGCTCTGACCGGTTGAGCGGTGTCAGCGCCCTGAATGCTCACCGTCCGGCATCGCGCACTACCCCGCCGAGGGGATGGAGACGTCGTGCAGCACGAGGGTGGCGAAACCCAGCTGACGGCGCCAGCCGCCCAGCCAGGCGTCGCGGTGCTCGCGTGCGACGGTCAGCGCCTGGTCACGGTCGGCGGTCGTGGGGGCCTCCCGTAGGGCCCAGTCGACGACCGAGCCGGTCCAGGTGAACTCGTAGTCGTCCCATTCGGCCAGCGTGCTGGTGTGCCCGTAGGACGGCTCGAACCCGTGCTCCCGGGTGGCCCACACGAGACCGGCAAGATTAGGGAAGTCCTCGGGGGAGGCGTCGAGCGCGGTAAGGGCGGCCGTGGACGGGGTGCCCTCCCAGATCGTGTCACCGATCAGCGCCTGACCGCCGGGGCGCAAGTGCCGGCGTACGGCGGTCAGCATGTCCTCGAGTCCGCCGAAGGCGTGGCTGGCGCCGACGCACAACACGACATCAAAGAGCCCGTCGCTCCACGTTGAGGCATCGGCTTCGATCCAGCGCACCCGGTCGTCCAGTCCCCGCTGGGCGGTGCGCTCGGCTGCGGTGGTCGGCAGCATGTGGTCGATGCCGACACCGGTGAGCTCGGGCTGGGCGAGCAGCAGCTCCTGCAGCCACTCGCCCTCGCCGCAGCCGAGGTCGACGGCGCCGCCACTTGCGGGTGGGCTCAGCCAGCTGAGCAGGTCGCGCAGCCGCTCGGGGGCCACCGGTGCCGCGATCGGATGCCGCCGGTGAGCGATGTCGAAGATCTGCGAGCGGTCCACGCCAGCGGACGGTAGAGGCGAGCCCGCAGTCCGTCGACCTACTTAGCTACCCGCCCCCCCCCCGGACGGTGTCCACCGTGGCGTTGGCGTGCAACTCGGCGACGTGGCGGTCTACGAGGCAGCCGCACGGCTGGGCGACCGGCACGATGACGAGGTCCCGGATGCCGGCAACGCGGGCGTACTGCTCCTCCAGCCCGGTGGTCGGATGAGCGCATGACGGGCAGGCGGGGGAGTAGCCGGCCGGCCAGGCGAATACCTCCAGCGGCTCGCCGCCGCGACGCACTGTTCGGCCCAGTAGCTGGAACTCGGGATCGGCCAGCATCTCTGGTGCTGGCGTGAGCGACGGCTCGTCCGGCCGATCGTCGAGCCCTGGTAGCTCGAGGGCGGACTGCGCAGGCCCCACGCCGGCGTCTGTTGGGTCGGCCGGGCTGTTGGGCGCTTGCGCCAGGGCGCGCACCAGGGAGCTGCGGCCGACGCCGAGGGTGGCCTTTCGCTCCTGGCTAGAGCGGCTGGCCTCGGCGATGGTGACTACGACGCAGATGCACTTCTCGGGCGCACCGGGGGAGCTCGATGGGTTTGCGAGTTGGCGTGGCGGCTGATCAGCCAAGAGCGGGCTAAGAACTTGGATGCCTTCGGCGCCATGCGCGCTGGAGAGATTACGGGATGACTTCCCTTGAAAGCTGGTGAATCGAGACGGCGATGACCTCCCGCCGATAAGGCCCGTTATGTCGCTGGACGGAGTCGTGGCTGACGGCTGGTGGCCTTCGAGCCACCTGGCCCGGGGGCTGCTCCCCGTCCGGCGTGGGAGCATCTCGGCGGCCCTGCGTGCGCGCGCCGGCGGCTGGAGCTGAGCAACAGGAGGACGTCGGGTGCCGGAGAGCAAGCGGGTCATGGTCACCGGGGGTGCCGGCTTCATCGGCTCGCACCTGTGCGACCGGCTGATCGACCTCGGGCACGACGTCCTGTGCGTGGACAACTTCTACTCGTCCACGAAGTCCAACGTCGCCCACCTGCTCGGACACCCGCGGTTCGAGCTGATGCGGCACGACGTCACGTTCCCGCTGTACGTGGAGGTCGACGAGATCTACCACCTGGCCTGCCCCGCCTCGCCGATCCACTACCAGCGCGACCCGGTGCAGACCACCAAGACGGCGGTGCACGGCTCGATCAACGCCCTCGGCCTGGCCAAGCGGACGAAGGCGCGGATCCTGCTCACCTCCACGTCGGAGGTCTATGGCGACCCCGAGGTGCACCCGCAGACCGAGGACTACTGGGGCCGGGTCAACCCGATCGGCCCGCGGGCCTGCTACGACGAGGGCAAGCGGGCCGCGGAGACCCTGTTCTTCGACTACTGGCGGCAGCACGAGCTGGAGATCAAGGTGGTCCGGCTGTTCAACACCTACGGCCCGCGGATGCACCCGCAGGACGGCCGGGTGGTCTCCAACTTCGTGGTCTCCGCGCTGAACGGCGAGCCGCTGACCGTCTACGGGGACGGGGCGCAGACCCGGTCGTTCTGCTACGTCGACGACATCATCGACGGCCTGGTGACGATGATGGAGAGCCCGCGTGAGGTGACCGGGCCGATCAACCTGGGCAATCCCGGCGAGTTCACCATCCGGGAGCTCGCCGACCTGGTCGTGGAGCTCACCGGCTCCGCCTCGGGGCTGGACCGCCGGCCGCTGCCGGTGGACGACCCGACCCGCCGGCAGCCGGACATCACCCGGGCCCGGGAGTCGCTGGGCTGGGCGCCGACGGTGGAGCTGCGCGAGGGCCTGGAGCGCACGATCGAGCACTTCCGCACCGTCCTCGCCTGATCCATGCCGCGCGCGGACTCCGGCGGCACTGGCAGTCGGTGGCCCGAGTCCTACGTTGTGGGTGCTGTCGGACTCCGCGAGCTGCAGGACCGCAACCGCATCGACTCTCGAGTGCCGCGCTGAGGGCTGTCCTGGACACCAGCGTCGTCACCGCCCGGGACGTCGGCCCACTTGCTGCGAGCTGGCCGTCCGCGCCGCACGCTGGCCGAGCTGCACTTCAGTGTGCTCCCTGCGGTGCGAGCCGAGCGGCTGCGGCGGCTGTCCGTCCTCCAAGGGCGGTTCGACGCCCTGCCGTGGACGAAGCGGTGGCGGCCAGCTACGGGCAGCTCACCGCCGCAGTCGTCGCTCCCGATCGTCGACCTCGTGCCCGAGCGATGGACCTGTTGACCGCCGCGACCGCGCATGCCTACGGCGCACGGCTCTACACCCGCAAACGCGGCTGACCTGCAGGGGCGGCGGTGAGCGCGTCGTGCTGCAGAGCTGGGTCCTGCTTGAGGGTGGACACCCGGCGTAGCCGATCATGCTCACGCCCGCAGGCTGGCGGGAGCGGCCCACGAACGTCAGACGCCGGCAGATCTGGGCCGTTGATTTCGGGCACCGGTTCTCGGCCGGTTCACCGTGCCTCGACCTGCGCGAATGCACCAGATACTCCATTGAGTTGAGTGCGGCCCAGAAACGCGTGTTTCTGGTCCAGTGCGATATTGAGCGCACCGTTGGTGAGGCGACCCCGTTGTTGGCGCGTGCCGGGCCCGGCGGTGGGGAGGGTTGGGGTCTGACCAGGCCAGCCGCTCGGGTAGTCGTTGTCATCTGGCGCGATCCCGGTTCACTGGGAGGAGCGGCCAGAGTCCCGGGCGGTCGTGAGGTCCTCGCGCGCCGGGACTACCGGTTGTGTGGCTCTGGCTCGTCGCTTGCCGCCCAGCCGCTGCCGGCGCACACTTCCTCCGGGCGTAGCCCCGGCAGCGTTGCCGGACGAGCGCGCCCGCCAACGTTGACACCCACCGTCCCGGCAGCGGTTCGGGCTCGGGTGTTCCGCCGGACAAGTCAGGGTCAGGTGGCGGACGGTGTGGGTCAGTCCGCGGGGACGTTCGGTGGCACTCGGTTCGGGCCGGCCTGGGTCGGCCTGGGTCGGTCCTGCGGGTGCAGATGGACGGCGATGAGGGCTACGTCGTCGCCGGGGTTGGTCGGCAGCATGCGGCCGAGCACCTCGTCGCACAGGGTGTCGAGGTCGGCGCCGGCCAGCTCGCCGAGGACGGTCTGTAGCCGCTGCAGGCCGTGGTCGATGTCCTCGTGCCGGCTCTCGACCAGCCCGTCGGTGTAGAGCAGCACGACGCTGCCCCGCGGCAGGGTCACCTCCGACTCCCGGCGCGGTGCGTCGGGGGTGACCCCGAGCAGACGGTCCGGTAGGCCACCGTCGAGCACGTGCACCTGCCCGTCGGGAGTGATCGCCATCGGCGGTGGGTGGCCGGCGTTCGACCAGCGCAGCCGGGTCAGCCCAGCGGCCTTCTCCTCGGGCGTCTGCTCCACGCGCGCTACGACCGCGGTCGTGAGAATCTCCGTCTGCAGCGTCTGCATCACCCGCTCGACCTCGGTGAGGACCACGGCGGGACCGTCCCAGGCCCGGGCGGCCAGGGCTCGCACGATGGTGCGCGCCTGGCCCATCGCCGCGGCGGCCCGCACGTCGTGACCGACGACGTCGCCGATGACCAGCACCGTGTCACCCGAGGGCTGCAGGAACGCGTCGTACCAGTCCCCGCCGACTTCGGCGGCCTGCGCCGCCGGTGAGTACCGGACCACGATCTGCAGGTGATCGGGCGCCGGCGGCGGGGTCAGCAGTGACCGCTGGAAGCCTTCGGCCCGGCTTCGCTGCTGCCGGTACAGGCGGGCGTTGTCCAAGACGACGCCGGCGCGGGCGGCGACGTGGCGGGCGGTGACCAGATCGGCCTGGGTGAAGGCGCCCCGGTCGGCACCCGTGCAGAGGGTGAGCAGCCCGACCGGGCCGTCCCGGCCGGGCAGCGGGAGGACGGCGACCGACTCCGGTGCCAGCTGCCGCACCAGGTCGCGCACCGGGCCAGGCCGCATCATCGGCTCGGCCTGCGCGGTCGCGTTCTCCGCCAGCAGCTGCAGCTGCCCGGTGGCCATCGCCCGCACGAACAGGGCGTCGTCGCGCAGGGCGCCCAGCCGGGTCTGGGCGTAGGCGTCCACGGCGGGACGCAGTTCGGGATCGTGGTGCCAGGACGTCACCTTGCGCAGCGCACGCCGGTCGCCGCTGGCCTGCTCGTCGTGGATGAGGGTGACGATGCACCAGTCGGCGATGGCGGGCACGACCAGCCGGGTCAGCCGGCGGGCGGCCTCGTCGGCGTCCAAGGTGGCCGACAGCTCCTCGGCGATACGGGACAGCAGCCGTTCGCGCTCGGCGGCACGCTCAGCCAGCTCCCGTTCCCGACGGCGGGCAGTGATGTCGATGAAGTACAGCGCCAGCCCGTCGCTGCTAGGAACGGCGCGGACCTCGACCCAGATGTTGAGCGGTTCGGGGTAGTGGGCCTCGAAGGTGACCGGCTGGCCGGTGTCGGCGGCACGGCGGTAGTTGGCCTCGAACGCGGTGCCGGCGGTGGCCGGGAACGCCTCCCACAGCGTCCGCCCGAGTAGCTCCGCCCGCGGCATGCTGGTGATCCGTTCAGCTTCGGCGTTGAGGTGCGTCAGCACCCATCCCTCGTCCATCGCGATGAACCCGACCGCCATCGACTCCACCAGCTCAGCGAGGCGGTCCTGGGCCTGGCGGCGGGCCGAGATGTCCCACGCCGCACCCAGGAGGCGGACCGCCCTGCCGGTCTCGCCGGCGATCGCGCGCCCGCTGGCGGCGACCCACCGCTGTTCCCCGCCGGGCAGCAGCACGCGGTACTCCGCGGCGTACTCGCCCACCGCCTCGATCGCCCCCTCCAGCAGCGCGCCGACCGAGCCGACGTCGTCGGGATGCAGCCGCGCGGTGAACGCCTCGAACGTCTGGTCGAAGGAACCGTCGGCGTAGCCGAACAGCTCGTCGAGGCGGGCGTCCCACGCCAACGTGCCGGTGACCAGGTCCCAGTCGAAGGTGCCGATCCCGGCCGCCTCGATCGCCAGGGTCAGCAGCTCCCAGTCGGTGGCCGCGGGAGCACCCACGAGGTCGGCTGCCTTGCCCGCCGCCCCATGTTCGTGGTCGCCCATGTCCCCCGTCTTCCGCCGGCACGTCCGGGCAGGTCCGGAGTCTCGTCCATTGTGGACGACGGACCGCCACGCCCCAGTTCCTGTCACCACTTCCATGCGCCCGTCGGCGTCACCAGCGGAACGTGCCTAGCCCGATGGTCGGTTTGACCGACCGGGCACCGGATGCAATTGCGTGGCCGTCCAGCTGCTCAGTAGTCGAGGCGGGGTGTCTTGCGGAGCCGCGCGCGGGGCAGGACCGGATCGGGATCCGGCTGGGGCTCGACCGGCAAGGCCGCCCACACGTGCTTGCGCACGCCCCGTAGGTGGAAGCCGTGCGATCCGGCGTACGCGGCCACCAGATGCAGTCCCATCCCGCCGTAGGCGGGATCCCGGTCCACGGCCGTCGGAGGCTGATCAACGGCTGCGTCGCTCACGTCGAGGAGGAAGCAGTCCGCACTGGCGGTCACCTGCGCGTGCACCGGTCCCCGGCCGTGTCGTAGGGCGTTGCTGACCAGCTCGTCGAAGGCCAAGATGACGCGCTCGGCGGCGGCGGAGTTCGCATCTGGCAGCCCGCCGTCAGCGTTGAGGCGGGTCCGGAGCTGTCTGCGGATGGCCGGCAGGTCGGCGACCGACCCGACGTCCCACGCCCAGACCTCACCCGACGCGGGCGGAACGGGCGCAGAAGTCCAGTGGGGTGAGAGCAAGCGGACCTCGGCTCGGGACGGTCGGGGTCCGTAGGGGCACCAGGCGTCGAAAGTTCTCGACGCTCACGAACGGACTGTAGACGCCGTCATGGCCGTGGGGTAGGTGGCGTGCCACTGAATGAGGTACCGCGCGTCGCGCCGCCAGATGTGCGCGGTCGCCGCCCTGCTTCGCGATGTGTCCCGAGGGCCGCCGCGGTCGCGGGGTTCAGCTACCCGTACCGACGGCACAAAGCGCCCCCTCAGTACCACCGGCGTTCGTCGGCCCGAGAACGGTCGGGTAGCGGTCAGTCCGCTAACGGGGTTGGACACACCCGGAGCCTGACCCGGTTTCCCGGACACCTGACCTGAGGCGAGAATCGCCTGGGAGAGGA
>NZ_JPMX01000050.1 GCF_000761485.1 Modestobacter caceresii
CGACGACGCAGGCGCTGGGGCAGACCCGGCAGGCCGTCGACGAGCTGTCCCGGATGGCCAGCGACCTGCGGGGGAGTGTGGCCCGCTTCACCTATTGAGCGAGCAGTTTGAACAATCCGTGACGGGGCACTGACCGTCCGGCTGCAACGCGCGGAGGTCACCCGCTCGCCGTCCCGCGAGCGGGTGACCTCCGCATGGCGTTGCCGCCCGGGCCCCCAGCACGATGGCCTGACCACTTCCTTGGAGGCGACGTGCCCTACTCCCTGGTCAGCGCTGCGACGCTCGGCTTCGACCTCGTCCGACTGCCCGCCGGTGGCCAGGTCGCCGACGTCCTGGTGACCGGCATCGGTGCCGACGCCGCCACCCTGCACCGGATCGCTGCCGCGCACCCCGCCGCCGGCCGCCCCGACGACGAGCGCGCGGCCCTCGCCGTCCGCGCCCGCCGGGCCCACGAGCTCGCCGCCGGTGGCGTCCCCCAGCTGCGCGACCTGACCGACCCGGGTGGTGGCGGGGACCGGTCCGCCCGCCTCGTCGCCCTGCTCGAGCGGGGCACGATCGGCAACACCCCGGCCCTGGAGCGGCTGGTGCGCGACGACGTCCTCGGCCCGGAGCACCCCGTCGTGGCCGACCTCGACCCGGCCGTGGCCGCCCAGGCCGCCGACGTGCTGGCCGACGCCGCCACCGGCTGGTGGGCCTCGGACGCACTCGACGCCCCCACGCGGCAGGAGCTGACCGGCCCGTTCGCCACCGCGACCGCCTGGGAGCCCGGCCCGCGGCCCGACCTGGGCCCGGCTGCCCCCGGTGTCACTGCGTTCTTCGCGGAGCTGCGCGACCTGGACGAGGCCGGCCGCCGGCGGTGGCGGCTGGCCGTCGACGCCGGGCGCGCGCAGCGCCGTCCCTGGGCCGCGGCGATGCACGGCGCCGCGTGGGCCGCGCACGTCTCCGGGCGCACCCGCACCCTCGCCGCTGTCCAGCTGATGACCGTCGGGGTCTTCGCCGAGGCCGGCTTCTCCCCGCGGGACGGCGCCGAGGGCGTCTGGAACGCGCTGGCCGGCTGCGTGCAGGGGCTGGCCATGGCCGACCTGCTCGACGAGGAGTCCCTCGCCGTGCTGGGTGGCCCGTGGACCACGGTGACCGGGCGATCCCTCCCCCTCGCGGGGTGAATCCCGATCGATCCGTAGTACACGCCTGAATCCGCTCAAGGCCCGGCCCCCGATGCCGATACAGCTCTAGAGCGGCCCACCGGCCGGCACATCGGCTGCGGGGGAACGCGTGGAACAGATCAGGGTGATGGTCGTCGACGACTCCGTCGTCGTCCGCAAGATCGTGACGGACGTGCTGTCCGAGGACCCGATGATCACCGTCGTCGGCACAGCGCCGAACGGTCGGCTGGCCGTGGCCAAGCTCGAGCAGCTCAAGCCCGACCTGGTCACGATGGACATCGAGATGCCGGAGATGAACGGCATCGAGGCGGTGCGCGCCATCCGCAGTCGTGCGGGCGGCCAGACGTACAGCCGGGTGCCGATCATCATGTTCAGCACGCTGACCGAGCGCGGGGCCTCCGCGACCCTGGACGCGCTGTCCGCCGGCGCCAACGAGTACGTGACCAAGCCGGCCAACGTCGGCAGCGTCGCGCAGTCGATGGAGAGCGTGCGTCAGCAGCTCATCCCGAAGATCAAGGCCCTCACCGGCCGCCCGCAGACCAGTGGCCCCGCGGCCGCCGCGGTCGCGGCGCCGGTCGCCGTCCGCCCCCCGGTGGCGCGCACCCGCGCCCCCAAGGAGCCGGCAGTACTGGTGATCGGCTCCTCCACCGGTGGCCCCGAGGCGCTGACCAAGGTGCTGCCGCTGCTGCCGGCCTCGCTGCCGGTGCCGGTGTTGCTGGTGCAGCACATGCCCCCCGTCTTCACCCGCCAGTTCGCCCAGCGGCTCGACCGGCTCTGCCCGCTCACCGTGGTCGAGGCCGGCGACGGCACCCCGCTGGCGCCCGGCACCGTGCACATCGCCCCCGGCGACTTCCACCTGACCGTGGGCACGAGCGGGGCCAGCAAGCGCACCGCGCTGAACCAGGCGCCGCCGGAGAACTTCTGCCGTCCGGCCGTCGACGTCCTCTTCCGGTCGGTCGTGGCCGCCTACGACGGCGCCGTGCTCGGCGTCGTGCTGACCGGCATGGGCTCCGACGGGCGCGTCGGCGCCGGCCAGATCCGGGACGCCGGCGGCACCGTCGTCGCCCAGGACCAGGCCACCTCCGTGGTCTGGGGCATGCCCGGTGCGGTCACCCAGGCCGGCTTCGCCGACGAGGTGCTGCCGCTGGGCCGGATCGCCGAGGCGATCGTCCGACTGCTCCCGACCCCCCGCCCGGCCGCCAGCTTCGCCGCTGCCCGGGCCGCTGCCCCGATGGGAGGCCGGCGATGACCCTCACCGCCACGAGCTTCGACTGGGTGCGCCAGCTGGTGCACCGCGAGAGCGCGATCGTCCTGCAGCCCGGCAAGGAGTACCTGGTCGAGGCCCGGCTGCTGCCGATGGCCCAGCAGCGCGGCCTGTCCGGGGTCAGCGAGCTCGTCGAGTCCGTCCGCAACCGGCCGGACCCGGCGACCACCCGGCGGATCGTCGAGGCGCTCACCACGAACGAGACGTCCTGGTTCCGCGACGGCGACCCGTTCACCTCGCTGACCAGCACGGTGCTGCCGCAGCTGCTGGCCGCGCGCCGGCCCGACGAGCGGCTGCAGATCTGGTCGGCGGCCTGCTCCAGCGGGCAGGAGGCGTACACGATCGCCATGCTGCTGGCCGACGCGATGCCCAACGCCGCCACCCGGGTGTCGATCACCGCGACCGACCTGTCCCAGAAGATGGTGGAGCGCACCCGCGCCGGCCGGTTCAGCCAGCTGGAGGTCAACCGGGGGCTGCCCGCCACCATGCTGGTGCGGCACTTCACCCGCAGCGGGAACGAGTGGGAGATCGCCCCGGCGCTGCGCCGGATGATCACCGCGACCGAGTGCAACCTGGCCGCCCCGCTGCCCCGGATGGGCCCCTTCGACGTGGTCTACCTGCGCAACGTCCTCATCTACTTCGACCTGCCCACCAAGCAGGCGATCCTCACCCGAGTCCGCCAGCTCATGCGCCCTGACGGGTGGCTGTTCCTCGGAGCTGCGGAGACCACGCTCGGGGTCGACGAGAACTGGGAGCGGGTCGTCCTCGGCCGCGGCTCCGCCTACCGCCCGCGAAAGGGAGCCTGACCGTGCGAGCTCTGGTGATCGACGATTCCCGCGCCATGCGGCGCATCGTCGGCAACATCCTCAAGGACTTCGGATACGAGGTGCGTGAGGCCGGAGACGGCCAGCAGGCCCTCGACGCGCTGCGGGAGGGAAAGGCCGAGGGCTGGGTCCCCGACCTGTGCTGCATCGACTGGAACATGCCGGTGATGGACGGGCTGCAGTTCGTCATGGCCGTCCGCGCCAACCCCCACTTCCGCCAGGTGACGCTGATGATGGTCACCACGGAGAGCGAGACCGGCCAGATCGTCAAGGCGCTGGCCGCCGGTGCCCACGAGTACCTGATCAAGCCGTTCACCGCCGACGCGCTCCGCGACAAGCTGGCGCTGCTCGGCCTGCTCCCCGAGGAGGTGTCCGCGTGACCCTGCAGGAAGCCCAGTCGATCACCGCGCTGCTGGACCAGGAGACGGTGCAGAGCATCGCCGACGAGATCTGGCCGGCGCTGGTCGGTGACGGCGAGGCGTTCGTGCCCGTCCCGGTCGCACCGCCGGCCGAGGTCGTCAGCGCGTGGGTGACGATCAGCGGCCCGTGGGACGGCGCCGTCGTCCTCACCTGTGCGCCGGCCACCGCCGAGGCGCTCGCCGAGAGCGTCCTGATGACCCGGCCGCCCACGGTCGTGGACGACGAGGACGTCGCCGACGCGCTCGGCGAACTCGCCAACGTGCTCGGCGGCAACATCAAGTCCGTCCTGCCGGGGCCCTCGAGCCTCGGCCTCCCCCAGATCGGTTCCGCGCCCACCACCGGGCGGCTGGACGACGTCTGCCGCGTCAACGGTCAGTGGCGCGGACAGAGCCTGACCATCACCGTGCAGGGCGCCACCCCGGCGCTGCACCCGAGCGGAACTGAGGTGCCGCAGTGAAGATCCTGGTGACCGACGACAGCCGTGTCATGCGGCAGATCGTGATCCGCACCCTCCGACAGGCGGGCTACGACGACCACGACATCGTCGAGGCCGTCGACGGACGCGACGCGTTCGACAAGGTCGGTACGGAGAAGCCCGACCTGGTCCTCTCGGACTGGAACATGCCCGAGATGACCGGCATCGAGTGCCTGGAGGCGCTGCGCGCCTCCGGCTCGCAGGTGCCCTTCGGCTTCGTGACGTCGGAGGGCTCGCCGGAGATGCGCGAGAAGGCGGCCAACGCCGGCGCCCTCTTCCTCATCGCCAAGCCGTTCAACGAGGACACGTTCAAGGACGCACTGGACGGGGTGATCGCATGACCGCGCCCGCACCGGCGCTCCTGCCCAACCCCAAGCACGTCCGCGACCTGCTCGAGGGGCTGTTCGGCAAGGACGTCACCGTCGCCCCGGGCGACCCGGTGTCGCTCAACGACAAGCCGGCCGTCGCCGTCTACGTCGACCCGACGATGGCCACCACGGCCCTCTGCCTGGTCGACATCCGCCTCGCCGCCTGGCTGGCCGGGGCGCTGGCCCTGCTGCCCAAGGGCGGGCTCGAGGACGCCATCGACGAGGGCGAGCTCTCGGAGATGCACCTGGAGGTCGTCTACGAGGTGGTGAACGTGGCCGCCGCGCTCTTCAACGGCGGGGGCGTCAACCACTCGAAGCTGTACAAGCTGCACGCACCGGGGGAGTCGATCCCGGGGGACATCGCCGGCCTGGCTGCGGCGTTCAACCGGCTCGACCTCAAGGTCGACGTGGCCGGCTACGGCTCGGGCAACATGTCCATCGTGATGGCGCACTGAGCTCCACGTCCCACGAGCAGGACCCGAACGACCAGGGGAGCGGGACCGGTGCGCGAGCACCGGACCCGCTCCCCTGGTCGTCCGTCCGTGGTCAGCGACCGCGGGCGGCCGCCTCGCGCACCGCGTCGGTGATCGCCCGGATGCCCTCCGTCGTCCAGAGCAGGGAGTCGTGGTCGGTGCCGGGGACCTCGCGGGCGGTCACGTGGGTCTCGCCGAGCTGCATCGGCTCCAGCCGCACCTCGTCGTAGAGGCCGGGCACCTCGCCCTGCATGCCGCGGGTGGCCCAGAGCAGGGTCGCCGGCACCGGGAGGTCGGTGGTGGCCTCTAGCACCGCCTGGTTGCGGAGCATGTCCGCGCCGTCGACCCGGACCGCCTCGTGCACCACCGCGCTGCGCAGCTCCGGGGGCGTGCCGGTGAGGTCGCGGACGAAGAACGCGGACACCGGCGGGTCGTCGACCCAGCGGCCCACCGTCGGGTGCCCGGACCAGAAGTCCCGGACGGCGGGGAGGTCGGGGAACGTGCGGTCCAGCCGGTCCAGGGTCGGCCCGAGGAAGGCGCCCAGCATCGCGTCGGTGTCCGCGGCCGGCGGGACGGCGAAGGGGAGGCCGCCGTCGACCAGCACCAGCCCGTGCACCATGTCCCGGGCCACCCCGGCGGTGGCCAGCGCGGCGACGAACCCGCCCATCGAGTGGCCGACGAGCACGGTCGCGTCCGCCCCGGCCTGGGCGTCGGCGCCGAACCGGTCGAGCAGCGCGGCGAGGTCCGCGGCGTGCACGGACAGGCCGTAGGGGCCGGGGAGCCCGGCGCTGCCGGCCCGTCCCCGCAGGTCGGGGGCGACCACCTCGCACTCACCGGCCAGGGCCGCCGCGACCGGGCCCCAGACCGCGGCGTTCCCGGTGATGCCGTGCACCAGCACCACCAGCGGGGCTCCCGGGGCGTCGGCCGCCCAGTACAGGGCGGCGAGGTCACCGCCCTCGACCGGGACGGTGATCTCCTCGGGGGAGCGGACGTCGGGAGGGGTGCTCACCCGAGCCACCCTGCCGTCCCGGCCCCGAGGTCGCACGTGGAACACCACCGGACCCCGACGACGGGGCGCCCGGCTACTCGGGGGCGTGCCGGAGCAGGTAGCGGCCGAAGTGCGGGACGGTGAAGGCGATCTGGCCGCGCTCGGCGGAGTAGACCAGGCCCTTCTTGATCAGTGAGTCGCGGGCGGGGGAGAGGGAGGCGGGCTTGCGACCGAGGGTGACCGCGACGTCGGAGGTGCCCACCGCGGCGCCGGTCGGCCCGCCGAGCTCGGCCATCGCGTGCATGTACTCCCGCTCGGCCGGGGTGGCCCGGTCGTAGCGGGAGCCGAAGAAGCCCACCGCGAGCTCGGCCTCGGCGGCCGGTGCGGCCATCGACACGTCGTCGGCGGTGATCGGCGAGGCCGCGGCGACGTCCCAGGTGACCTTGCCGTAGGCCTGCACGAAGTAGGGGTAGCCGTCGGCGGCGGCGTAGAGGGCGTCCAGCGCGGCGGTGTCGAACTCGACGTCCTCCCGCTCGGCCGGCGCCAGCAGCGCCCGGTCGGCGGCGGACCGGTCCAGCCGGTCGATCCGCAGGTAGCGGAAGAGCCGTTCGGAGTAGCTCTTCGAGGCGCTCAGGACGGCGGGCAGGTGGGGGAGCCCGGCGCCGACGACGATCAGCGGCGAGCCCTGCTGGGAGAGCTCGTGGCAGGCGGCGCAGATTGCCGAGACGTCGTCGGTCTGCACGTCCTGCATCTCGTCGATGAACAGCGCGACGCCCTTGCCCACGTCGGCGGCGAGGCCGGCCACGTCGCTGAGCAGCTCGACCAGGTCGATCTCCATGTCGCCGGAGTCGGCACGGCCGGTGGTGGCCGGCACGTCGATGCCGGGCTGCCAGCGGTCGCGCACCTTCGCATCAGCAGGTGCCTGACGCTGAGCGAAGGCCTTGAGCGTGCCCAGGACGGCGTCGGTGGACTCCTGGTCGGGGTGGCGCAGCTCGCGCAGCGCCATGTGCAGCGCGGCCGACAGCGGCCGGCGCAGCGACTGGTCCGGGCGGGCCTCGATCTTCCCGGTGCCCCAGCCGCGGGTGATCGCCGCGGAGCGCAGCTGGTTGAGCAGCACGGTCTTGCCGACACCGCGCAGCCCGGTGAGCACCAGTGAGCGCTCCGGCCGTCCGCGTGCGATCCGTTCCAGGACGACGTCGAAGGCCGACAGCTCGGTGTCCCGGCCGGCCAGCTCGGGCGGGCGCTGGCCGGCGCCGGGGGCGTACGGGTTCCGGACGGGGTCCATGTCGAGCACCCTATGCCGGTGTCTTGCTGTCGGGGTAGAGACCGTTAGACGACGGCATCGACCGCCGTCTCGACCACCGTCTGACCGTCTCTAGCGACGGCGCTAGACAGGCCGATACGGCGTCAGAGGGCCCTCTAAGGGTCGCGGCGACGGCGATGACGCTACCACGGTGTTCGAACAAGCGTTCGAACGAGCATCTCCTCGTCAGACTCCCGGCCCGCCGGCGTCGGCCGTCCGCCGACGACGCTGGGTGGCCACGCCCAGGACCACGAGGGCCACGGTGAGCGGGGCCAGGCTCGCCAGCAGTGGGACCCCGCCGAGCCCGGACGCGCCCACCGTCGCCCCGATCGACACGTGCAGCACGGTGCCCGGCACCAGGCCGAGTGCACTGCCGGCCAGGAAGTCGCGCCACCGCATGCCGGACAGTCCGGCGGCGTAGCTGACCACGGTGAACGGCACGATCGGCGTCAGCCGGCCGATCAGCACGGCGAGGAGCCCGCGCTCGGACAGTCGGGCGTCGGCCCGGGCCAGCCGCGGCCCGGCCAGCCGGGTGACCACCTCCCGGCCGAGCCGGCGGGCGAGCAGGAACCCGGCGGCGGCGCCGAGGACGCCGCTGGTCAGCGCCAGGGCGAGGCCGCCCCAGAACCCGGCGAGGACGCCGGCGAGCAGGGAGAGCGCGGTACGGGGCACCGGCGCGAGCGTGGCCAACGCCAGGCCGGCGACGAGGGCCGCCCAGCCGAGGAGGCCGACGTCGGCGAGCCAGTCGCGCAGGGTGGCGACGTCGGGGAGGTCGGCCGTGAGCGCGACGGCGCCACCGGCCACGACCAGGGCGACCAGCAGCAGGGCACGGCACAGCGTCCGGGCGGGCAGCCGGCGCAGCCGGGCGACCGGCCGACGGGAAAGTGGCGCCGCGGCTGGGTCTTGCGGCGGCGCGCTCACCGGCCCAGTCTCCCAGCGCAGCGCCCCGCCGGGGGGCGACTCCCGGCGAGGCGCGCGATGACCGGTCCGGGCGGGCGCCTCGCGGCGACCGGACCGGCACCCAGGACAACGAGCGGCGACCTCGGTTGTTCCCCACCGGATCGTGTGACATGCAGCTCTGTCGGGCCATCTGCCGACGTCTAGCGGCGACGCGAGAATCGGTTAGACGGGGGGAGTCCCGCCGATCGTGATCAATGCGCGTTACCGTGCCGCCGTGGCCACGATCGGCAAGTTCGCCGTCCGCGTCGTCGTGCTGGCGGCGATCATCTTCGCCGTGACCCGGCTCGTCGAGGGGATCGAGGTGATCGGCAACCCGACCGGCTTCTTCGGCGAGACCGGCACCTACCTCTGGGTCGCGCTGCTGTTCGCGCTGGTCAACTCCATCATCGGGCCGATCGTCCGGCTGCTGGCGCTGCCGTTCGTGATCCTCACCCTCGGCCTGTTCCTGCTGGTGATCAACGCGGCGATGCTCGGCCTCACCGCAGCGCTGTCCGACCGGTTCACCGTCGACGGCTTCCTGGCCGCTCTGTTCGGCGGGTTCCTCATCGCCCTCTTCAGCTGGATCGCCGAGCTGGTGCTGCCGTTGAAGGTGCGCGGCCACTAGCGTCGGTGAGCATGGCTCGTCTGGGTTCGGAGTCGGAACGGTCCACACGCATCCCGACCGGTCCGGGGGGTGACCGTGCCCACGTCCCCTCGGGTGACGGGACCGGTGACGCGCCCGTCGACGGCCTCGTCGACAGTCCCGTCGACATGGCCTCGCTGGAGGCAGCGCAGGAGGAGAAGCGCCGGCTGCTGGACCGGGCGGCCACCGCGGCACGCGGGCTGCTGACCGGCCAGGGGGCCCTCCCGGCCGGCGTCCAGTCGGCCGACACCCCGGTCCTGGTACACCGCTTCTACGCCGGTGAGCCGGCCGCCGAGGTGGTCGGCCACGACCCCGCCGACCTGGCCGCCCTCGCGCTGGGGCACCTCCGGCTGGCGGCCTCCCGCCGGCCGGGCACCCCGGTCGTCGACGTCCACCGCACCGACGGCGGACGGGCCGTGCTCCGCGTCGTCGTCGACGACATGCCGTTCCTCGTCGACTCCGTGACCGCCGAGGTGACCCGGCAGGGCATCGCCCCCGACCACGTCGTGCACCCGGTCGTGGTCGTCCGGCGGGACGCCGACGGCACGCTGGTCGCCTTCTGCGACAGCGCCGACGCCGCCACCTGCGGTGCCGACGCGATCGCCGAGTCCTGGATGTCCGTCGTCCTCTCCGGGCAGGTCGACGAGGAGGCCGCCACCGACCTGCTGGCCGGCATCCGTGCGGTGCTCGACGACGTCCGCCGCGCGCACACGGACGCCGCCGCGCTGGCCGGTCGGGCCGGGGAGATCGCCGACGTCCTGGACCGACTGCCCGCCCCCGAGGACGCCGGCCACCCTGCCGACGACCCGGCCGAGGCCGCGGCGCTGCTCCGCTGGCTGGCCCGGGGCAACTTCCTCTTCCTCGGCGCCCGCGCCGTCGAGCTGGTCGGTGACTCCGCCGAGCCGGCGGTCGACGTGGTCGCCGGCTCCGAGCTCGGCGTGCTGCGCAGCTCCCCGGACCGCGCCACCTCGGTGGCGCCGGCGGCGCTGGCCGCGCCGGGTGCGGGGGCCGCTCGCCGGGTCCGGATCACCAAGGGCGACGCCCGCTCCACGGTCCAGCGCCCGGCCTGGCTGGACCTCGTCGTCGTCGACCTGCCCAGCGACTCGCCGGGCAGCCGCGGCCGCCTGCACCTGCTGGTGGGCCTGTTCCCGAACGAGGCGTACACCAGCAGCGTCCGGGACGTGCCGCTGGTCCGGCGGACCGCCGCCGCCGTCCTGGCGCGCTCGGGGGTGCCCGCCGACAGCCACTCGGGCAAGCAGCTGCTCGACGTCCTGGAGACCTACCCGCGCGACGAGCTGCTGCAGGTCGACGTGGACGAACTGCTGCCGGTGGCGCTGGCCGTGCTGCACCTGCGCGAGCGCCGGCAGACCCGGTTGTTCCTGCGCCGCGACCCGTTCGGCCGGTTCTTCTCCGCCCTCGTCTACCTCCCCCGCGACCGGTACACGACGCAGGTCCGGCTGACCATGCAGCGGCTGCTGCTGGAGCACCTGGGCGGCACCCACGTGGAGTTCACGGTCCGGTCCAGCGAGTCGGTGCTCACCCGCCTGCACTTCGTCGTCCGGGTGCCGGTGAGCCGGCGGGGTGGCCCGTCGCTGCCTGACGTCGACGTCCCGGCGCTGGAGGAGGCGCTGGCGGCGGCCGCCCGCAGCTGGACCGACGACCTGGCCGACGCCCTGGTCGCCCGGCACGGGAGTGACGCACCCCGGCTGCTGGCCCGGGTCGCCGACGCCTTCCCCGCGGCCTACCAGGAGGACTTCCCGGCGGAGGTCGCCGTGGAGGACCTCGCGCGGCTGGACCGGCTGGCCCCCGGTGGGCTGGACCTGCGGCTGCGGGCGCCGGTCGGCCCGGAGGGCGAGCGCCGGCTGACCGTGTACCGGGTGGGGGAGCGGCTGCTGCTGTCCGACGTGCTGCCGGTGCTGCAGCACATGGGCGTGGACGTGCTCGACGAGCGGCCCTACGAGGTCGACCGGATCGGCGCCCCGCTGGCCTGGGTGTACGACTTCGGCCTGGCGTCGCCGACCGTCGAGGTGCCCTTCGCCGGCACGCTGCCCGAGCGCTTCACCGACACGATCACCGCCGTCTGGGCCGGCCGCGCGGAGGACGACGCCCTGAACTCCCTGGTGCTGCTGGCCGGGCTGACCTGGCGGCAGGTGGCCGTGCTGCGTGCCTACGTGCAGTGGCTGCGCCAGGGTGGGCTGCCCTTCGGCCAGTCCTACGTGCAGGAGACCCTCGCCGCGCACCCGGGGATCGTGGCCCGGCTGGTCGCGCTGTTCGAGACCCGGTTCCACCCCGACCGCTCGGCGGGCCGCGAGGCGCGCACCACCGCCCTGGTCGAGTCGCTGACCACGGCGATCGGCGAGGTGGCCTCGCTGGACGCCGACCGGGTGCTGTCCTCGCTGCTGGCCGCCGTCCGGGCGACCCTGCGGACGACGGCGTACACGGCCGGCGTCTTCACCGAGGGCGCCCCGCTGGCGCTCAAGCTGGACCCCTCCGCCGTCCCGGACCTGCCCGAGCCCCGCCCGGCGCGGGAGGTGTGGGTCAGCTCGCCGCAGGTGCTCGGGGTGCACCTGCGCTTCGGTGCGGTGGCCCGCGGCGGGCTGCGCTGGAGCGACCGGCGGGAGGACCTGCGCACCGAGGTGCTCGGCCTGGTCAAGGCGCAGACGGTGAAGAACACCGTGATCGTGCCGACCGGGGCCAAGGGCGGCTTCGTGGTGCTGCGGGGCCCGGGGGAGGGCGCCTCCCGCGACGAGGTGCTCGCCGAGGGCAAGGCCTGCTACACCCAGTTCATCGGCGCGTTGCTGGCCCTCACCGACAACCTGGTCGACGGAGAGGTCGTCCCGCCGCAACGGGTCGTCCGGCACGACGGCGACGACACCTACCTGGTGGTCGCCGCCGACAAGGGGACGGCGACCTTCTCCGACCTGGCCAACTCGGTGGCGATCGAGCGCGGGTTCTGGCTGGGCGACGCGTTCGCCTCCGGTGGCTCGGTCGGCTACGACCACAAGGCGATGGGCATCACCGCCCGCGGCGCCTGGGAGTCGGTCACCCGGCACTTCCGCGAGCTCGGCGTCGACGTGCAGGCCCAGGAGGTGACCGTCGTCGGCATCGGCGACATGTCCGGCGACGTGTTCGGCAACGGCATGCTGCTGTCCGAGCAGCTGCGGCTGGTGGCCGCCTTCGACCACCGGCACGTCTTCGTCGACCCGACCCCGGACGCCGCCGTCTCCTTCGCCGAGCGCCGGCGGCTGTTCGAGCTGCCGCGTTCCTCCTGGGCCGACTACGACCGCTCGCTGATCAGCGCCGGCGGCGGGGTGTGGCCCCGGACGGCGAAGTCGGTGCCGGTGTCCGCGCCGATGCGCGCGGCGCTGGGCCTGGCCGACGACGTGGAGGCCCTGAGCCCGCCCGAGCTGGTGCGCGCGGTGCTGCTGGCCCCGGTCGACCTGTTGTTCAACGGCGGGATCGGCACCTACGTGAAGGCCGCCGGGGAGAGCGCGCTGGACGTGGGGGACAAGGCCAACGACGCGGTGCGGGTCGACGGCGGCCAGCTGCGGGTCCGGGTGGTCGGGGAGGGGGGCAACCTCGGCCTGACCCAGCGGGGGCGGATCGAGTACGCGCTGGCCGGGGGGCGGGTGAACACCGACGCGATCGACAACTCCGCGGGCGTCGACACCTCCGACCACGAGGTCAACATCAAGATCGCGCTGAACCGGGTGGTGGACGACGGCCGGCTGGACCCCGACGGCCGGGCCCGGCTGCTGGAGGAGATGTCCGACGAGGTCGCCGCGGCCGTGCTCGGGGACAACTACGCGCAGAACGCGGCCCTGGCCACCGAGTGCGCCGCCTCCCGCGGGCTGCTCGACGCCCACCAGCGGTACCTGCGTGCCCTGGAGCGCTCCGGCCGGCTCGACCGCGCGGTGGAGCACCTGCCCGACGACCGGGCGATCGCCGAGCGTCGCCGCGACGGTCAGGCCCTGACCGGCCCCGAGCTCTCCGTCCTGCTGGCCTACGCCAAGATCGAGGCCGGCGACGCGGTCCTGGCCTCTGGCCTGCCCGACGACCCGGCGCTGGCCGAGCTGCTCGAGGAGTACTTCCCGACCGCACTGCGCGCCCGGTTCCCCACCGCCCTGGCCAGTCACCCACTGCGCCGGGAGATCGTGGCCACGGTGCTGAGCAACCGGGCGGTCAACACCGCCGGTGTCACCGGGCTGTTCCGGTTGGGTGAGGAGACCGGTGCCCCGGTCGCCGCGGTGGTGCGGGCGCACACCGTCGCCCGGGCGGTGTTCGACGTCGACCGGCTCTGGGACGCCCCCCGGGACCTGGACAACCGGGTGCCGGCCGCCACCCAGGTGCACCTACGCACCGAGGCCACCCGGCTGGCCGAGCGGACCACCCGCTGGCTGTTGCGGATCCCCGAGCTCACCGCGGAGCCGGCCGCCACGCTGGCCCCGGTGATCGAGCGGTTCGCCGGGCCGGTCGCCGAGGTGCGCGCCGGCCTGCCCGGCTGGCTGCTGGGTGCCGACGCCGAGGCCTACGCCGAGCGGGCCGCGGAGCTGCGGGCCGCCGGCGTCTCGCCGGAGCTGGCCGCGGAGGTCGCCGCGGCGCCGCTGCTGCCGACGGCGCTGGACCTGGCGGTGGTGGCCGAGGGCACCGGTGCGCCCATCGCGCTGGCCGCGCAGGTGTCGCAGTGCCTGGCCGAGCGGCTGGGCCTGGTGCCGCTGCGGGAGCTGGTCATCGAGCTGCCCCGGGACCGGCGCTGGCCGTCGATGGCCCGGGCGAGCCTCCGGGACGACCTGGCCACCGAGCAGGCGACGCTGACCGCCGACGTGCTCGGCCTGCGGAGCTCCGACGGCGAGGAGGCGGCCGAGCTGGTCGAGCGGTGGGTCGACGCCTGGGACGTCGCCCAGCAGCGGGCCGCGGCGCAGCTGGCCGACCTGGCCTCCGGTGACCACCACGAGCTGGCCGAGCTGCTGGTCGCCGTCCGCACGCTGCGCGGGCTGCGCAGCCGCCGCTGAGGCCCCGCCTGCTCGCGACACGCCGAGAAGAGTGAGTGGAGCACTGATCGGTGGGGCACAACCGGCCCGTGAAGACCGTTGTGATCGCCGCCCTCGGCGGACTGCTGACCCTCGCCGGCATCGCGCTGCTGGTGCTGCCCGGCCCGGGGTTCGTGCTCGTCGCCGCCGGGCTGGCGGTGCTGGCCACCCGCTTCGCCTGGGCGAAGAAGCCGCTGGACTACGCCCAGGACAAGGCCGTGGCGGGCGTCGAGGAGGTCGGCCGCAGCCCCTGGCGGGCCGCCGGCGCCGTCCTCGCCGCCCTCGCCCTGGTCGCCGTCGGGGCGCTGGTGCTCGCCGGGGTGGAACTGCCGTTCACCAATGCCTTCACCGCCCTCGTCCTGGTGTTCTCCGGGCTGTTCCTCGTGGGCACGGTGGTCTTCGCCCGCCGGCACGAGAAGGTCATGGTGGCCCGGGCGCACCGCCCGGCCGGGGTGGCAGGCACCGACGGCGCCTACCGCGTCGCCCCGTCCACCCAGGACTGACCTCCGGCAGCGTCTCGCCCGGGGGGTGAACCGCTCCAGCGTCAGCCGCCCGGCTCGACCCGGCCGGGGTCAGAGCTCCGGACGGCGCCGGCCGAAGCCGGTGGCCTGCTCGAACGCGTGCCCGACCTCCAGCACCCGACGGTCGGCCCGGGGTGCACCGATGACCTGCAGGCCCACCGGCAGCCCGTCGGGGGTGAACCCCCCGGGCACCGACAGTGCGGGGCACCCGGTCGCCGAGATCAGCGTGCAGGAGCGCATCCAGCCCAGGTAGTCGTCCTGGGGGACGCCGGCGACCTCGGTCGGGTACTCCTGCTCGACCGGGAACGGCAGCACCTGGGTGGTCGGCGCCAGCAGCACGTCGTAGCGCTCGAAGAACGCCACGACCCGCTCGAAGAGCGCCGTGTGCGCCACCTCCGCGCGGCCGACGTCCGCGCCGGTCAGCGCGGCCCCGCGGGCGGCGTTCCAGCGGATCGTCTCCTTCACCTGGTCCGGGTGCTCGCGCACCAGGTCACCGAAGCTCGCCTCGAACAACCAGGCGCGCAGCACGCCGAACGCCTCGTCGGCGCCGGCCAGGTCGGGACAGTCCTCCTCGACGGTGGCGCCCAGGTCGCGGAACACCCCGAGCTGCTCCATCAGCACGGCGGTGATCGCCGGGTCGACCGGCACCTGACCGCCCAGGTCGGGGGCCCAGGCCACGCGCAGGCCGGTCAGCTCGGTCGGCAGCGGCGCGGCGAACGGGGCGCCGGGGTCGCTCAGCGAGATCGGCACCCGCGGGTCCGGGCCGGCCAGCGCCGACAGCCCCAGGGCGACGTCGGCGACGGTGCGGCCCATCGGCCCCTGCACCGACAGCTGCGACCAGCCGATCGCGGCGGGGTGGGTGGGCACCCGGCCGGGCGTGGGGCGCAGGCCGACGACGTTGCAGAACGCCGCCGGGTTGCGCAGCGAGCCGCCCATGTCGCTGCCCTCGGCGATCGGCACCAGGCCGGCGGCCAGCGCTGCGGCCGCACCGCCGGAGGAGCCGCCGGCGGTGAGCCCGTGCCGGTAGGGGTTGTGCGTGGCCCCGAAGAGGGTGTTGAAGGTGTGCGAGCCGGCCGCGAACTCCGGCACGTTCGTCTTGCCGACCCGGATCGCCCCGGCAGCCCGCAACCGGGCGACCACCAGCTCGTCGCGGGCCGGGACCGTCTCGGCGTGCAGCGGCGAGCCCCAGGTGGTGCGCATGCCGCCGGTGGCGTGGGTGTCCTTGTGCGCGACCGGCAGCCCGTGCAGCGGGCCGACCGGCCCACCCGCGGCGAGCCGGGCGTCGGCGGCGTCGGCCGCGGCTCGCGCGCCCTCGGCGTCCAGGGTGACGATCGCGTTGAGCTCCGGGTTCAGCCGCTCGATCCGGTCGAGGTGGGCGTCCATCAGCTCCCGGGCAGAGACCTCCCGGTCGCGCACCAGCGCGGCCAGCTCGGTCGCGGGACGGGTGCACAGGTCGTCGACGTCACTCATCCCAGCGACCGTACTGGGTGTCTCAGCGCTGAGGAACCTCGGTCAGCGGGTCACGGCAGCCGCCGGGACGACGAGGGTGAGCTCGGTGCCGCCGTCGTGTTCCACGTGCAACCCCGCGCGGCGCAGCAGCGCCCGCAGCCGGACGACGGAGTCCGGCTCGGCCGTGGTGGTCGCCAGCAGCCGCGCCAGCCGGCCCTTGTGCGCCTTGTTGAAGTGGCTGACCACCGCACGGGTGCCGTCGGGGCGCTCGCTGAGCACCTGCACGGTGACCGCGCCCGGGACGGGGGCCAGCTCGGCGTAGGCCCCGGACCGCAGGTCGACCACCAGGTCGTCGACGCCGGCCAGCACGTCGGTGAGCACCGGCTTCCACAGCGACCGCAGCGCCGGCAGCCCGGGCAGGGAGCTGCCCGCCGAGAGTCGGTAGGCGGGGACGGCGTCGTCGGCGCGCAGCAGGCCGAACAGCGCCGACCCGACCGCCAGCCGCCCGGCGGCCCGGCGGCGCTGCGCGCGGGTGAGCGACCGGACGTCCAGGGCGTCGTAGAGGACGCCGGTGTAGCGCTCGATCGCCGGCATGGTCGGGCTGCAGCGCAGCGCGGCGTTGCGGGCGATCTCGCCGTCCTGGGCGGGGGAGAGGCCGAGCGCGGCCCGGGCAGCGCGGACGTCGGCAGCGAGGCCCACCACCGCCGCCACCAACTGCTCCCGGAGGGGGTTCAGCTCCGGGGTGCCGAGGGCACTCAGGTCCAGCGGGGCGCCGCCCCCACCCGGGTGCTTGGTCTCCGACGGTGGCAGCAGGACGAGCACGAGGACGAACGGTAGGTGACCGCGCCCGCCGTGTTCGTGGGCGGTCCCAGGGTGCGTGATCTACCGTTCGGCGACCGCTGCGTTCGCAGTGCAGGTCGGTGGGCCGGTGAGGACAGGGGGTGACGGCAGGTGCTCGTGCTCGACAGTGCTGCCGTCTCCACCCGTGGGCCCCGCCCGGACAACCAGGACTCCGCGGTCGCCGGCCCCCAGCTGATCGCCATCGCCGACGGGGTGGGCGGCAACGTCGGCGGCGCGGTCGCCTCCTCGCTGGTGGTCAACTGGCTGGCCCCGCTGGCCACCGGCAGCACCGGCGAGGGCGCCGACGACCCGGTGCGGATCGTGGCGAGCGCGAACGAGCGGATCCGGGCGGCCTACACCGAGCGTCCCCGGCTGCGGACGATGGCGACCACGATGACGGCGCTGCACGTCGACGCCCAGGGGCTGGCGCTGCTGCACATCGGCGACTCCCGCGGCTACCTGCTGCAGGACGGCGAGCTGCAGCAGGTCAGCACCGACCACACGCTGGTCCAGGCGCTGATCGACGCCGGCTCGCTCACCCCGGCAGAGGCGAAGGTGCACCCGCAGCGCTCGGCGGTCTACGCCGCACTGCACGGCGCGGACGACGACGTCGCCGCGGTCGACGTGCTCCGGCTGGACGCCCGCCCCGGTGACCGGGTGATGGTCTGCTCCGACGGGCTGTCCGACGTCGTCCCGCCGGCCGTGCTGTGCGACCTGCTGGCCGCTGACGGCACCCCCGCCCAGGCCGCCGCGCGGCTGCGGGACGCCGCGCTGGCCGGGCCGCCCACCGACAACATCACCGTCGTCGTCGCCGACGTCCTGGAGGCCGGGCCCGACGGCGGGCCGGTCCGGGTGTGCACGTTCGGCGCCGCCACCGAGCTCCGGGAGGAGACCGCCGAGGCGCTGGAGGCCGTCTGGCCCGGCCCGGTGCCGGTCGGCCTGGTCCAGCACCGCCCCCGCTGACCTAGGTCCAGTAGAGCAACTGGGCGGTGGGGAGCCGGTCGGCGATGGCGCCGGTGAACCAGCTGCGCAGCTCCCCCATGGTGTCGCGCGGGTAGACGTGCTTCACGGCCCCGTACTTGCCGCGCTTGGTGGTCCGCGCGGCCTCGTCCATCTCCAGCTTCGTCCGCGGGTACCAGTCGGTCAGCGTCGCCTTGCTGCCCGGCGTGAACCGGTGGGTGATGCACTCGACGGTGAGGTCGGTGCCGGTGGGGAGCGCCGCGGCGACGTCGTCCAGCAGTTGGCCGTACTCCTCGCGCCAGCCGTCGGTGGGCATGATCGGTGCGATGGTCAGCCCGACCGGGTAGCCGGCGGCGGCCACCGTGCCCAGGGCGGCGATGCGGCCGGCGACGGGCGAGGTCGCACCCTCGAGGCGGCGGGCCACCGAGGCGGCGTTCACCGAGAAGCGCAGCCGGGTTCGGCCGCCGTGCGGCAGGTCGAGCAGGCCGGCGACGTCGTCGAACTTGGTGGTCGCTCGCAGCTGGACCGGCCCGGCCCAGGAGCGGGTGCCGAAGTGCTCGATCGCGGTGGCCAGGCCGCCGGTCAGGTACTCGATGGCCAGCGGGTCGGTGTAGCAGGACGCCTCGAACGTCGTCCCCTCCGCGCCGCGCGCGGCGGTGCCGGAGGTGACCGCCCCGCGGCCGACGGCGGGATCGGCTGCAGGCGGCGCTTGGACGGCGGGGGGACGACCACGGCCATCGTCTGCTTGGCGGCCATGAACGCCGCCCGGTCACCGTCGCCGCGCAGGTTGGGCAGCCGGTCGCCGGGCAGCAGCTCGATGTCGGACACCCCGGCCGCCTCGAGCCGGGCGACGACGCGTCGGCCGTGCGGGCGCTCAGCGGCCGACCGGGTGACGAGGACGCGGGACGGCGTCCACAGGCGGGTGGGGGCGGGGGCGACGAGCGCGGTGGTCATCACCTGGTGCAACGACCACCGGCGCGTCGCCCTTCCTGCTCAGGCGGCGTGTCGCTCGCCAGCACCCTCGCCGGGGAGCCGGTTCACGACCGTGGTCTCACGGCCGTACATCGACGTCCTGGTCCGCCGGGCGCTGGTCCCGGTCGGACGGCACGACGGCCGTCTCCGCGGCGTCGTCGTCGCCGAGTCGCTGGTCGTCGTCGACCCGCTCGTCGTCGTCGCCGAGCTGCTCGTCGTCGCGAGGGTCCGCGTCGTGCACGATGCCGGTGCGCGCAGTGTCCGTGTCCGTGTCGTGCTCGATGCGGTTCTCGTGGCTCCCGGACTTCGCCAGGCCGCGGGCGACCAGGTAGCCGATCGTCAGGAACGCGATGTAGCGGAGGGCGGACTCGGCCCCGAAGGGGTCGTCGCCCCCACGGCCGTCCGCGTCGACGGCGAGCGCGGTGATGACGACGCCGAGCACGGCGGCCGCGTACGCGATGAACTCGGTCGTCCTCAGCGCGGACTTGGTCTCGGTGCTCGCGCGGAGGTGGACTGCCTCGGCAGACGGGCCCCTGGTGTCGGTGCGGTTCCCGTTGCGATTCGCCCTCTGGCTGTTCGCTGCCTTGGCGCGCTTCTTCCGGCGCTGGTTGCGGGACATGGGTGGTGCTCCGATTCGTTGTGGCGCTGTTGCTCGTGGCACGCGACCGGGGTCGCTCGAGCCAGCGGATCCGTGGTCCGCGGCTCGTCGAGTTCCCCGCAGGGGTCAGTTCCCGTGCTCGTCGTAGAAGTCGCGACTGCCCGACTTGGCCAGCCCGCGGGCCACCATGTAGCCGATGGTGAGGAAGGTGATGTAACGGATGGCCTCAGAGGCGCCGAAGGGGTCACCGTCGCCGACATCGCCGTCCCCGACGACGAAGGCGGTGATCACCACGGCCGCCACTGCGGCGACGTAGGCGTACAGCTCGGTGGTCTTCGTCGACGCCTTGGTCTCGGTGCTGAGACGACGGTCGCGGATGGTGCGCTGGGCGGTGTTCGCCACGGAGTTCTCCTGGAGGTGTGTCGAGTGGGCGCGTGGCAGAGCGCACGCGGTCGCAGCCATGACAGGAGGCGCGCCGGCATGAGGCTCGTGGGGATGACTGGAGAGCGAGTGGTGACGTGCTCGTCGCTCGCCGGTCCGGCAACGCACGGATGCAGGAGTCCGCACTGCTGGAACTCTCCCGGCGCCATTCCTACGGCACCTGCGGTCCACCCGCCACTTGAGAGCGCAGTAGATCTCGGCCGGCCCGGATCTCGCACGAAGGGCGCATCTGGCCGGACACATGGGGCGCACGGGCGGAACAGGTGCGTTGGCGTATACCCGGGGGGGTATGTACGCTGCAGTGCGTGGACATCCCCCAGGGCGAGCTCGCCGACGTCGTGAAGCGCCTCAACCGCATCCAGGGCCAGATCGGCGGCATCGTCCGGATGATCGAGGACGGCCGCGACTGCGCTGCGGTGGTCACCCAGTTGGCGGCCGCGTCCAAGGCGTTGAACAAGGCGAGCTTCGCCGTCGTCAGCACCGGGATGCGGTACTGCTCGATCAACTCCGAGGAGGAGACCCGCGAGGTCGACCTCCGTGAGCTCGAGCGCTTGCTGCTCTCGCTCGCCTGATGTCCACGACGCCCGGAGGAGAGGCCCATGGCACCCACCCGGGTCGCCGGGGCCCGGGAGGGCGAGTCGGCCGTGTGAGCGACCGGAGCGCCGACGCCCTTGTCTGACCCTCACATACCCCTACCCCGTACGGTACAAGGAGCGCACCATGCAGATCGACATCATCGAGACGACCAGTCTCGGGGACCGCAGCTACGTGATCAGCGACGCCGGGGTGGGCGTGGTCGTCGACCCTCAGCGAGACATCGACCGTGTTCAGGCCTTGGTTGCCGACCGGGGCGTCACCATCAGTCATGTGCTCGAGACCCACGTGCACAACGACTACGTCACCGGCGGGCTCGAGCTGGCCCGGGTGACCGGCGCGGCTTATGTCGTCCCTGCCGGGGACAGCGTGTCCTACGAGCGGGTCCCAGCGTCTGATGGCGACGTGCTGGTCGCCGGGCCGATGCGGCTGCGAGTGCTGCACACGCCCGGGCACACGCACCACCACGTCTCCTACGTGCTCGCCGACACGGAGGGCGCCGTGCAAGCGGTCTTCACCGGCGGCTCGATGCTCTACGGCGCGACCGGCCGCACCGACCTGCTGGGCGCCGAGCACACCGACACGCTCACCCACGCCCAGTTCCACTCGGTGCGGCGCCTGGCCGACGAGCTCCCGGCCGGCACTGCGGTGTTCCCCAGTCACGGCTTCGGCAGCTTCTGCGCCGCGACCCCGACCAGCGGGACGTCCTCCACCGTCGGGGAGCAGCGCAGGGTCAACCCCGCGCTCACCCAGGACGAGCAGGCATTCGTCGACCAGCTCATCGCCGGTCTCGGCGCATACCCGGCCTACTACGCCCACATGGGCGCGACCAACGCGGCCGGCCCCGATCCGGTCGACCTGTCCTTCCCGCGAGCGGTCGATCCGGAGGAGCTGGCCACCCGCCTGGCGGCGGGTGAGTGGGTGGTCGACCTGCGGGCTCGCACCGCCTTCGCCGCCGGCCACCTGCCTGGGGCGTTGAACTTCGAGCTGAGCACCAACTTCGTGACCTACCTGGGCTGGCTCTACGACTGGGGCGCCCCCCTGACGCTCATCGGGGAGTCCGAGCAGCAGGTCGTCGATGCCCGCCGCGAGCTGGTCCGCATCGGCATCGACCGCCTGGCCGGTGCCGCTGTCGGAAGCCCGGAGGCGCTGGCTGCGGGCCGGGAGCTGGGTTCCCACCCGGTGACGGACTTCGCGGGCCTCGCCGCTCAGCTCGGCGAGCACGAGGACACCGTCGTCCTGGACGCCCGCCGCGACGACGAGCGTTCCGCCGGCGGCGTGCGGGGTTCCATCCACATCCCGATCCACGAGCTGCCCGGGCGGATCGACGAGGTCCCGGCCGGGGAGGTCTGGGTCTACTGCGGCTCGGGCTACCGCGCCTCGATCGCCGCATCGATCCTGGCTTGCGCCGGCCGTCGTCCCGTGCTGGTCAACGGCGGCTACGGCGACCCCGACACCGGTTCCGCCGCTGTCGGGCTGCACACCACGTCGGTCCAGGCCTGAGGGGCGAGCTCCGATGTGTCGAGCAGTTGCCTGTCGGACCTGCGGTCTGACCACCTCGGCCGGCTGTGGCCAGCACGTCGACCGGGTCCTCGCCGGCGTCCCGTCCGCGGAACGCTGCCCCGGCCACGCGCCCACAGCCACGTCCACCACTGCCAGCCGGCTCCGCCGGCTGCTGCGCCGCTCCTGAACCCCGGTCGCCACCGGTGCCCCCGCTCGGTGGCGACCGGCCCCTCCTCGAGAAGAAGACACCACCAGATGACCAGCCCTCTCCGCATCGCTCCCGACGCCGTGGCCGCCCAGCTCGACGACCCGGTCGCCCCCACCCTCCTGGACGTCCGCACACCGGCTGAGTACGAGACCGCGCACGTGCCCGGCTCGATCAACGTCCCCCTGCCCCTGGTCCACGAGCACGTCGAGACCCTCGCTGCCGCCCTGGACGGCCCGGTCGTGCTGATCTGCCAGGCCGGCAACCGCGCCCGCACCGCGCACGACGCGCTGGCCGCCGCCGGTGCCGAACAGCTCTCGGTCCTGGACGGCGGCATGAACGCCCACACCGCCGCCGGGCATCCGGTCCGCCGCGGCCGCCGGCGGTGGGCACTGGAGCGCCAGGTCCGCCTGGTCGCCGGCGGCATCGTCGCCGGGAGCGTCCTGGCCTCCATCCGCTTCCCCAAGGCCCGCTTCCTGGCCGGGGGCATCGGCGCGGGTCTGACCCTGGCTGCGGTGACCGACAGCTGCGCCATGGGTGCAGCCCTCTCGGCCCTGCCCTACAACCGGGCTGATCAGCCGGTCCGCCTGGACGACGTCCTGGACGTGCTGCGGTCAGCCACCACCGGACCCGCCCGCGCCACGGCGAACGCCACCGCGAACTCGTGATCGCCGCAGCGATCGGTCTCGGCCTGGTCATCGGCGCCCTCGTCGGGCTCCTCGGCGGCGGCGGGTCGATCCTGGCCGTGCCCGCCCTGGTCTACGTCGTCGGGCAGCCGCTCCCCCAGGCCGTGGCCACATCGCTGCTGGTCGTCGGCATCACCGCCGTCGTCGCCCTCCTGCCCAGACTGCGCGCCCGCCAGATCGCCTGGCGGATCGCCCTGCTCTTCGGCGCAGCCGGAGCGGCGACGGCCTTCGCCGGGGCCGCGGTCAACCGACTGTTGCCCGGCGACGTCGTGCTCGCGATCTTCGCGCTGCTGATGATCGCGGCCGGCCTCCGCATGCTGCAGGACAGGCCCGCCACCGGAGCCGCCTGCGCCACTGGCCACGGCACCGTCAACTGGCGCCGCTGCCTGCCCCGGACCATCGCCGGGGGACTCGTCGTCGGTTTCCTCACCGGGATGCTCGGCGTCGGCGGCGGGTTCCTGATCATCCCCGTGCTGGTCGTCGCACTCGGCCTCCCGATGACCACAGCCATCGGCACCTCGCTCGTCATCGTGGCCGTCAACTCCGCCGCCGGATTCGCCGCCCACGCCGGCGACGCCCCCATCGACGTGCCCATCACCGCCGGCTTCACCGCAGCGGCAGTCGTCGCCGCTCTCGTGGCGGGGCGCCTGGGCGCGCACCTGGACACCGGCCGGCTCAAGCGCTGGTTCGCCTGGCTCGTGTTCGCCGTCGCCGCCCTGGTGCTCGGACAGGTCGGCATCAGCGCCGCATCGGCCTGACTCAGGGCTCGAGAGCCGGCTCCCGGCAGAGCAGCTGGTCGGCCAGGTCGACGACGACCGGTGCGTGGTCGCTGGCGCCCTTGCCCTTGCGCTCCTCGCGGTCGATCCGGGCGCCGGTGACCCGACGGGCCAGCGCCGGCGAGCCGAGCACGAAGTCGATCCGCATGCCCTCGCGGCGAGGAAAGCGCAGCTGGGTGTAGTCCCAGTACGTGTAGACGCCGGGCCCCGGCGTGTACGGCCGGACGACGTCGGTGAACCCGGCCTCGACCACACCCCGGAAGGCGGCCCGCTCGGGCTCGGAGACGTGCGTGGAGGAGCTGAACACCGAGATGTCCCAGACGTCGTCGTCCTGCGGGGCGATGTTCCAGTCGCCGACCAGCGCGACCTGCGCCTCGGCGTCCTCGGTGAGCCACCCGCCGGCGTGCACCCGCAGCGCCTCCAGCCACTCGAGCTTGTACTGCAGGTGCGGGTCGGTGAGCGTGCGGCCGTTCGGCACGTAGAGGCTCCACACCCGCACGCCGCCGCACGTGGCGCCGAGCGCCCGGGCCTCCTGGGCGGGCTCGACGCCCTCCTTCGACGACCACGAGGGCATCCCCGGGAAGCCGACCTGGACGTCGCTGAGCCCGACCCGGGACAGCAGGGCGACGCCGTTCCACTGCGAGTGGCCGACGTGCGCGACGTCGTAGCCCAGCGCCCGGAACCGGTCCTCCGGGAACTGCTCGTCCTTGCACTTGGTCTCCTGCAGCGCCAGGACGTCGACGTCACTGCGCTGCAGCCAGGCCTCCACCCGGTCGACTCGGCTGCGGATGGAGTTGACGTTCCAGGTGGCCAGGCGCACGGACGCCGAGCCTAGGCGAGCGCCGTCTCCCTCAGGCTTGGGGGAGCGGGGTGAGCTGGGTGTCCTGGCGGGCCTGCATGCGGGTGCGCATCCGGTCCCGGCTCTCCACGAACTTGGTGGCCTGGGCGTCCAGGCCGACCAGGAACTGGGCCAGCTCCTCGCGGGCCTGCTCGCCCTCCGGCCCCAGGTTGGTGCGCTCGAACACCTGCCACGCACGGAGCACGGGCTGGATGACCTCGTCGTGGTGCAGCCGCAGGTCGTAGATGCCGGCCTTGGCGATGAGCACGGAGTTCTTCCGGAAGCCGGCCATGGTGGCGCCGGGCATCTCGAAGCGCATGACCTCGTCGGCGACCGCCCGCATGGTCTTGTCGGGCTCGATCTCGAACGCCGCGGAGACGATGTTCCGGTAGAAGACCATGTGCAGGTTCTCGTCCTTGGCGATCCGGGCGAGCAGCTTGTCGGCGATCGGGTCACCGGTGGCCTTGCCGGTGTTGCGGTGGCTCACCCGGGTGGCCAGCTCCTGGAAGGAGACGTAGGCGACCGCCTCGAGCGGGGTCTTGTCCCCGGAGTCGTAGCCGGAGGTCATGTAGTCCATCCGGGCCCGCTCGAGCTCGACGGGATCGACGCCGCGGGTGACGACGAGGTAGTCGCGCAGTGCGATGCCGTGCCGGTTCTCCTCCGCCGTCCACCGGCCGACCCAGGTGCCCCAGGCGCCGTCCCGGCCGAAGCGGGTGGCGATCTCCCGGTGGTAGCTGGGGAGGTTGTCCTCGGTGAGCAGGTTGGTGAACATGGCCGCCTTGGCGGTCTCGTCCAGCCGGGACTGCTCCGGCGACCAGTCCTCGCCGCCGAGGAAGGCGAAGTCCCGACCCTCCGACCACGGGACGTAGTCGTGCGGGTGCCATTCCTGGGCCAGTCCGATGTGCCGGTTCAGGTTCTCCTCGACCACCGGCTCGAGCTCGGTGAGCAGTGCTGCCTCGCGGGACGTGTGGGACACGATCGACCTCCTCGGTCTGGTACCTGCGTTGGGGTGACCTGCGGGACGGTGACGGCGGCGCAGCCGATCGCGATCACACCTGACCCTTCCGTACCCGAGGACGCCCACACCAGACATCCGGGTGTGACCGGCCTCACGACCCCGCTCTCCCGGGGGGTGAGGCCGTCCCGCAGCCCCGTGATGGGTGGCCGAAACGGTGCGATCATGGCCAGATGACCGGATCCGGGACGCGTGGGGCTGCCGCGTGAGCGACGACTCAGCGACCCAGCAGGGCAGACGGCGCGGCCGGCACGCCGTCCGCGGCTTTGGGCCGGCCCTGCTGCTCACCGTGGTCGGTGCCCTGGTGCCCGGGTCCGCCTTCCTGGCCACCGGGCGGCGACGCCTCGGTGCGGCGGTCGTCGTCGTCTTCATGGTGCTGCTCGGCGCCGTGGCCTACCTGGCCACCACGGGCCTGCGCGACGTGATCCAGGTGGCCGTCGACTCCGCGGCCCTGCGGTGGGTGGTCGGCGGCATCATCGCCCTCGCGTTGGCGTGGCTGCTCGTCGTCCTGATCGGTTACGCACTGCTGCTGCCGCGCCGCACCCGGGGCTGGCAGCACGTGGTCGGTGCGGTCGTCGTGCTGGCCCTCTGTGCGGCGGTGGTCGTCCCCGCCGTGTGGGCGGTCCGCATCGCCAACGCCCAGGCCGAGCTGCTCGACAGCGTGTTCGCCGACCGGGACAGCGCCACCGTCACCGACTCGTCCGACGGGGCCGATCCGTTCGGCGACCGGGAGGAGGTCAACTTCCTGCTGCTGGGCGGGGACGGCGGCGAGGGCCGCGACGGGGTCCGCACCGACACGGTGATCGTCGCGAACGTGCAGACCGACACCGGCGAGACCACGCTGTTCAGCCTGCCCCGCAACCTGCAGGAACTGCCGTTCCCCGAGGACAGCCCGCTGGCCGAGGTGTACCCCGACGGGTTCTACGCCGGGAGCGAGAGCGAGAGCCTGCTCAACGCCGTCTACCGCAACGGCCCGGCCTGGTACCCCGACGTCCTGGGCCCCACCGACGACCCGGGCGCCGACTTCCTGAAGCTCGGCGTGGGCGAGGCGCTCGGCCTGCAGATCGACTACTACGTGCTGGTCAACCTGGACGGCTTCAGCCGGCTGGTCGACGCGCTCGGCGGCATCGACGTGAACGTGAACTACTACGTGCCGATCGGTGGCGAGCCCACGCTCGGGATCCTGCCCGACGACTACATCGAGCCGGGCCCGGACCAGCACATGGACGGCCAGCGCGCACTCGATTACGCCCGTGGCCGGTTCGGCCTCACCGACTACCAGCGGATGGACCGCCAGCGGTGCGTGATCAGCGAGATCGTCGAGGCCGCCGACCCGATGACCCTGCTCAGCCGGTTCCAGCAGCTGGCCGCGACCACGCAGGACATCGTGTCCACCGACGTGCCGCAGTCCCGGCTGGACGACCTCGTGGACTTGGCGTTCAAGGTGAAGGACGCCGAGATCCGCAGCGTCGTCTTCGACGACACGGTGATCGACCCGGCCTACCCGGACTACGACCGGATCCGGGCGCTGGTGCAGCAGGCGCTGGGCAACTCGTCGGACACCCCGTCCGCGGACACCTCACCGGCCCCGAGCACCCCGGCCGAGCAGGACGCGACCGAGGACGGGGCGGCGCCGTCCCCCACGTCGTCGGCCGGCGCGACCAGTGCCGCGCCGGCGGAGCCGGACCCGGCCGCCGAGGTCGGCGACGCCTGCGCCTACGACCCGGCGCAGGCGCGGGCCGCCCGCGCGGAGGGGGAGCCCCCGACCCGCAGCGGCTGACCCCGTCAGCCGGCGAGCACGACCAGCAGGGTGCGCGGGCCGTGCACGCCCTCGACCCGCTGCAGCTCGATGTCGCTGGTGGCCGAGGGGCCGCTGACCATCGTGAGCGGGCGCAGCGGGTCCAGCCGGGCCAGCCCCTCGGGCACGCTGCCCACCACCTGGTCGGCGGTCACCACGCAGACCAGGCAGTCCGGCAGCAGCGACAGCGCCCGTCGTCCGCAGGCCGGTGAGCCGTCGAGCACCAGGGTGCCGGTCTCGGCGATCGCCACGGCCACCGCGGTGACCGAGGCGGCCCGGTCGGCGAGCTGCACCGCGGGGCGGTCGTCGTCGACGTCGCAGCCGGCCGGCCGCCAGTTCTCGGCCAGCCCGGGGGCGACGACGACGTCGCCGGCCGCCCACCCGGCGCCCAGCCCCTGGTACAGGGCGGCCCGCACGGTGGCGCCCACCTCGGCGGGGGAGCAGCGCAGCACCGTGGCCCGGTAGTCCTCCACCCGGTCGACCAGCAGCTCCAGCAGTTCCGGGTCGCCGGCCGGGCGGCCGTCGGTCTGTCGGTAGTCGCGGACCACCTCGTCGGGTGTCGTCCGGTCCGCGCCCAGGGCCTGGCGCACCCGGGACAGCACCTCGTCGCGGGCGCTCACCGTCGTCCGCCGGCGGTGTTGCACGTGGAACGTCTGCCCATGGGAGCCCGCCCGCTCATGACCCGTGCTCCCGGACCCAGGACTCCACGAACGTCTCCTTCGGCGGGGTGGGCAGGTCGCGGCTGCGGGTCCAGCCGGAGACCGGCGGGGGCAGCGCGTTGGGCAGCGTGGGCCTCCCGCGGGCGATCAGCCGGCCCAGCCGGGACGCCCGCTGGGCCAGGTGCCACAGCCGGGGGTGCGACATGACCTTCGACAGACCGCGGAAGGCCACCGCCTCCGCCGTCGGCCGTTCCTGGGCCTCGACGTGCTCGGCGCGCAGGTGCACCAGGATCGACGGGATGTCGATGGCCACCGGGCAGACGTCGTAGCAGGCGCCGCAGAGCGAGGAGGCGTACGGCAGCGAGGCGTTGTCCTCCACCCCGGTCAGCATCGGGGAGAGCACCGCGCCGATCGGCCCGGGGTAGACGGAGCCGTAGGAGTGCCCGCCCGCCCGCTCGTAGACGGGGCAGACGTTCAGGCAGGCCGAGCAGCGGATGCAGTGCAGCGCCTCGCGGCCCACCTCGTCGGCGAGCACCGCGGTGCGGCCGTTGTCCAGCAGCACCAGGTGGAACTCCTGCGGCCCGTCGCCGGGGGTCACGCCGGCCCAGGTCGAGGTGTAGGGGTTCATCCGCTCGCCGGTGGAGGAGCGCGGCAGCAGTTGCAGGAAGACCTCGAGGTCGCGCCAGGTGGGCACCACCTTCTCGATGCCCATGACGGTGATCAGCGTCTCCGGCAGGGTCAGGCACATCCGCCCGTTGCCCTCGCTCTCCACCACGGTGAGCGTGCCGGTCTCGGCGACGGCGAAGTTCGCGCCGCTCACCGCCACCCGGGCGCGCAGGAACCGCTCGCGCAGGTGGGTGCGGGCGGCCATCGCCAGCTGGCGGGGGTCGTCGGTGAGGTCGGGGTCGACGCCGGGGATGGTGCGGGCGAAGATCTCCCGGATCTCGGCGCGGTTCTTGTGGATCGCCGGCACCAGGATGTGCGAGGGCTTGTCCTCCCCCAGCTGCACGATCAGCTCGGCCAGGTCGGTCTCGAAGACGTCGAGCCCGGCGGCCTCCAGCGCCTCGTTCAGGCCGATCTCCTGGGTGGCCATCGACTTGACCTTGACCACCTCGGTGGTGCCGGTGGCCTGCACCAGCCGGGTGACGATCTCGTTGGCCTCGTTCGCGTCCCGGGCCCAGTGGACGACGCCGCCGCGGGCGGTGACCTGGCGCTCCAGCTCCTCGAGGTGCTCGTCGAGCCGGGCCATCGTGGCGGCCTTCAGTGCCCGGCCGGCCTCGCGCAGCTGTGCCCAGTCGGGCAGCTCGTCGACCACCTTGGCCCGCTTGCCGCGGATCGTGCTGGTGGCGTGGCCGAGGTTGGCCCGCAGCTGCCCGTCGCGCAGCGCGCCCCGGGCGGCGTCCGGGAAGGACTGGTCGCCGCGCAGGTGGCCCACGCCGCGGGGGGCGGTCGGGAGGCCGAGGAACGTGGGCGCCTTCGGCGGCACGGTGGCGGTCATGCCGACACCGCCGGACGGGTCTGCTGGTCGGGGGTCACTGCTTCCTCCGTCGAGGCGAGGATCTCGGCCAGGTGCACCGTGCGGGTGCCGGCCCGGAGCCGGGAGAGGCCGCCGCCGATGTGCATCAGGCAGGAGGCGTCCCCGGCGGTGCAGACCTCGGCGTGGGTGCCGAGGACGTTGGCCATCTTGTCGGTGAGCATCGCGGTCGAGGTGTCGGCGTTCTTCACCGCGAACGTGCCGCCGAAGCCGCAGCACTGCTCCGCGCCGGGCAGCTCGACCAGCTCCAGCCCGCGCACCGCCCGCAGCAGCTGGTAGGGCCGGTCGCCCACCTTGAGCAGCCGCAGCGAGTGGCAGGTCGGGTGGTAGGTGACCCGGTGCGGGTAGTAGGCGCCGACGTCGGTCACCCCCAACACGTCGACCAGGAACTGGGACAGCTCGTAGGTGCGCCCGGCCAGCTCCTCCGCCTCGTCGGCCAGCCGGTGCTCCCCGGCCCGGCGGGCGACGGCGGCCTGCTGGTGGTGGATCGAGGCCACGCAGGACCCCGACGGCGCCACGATCGCCTCGGCGCCGGCGAAGGCCCGCACGTGGTTGGCGACGATCGGGACCGCCTCCCGGCGGTACCCGGTGTTGACGTGCATCTGCCCGCAGCAGGACTGCCCCGGCGGGACCACGACCTCGTGTCCCAGCCGTTGCAGCAGCGTGGCGGTGGCCCGGGCCACCGAGGGGGTCAGGGTGTCCACCAGGCAGGTGGCGAAGAGCGCGACCTTCACGGGCGGCTCCTCCTCTCAGCTCGCGACGGTCGGGCGGAGTCGCCGGACCGCGCTGGACTCGCGGACGACGAGCATCGGCTCGAAGACGGGTTGGTCGTGCTGGTGGCCCTCGGCTGCAGCCTCGTCCAGCAGCAGCTCCGCCGCGCGGCGGCCGAGTTCCTGGCGGGGCTTGCGGACCGAGGTCAACGGGACGGCGGCGGCTGCGGCGTAGTCGATGTCGTCGTAGCCGACGATGGCGAAGTCGTCTGGCACCCGGACCTGGTGGCGCACCATCTCCTGGAGCACCCCCATCGCCAGCAGGTCGTTCGCGCAGACGGCGGCGGTGGGGCGGAGCCCGGCCGGCAGGCCGAGGATGCGGGACGCGGCCTCGCGGCCACCGGCGACGGTGAGCGTCCCGGGGGTGATCACGGCGAGCGCGTCGTCGGACCCGGTGCCCTCGCGGACGGCGGCGACGACTCCCTGGTAGCGCTCCTGCAGCTGGGGCAGCCCCTCGGGGCCGCCGATGAAGGCGATCCGGCGGTGCCCGCGCTCGAGCAGGTGGTCGGCGGCCAGCCGGCCCCCGAGGACGTCGTCGACGGCCACGGCGCACTGGTCGGGGCCGGCTGCCCGGCGATCGAGCAGCACGACCGGGACGCCCCGTTGCCGCAGCGTCTCGATCTGCGGGGAGAGCTCCGCGGTGGGGGTGAGGACGACCCCCCGCACCCGCTGCTCGGTGAGCGCCTCCAGGTGGGCGGCCTCCTTGGCCGGCCGGCCGTCGGAGTTGCAGAGGATCACCGAGAGCCCCTGCGCGTTGGCCACCTCCTCGACCCCGCGGGCGACGTCGGTGAAGAACGGGTTGGCGATGTCCAGCACGACCAGCCCGATGGTGCGGCTGCGGCCGGCCCGGAGGTGACGGGCCGACTCGTTGCGCACGAAGCCCAGCGCGGTGATCGCGCCCAGCACCCGTTCCCGGGTGCCGGGGCTGACCGTGTCGGGCCGGTTGAGGACGTTGCTGACCGTGCCGACCGAGACGCCGGCGTGGACGGCGACGTCCCTGATGCTGGCGGTCAGCGCTGCCCCCTCGGTTCCCGGTCGGCCCGTTGACCGCTCGCACGCAGCATCCTACTGTGGCCCACAGCACCTTGTGAATCGTTTCAGCGAGGAGGGTCCGTGCCCCGCGTCTGCTTCACCCTCCAGGTCCGGCCCGACCGGCTCGAGGAGTACCGCGAGCGGCACGCCGCCGTGTGGCCGGAGATGCTCCGCGCGCTCCGGGACGCCGGCTGGCGCGACTACCAGCTCTTCCTGCGCGAGGACGGGCTGCTCGTCGGCACCGTCGTCACCGACGACCTCGACGCCGCCCAGGCCGCCGTGGACGCCGCGGAGGTCAGCGCCCGCTGGGAGGCCGAGATGGCCCCCTTCTTCGAGACCGGGGACGGCCGCGGCAAGTCCTCGCTCGACCTCGTCTTCGACCTCGACGCCCAGCTCCGGGCCGCCGGGGAGCACACCACCACGAACGGAGAGACCCCGTGACCACCGACTTGCGCGCCCAGGCGCTCGCCGCCCTCGCCGAGCAGACGATCGAGCTGCCCTCCTGGGCGTTCGGCAACGCCGGCACCCGCTTCAAGGTCTTCAGCACCCCCGGCGTGCCGCGGGACCCGTTCGAGAAGATCAGCGACGCCGCCCAGGTGCACCGGCACACCGGCGCCGCGCCGCGGGTCTCGCTGCACATCCCGTGGGACCTGGTCGACGACTTCGGGAAGCTCGCCCAGCACGCCACCGACGAGGGCGTCTCCATCGGCGCGATCAACTCGAACCTGTTCCAGGCCGACGAGTACAAGCTCGGGTCGCTCACCCACGCCGACCCGGCCGTGCGGGCCAAGGCCGTGGCCCACCACGTGCAGTGCATCGACGTCATGCGGGCCACCGGCTCCACCGACCTGAAGATCTGGCTGCCCGACGGTACGAACTACCCGGGCCAGGACGACATCACCGACCGCCAGGAGCGGCTCGCGGAGTCACTGCAGCAGATCTACGCCGAGCTGGACCCCGAGCACCGGCTGATCCTCGAGTACAAGTTCTACGAGCCGTACTTCTACACGATGGACATCCCCGACTGGGGCACCTCGCTGCTGCACTGCCTGGCCCTCGGCGACCAGGCCAAGGTCGTGCTGGACACCGGCCACCACGCGCCGAACACCAACATCGAGTTCATCGTCGCCCAGCTGCTGCGGGTCGGCCGGCTCGGTGCGTTCGACTTCAACTCCCGCTTCTACGGGGACGACGACCTGATCGTGGGCGCGGCCGACCCGTTCCAGCTGTTCCGGATCATGAACGAGATCGTCCGGGCCGACGCGCTCCGCCCGGACTCCGGCGTCAACTTCATGCTCGACCAGTGCCACAACATCGAGCCGAAGATCCCCGGCCAGATCCGCTCGGTGATGAACGTCCAGGAGGCCACCGCCAAGGCGCTGCTGGTCGACCGTGAGGCGCTGCGGGCCGCGCAGCGCAGCGGTGACGTGCTCGGCGCGAACGGCGCGCTGATGGACGCCTACAACACCGACGTCCGCCCGCTGCTCGCCGAGCTGCGCGAGTCCAAGGGCCTGCCCGCCGACCCCTACCGGGCCTACGCCGCCTCCGGCCACGCCGAGAAGGCCGCCGCCGAGCGCGTCGGCGGCCAGCAGGCCTCCTGGGGCGCCTGAGCAAGGACCCTGCTGCCCCCCACCACTCGCTCCGCTCGCGGCGGGCCCCTGCAGCAGGGCCGCGCGAGGACCCTCAGCGCCGAAAGGACCCACCTCATGACGAACCCCGTGGTCAGTGACCTGCTCGCCCGCTCCAACCGGCTGGGCAAGGACCCGCGCAACACCAACTACGCCGGTGGCAACACCTCCGCAGCCGGCACCGAGACCGACCCGGTGACCGGGCAGCCCGTCGAGCTGCTCTGGGTGAAGGGGTCCGGCGGCGACCTCGGCACCCTGACCGAGGGCGGCCTGGCCGTCCTCCGGCTGGACCGGCTGCGCTCGCTGGTCGACGTCTACCCCGGCGTGGACCGCGAGGACGAGATGGTCGCCGCCTTCGACTACTGCCTGCACGGCCGGGGCGGCGCCGCGCCGTCCATCGACACCGCGATGCACGGCCTGGTCCGCGCCGCGCACGTCGACCACCTGCACCCGGACTCCGGCATCGCGCTGGCCACCGCGGCCGACGGCGAGGGGCTGACGGCCGAGTGCTTCGGCGACCGGGTGGTCTGGGTGCCGTGGCGCCGTCCCGGGTTCCAGCTCGGCCTCGACATCGCCGACATCGCGGAGAAGAACCCGCAGGCCATCGGGGCCGTCCTGGGCGGGCACGGCATCACCGCCTGGGCCGACACCAGTGAGCAGTGCGAGGCCAACTCGCTGGAGATCATCCGGACGGCGGAGCGGTTCCTCGCCGAGCGCGGCCGCCCGCAGCCCTTCGGTGCGCCGCTGCCCGGGTACGAGGCGCTGCCGGAGGCGGAGCGCCGGGCGAGGGCGGCCGCGCTGCTGCCCGTCGTCCGCGGGCTGGCGAGCACCGACAAGCCGCAGGTCGGGCACTACACCGACTCCGACGTCGTGCTGGACTTCCTGGCGTCGGCCGAGCACCCGCGGCTGGCCGCACTGGGCACCTCCTGCCCCGACCACTTCCTGCGCACCAAGGTGCGCCCGCTGGTGGTCGACCTGCCGGTGTCCGCCCCGGTCGAGGACGTCGTCGCCCGACTCGAGGAGCTGCACGAGGCCTACCGCGCCGACTACGCCGCCTACTACGAGCGGCACGCGAGCCCGGACTCCCCGCCGATGCGCGGCGCGGACCCGGCGATCGTGCTGGTGCCCGGCGTCGGCATGTTCAGCTTCGGGGCGAACAAGCAGACCGCCCGGGTCGCCGGTGAGTTCTACGTCAACGCGATCAACGTGATGCGCGGCGCCGAGTCGGTCTCCACCTACGCGCCGATCGACGAGAGCGAGAAGTTCCGGATCGAGTACTGGGCGCTGGAGGAGGCCAAGCTCGCTCGGATGCCGAAGCCCAAGCCGCTGGCCACTCGGGTCGCGCTGGTGACCGGCGCGGCGAGCGGGATCGGCAAGGCGATCGCCCAGCGGCTGGCCGCCGAGGGGGCCTGTGTCGTCGTCGCCGACCTGGATCTGGCCAAGGCCTCCGACGCCGCTGCGGAGATCGGCTCGTCCGACGTCGCGGTGGGCGTGGCGGCCGACGTCAGCGACGCCGAGGCGGTGGCCGCGGCGTTCCGGGCAGCCGTGCTCGCCTTCGGTGGGGTCGACCTGGTGGTCAACAACGCCGGGCTGTCGATCTCCAAGCCGCTGCTGGAGACCACGGAGCAGGACTGGGACCTGCAGCACGACGTGATGGCGAAGGGCTCGTTCCTGGTCTCCCGCGAGGCGGCCCGGATCATGATCGAGCAGGGGATGGGCGGCGACGTCGTCTACATCTCCAGCAAGAACGCCGTCTTCGCCGGCCCGAGCAACATCGCCTACTCCTCGACCAAGGCCGACCAGGCCCACCAGGTGCGGCTGCTGGCCGCCGAGCTCGGCGAGCACCAGATCCGGGTCAACGGCATCAACCCCGACGGCGTCGTCCGCGGGTCGGGGATCTTCGCCGGCGGCTGGGGCGCCAAGCGGGCCGCGGTCTACGGCGTCCCGGAGGAGGAGCTGGGCAAGTACTACGCCCAGCGCACCCTGCTCAAGCGCGAGGTGCTGCCCGACCACGTCGCCGACGCCGTCTTCGCGCTGACCGGTGGCGAGCTCACCCGGACGACCGGGCTGCACGTCCCGGTCGACTCCGGCGTCGCCGCCGCCTTCCTCCGGTGACTCCGCACCACCAAAATGGCCATTTTGGTGGTCATGGGGGGCGGGAGTGAGGCTGGCGGCGGTGGACCTGGGGGCCTCCAGTGGGCGGGTGATGGTCGGGCGGGTGGGTCCGGGCCGACTGGAGCTGCACGAGGTCAACCGGTTCGCCAACCGGCCGGTCCGGGTCGCCGGCACGCTGCACTGGGACGTGCTGGCGCTCTACGCCGGGGTGCTCGACGGCCTGCGGGCCGCCGGCCGGGACGTCGGGCCGCTGGACGGCGTCGGCATCGACAGCTGGGCGGTCGACGTCGGGCTGCTCGACGCCGACGGCGCGCTGCTGGGCAACCCGGTGCACTACCGGGACGCCCGGCACGCCACCGCCGTCCCCGGGGTGCACGAACTGGTGTCACCGGCCGACCTCTACCGGGTCAACGGCCTGCAGCACCTGCCGTTCAACACGGTCTTCCAGCTCGCGGCGATGCGGCAGCTGGCCGGGTTCGGACTGGCCCGGCACGCGCTGCTGGTCCCCGACCTGCTGGCGTACTGGCTCACCGGGGCCGTCGGGGCCGAGCTCACCAACGCGTCCACCACCGGGCTGCTGGACGCCACCACCCGGCAGTGGTCGACCGACCTCGTCGACCGGCTCCGCCTCCCGCACGAGCTGTTCCCGCCGTTGCGGCAACCCGGGGACCGGCTCGGCGAGCTCACCGCTGACGTGCTCGCCGAGACCGGGCTGACCGGGCCGGTGCCGGTGACGGCGGTGGGCTCGCACGACACCGCCTCCGCGGTGGTCGGGGTGCCGGCGGAGTCCGAGCGCTTCGCCTACGTCTCCTGCGGCACCTGGTCGCTGGTCGGTGTGGAGCTGCCCGACCCGGTGCTCACCGAGGCCAGCCGGGAAGCGGGGTTCACCAACGAGCTCGGGGTGGACGGAACGGTCCGTTACCTGCGCAACGTGATGGGGCTGTGGCTGCTGCAGGAGTCGTTGCGCACCTGGCAGTCGGCCGGCCTGCCGGCCGACCTCACCGAACTGCTGCACGCCGCGGCCCGGGAGCCGGCCTTCGGCGCGGTCGTCGACTGCGACGACGACCGCTTCCTGCCGCCCGGTGACATGCCGGCCCGGATCGCGGAGGTCTGCCGGGAGACCGGGCAGACGCCGCCGCAGAGCCAGGCCGCCACCGTCCGCTGCATCCTGGACAGCCTGGCGCTGGCCTACCGGCGCACGGTGCGCCAGGCGGCCGAGCTCTCCGGGCGGTCGGTGGACGTCGTCCACCTGGTCGGCGGTGGCGCTCGCAACACGCTGCTCTGCCAGCTCACCGCCGACGCCTGCGGACTGCCGGTGCTGGCCGGCCCGGTCGAGGCGGCGGCGCTGGGCAACGTGCTGGTCCAGGCCCGCGCCGGGGGTGCGCTCAGCGGGGGGCTCGCCGAGCTCCGGACGCTGCTGCGGGCCACCCAGCAGGTCGTCCGGCACGACCCCACCCCGTGCCAGGAGGCCGCGTGGCAGGCCGCGGAGGACCGGGTCCGGCGCACCCGCTGAGCGCGGCCGGGAGTCCCGTCAGGAGCCCCGCCAGGGAGCCCGGCCCGGCGACCGGGCTCCCCTGGGGTCAGCGCCTCAGCCCGGTGCGCCCCGCCGCGCCGCCGCCCCGGCCAGCCCGGCCTTGGTGAACGCCAGGGCGTCGCGGGCCAGGGCGTGGTTGTCCGTCCACAGGTTGCGCCAGATCGCCAGGTCGTTGGAGAGCGTGCGGTGCACGACCTCCGAGGAGAACGACTCGAACGTCACGATGCCGTCGTAGCCGACCTCGTCCAGGGCGCCGAAGAACTCCGCCCAGGGGATCGAGCCGGTGCCCAGGGCCCCGCGGTGGGACTCCCCGACGTGCACGTAGCCGAGTCGCCCCGCCGCTGCGGCCGCCCGCACCGCCTCGGTGAACGAGTGCTCTTCGATGTTCATGTGGTACGTGTCGAGGTGGGCCATGACGTTGGGCCGGTCCACCGCGGCGATGAAGTCCAGCGTCTGCTGCGTGGTGTTGAGGACGTTGGTCTCGTACCGGTTGCAGAACTCCAGCGCGAGGGTGATCCCCGACGCGGCGGCCTTGTCCGCCAGCCAGGCGATCGCCTCCTGGGAGTTCGCCCGGCCGCGCTCGGTCGCCGGGGCGTCGTACTTGCCCAGCTTGGAGTAGAGCACCCCGCACAGCGTCGTCCCGCCGCTGTCCCGCAGCACTCCGAGGGCGGTGGCCAGCCGCTCCCGGCCACGGGCCACCGTGTCGGGGTCCTCGCTGGACACGTCGGTGTCCGCGCCCAGCCCGAGGGAGGCGCTGACCTGCAGGCCGTGCTCTTGCAGCAGCCGCGCCGTCAGGTCGGCGTCGTACCCGGTCGGGTCGATCGGGGCGATCTCGATCAGGTCGTACCCGGCCTCGGCGCTGGCGGCGACGGCCCGGCGGGCCTCCTCCGGGGACCAGCCCCCGGTCCAGACCAGGGCGTGGACACCGTGGGTGACAGGCATGGGACTCCTTCCTCGTGCCCCGGGACCGGGGCGTGCGACAGGTGGTGCGTGAGCTCGTCCAGGTCAGGTCAGGTCAGGCGAGGTCAGGAGCCCGGCCCGGGGGCCGGGCTCCTGACGGTCAGCGCAGGAACGCGGCGGCCACCCCGGAGTCGACCGGGATGAGCAGGCCGGTGGTCACCGCGAGGGTGCCGTTGGTGAGCGCGAGGACGGCGCCGGCCACGTGCTCGGGGAGGACCTCCTCCTTGAGCACGGTCCGCTGGGCGTAGTACTTGCCCAGGTCCTCCTCCTCGACGCCGTAGGTCTTCGCCCGGGAGGCGCCCCAGCCGCCGGCGAAGATCCCCGACCCGCGGACCACGCCGTCGGGGTTGATGCCGTTGACCCGGATGCCGTCCTCGCCCAGCTCGGTGGCCAGCAGCCGCACCATGTGCGCCTGCGCGGCCTTGGCCGAGGAGTACGCCAGGTTGTTCGGTCCGGCGAAGACCGCGTTCTTCGAGCAGATGTTGACCACGTCGCCGCCCAGCCCCTGGCCGCGGAGCACCCGGGCCGCGGCCTGGGTGACCACGAAGCTCCCCCGGGTCATCACCGCGAACTGGGCGTCCCAGTCGCCGAGGGTGGTGTCCTCGAGGGAGCCCGGCTTCACGAACCCGGCGTTGTTCACCACGATGTCGAGGCCGCCCAGCCGGAGCACCGCCTCCTGCACCGCCGCGGCGACCGCAGCGGGGTCGGAGACGTCCATCCGCACCGCGACGGCCCGGTCCGGGCCGCCGAGCTCGGTGGCGACCTCCTGGCTCTTGGCCAGGTCCAGGTCGGCGATGACGACGTCGGCACCGTGCTCGTGCAGCAGCCGGGCGGTGGCCAGGCCGATCCCGGAGGCGCCGCCGGTCACCAGCGCGACCCGGCCGGACAGTGCCTTCGGCTTCGGCCGGCGCTTGAGCTTGTCCTCCTCCAGCTGCCAGTACTCGACGGCGAACTTCTCCGCCTCGCTGATCGGGGCGTAGGAGGACACGCCCTCCGCGCCGCGCATCACGTTGATCGCGTTGACGTAGTACTCCCCCGCCACCCGGGCGGTCTGGTGGTCGGCGCCGAAGGAGAACATGCCGACGCCGGGCACCAGCACGATCGCCGGGGCCGAGCCCCGCATCGCCGGGGACCCGGGGGTCGCGTGCCGGGAGTAGTAGGCGCTGTACTCCGCCTGGTACTCCGCCAGCAGCTCGGCCAGCCGGGCGTCGACGTCCGCCAGCGGCGCGTCGACCGGGACGTCGAGCACCATCGGCCGGATCTTGGTGCGCAGGAAGTGGTCGGGGCAGGAGGTGCCCAGCGCCACCAGCTCGGCGAGCTTCTCCCGGGACAGGAAGTCCAGGACGACGTCGGAGTCGGTGAAGTGCCCCACCTGCCGGCTGCTCGCCGAGGCGACCCGGCGCAGGGACGGGAACAGCTCGGCGGCTCGGGCCCGCCGCTGTGCCTCGGGCAGCGCGACCCGGTCGGCCACCACCGCGCCGAACGGCTCGGGCACTGACCGGCGGGCCAGGAACTCGGCCGCCTCGTCGATGATCCGCAGCGCCCGCTCCTGCGCCTCTGCCGAGGTGGCACCCCAGCTGGTCAGCCCGTGCCCGCCGAGCACGGCGCCGATCACGGTCGGGTCCTGGGCGAGCTGCGACACCTGCCGGCCGAGCTCCCACCCGGGCCGCTTCCACGGCACCCAGGCCACGGCGCCGCCCCACAGCTCCTGGACCAGGGCGGGCCCGTCCGCGGCGCAGGCCAGGGCGGTCACCGAGTCCGGGTGCAGGTGGTCGACGTGCGGGCAGTCGACCAGGCCGTGCATGGGGGTGTCGATCGACGGGGTCGCCCCGCCGGTGCCGAACGCGGCGTGCGGGAAGAGGCCGACCATCTCGTCCTCGTGCTCGACGCCGCGGTAGACGTCGTCCAGGGCCAGGAAGGGCTCCCGCTGCAGGACGGCGAGCCCTTCCGCGCGCAGGGTGCCCAGGTCGCCGCCGGAGCCCTTCACGTAGACCAGCTCGACGTCCTTGCCGGTGGCCGGGCTGGGGACCGTGACCTTGACCGACGTGTTGCCGCCGCCGTAGTTGGTGACGGTGGGGTCGCTGCCGTAGCGGTGCGACCGGGCGAGCAGCTCGCGGACGCCCTCGGGCAGGTCGGTGTCGCTCATGGGACGGGGTCTCCGTTCTGGCAGCCGGGCTGCCGTTGGTGCTGATCGGGGGTGGTCATGCCGCGCCGGCGGCGGGCAGGAGGGCGCGGCGGCGGAGCTCGGCCAGGAACCGCTGGTAGCCCTCCTCCAGTTGCGGCACCTCGGCCGGGTCGGGGTCGACGACCAGGTCGGGGTGGACGGCGCGGGCGACGACCTCGGCCAGCAGGTCACCGAGGTCCTCGATTCGCGTGGTCGCCGTCCAGCCGGTCGCGGCCAGCAGCGCGGCGCCGACGCCGCTGCTGGGGTCGCGGGGCCGGGCCACCGGGCGGGCCAGGGTGCTGGCGCGGACCTGCAGCCAGGGGAGGGAGCGGCTGCCGCCGCCGGCCACCCGGTGGTCGGTCGAGGGCACGCCCAGCTCGGCGAGCCGGTCCAGGCCCAGCCGCTCGACGAAGGCCACCCCGTCCAGCTCCGCGCGGTGGCGCTGCGCGGGCGATGGCGGAGGTCCCGGCGGTCGCCGGGGGTCGACGAGGAAGCCGGTCGTGTCGGGGTCGGCGAAGGGGAAGCGCTCGCCGGTGCGCGGCGGCGGGGGCAGCGGGTAGGCGATCAGCGGGGAGGGGCCGGTGGCGAGGGCGGCGGCGTCCAGGGCGGGCAGGTCACCGGTCGCGGTCAGCACCCCGGCGCCGGAGTTGGAGGCGCCGCCGGGCCACCAGCGGCCGCCGGGAGCCAGGTGCGAGTAGACCGGGCCGGCGTCGATCCGGTGGTCGCTGACGCCCTTGAGCACCAGGGTGGTGCCGAGCACGCCCATCGTCTGGCCGGGGCGCACCGCACCGGCGGCGACCTGCGCGGTGCAGCCGTCGGTCATGCCGGCGACCACGACCCCCCCGGGGGGCAGCCCGAGCCCGGCGGCGACGTCGGGCAGCACGGTGCCGACCACCGTTCCCGGGTGGACCAGGGGAGGCAGCGTGCCGGCCGGGACGCCGCCGTCCGCGAGCAGCTCCGGCCAGCGGGCGGCGGCCGGGTCGATGCCGGCCTTGAGGGCGTGGGAGGTGTCGCTGACCAGCTGCCCGGTCAGCGCGGCGACCACGACGTCGGCGCTGTGCAGGTAGTGCCGGCCCGGGGCGGGCGCTGTGTCCGGCTGGCCGGCGAGCCACAGCAGCCGGCCGACCGTGCCGGCCGAGC
>NZ_JPMX01000051.1 GCF_000761485.1 Modestobacter caceresii
GGAGCCTGACCCGGTTTCCCGGACACCTGACCTGAGGCGAGAATCGCCTGGGAGAGGAGTCCTGGATGCCTGCAGCCAAGCCGCCGGAGTTTCGTCGCCGTGCCGTCGAGCTGGCCCGGCAGCGCGAGAAGCCGATCGCTGAGATCGCCCACGACCTGGGGATCGCAGAGTCGTGCCTGCGCCGCTGGATGAAGCTCGATGATGTCGACGCCGGCCGGTCAGACGGCACGACCAGCGACGAGCGGGCCGAGCTGGTGCGGCTGCGCCGGGAACTGCGGGTCGCGAAGATGGAGATCGAGATCCTCAAGCGGGCCAGCGCCTACTTCGCCCGTGAGGTGCTGCCGGACCCAAAATAGGGTTCCGGCTGGTTCGTGAGCTCGCCGCCGGGGGCTTCCCCGTGGCGGTGACCTGCCGGGTCCTGCGGGTCTCCCGCTCAGGCTTCTACGAGTGGAACGGCCGCCCACCCTCACTCCGGGCGGTCGCCGACGCGTCGCTGACCAGCACCATCACCCAGGTGCACGCCGGGTCCCGGGCCACTTACGGCGCACCGCGGGTGCACGCCGAACTGCGCCTGGGACTCGGGCTGGCGTGCGGGCGCAAGCGGGTTGCCCGGCTGATGCGCACCGCCGGGTTGGTCGGGGTCTGCCACCGGCGCAAACACCGACGGTCTGGCCCGCTGCCGGCTCCGCACGAGGATCTGGTGCAGCGCCGGTTCGCCGCTGACGCACCGGACCGGCTGTGGGCCACCGACGTCACCGAGCACCCCACGGCCGAGGGGAAGGTCTACTGCGCCGCCGTGCTGGATGTGTTCAGCCGGACCATCGTCGGCTGGTCCATCGCCGACCACATGCGCTCTGAGCTGGTCGTCGACGCTCTGGAGATGGCCCGTTGGCGCCGCCGGCCAGCACCTGGCGCGATCGTGCACAGCGACCGCGGATCGCAATACACGAGTTGGATCTTCGGGCACCGGCTGCGCTCGGCGGGGTTGCTCGGGTCGATGGGTCGGGTCGCCTCCAGCGTGGACAACACCATGATGGAGAGCTTCTGGTCGACCATGCAGCGCGAACTCTTGGACCGCCGCCAGTGGTCGACCCGAGCCGAACTGGGGTCGGCGATCTTCGAATGGATCGAAGGCTTCTACAACCCTCGCCGACGCCACTCCGGCCTGGGCTACCGCAGTCCCACAGAGTTCGAAGCACTTCACACCGCCGCACTCACCGCGGCATGATCAACGAACCGAACGTGTCCGGAAAACCGGGTCAAGCTCC
>NZ_JPMX01000052.1:0-16241 GCF_000761485.1 Modestobacter caceresii
GACGTCCAACCGCTCGAACGACCGTGCCAGCAGCGGCTCCCCGGCCAGCCAACGCACGTGCTCCCGGTAGCAGGCCTGCGCGCCTGCTCGAGCATCCGGTCGAGCAGCTGACGCTCCTCCGAGCCACCGGCCCGGGACGCCTCCAGTTCGTCGACAGCCGACCGCCGGGCACGCCGAGCGCCCTCCTGCGGGGTCCGGACCACACCCGAGGTGCCGGCCGCACCGACCTCGACCACCATCCCCGTCCGCATCTCCTCACGCTGAGGTGCAACGCGCCGGCACGGTCGCCCTACTGTGACCTGCATCGCATTTCTCCCATCCGCAGCAGTCCGGTCTGCGAACGCCCTGTGGCACCACACCACCACCAGGGAGCTCCTCATGAACCAGCGACTGCTCATCACCGCCACCACGGCCGGGCTGCTCGGGGGCAGCATGCTGCTCGGCCTCCCGGCCGCCAGCGCCCACCCGTCGAGCCCGCCCGGACAGGCCAAGACGGTGCAGCTCGACGCCTCGCTCCACGAGCTCAACGACTCGGGCGCCACGGGCACCGCGAGTGCGGTCGTGCGGAACCAGCTGATCCGCTCGATCGAGGTCCAGGCTCACGGCCTGAGCCCGGACGCGCCGCATGCCATGCACATCCACTACGGCGACGATGCGCGCAACGAGTGCCCGACCGTGGCCGATGCCACCAACACCCGTGGGGACACCGGCATCTCGCGGCTCAGCACCGTCGACGGCCTGCCGGCGTACGGCCCGATCGTCGTCTCCCTGACCACGACGGGCGACACGAGCCCGGCATCGGCGCTGGCGGTGAGCCGCTTCCCGGTCTCGACGGACGGCGACCTGGACTACAGCCGGGACAGGATCGAGTTCACCGACGTCGCCGGCACCGGCTACCCGGGGGCCGGCGGGACCGGCACTGCCAAGCAGATCGCCGACGCCATCCGGGACGGGGAGGGCGTCGTCGTGATCCACGGCGTGGACTACAACCACAATGGCCGGTACGACTTCGCCTCCGCCGGCGCCAGCGAACTCGACCCCTCGCTGCCGGCCGAGGCGACCGATCCGGCGGCGTGCGGCGTGCTGCGCTGACCCGGCCCTGAGGGGGCTTCGTCCATCCGTCGGCCGCCGGCGCCGGTCCCGTCGAGGGCCGGCGTCGGCGGCGTCCGCACCGGATGGAGGTTCGGCGCCGATCCGGTTGCGTCCGTGCGCGACTCTGGCCGGCGGGGTGCTGGGGAACGGGGCCGGCAGCCCGAGGGCGGGTCCCCCGATCCGAACCACCGGAGCCGGCCCGCGCTCACGGGACCCGCGGCGTGGGTCGGCCCGGGCGGGTGCAGGAGCGCCGCGTCATCGCTCCGACTGGACGCGGTCGGTGCAGGACGCCAGGGCCTCCCGGGCTGCTGGGAGAACCTGGACGTACCAGGCTGAGCTGCCTCGGCGGCCGCACCCGCGCAGCCGCCCATCGCCGGCTTCCAGGCGGCGGTGGTACCGGCGAACGTGTGCTCGAGCTGTCGGGGCGGCCGGTTGTCGTTCAGTGGACGAGCCGCCACCATCGGCCGCGGACCACGGCCCCGGCCCGTGGAGCTGAGGGGAGGAGCCGGTGGACGACACCGTGTCGATCGACACGCTCGCCGCCGTGGCCGCCGTCGCCCTGCTCGCGGCCGTGCTGGTGGGGCTGCTGCCCCGGCTGCCCGTTCCCCAGGTGGTGCTGCTGCTGGCCGGCGGCGTCGTCCTCGGCCCGGACGTCCTGGCCTCGGGTCGGCCGCGGACGTGCGGGTGCTCGCCGACGTCGGTCTGGGGTTCGTCTTCCTGCTGGCCGGCTACGAGATCGACCTGCGCCTGTTCCGCGAGGACGCCGGCCGGCGCGCGCTCGCCTCGTGGGTGACCTCCTTCGGCCTGGCCGTCGCCGTGGTGGCGGTGCTCCGCGCGGCGGGGCTCGTCGAGGCGCTGCTCCCGGTGGCCCTGGGGCTGACCACCACGGCCCTGGGGACGCTGCTGCCCGTGCTCCGTGAGGCCGGGTTGCTCCGCGGTCGCCTGGGCCGGCACCTGCTGGCGACCGGCGGGGTCGGCGAGCTGCTGCCGGTGTTGATCATCGCGGTCTTCCTGGGCAGCCAGGGGCGGGCCACCGCACTCGCCTCGCTCCTCGGCGTCGCGGTCCTCGCGGTCGCGCTCGGGTTGCTGCGGCACGGGATCCGGGAGGGCAGCCGGCTGGCCGACGTCGTCCGGGCCGGTCAGCACGAGACCGCCCAGATCACCCTGCGCGCCACGCTCCTGCTGCTGCTCGTGCTGGTCGCGGTCACCGACCGGTTCCACCTCGACGCGGTCCTCGGTGCCTTCCTCGCCGGCCTGGTGCTCCGGCAGTGGGTGGGCACCGCCGCGCCCGTCCTGGAGTCGAAGCTGGACGCCGTCGGCTACGGGTTCTTCGTGCCGCTGTGCTTCGTCTACTCGGGGATGGGCCTGGACCTGGCCGCGATCGCCTCCGCGCCGCTGCGGCTGCTGCTGTTCCTCGTCCTGATGCTGGTCCTCCGCGGGGAGCCGGTGCTGCTGGTGTACCGCGGGGTCCTCCCCCGTCGCGAGCGCTGGCAGACGGCCCTGGTCAGCGCAACCGCCCTGCCGGTCCTGGTCGCGCTCACCGAGATCGCCGTGCGCAGCGGCACGATGACCACCGTGGACGCCGCCGCCCTGGTCGGTGCCGGGGTGGTCACCGTGCTGGTGCTGCCGGCCCTGGCCGTGGTGCTGGGGCGCCGGCCGGTCGAGCCGGCCGGCGATCCGGTCGGCGATCCGGCCCGGTGACCGGGAGCGCCTGACGGCCGCCGGTGCGGAGTGGTGGTTCGTCGCCGGCCCGGGACGGCGTCGGCGCGCGGTCGGACGGCGCGCGGGCAGGATCCCGCCCGTGACGTGGGAACCGGAGCTGCTGCCGGCACTCACCGGACGACGCGAGCTCGTCGCGTGGCTGGTGCTCGGGTTCCTGGCGACCTTCCTGCTGACCCGGTTCGTCACGCACGCGATCCGCAGCGGCCGGGGCCCCTTCCGCGACGCCAGCGTCGGCGGCGTGCACGTCCACCACGAGGTGTACGGGATCTTCCTGCTGCTGCTCACCGGGACGGTGGAGTTCGCCTACCGCCCGGCCGGTGCGTGGGGTGACCTGCTCGCCGTCCTCTTCGGTGCCGGGGCGGCGCTCACCCTCGACGAGTTCGCGCTGTGGCTGCACCTGCAGGACGTGTACTGGTCGCGGGAGGCCCGCAGTTCGGTGGACGCCGTCCTGATCGCCGCCGTCGTCGGCGTGCTGCTCCTCATCGGCGCGAACCCGCTCGACGCCGACGGGTCGGGCGGTGAGGGCGTCCTGACCCTGACCGTCCTGGTGAACCTCTGCTTCGCGGTCGTCGCGATCCTGAGGGCCGGGTGGTGCTGGGCGTCGTGGGCGTGTTCGTGCCGCTCGTCGCCGCCGTCGCGTCCGTGCGCCTGGCGCGACCGGCCAGCCCCTGGGCGCGCCGCCGGTACCGGCCGGGCAGCCGACGCGCGGCCCGCTCGCGTCGCCGGTTCCCGCCCGGCCGGCGCAACCACTGGGACGCGCTGGTCGACCTGTTCGCCGCGGTGCCGCCCGTCCCGCCGTCCCCGGATCGAGAGCCCGGTGCGCAGATCACGACGAGAGGTACCTGATCACCGCCAGCACCCGGCGGTGGTCGTCGTCGCTGAGCGCCAGGTCGAGCTCGTCGTAGATGTGCGACGTGTGCTGGACCACCGCCCGCTCGCTGATCGACAGGGTGCGGGCGATCGACGCGTTGGTCCGGCCCTCCGACATCAGGGCCAGCACCTGCTGCTGGCGCGGGGTCAGCCGGTCGAGCGCATCGTGCTGCCCCCGGGCGCGGGCGACCATGAGGCACACGACCTCGGGGTCGAGGACGGTGCCGCCGGCGGCGAGGCGGCGCAGGTCGTCGGTGAACGTGTCGACGTCGGCGATCCGCTGCTTCAGGAGGTACCCGACGCCCGAGGCCCGGTCGCCCAGCAGTTCGACGGCGTAGGCCCGCTGGAGGTGCTGCGACAGCACGAGGACGGCGATCCCGGGGTGGGCTCGGCGGATCTCCAGCGCCGCCCGCAGCCCCGCCTCCTGGTGATCGGGCGGCATCCGGATGTCGGTGACGACGAGGTCGGGGACGTGCTCCTCCGCGCTGTGGACCAGCTCCTGTGCATCACCGACCGCGGCGACGACGTCGAACCCGGCCGCCTGCAGCACGTGCGTGAGCCCGGTCCGCAGCAGCGCCTCGTCCTCACCGATCACGACCCGCACGGCAGCTCCACCCGCAGCTGGGTGCCTCCGCCGGCCGGGCTGTGGAGGATGAACCGGCCGCCGAGGGCGTCGACCCGATCGGCGAGCCCGTGCAGCCCGGCACCGGCCTGCTGGGTCGCACCGCCGACGCCGTCGTCGGTCACGCCGATGACCAGCCGCCTCGGCTCGTGCTCGAGCGTCACGGTCAGCGTCTGGGCTGCGGCGTGCTTGACCGCGTTGGTCAGCGCCTCGGCGACCACGAAGTAGGCCGTCCGCTCGACCGTCGCCGGCAGACGCCCCCCGACCTCGCCCATCGCCAGTCGGGTGGGCAGCGGCATGCGATCGGCCAGGTCCTCGATCGCCGCGGTCAGGCCCCGCTCGACGAGGGCGGCCGGCATCAGGGCGTGGACGATCCCCCGGAGGTCCCGGGCGGCCCCGTCGATGCCCAACCGCAGGTGCGTCGCCGCGTCGGGGAGATCGGCCGCCGCCTCGACGCGCGCCAGCTGCTGCGCCTCCAGCGCCAGCAGGACGAGCTCCACCTGCAGACCGTCGTGCAGGTCCTGGGCGATGCGCTGCCGCGCCCGGTCACCGGCCTCCACGAGCCGGGCCCGCGATCGCTGCAGGTCGGCGTGGCTGGCCCGCAGCTCGGCGGTCAACCGGTCGTGGTCGATGGCGAGGGCCGCCACCTGCCCCACCCGGCGGACCGACTCGGCGTCGTCGACGACCGTCGCGTCGTAGACGATGGCGCCGATCCGTCGCGACCCGAGCTCGATGTCGACCAGGCCACGGCGCTCCCCCAGCGCCGAGGTGTCGACGGTGGCACCGTCGCCGTCCACGAGGGCCCGCCCGTCCGCCGATGCGTAGACGACCTGCAACGACGCGTCCCCGAGGGTGCGCCCGAGGGCATCGGCGAGCAGCGCCGGCGTGGCGGCCGACGACGCCAGCCAGGCGCTGAGCTCCTGGACCTCGGCCGTCCGCGCGAACCCGCCGCGCAGCATCGCCGCCGCGAAGGCGACGGGCACCCCGGCCAGCAGGACGATCTGCAGCCCGACCACCTGGGCGACCGAGAGACGGGCGGGTGGACCCAGCAGCGGACCGAGCGGTGTCGCCAGGACGGCCAGCGTCCCGTAGCCGTACAGCGGCAGCAGGACCCCACGGTGGCCCGGCTCGGCGGTGCACAGCCGGTCGACGAGCACCCCGGCGGTCACCAGCATGACGAGCATCCCCGCGCCGCGCTGGAGCCAGGTGCCGGCCTGGAGCAGGTCCGCCCGCTGGCTGACGGCGAGCACCCGGTCCGGGCTGGCGCCCGGGTCGAACAGGTAGCGCGGGACCTCGAGGACGAGCGAGACCACGAAGGCCCCCACCACCGTGAGGCGCGAGGTGCGCGAGCGGAGGCGGCCGGACGGGAAGGCGTGCAGCAGCCACACCGCCACGGCGAGCGGGGTGGTGGCCAGCACGACACCCACCGCCACCAGAGCGGGGGCCGTGGTGTTGGCGAGCGCGGCCGCGAACCACGACAGGCCCCCGATGACCATGATCGGGCCGGTCCGGTTGCTCGGCCGGCGCCGCCACGCCACCAGACCCGCCGTCAGGTGGACGAGCCCCCCGGCCGGGAACGACGCGAGCAGCCACCACGGGGCCACGCGCTGGTCGGCGAACAGCGCGATCTCGACGCCGGCGACCAGGGCCCCGGACGTGCCGATCAGCGCGAGGCTGAGCGTCAGCGCCCGCGTCAGCGACGACCGCACCTCTCCCCCGGGCGCCATCGCGCCAGCATGGCACCGGCGGGGCACCCTCGGGGCGGGATCGCACCGGCCGTGACGCCCGTGGGCAACCGGTACCCAGGTCCAGGTCGGCAGGCGACCCAGGTCCATTGCCCGGCGGTCACGACGTCGCCAAGGTCGCCTGCATGAAGCGCCGGGCGGCTGCCCTCCCCCTGCTCGTGTCGACCGCCGTGCTGGTCGCGTCCACCTCCTCGGCCGGGTCGTCCGCCCGGCCGGACGAGGAGCCCGGCATCCGAGCTCAGGTCGGCGAGCTGCCCGCGGCCGCCGCCGCGATCATGTCCGGGCCGGAGTACGACAGCCCGGTGGCTCTACTCCGTCGCCGAGGCGGACACGGGTCGAGTCGTGCTGGCCGACCGCGCCGGGGAGTTCGTCTTCACCGCGTCGACGGCGAAGAACTTCACCGTCGGCACCGCCTACGCGACGCTGGGCACCGACACCACGCTCACCACGCCGGTGTACGCGACGGCCGAGCCGGTCGGTGGCGTCGTCGCCGGGGACCTGGTGCTGGTGGCGTCCGGCGACCTCACCATGGGCGGTCGTGGCGCCATGAGCGGCCGCGTGGACCACACGTTCACCGCCGACACGATCGACCACGTCTACGGCGACATCGCCCCCAACGCGGCCCTCGTCCCCGACGACCCGTTGGCCGGCCTGGACGACCTCGCCCGGCAGGTCGCCGCCACCGGCGTCACCGAGGTCGCCGGGGACGTGGTCGTCGACACCCGGCTGTGGGAGACCTTCGACGGCCAGGAGGGACCGGCGCCGTCGATCTACGTCAACGACAACATCCTGGACATCACCGTGACGGCGGCCGGGATCGGCCAGCCCGCCGTCCTCGACCTCCGGCCGCGGACCCAGGCCGTCACCGTGGCGTCCACGGTGACCACCACCGATGCGGCGACACCGACGTCGCTGACCGTCACCGCCGACCCGGGCGACCCCACCTCGGTCACGGTCAGCGGCACCATCGCGGCCGGCGAGTCCCAGCTCACCATCCACCGGGTCCCCGACGCCGCCTCCTGGGCACGCACCCTGTTCGTCGAGGCGCTCGGTCGCGCCGGGGTCACGGTCACCTCCCCCGCCGTCGGACCCAACGACCAGGCCGGTTTGCCGCCCGCTGGTCCGTACCCGGCCGAGCAGCGGGTGGCCGCCCTGACCTCCCCGCCGCTGTCGGCCCTCGGCCGGATGATCCTGGAGACCAGCTACAACACCGGGGCCAACGCCCTGATGTGCCTGCTCGCGGTGCACGGCGGGTCGACGGACTGCATCGACGGGCTGGCCGCGGTGCACTCCCAGCTGGGCCTGGCCGGCGTCGACACCGATGACGTGGTGCTGTTCGACGGGCAGGGCGCCGACCCGGCGTCGACCACCCCCGAGCAGGTGGTCACCTGGATGAGGTGGGCGCAGACCCAGCCCTGGGGCGAGGAGCTCGCCGCCGGCCAGCCCGTCCTCGGGGTGAGCGGGACGCTGGCGAGCACCGGTCAGGACGGTCCCGCCGCGGGCCAGGTCGCGGCCAAGACGGGGACCAGCGTCGACGTCGACCCCACCACGGGCCGGATCTACTACAAGGTGCAGAGCCTCGCCGGGTACCTCACGACCGAGCGGGGCGAGCGGCTGGTGTTCTCGCTGTCCATGAGCGGGGCCACCTACGCCGACCTTCCCACCGGTCTGTACCAGGCGAACGAGGACGTGGCGGCCGTCGCCGCCGAGTTCCAGCAGGCGCTGTGACACCGACGGTGCACCCCGGCACGCCCCCCGACACACACCACAGCCACCCGTCCACCCCGGACCGGACACCCACCGGAAGGTCGACCATGACAGCTCCAGAGCGCTCGTGCGGGTCGCGTCGCCACCGGTCATCCGGTGCACTGGCCACCTCGATCGCGACGACGACGGCGGTGGCGTTGCTGGTCGTGACCCCCACCCAGGCGCACGCGTCACCGCGCTGGGCGTGGTGGGCGGCGGATGACCCGGCGTACGCCGCGGCGGTCCAGCCCGAGCTCGACCGGCTCATGCGGGACCTGGCGGTCACCGGCGCCGCCGTCCTCGTGCGGTCCCCCGAGCTCGGCGACTGGACCACCACGATGGGCACCCGGACTTGGCACGGCACCGAGCCGGTCACGCTCGCCGACCACGTCCGGATTGGCAGCAACACCAAGACCTGGACCGGGACGGTGGTCCTGCAGCTGGTCGACGAGGGCCGGCTCAGCCTCGACGACCCCGTCTCGGAGTACCGGCCGGACGTGCCCAACGGGGACCACATCACCATCGCCCAGCTGCTGGACATGAGCAGCGGGCTGGCCAACTACACCACCGACCTCGGGCTGAACGAACAGCTGGACAGCAACCCCGGCCGGGTGTGGGACCCGGAGGAGCTGCTCGCCATCGGCCTGGCCATGCCGCCCGCCTTCCCCCCGGGCGAGGGGTTCCTCTACTCCAACACCAACTACGTGCTGCTGGGACTGATCATCGAACAGCTCACCGGGCTACCGGTGGAGCAGGCCTTCCAGGACCGGATCTTCGACCCGCTGCGGCTGGACGAGACCTCCTTCCCGGCCCTGACCGACGCCTCGATCCCCGAACCCCACCCGCAGATGTACACGTTCGGCACGAACGTGGAGACCATCGACAGCCCCGTGCTCCCACCGGAGGTCCAGGCAGCAGCCCGCGCCGGCACCCTCGAGCCGATGGACGTCACCGCCGCCAACCCCTCCTGGGGGTGGACAGCGGGCGCCGGGATCTCCACCGCGCGCGACCTCGCCGACTACGTCGAGGAACTGGTCGACGGGTGCCTGCTCAGCCCGCAGCTGCAGCAGCAGCGGATCGACAGCGTGCAACCGGTCGACCCGGACGACCCGGACAGCGCCGGCTACGGACTCGCCCTCGCCCGCTTCGGGCCCCTGTACGGGCACACCGGCGAGCTGCCCGGGACCAACTCCTTCATGGGCCACGACCCGGTCCGGGACATCACCGTGGTCACCTGGACCTCCACCGCGCCCGCGCCCAACGGCGACGACCCCGCCGTCGAACTCGCCAGGGCGGTGATCGACGAGCTCTACGCCGACTGATCGGCACCCGGGTCCGGCTGAGGGGAGGTGCACCGGGTCGCGGCCCGTCGGCCAGGACCGGCCGGCCTCCGCTCAGTCCGGGGGGATGTTCTGGTTGAGCCGGAACACGTTGGACGGGTCGTACGCCTGCTTGAGGGCACGGAGCCGCTGGTACGTGGCGTCGCCGTAGGACTGCCGGACGCGTGAGCTCCCCTCCTCCATCAGGAAGTTGACGTAGACGCCGGTGTGGAACGGGGCCAGGGCCGTCCAGTAGTCGCGGGCCCACTGCCGCTGGTCCTCGAAGCCGTCCGCGGTGGGGGTGTTGCCGTTGATGTCGAAGGTGAACCCGGAGGAGCGTCCGGTGAACGCGGTCGCGTCGTCGGCGACCCGGGCGACCGCGCCGCCCAGCTGCCACAACGCGATGCTGCTCATCGGCGAGGTGATCATCCGGCCGTGCTCCGCCACGACGTCGATCACCTCGTCGGTCAGGACGTCGACGTCGCAGGAACGGACGTAGTAGGAGCACCCGTGGCGGAACGACGGGTCGAACATCTGCTGGTGGGCGAGGAACGGCTTCGGCGCGAACAGGTCGAGGACCGGTGAACCGACGTCGCGCATCGGCTGCAGCACCTCGCGTCCTTCGTCGACGTCACCGGCCCAGCACGCCGCCACCGCGATCACCGGCCGGCCGACCAGCTCCGCCGGGACGACGGGGAGGGCGGGCGCGAGCCGCTGCACCACGATCGTCATCAGCTCGTCCGCGCAGTCGGTGATCCAGTCCCGGTGTGCGCGGAGCACCTCCTCGGCGTCGTCCATCGACCAGAAGGTCGCGCCGGCCATCACCTGCGGTCCGACCGGGTGGAGCCGGAACCGGAAGTCGGTGACCACACCGAAGTTGCCACCTCCGCCGCGCAGCCCCCAGAACAGCTCGGCGTTCTCGTCCTCGCCGGCGCGGACGACGTCGCCGTCGGCGGTCACCGGATCCGCCGAGAGGAGTGAGTCGATGGTCAGTCCGTACTTGCGCATGATCCAGCCGATCCCGCCGCCCAGGGTCAGCCCGGCCAGCCCGGTGTGCGACACGATCCCGGCCGGCACGGCCAGGCCGTGCTCCTGGGTCCGCTCGTCGACCTCGCGCAGCAGGACCCCGGCCTGGGCGTCGAGGACCCGCGCGGCCGGGTCGACCCGGACCTCGTTCATCGGCCGGAGGTCGATCAGCAGGCCGCCGTCGCACGTCGACAGGCCGGGGAAGCTGTGGCCACCGGCCCGGACGGCGATGGTCAGCCGGTGGTCCCGTCCGAAGCGCACCGCGGCACGGACGTCGGCCACGCTGGCACAGCGGGCGATGACCGCTGGGTGCCGGTCGATCGACCCGTTCCACACGCGGCGGTGTTCCTCGTAGCCGCCGTCGGCCGGGACCAGCACCTCGCCCTCGAAGGTGGCGCGCAGTGCGGCGGCGGCCGGGTCACCCACCGCGGCCACCCGGTCCTGGACGTCCCCTGCCCCCACCGCGCTGGTCATGCGGGCAGTGTCGGGGTCAGCGGTGCGGCCCGTCAGGGACCCAGGTCCCACCCTGCTCGTGGCTGAGCCGCACCGGGTCGAGGATCTCGATGTGGTCCCGGTGGGTGCTGATCGCCCCCGACTCCCGCAGCTCGCGCAACGCGCGCCCGACCACCTCCCGCACGCTGCCCACGGCGTCGGCGAGCTCGCGCTGGCTGACCTCGACGGTGAGCGTCGGGCGCCCTCCGGCACCGGCCCAGGACTCCTGCGACGCCAGGTCCAGCAGGTGCCGGGCCACCCGGTGCCGCACGCTGGTGAAGGCGGTGTCGGTGATCTCGTGGACGAAGCTCAGCACCCGGTCGGCCAGTTCGTGCAGCAACGCCTCGGCCACGTGGGCATCCCCGGACGCCGCCCGGCGCACGACGTCCGGGGAGAAGCGGAGGACGGTCGTGTCGACGACGGCCTGCGTGCTCGCCGGCATCCGGAACCCCTCGGCGTAGAGGGAGACGGCACCGATCAGCGCGCCGCGCCGGGCGTAGCGCACGGTCATGCTGCGCCCGTCCGGCGCGGTGACGAAGACCCGGACGAGGCCGTCGACGACCAGCTCCAGGTGCTGCACCGCCTCGCCCTCCCGGTGCGTCACCGAGCCCGCCGGCACCCGGGTGCGGCGCGCCCCCGCCAGCAGCCGCTGGAGGGCAGGCGGGGGCAACCGGGAGAAGTTCGAGGCAGCGAGGGCAGCCGCCACGTCGTCCACGCCGAGACGGTAGGCCCGGCGCGGGCCCCTCGGCAGGTCCCGCGCCACCCGGCCCCGCGACCGACCAGGCCATCGCGATGACCGGGGGGTCCGTGCCCCACAGGTACCGGCATCCTGGCGCCCCGCGGCGCTCAGGAGCGACCGACGCTGAGCACGGCCAGGTGGGCGGTCAGCCCGAGGGCCAGGCACCCGGCGATGGCCGGGGTGTAGGAACCGGAGGCATCGACGGCCGCACCGGCGAGCGGAGCGCCCACCGCCGACCCGATCCCGGCGCTGGTGTCAGAAGGCACCCCCACCCCAGGAACGGCCCGAGTCGACCGCTCCAGGGGGCTGCATGCCGGAGGAGGGTACGAGGTCCCTGCACGACCGCCGGGGCACCTCCGGTCGCCGACGCGCGGTGAACGGAGGACCGTGGGGCACGTCGTCGCCCCAGTGCCGGCGCCAGGACCGGACGGAGGTCGCATGGGACGGGTGCACCTGCTCGCCACCGGCGGCACCATCGCCAGCCGGCAGGGGCCGGACGGGCTCGCGGCGGTCACCCCCGCCGCAGAGCTGCTCGCGACGTCGGGCTCCCCCGCCGGGGTCACCGTGACGACCAGCGACCTCGGCACCGTTGCGAGCTTCGCCCCCGTGATGCCCGCCGTCCGGTCGACCCAGAAGTGGGTGCTGCAGAGCCCGGCCCACGCCTCGTCACCCCGCCCGGTCTCAGCGCTTGCGGTGGGCGCCGCGGTGCCCCGTCCTCGGTGCGGCCAGGACCTTCCTGCGGACGGCGCCGGCAGCCTCGGCGACGAGCTCCTCGAACGGGCCTCGGGCGTGGTGGCGGCTCCAGAGGAGGGCGAACGCCACCAGCACCGCGACCTGCACCAGGAAGCCGGTCGGTCCACCGGGGACGGCAGGCGCGCTGAGCATCACCAAGTGCATGCAGTAGAGGGTCAGCGTCATGCTCCCCGCTGCGGCCAGGGGTCGCAGCAGCGTGGTCGTCATGCGACCGAGCAGGATGCACGCCCCGAGCACCGCCAGCGCGACGCCGATCGTGTACGCGAGGTCGAGCGAGGTGCTGGAGTGCGGCGCCCTCGTGGCCAGCCACCAGCCGGTGTCCGTCGGGGTCGTCCCGTTCCACCCGGAGGTCGTGACATCGGCGTACTCCTGCGGCGTCATCGACTGCAGGGCCACCTGGTCGAGCCGCGCGCGGCCGCCGACGACGTCGAGCAGCAGCCATGACACGCCCATCGAGACAGCGACCAGTGCGCCACCGACCAGGATCACCGCCCCCACGACTGCCCGGCTGGAGAGCGCGGCGCGACCGACGGCGAGCCCGACACACAGGTAGGCCATCCACGCCAGCGCCGGGTACTGGCCGGTGACGGTGAGCTCGATCAGCACCTGCAGGGGATGGTCGACCAGGTCGGTGACGGTCATGTTGGGGACGGTCACCGGTTCCGTGCCGGCCCGGAGCAGATGGCTGAGACCGGGCACGGCGAGCACGATCACCGTGCCCAGCACCACCAGGGCACGACTGGACAGGGACAGCAGCGGGACGGCCAGCACGAACAGGGCGGCGTAGTACGGGAGGATCACCCCGGCTGAGTCCGTCGGGACCAGGTGGCCGAGGGCCAGCCCCACCGCGCCGATGATGAGGGCGCGGACCAGCAGCGACGCCGCCTGGGCCTTCCACATCCGTCCCGTCGGCCGTCGTCGACGGCCACCCGTGGTGAAGGCGATGCCCACCCCGGCCAGCAGGGCGAACAGCGCCGCCGACTTGCCTGCCGCCAGGGTCCAGGCCAGGGACGACGTCCCGTCCGCATCGGTCGCCTCGAAGTGGTGCACCGCGATCATCCCGACCAGGGCGAGGCCGCGGGCAGCGTCGATGCCCACCAGTCGGGGCGTCGACCGCAGCGACGCCGCGGTGCTCGACGGCGTCCCGGAGACGTCGCCCGACGGGACCGGGTCGCACGCGTGCGGGAGCCCCGAGACGCCCCCGACGGACTCCCGCACGGCCGGGGTCGCGGTCACCGTCGATCCCGGACTCTGCTGCTGGGACGCGGTCTCCCGGTCGACGCTCATCGGCTGGTCCCGTTGTCACGTGAAGACGACATCCGCTCACTCTCCGCACACATCCGGGCGTCCCCGACCCGGTGCCATGACCGAGTCGTCGTCCCGCGCACGAAGGGCATTCGCAGAGCGGTCACACGATGGATGTCCGATCGGCCGATTCACGTTCCGTCACCGTGAGGCATCTCGACGTAGCGAGAGCGTGCAGTCAGCCGGCGCTTGGGGCGTGCGCCCGGACGTTCCCTGTACGGGGGCCGCCCGGTGAGGACGACGACCCATCCAGCAGCGGCGGTCACGCCGAACCCTGCACGGGTCGACCGACCCGCGATCGGCTCTCACGTCCCCTGGACGCGGTGAGCCGGCCGTGGCCGCCCACGGCCACCGCTACGGCCGCGCATCCCGCGCACACCGTGCCGCCCCGACAGGAGCTCGACCTCGATGGACCTTGGAGATGGTGGGATGCGCAGGACATGGACGGTCCTCGGTGCACTGGTGCTCGTCCTCCTCGCTGCCGGGCCGGCGTCGGCCGGCCCGCCGAGGCAGGTGTCGGGGCAGCTCACGGATGACAGCGTCGTGATCGGCGCGGCCGGTCGACAGGTCGTCCAGCAGACCGTGGACCGGCTGGAGGCCGAACGCGACATCGGTCTCCACGCCGTCTTCGTCTCCGACTTCGACGCCGTGCCGGCCGGTGAATGGGCTCGACGGACCGCCGAGCTGTCCGGACTCGGTGACGCGGACATCCTCCTCGCCGTGGCCGTCGGAGGGGGCACCTACGACTACGGGTGGTGGGTGGCCGAGGGCTTCCCGCTGCCCGTGGCGGAGGTCGACGCCGTGCTGGCCAGTGAGGTGGGCCCGGAGCTGGCGGCACGAGACTGGACCCAGGCGGTCGTCACGCTGAGCGAACAGCTCCGGTCCCTCGCCGAGACGCCGACGGGCTCCGAGACGCCAGCGGGCTCAGAGACGCCGGCGGCCGGCTCCGAGACACCGGCCGCCTCCCAGACACCGGCCGGGTCCGGCACCGCGGCCGGCTCCGACACGGCGACGGACACCACCATGGCGACGAGCGACGAGGCGCCGGGGAGCACGCTGCCGTGGTCGGGAACGACCACGCTGGTCGTGATCGGCATCTTCGCGGTCGTGCTCCTGAGCGGGCACCTCCTCTCCCGCCGCAACGCCTCGAGCACGTCGACGCAGTAGCCGTGCGCACGTCCGGGCCGTTCGTCACCACGCCCGACAGGTCCTGACTTCACGCCTGCCGACGGCTGCACGAGGTCGGCGCAGGGCGCCGCCTGCGCGTCGGTCTCGGTCGTGAACCGGAAGGGCCTCGACTGCCGAAGGCCGTGTGACAGCCCTTCCTCCGGGGAGAGCGCGCCAACCCGAGGAGTCACCGTGCCCATCACCTCCCCCTCCCGCAGCACCAGTGCGCGCGCCGTCCTCCACCGTCGGGTGGCTCGACCGGCGGCGGCTCTCACCCTGGCGGTGACCGTCGCTGCGCTGAGCTCCTGCTCCGCCGACTCCGACGCGCCCGCCAGCGCGGCTACCACCGCGGTCGCCGAGCAGCCCGAGACCTCGGTCGCCGAGCAGCCCGAGACCGCGGTCCCGGAGGGATCCGACGCCGGCTCGGAGACCCCGGCGTCCGTGGGCGGCGACCTCTCGGCGTCCCTGGTCGACTTCGGCATCGAACTGCCCGACGAGGAACTGGCGGCGGGCAGCTACACGATCGAGGTGGCCAACGACGGCTCCGCCAGCCATGACCTGGTGATCGAGGACGCCGCCGGCTCCGAGGTCGCTGCCAGCGAGATCCTGTCGCCGGGGCAGTCGGGGACCATCGAGGTGGACCTGGCGCCGGGCGAGTACGTCTTCTACTGCTCCGTGGGCAACCACCGGGGCATGGGCATGGAACTCACCGTCACGGTCGTGTGATGACCACCCTGGCATCCCCGCGCTCCGAGACGCTGATCTGGGCACTCCGATCGCTCGGGGCCCTGCTCCTGGCCGCCATGGCCGCTGTGCACGCCCACCTGTGGCAGCAGGGCTACGACGGCATCCCGGTCATCGGGCCGTCCTTCCTGGTCAACGCCGCGCTCGGGCTGCTGGGCGCGCTCGCGCTCGTCGTCGCACCGCGCCGCTGGCTCCCCTGGGTCGCGGCGACCGGGGCCGCGCTCGCCGTCGGCTCCCTCGGCGCGCTCATCGTGTCCACGACCGTGGGCCTGTTCGGCTTCGTGGAGTCCACCAGCGCGCTGCTGTGGTGGGAGTCGTTCTGGATCGAGGCAGCGGCGGTCGTCGTGCTGGTGTCTCTCACGAGTCTGGCGTTCCACCGGAGGCGGTGACCGACGCGCCTCGGTCCTCACGCAGGGACGCCGCAGCAGTGCGGTCCGGGGGCGTGGACGGGACGGTGCCGCCGGCGGGCCTGCTTCAGCTGCAGGAACACCACGTCGTCCGGGCTGCTGCCCTCGCACAGGGCCACGTAGGCACGCAGCCCCACGCTCCCCACCCCGACCACCTTGTGGGCGACGTCCACGACCGTGTACCCGCTGAGGACCCGTCGCCAGTGGGACGGCAGCGTGTCGACGTAGCCGTCCAGCCCATCGACCACCTCGGCGGCCTCGTCCCGGTCGAGCCGGGTGATCAACGGCGGCTCCTCGATGATCCGCCGCCCGTCCTCCCGCTCCTCGGTGAACCGCGGCAGCGCCCGGTCGCTGACCCGCTTGCGGGCCCGCCGCGAAGCGCGCTCGATCTCCTTCCGCAGCGACCGGTCCTCCACCGTGGTGTGCAGCCGCGTGACGTCCAACCGCTCGAACGACCGTGCCAGCAGCGGCTCCCCGGCCAGCCAACGCACG